>NZ_JBNDKR010000006.1:0-557474 GCF_050435645.1 Paraburkholderia sp. GAS206C | reverse complement strand
CCCTGCTCGTTGCCGAGCAGGTCAGTGTTCTACGTGGGTCAATATTCGATGCAAATTACTGCGCGGGGTGGGTCAGGATTCCGTGCAAATCAACACCCTGGGATCACCGGGCGCTTACCTTCTTCCGCTATATGAGAGGGATGACTCCGACTTCGTAGCCAGCAGACCTCCCCGTTTCCAATCACCGTCGCTGTTTCAAAGCTTCGATCGATCAGGTGCGACCGAGAGAAGTCTGCTGATGCGCCATGCCTGGTGGTATGCCGCGCACCAGATCTCGAAAACCAAATTTTTCGCGAAGTCATGCTGTTGCCCTGGCGGAATCGGCTGGGATGGGAGCCCCTGGATCACGTTCTCAACTACTGCTACTGCATGAACCATATTTGCGACTTCGCGCTTCCGACCAGCGAGGATCAACCAGATCGACCAACCAAACCAAAGCGCAAATAGTGCGGTGACGCCGACCGTGCCGATCTGCGATCCATAACGCTGGCTGAACGACTGATGGCTGTTTTCTGAATCCAGATAGTGCTGATATGCGAACGGCCTAGCGGAGATGCCGGCAGCATTCGTTGAGACCACCACATCGGGCGCCGACGCCCCTTTGAAATAGAGAAGGAGCGTTCGCGCAGGCGCGAACGCTTCGGTGCGGTTGATGCTCTTCAGAGGAATGGAGATTGAAAGCGTCCCATGCTTTACAGTCTGCGTGACATTCTTCTCGGCGTCGAAATCCTCCGCAGGACCATTTCCGATACGAAAGGTCTGTAGCACCGGCGGAGAGTCATCTCGCGCTGTCGCATCGATCTGAAGATCCACACTAGCGATATCGCGCGCGCTGAAATCCTGCAGTTCGACTTTGACAAGGCTCAAAGCCTTAAGAGAGTTCCCCTTCTCATCTTTGTACGACAACGTAACGCCTGGAATCTGAAAGAACCCAGTCACGTTGTTTTCTTTCACTATCTGGAAGTCAACATACCGCGTCGCTTGGTCGCTCGCAGATGAAGCTAGGTTCGCGTACATAGTTGAATAGTATGTTCCGATTGCGGCGAGCACGGCTGATAGGGCCATCGAGATCAGAAAAGTTGCCTTCGACTTCCATGAAGATGGCGCAACTGCGTTAGGCGTCGACATAATTGTCCCAAATCACTTGGTTACGGCACGCCGCACAAAATCTTTAGGTGTGTTCCAACAGAAGGCCTACTTGCACCCTACGGCTCGACTGTCGACGAATCACGGACGGCTGTCGAACGTCCGGTTTTGGCCGAACCACGTCCGACGACGGAATCACGGTGCGAAGCGATACGTCATTTTTCTGGATAGCGGGCGACGGACCTATGCTTCTAGGGTTGCGGTTAACTCCAAAGCATAAATCCCCCGCTTTGCGACGCATTGAACAGCCGGATCAATCGTTCGCACATTCCGCAACTCCCAGCAAATATAGCCCGCACACCATTCCTTGCCTTGCGAAAGAGCCTCTTCTGGCGTCCAATCATGCGTCCCAACGACGTCGACCAATGCGAGAGCGACGCCTTTAGGGTCTTCCTGCCCGTCCTGCCGCAAGAAAACACTGTTTTGCACCAGTACGAGGTCAATTAGAGGGAGCGCAGGAGGAGCCCATGAGCGAATTTCTACAAGCTTCCTTCCCTCCAATATGTCATCGACGGCGGGCGTCACAATCGACAGCGCATGATGTGGCATTGCATGTAACCTTTGAAACATGGAAACAGCGGAAGTCTAACGACGGTTTAGAAAAGATTGTTGCGGATTCCCGCGATCTTGTCGAAGGTCCGCAGTTGGCCGGTTCGCGGCGGTGGTCTAACCGGCACAACGCCGGCTATACGCGGTCACCTACTCGATGCGCTCGACAAGATGCGCACGATTGGCGGGGGCGGCATATGACTCCGGCCAATATTCAACGATGCGAGTGATTTTGCCGGCTTCGACTGAGAAAAACGATACGGCTCGCGCGGTCATAGATCCATCGGTAACCGTCACATCGGATACTGCTTCACTAACCGTGTTAGCCACGACTCTGTTCACTGCGAAGCGCCACGGACCCTGCGCAGGGTACTCCGAGTTCATCTGTGCGAACCGCGCGGCACCACGGATGCGTTCGTTCGACTGGGGCCATTCAAGGATAAATTGCTCACCTAACACCGCCTGCACGGATGCAAAGTCGTTTGAACCCATGAGCGTCCAAAACTCACGGACGAGCACCGAGATATCGTTAGTGTCTTCTGTCATGGTTGCTGCGTTCGGCAAATTGAAGGACGTGTGATTCGAGATTGTCAGCGATTCCGCCGCCCGTGTCGAACGTCTCCTGTTGGCCGGTGGCTGTCGAATACGAACAGATGATCAAGATTTTTCGCGGCGCTACAATCGCACGCCGCGACGAAGCTGGAGGACGTATCTGCTGGCGACCCATGTGAAAAATGCGGCCAAAACTACTCCACCGGTACGGGAGAAAAGCGATGTGTGTCCCGGGGCGAATCCTGCTGCAATATAGAGACCTGCGACGCCAAATACAACGCATCCTGTGATTGCGAAGACCGACACAGAAGTTCTCGTTTTCATATGCGCTTAGTCCTTGAGAGAAGCCGCTACCGGCTGATGCGGGTGCGATGCGACGCATTGCTTTTATCAGCCCTGGCCTAACCGGCGTGCCCACCACCGTCGGATGAGGAGTCGAACGAATGTGATGACGAGGGATGGTGGCCACCATGGGAAGACGAATTCGTCTGACCCACGTCGTGCACGTGTGGGTCGGAAGTCGTCAAAAAATCAGATAGCGCAGAGGAAGAAGTTTGCGATGATCTAAGCCGTCTCCGCTTGCCGCTAAACAGGCGCTTCAGGAACTCAAACATCAGCCGTCCTTTTCTCTCGACTCATTTCAATCTGTTCGATTCAAGAATACCCAACTAGAGAGCAAACGTCGCCCCGATCCCCCACCCTCCCGAGCCTAACGCACGAGGAATTCGAAATGCTGGACACCCCGTGGACGACATCATCTGTTCACACTTAAATGTGGTTCACGCTAAAGCGAACCTCGGGCAGAGGATCACATTTCGCTGCGTTGATCCATTCGCAGAGAGTACCATCATCGTCTACAAGTTCTCGAAGCACCATTGCTAGCTTCACACACTCGACACGGGTAAGTGAAACCGACACGGCCTTTCGGCTAGCTATATCAATATCGGCATACTCTGTTTCAACCAAAAGGTCACCCATCGCTCTCATCAACCGAACTGGATGCGCGTCCTTGATGAATCCGTCTTTCAGCAAAACAAGCGCCACGTCCAAGAGAGCGTGCAGTCCATGCTCGTGTCGCGTCTCGATGGTCGAAATCAATTGCTCGATGAGAGCGCTTGGAAGTTCAGGCAATACCCGATCCTTAACAAGCGCTGCCCAACGCACGAGAGCCGCCGTTGCGTTGCTGACGCGCTGATGCACGGTGCCCACCAATCCCCTTCGTACCATCATTGCAACTTCGTCGATCATGCTGGGAGTCGCCACAAGAAAGTAAGGGAGGCCGGCGAGACCGTGCCACGCTTTCGTACCAGATATAAACGCCAAAAGCGCGCGTGCCCTGTGCTCGGTTCGACTGGAATCGTTCATATCTGGTATAACAGCGTCCATCAGGATGACGCCGATATGGCTTAGCACACTATCTGTGAAATCGGTGACCATAGACGTCCCGAACGGGTCGTCGGCATCGGCTTTCATGGGTGTCCAACTTACCATCTGGTCAAAGAGCCGAACTGCCTGATCTTCACCCAATGTCAAACCAATTTGTTTGGCATGTAGCAGCGATATTAGGTGAGACTGTTTGTCTGCGAGGACGCGGGAGTCCAGTGGCTCTGGTAAAGCAAGAATGGCTTGCAGGTCGACACCGAACACTCTCGCTCGTACACGGGATATTGCGTCAATACCATCGGGGGACGGTAGTTGAGCGATCGTACTGAAGAGCAAATTGGTTGTAGAAGGAAGTGCATTCTCCTGCTCATCTGTTTCGGACCATAACGAGTCTCCAAAGGCAGATTCCTCCTCGGCCGTTAGCACTTTGCGAATCGCAAGGTAAGCAAGACGCAAAACTGCCTCTTCTCGTGCAGGCTGGCCTTTTTGTGCTGCTTGTATGAGTTGATTGACACGATGCTTCCATCGCCCATCATCTTGCGATCTGTCTGGTATCGACTCCCATGTGGCTTCGACAATCGATGGCCAGAAACGTTTCTCAACCTTCTTCTCGTCAGAGAGCGGGTACTCCATTGAAACGAGTGCCAGCTTACCCTGTCGTTTCTTTGAGAGTGCTGCCAGCGCGTAATTTGCAAGCTCGCCCAGTGCCTCGAGCAACCAATGGTGCCAAATGAGCGAATCCGTCGCGAGTTCAAGCGCGCGTTCGAATGCACGTTGAGCCTCGTCCTCCGACATTCGGACTGTCAGACGCGACAGAGCGGTCAAGTGTAGTCTTAGTTGATCCCCAGCATGCATCAGGTCGTCTCGATGCTCAGGGCTTTGCGACACTTTTATGAGGTCAAGCCAGTAGGAAATCGCCTGATTTACGACCAAAATAAGTGCATCGCTCACCGCAGATGACAGCTGTGCAATCGCAACCCGCCCGAAGTACCGGTCGAAAGACTCGTCGCGATGGCTGTGTAGCGCACGAAGCAACCAAACATACCAACCAACGGTCTGCTGATAGGCTACATTAACACTGCTGACTACAGCTTCACTACAAATTCCGACATTGTTAATACGTATTGGCAGCCCCGCTACCTCAATCAACTGGTCGAGCTCGTAGAGTACGTAAAGCGCGCCTCCCCGACCCTCTCCTGACGAGTCTCGATAGTGTCCCGGTTCGAACAACGGAAGGACCTCCACGTCGTTTTTACGCTGCTTGGCTTCAATTCCTTGCGCGTGATTTTCAATGTGCTCGATTTCTTTCAATGGATCAATCAGAAGTTCTTTGAATTCTCGTGGTCGTGTCGCGTCGAATCGCCGTTTGACATTCGCTGCATCCACCCCATGGCTCAACCAGGCAGCCCATCCGAGTCGGGCTTTAATCCAGAGGGAAAAGCGATCTAGCCTATGTCGCTTATCCAGATCGACGGTCGCATCCTTGATTAGCTTCGTCGCTTCAACGTAGTGCCCGATTTCGGCATGTAGGGCAGCGCGACGTATCCGCCAGATCGGATCGCCCGAATCAAGCGCAGCTAAGCCCGTTGATAGCGCATGGAGGTCCAACCGATCTCTGGCACGCAAACATCTCTGGTATTGAGCTTCCATTCTGATGGCTTCATCAGTTAAAGTACTGGCCTCAACAAATTTTCCCCACCTGTCCAAAGCAACGTCGTCGTTGGAGAGTCTGGCGGCCCGCATCAGCGCAACCGCAAAATAGCAGCGAAGATTGGATTCAAATTCAGTCCCTGCTACTTCGAGGAGCTGTGTGATGGCATGGACCAGTTGCTCGGGTAGTGGATGGAAGCCCGTCGTGCGACGCCATAGAAGTTCATAAAGGATTTCTACTCGTCGCGGATAGTCGAAAAGCGCGAGCACTGGTGAACGCAAAAGCCAAGCCTCGTCACCGCCATATTGAAGGCTTTGGCGAAACCGTCGTGGACAGACGAACCACCCAGGATACCGCTCCCGGTCGGCTTTCAACAGCGCCGCCGTTTTGTCGAGCAACTCGGCTGCGAAAGCGTCGTCTTTGTGAACACGCTGAAACACACCGGTTCCCGAGCTACGGAGGGGATAGAGGCTGGATGGTGTCAACGGCCATTCATGCAGTGGAATGGGTTTTGCCGCCGTGAGTGCGTCAAAGAAAAGACGCGTCGCGGTCTCATGTCTTTCCGCCGGAGAAACACTGCCGACGATGGGTGCAAAGTCGATCGGCGCAATATTGTGGAACTCGAGGAACTTCCGTCTCGCGGGTGGCAAGTCAAGATTCCCTACGAGGTAGATTCGGCGAGCACTCCCCCCTAGTTGATCGCGGACCCAACCGGCCCATTGCAGAAAATTCGGATCATCGCCGGAAAAACCCAAGAGACACAGTTCGTTCTCGATAAATATCTGCCGTGCAAGATTAACAAGAGCCGCGTGCTTGGCGGGATAGGTCCGATAGTCCTCCTCAGCAAATATCAGCGGCCCAACATCTCCTATTGATCCGTGTAGCTTAACAATGCGTGGCGATCTTGCGTGCGGGAGGTCTGCTTCTGAACGGACAACATCATATGTTGCGTCTACCGAACCTTCCGCCGCCCTCTCAAGAAGAGTGTCCCAGTTGGTCGTCAGAATATCGGACCAAGGAAATTCCAAGAGGTCGGCGTGCAGTCGGCCGGGTAACCATGCGCGATCTGGAAATCGCGTACGGATGAAGTCATCCATGGCGGCTTGTCCGAAATACGTTCTATATTCCTCGGCGATCCTTAGCGGATTTGTCGGAGCCTGCCGTGTTGCGCCGGAATAGAGTTGATCGACTAGATCGCGGGCGAGATCGAACCAAAGCGGCGGTGCGGGTGTATCCACGCCAGGGCGGATCGCATTCTTGGAAAATCCGGCGCCGACCAAAAGCGCGGCGCCTCGAATGGATCCATTCCGCCATAGCGCACGAGCAAATTGCTGGAGAGCAGGATAATCTGGTAGTTTGGCTAGATCGTCGATCATGATCGCTTGGAATTGTCTTTCAATCGGTGGCCTCTGTCCGACCAACTATGCCAGTCGGACCTTCAACTACCTGCGGTCCCTCGATGGCGAGAAATCAGCTGATGGCTTCTCGACGCTACGGATCGCGGACATAGCTCAACAACGTCTATGAAAGCTTGTTTGGTCGCGCTGTCCGGAATCTGCGCCCCGAAGTCCGCATCGCCTGAGTGTTAATGCTGTACTCAAATTTGGGAAGATATAGTCCATCTTCTGACAGCTCCAGATAGCAGAGCTTCGGAAAATGACCGAGCATTCCGTGCAAAAAACTGGCTAACAAAATCGCGAGTGTTGATTGTCCGGGCGGGATGATCGTGATGGAAACACTCCCGTTCAAAGTGACGTCCAGATCATCCAATACTATCCGGATCTGATCGTCAAGGGCCTGCTCGAAGTCGAATTCTGGCCAATGCGCTTCGACAATCCCCTCGAACGAATCCCTGAAAATCTCCAGAGCTTCTGCGGAGAGGGTATGCCCCGAAAAATTGATCAGATAGCTACTCATGGTTTTTCCTCGAAAAGCTGTTCCAGACCCAGTTTTACTAACTCGTGCAAAATAGAACTCGGATATTTTTGTGAGTGATAGGTTCGCTGGTCATGACCCTTGATGTTAAATATTATCGTCTGCTCATCAAACAAATATATCGAACTGGAATTTGAGACCTTCTGTGTCTGTCGAATATGAATCGAAGCATCAAGCCGGCTCTTGTTGGTAAGCTCGTTTTTGAGCCAGTCGACGCCAGATTTTTTGTTGCTGGAAGCGTACGAAATTATCTTAATATCGGAGCCCGCCTCAATGCGATCCTTTAATGTCGTGATTATGTTCAATAACTGCTCTCGATGTTCCGCACGAAAATCATCCGGGTGATCAAAGGAGTGCAAGTAGATTCGCGCATAGCCGCAAAACTTCAAGCGCCCCACGATCCTGCCGAACCATTCGTTACTGTCCATCGTCTCAAACAAGACGGACGGGCTAGGATGGCCACTCGCTCCTTTCCTATGACCAAGAATGTAGCGGTCCGGGAACGAGTTGCTCCGCGAGACTGCGTCTTCGTCCGTCAGCCGTCCCAAAGCCGTTTGCAAAGCTGCAATCTGCTCGCTGCTGGCATTCGAACCAAAAATTTGCTTCTCCAATTCCCGATACGAGTGGCCTTCTGTTGAAAGAATGCCTCGAATGCGGTTCGGCAGATCGCGGAATGTCTCCAGTTGCCTTCGGGCTTCCGCAAGTTCGGCGCTGAGCGCTACCTCTGGATCTTTCGGAGCAATCGCGGTCATATCAATGAGAAACTGTCGCAGCAAGCGGTGTTGAATGCTGTCTCCGCTGCGCGGCTTGGCGATAGTTATATGGTCGGACCCTGGCACCTTGAACGCCTCACCAAAATAGCGGTGAGCACTGAAACGGGTTACAACCTGACGGAAGTTGACCCATTTCCGAGATTCCAGCAGCTTGTCCTCGATCAATTCTTTACCCTTTATCTTCAGGAGTCTGCTTTCCTTCAGGTCGTAAAAATCCTTGTCGAGACCTTTCAACCAGGCATTCTTTTCAACGGTCCTGAGGCCCTCCGCTTGCGAGTGCTTGAACAACGTGGCCAGTGGTGCGAAAAAATCGGCGTACGAGGATCCGAGCGATGGTGAAGCAACCAAAAACAGGCCTATGCTTTTGCCCGCAAACCAATCTCTCGCGCTCACGATGGCGCGACGGGCCACAATGCCGCCCATACTGTGACAAACAAATGTGATCGATTCGAAATGCTTCGATGACTGCAATTTCAGCGATTCTTTCAGCGCGTCCGCAGCATCGTCGATAGAATAGTCTTTACTCCAGAAATCAGTCTGGTATTCGAAAGTGAAAATGCTGATGTTTTTCAGGGTTGGGTCGATCCTGAGTAGCTCTGGCCAGAATATGCCCGCTTCACTGGTCCACCCGTTTTTGCTGGTCGAAAGCACGCCGTGAACGAAGATAACGGACGCGTTCGAATCAACTTGCCTGATAGTTTTTAGTCCGAGTTCTTCTGACATAATCGGTGCTCGATAGATGTTGCGTCTTGCGATACCCGCCAATGATACCAACGCGGACGACGTGCGGTCCCGGGCACAATGACCGGATCCCGAAATCACTCGTGCTACGTCACTTGTCGACCATTGTGTCTCCGAGTCGGCGGCCACCGCTTGCGCAACCAAGAAAGGGCACCCACTTGCAGCAAGACAGTGACATCGCGCGCGGCGTCAGCCCCGAGCTCTACGATCACGTTGCCGCCCGGAGACGTATCATCGATCCAGTTGTTGAGTCGGCAACACGAGGGAGCAAGCTTACGTCGTATGAATCTTGGTTTCGAGTACTCTCAAATTATTGAACGGAATTTTATGGTCGAGCCGACAGTGGTACGCGCGCTAGGCCGTAGCGTTGCCCACGCTTTCGAGCGTGGCGGGAATGATCTGAGCGATCACGCGGCGGCTATTGCCAACTCAAACATCGGGCGCAGCGGGCTCGTCCGCGTCGGCTTTGTGTGCCTGAACTGCTCTGGCGCGATGCCTCTGTTGCTTGACGGCGGGAAGTGCTTCAAAGAGCCGCTCGGCGTAGGTGTACGCGATGCGTTTCACGTGGCCCTGTGTGAAATATAGCCAGGATGCAAAAATCGCCAACGAAACGAAGGTTGTTATGCCTCCTGCCGCCCCCGGGTTCAGAATTTTCTCAGGACGGAACTGAAGCGGGGGGAGTTGAGCCACGCCGCATCGGAATATTCCAAATAGCATTCCGAGAACACTCGTAGCCAGACCGAGCGGCTTTATGCCGAGCATGTTGCGGTGAAAGCCGTAGGCGATATTTTCCTTAAGCAAAAGCGCGTGTTCCTTTCCTCGCGTGAGTTCTCGTATGTGGCGTGCGACCCCCGTATAAACGCGATCAGCCGAAATTGAATCGCTACTTTCTTCTTCTGCTGTCGGCAGTCTTACCCCCAGCTTTGATTCAATTGCTGCCCGATACCGATTCTTGGTATAGCTATCAAGATAGTCATCGCTGTGGCGAAGGATGATCGTTGTCGGCAGGCCGCCCCATTTTCTCAATAGCTTTTCTTCTAGTCGTTTGCCCAGCCCTCTCGCGACGCTCGCCAGTCCGTAAATTGCTCCGCAGGAGGTCACCAAGGTAACGAGCGCCGTCAAGATCGGATCTTTTGGGCCGAGGATCCAAAGGAGTGGCACTAATAATGGGAGGGCTGTGAGCAAACCTGGAAAGACTCGCGCTTTTTGCTGATACGGATCCTTGACCAGTTCCAAGAAGGCTTGGATTGCCATTGCTCATAACTCCTCTTGCTCATCCGGATATTCCGATTGCGCAAGGGGCGTCCAGCCGGAGCGAGTGATGCCGCTTGACACACAAATCTGACGGCCCTCCGTAGCACCGAACCAAGCGCCGCGATGGATCATCGCGCGGATCACTACTTTTCGAGGATGATGTTCGTCTGCTTTTGCCGAGCTACAAACCGCGTTCCAAGTCGTCGAAGCGGGCGCATTCGCTAGTGGGGCACCGAGCCACCGATTGAGGATTGGTGTATCGACATTGTGTCGGCCACCATGGTGGGGAACCTGAAATTCCTGGATGCCCGGTAGGGCTAATCCGACCATTGGGGCGTAGTCTGCTGCTTCGGCTAGGGCTGCGCGGCCAGCATCGCCGGTCAATAGAATTCGGCGATTATTAATGAGCGCGTATTGAACAACACTCATCTCGTTTTCACTGCTAGTTCCACTTGTCGGGAAGGCTTCCGCGCCCCAAACCGATTTCACGAAGTTTGTGGCGGACTTAACGACCTTCTTAAGTTCATCTAGGATCGAGGAGAGCGAGATTGCGTTGTCCTCCACGGCTTCGGGTGTTTTGTCGGAATCGACTATGAGGTCTTTGTACCGGGAAGGCGAAGGGGCGAGAACGTGAAACGGCCCGATCGTAGCGCCTTGCAAAGGGCTCTTAATCGGGATGCCTTTTTCCAGAGCCAAGTCTTCGAGAGCAGCCGTTGCGGAATAAATGGAACGTAGTTTGCTCTTCAGCGCATTGACGGACTCGTAATTTTCGAAGCGGCCAATGATCTCATCAGCGTACAACCAAGGGCGATTGATCCACAGGGTACCGACCGAACAGTTTTCCAAAACTTTACGTAGACCGTTCGCGTGGTCTTGGTCGGGGTGTGTCAAGACGACGTGATCAACATGTGTAACCCCGTAGAACGTGCTGAGGTGATCTACGAGCGCATCACCGGTATCCAGGTAGCCGCCATCGACCACGTGAACCCCGGTCACACCGTTAACGGTATAGCGAATAGCGAGTGCATCTCCGCTCTTGTCCGTCTCTACGGGCAAGAAATCAATCTCATAGCTGTCGGCCATCATTACTCCGCGTCTCTCAGTTTTTTCGTTTGTCGCCCCGCCGGTTCTGGTTCTGATGCTCGCGGGGCACGCCGCGCGCAATTTTCATGCCGCGCGGTTCACGCAGAGTAGTCACAGCTGCATACCGTTGTCAAGTCAAGAGCGCTGAGCGCGTACGGCGCGCGGAAGATCCCGGAACAGCGCTTTGGAGGAGGAAAGCTGAGCGGCGGGTGGCACATCATTGGCTTAATAGGGTACACCGTACTGAGCCAGCGGCCAACGGGCTGGCAATTGGATCAATAGGGTCAACCGTCAAATTGATCCATGTTATAATTGATCCATATACTCAAATGATCCACGACACTATGCGCAAGCTCTACTACGGGCGGATTTCGACCACGGACGGACAGTCCTCAGTAAGCCAGTACGACGACGCCAAAGCCCACGGTGTGCAGGATAAGGACGTTTTCATTGATGAGGGCGTGAGCGGCTACCACGTCGCGCCCGACGCGCGGGAGCAGTGGTGCAAAGCCGAGCATGATCTGCGGCACGGCGGCGTTCTCATCGTGCGCTGGCTCGACCGCATCAGCCGCCGCTACGACGAGCTACACCGGACCATGCGCCGACTGATGGACCTCGGTGTTCGCGTCGAATGCACGCTCAACGGGATGGTGTTCGACGGCAAGGCCAAAGACCCCATCGAGAAAGCAACGCGAGATGCTGTGCTGGCCTTCATGGCCGCGCAGGGCGAAGCGGACTACCGCAACCGGGCAGAAATGCAGCGTCGCGGCGTGGCGATTGCGAAAGCGGAAGGAAAATACAAGGGACGCGTGCGATCCCATGATTACGCTGCAATCAAGGCATGGCGGGCGGAACGCGGCGCGAGTATCCGCGTGACTGCCGAGGAGTTCGGCGTCGGCACAGCTACGGTCAAGCGGGCGTGCGCCGAGGACATGCAATCTTAACTGGTAGCCAACCACGCAAATCAATGCGGAAGTATATTCGAGCTCAACATCGACACCGAGACTGACGCAGTCTATGTGATCACAGGTGCGCGCACTGAGCCGCTGTTTGGCGAGCAAATGACCGGCGGAGACGCGCTGCCGATGGTGCCCAAAGCACCCTCCTACGCATCCCCAGCGGTCGCCCAGCTTCAATACGGCAATGACCCACACATATTTTTACCTCGGTCTCAGGCAACACTTCGCCGATGCTGTGGACCGATCGACGCGAAGATTTACATCCAAACAGCCTGTCCCACCACACTTCGAATCCGCTCCAACCATTTGTCACCGATCGTGTCAACCTGAAGCAGTTCCGAATCAGACGCCTCGGCCAGCTGTCCAATTGATATGAAACCCTCTTTCTTCAATTCTTGAATTCTGCCTTCTGTTAACCCATACGGATACACATTGGATTTCTCGAGTGTGTCGATAGGAAGGTCCAAAATCTGGAGTTTTCCATCTAACAAAGGTGCAGGCTGCTCAATTTCTATGATGCCGCTCGATGCGTGAATATCCGAGGGTTGCTCGGGATTTGGATTTTGCCATTCCTGAAACAACTCTCGAGTTAAACGCGATGATTGAATAAATTCCAACAAATTAGCCAAATTGAGCGAAAAGCGCGGCCCGCGCCCACCCGAGCGCATCGCGCGGCTTGCCTCGCGCTTCGAAAGAAAGCCGGCATACTCCAAAATTTCAAAAACCTTCGATAGTCGCTGGACAATATCTCGATGCACGATGACCGTGGTCGACTTATTTTGCCCGGCGGCATGCCGAAAAATCGTCTCAGCCAACTGGCGGGACGTCTCGACGAGTGGCTGATATATGCCTAGCTTAGGTTCAAGCTCCTCAAGCAGTGGCCAGTAGTAATCCGATGCAAGTTCCTTGAGCACAGCTTCCAAAGCGGGCAAACCAGCCCCGTCGACAGCGTCTAGCTTGCCGCAAGCGATAACGAAACCGCGCATGTTCCCGACGACGGTCCTTCCTAGAAAGCTCGCCGTCGCTTTTGCTCCTAGAGCCCGTCGCGCCCCTAACCTGCTGTGCAAATCGGGAAAACGGGCGTGCAAAACTCGGTCGAAGAATTCTTCGTAACCCGCCCCCCGTTCATCACGAGCTAAATCGAAGACCGTCGCATCGTTATACACATCGAAACGAATTCCAAACCGAGTAACTCCTGGATAAATAGATGCTTTACAGGAAATTTGATTGTTAGAAATCGTCCTAAATATTCCGAAAAACTCCTCCAACGAGGCTTCTCGCCCTATATGTGCAACGTCATCAAACAAAAGAACTATTCGCTTTCCGACACGATCAGATAATGTCCGAAGTTCATGCTGCAGGGTACTTACGTCGCCGATGGATGGAAACAGCGATGCTGATAGCCCGTACTGCGCAAGCGTCCTAGCAACCTCGCGGGCCAAAAGATGACAAAGCAGCTTTTCATACTCCTGTCCGCTACTTCTGAGCAGCGGCACGTGTCGCAGGCTCAAATAGATCGCGATCGCGCCAGACTCCGGAGATTGTAGTCGTCTACTGGCTTCGATCATCAAGGCGCTCTTTCCGCTCCCTCGCCCCCCCTTGACGAGGACCGGTCCATGCGCACTCAGAGCTCGAATGACTCGCTCCTCATGCGCTAGGAATACATGCAGCTTATCGAAGTCCCCGGGCGGGCAATCTTCGGCAGCCAAGACAAGAAGTTGATCATCCATGAAAGTGCGTCCCGTGCCCAACGTCTATTGACAGTCGAATTTTTTAACCAAAAATAGAAAATGTGAAATCGCATTTTCCTGCGAAATTCTTCTCAAGGCGATATCAGTAAAATGTGAATATAGCCCTGTGGTAGCAGCCACTGCTATAGCTCCCGAAACGGCAGCCGTTATTTCCTCCACGGACAATCCGGTTGTATTCCCTTTGAAGAACTCAAAGTGAATACCCTTTGATAAGCTAGAAAATGATTCTCCAGCTTTTTTCCGCAAGGTTGAAAGGACGTGTGTGCCGCTTTCGTATTTTAAAAGCGAGATTATCCATTGAGGCAACTCGGCATCCCCCGCGGTTTTGTCCGTTAGACCTTCAATGGCTTTGACATGTGCCGAGCCAAATAGGTAGTCGGCCAAATGTCCGTCGAGCATCGCACGATGAAGAGTTTTGCTCAGGGTCTCCTGAGACCAGAGTCCCGCCGCAGTAGGCTTAACATCAGGAAGCACATCTTTCGACCAATAAAATGAAGATGCATTTTTGCTTCCGATCAAAAAATCTGGACTCGATGATCCCTTGACGATCGATATGAATCTGATAGGGTCCAATCTTGCGAGTGTGGTCGCAAGACTTTGCTCCAACATAAGGCGGGCACACGTCGGGGCGATTTTAACGAATTCCGGATCGCCTTTGTTGTCCCATAGATGCGCTAACTCGGCCCCATGTTGCTGCAAGGAATCCCCAATAGCCCTCATTCCTCGCGTGAAATCGGCATCGGGGAGCAAACTATCTTGTTGACCGACAGCGAGGCTAAACAACTCGTTCATTGGAAAATCCCCGAAACGCTTTTATTTTTACAAGCTGCAAGCTCTGCTCGAAGGTTCTCCCACCAAGCGCAGGGAAGAAGTCATCTGCCATGTCTGCAACGAAATGAGGCTTATTCGTCCGAGCATCGGTTGACTGAACCATTGAACTACCAACAGTACCGTATGGGACTTTACCCTGAAGGCTGCGCTATTCAAAGCGCTCAGTTGCGCTGGAATCAGAACCGTGGTCCAGCGAGCTCACAAATCCGGCACCTTGACGCATCGCAGTTGTGTCTCCATCGAGTCTCTTGCTGGTGCCATCCATAGGCGCGGATAGATCGCCGTCGTCTGAGTTGAGGTGTGGTTGTTCAGGGACGGCGCATCGGTCCGGCACGCAGCCCTCCATCTCTCGACCTCGAGCCTCGAAGAATAATCCGAAGGTGTCCTTTTACTTCGCCTTGTTCGGCGTACCACTCGGTTGTGGTGGTGGCGTTGGCTGAACAGGTGTGTTCGGCTTCACAGGTTGCATCTTCCCGCCGAGATTTTCCGGATCAACCAAGCTCGCCCACTACCATATCTTAGGCAGATACAGTTTCGCCTATCACCGAAATGCGATTGAGCCGTTCAACGATATTGTCGGTGAATGCTCCATAATTCGATTGGATGATCGCGACACTCGTGCCCGTCAGCTCGGCCACCGTGTAAACGTCAATGCCCTGTGCAATTGCCTCGCTGATGTAAGTGTGTCGCATACAATACAAAACTGCGTCCTGCAAACCGGCAACTTCCCGAGCCTCCCGGAATACCTTCCCCCAGACGGCAGCAGTCCAACGCTGCGCCTCTGCTGTAGTCAACAACGGCGCATTGGCAATCTTATCTTTGGCCTGCATCGCGAAGAATTCGCACGCCCTGTCCGACAGCGGCACCTTGCGACTGCCCGTCTTGCCGTTGAGCATCAAGACCCCCGCACTACGGTCGAAGTCGGCCACATTGGCGCTCGCAACTTCGCCCGGCCGCGCTCCAATGTGCAGCAATGCAATCGCGAGCGTGCGCAAATCGCCAGGCATCGCCTGAAGTAAACAAGTACGTTGCTCAGCCGTCAACCAGCCTTTGCGGCGGGTACCAACATCAGGGAATTGATTGACCTCCTTCCAACCCGCGTCGCTCGAAACAAGTTTGAGTCGCGCCTTGGCATAGTTCAACGCCGCTTTCAACGACTTGAGGTTGCGGTTTATGGAATCCTTGGCGCGCTTGTAGCTTTCCTCATCATCGGGGGAAGCATCATCTAATTGTGCATTGCGCCACCGTTCGACATCCAGAGGGCGCAGCCTTGCGATGTTGACCATTCCGATGGGCTTCTCATAGACCAATCGCTTAAATCTGCCCTCGGCGTCGTGAGCGGTCGCTTCACCCTTCTCCATACGCCGATTCTCGACATATAGGCGACACACATCGGCGATCGTTTTCCTGTCATGGTGCACACCCGCCGCCAACTCATCCGCCCACCGCTCAACCCCTTTGCGCGCCTCGTTGTATTCGCAGAGTGCATCACCGAACGAGCTGAACTGGTATTTGCCACCCTCGCTCATGCGACGTCCGATCCAAGTGCCCGCCCCCGATTCCAACTTACGGTACCCGACGTGAACACCCGTGCTTATGCGCTCCCAATACGGCTCACGGCGCGGCGCAAGTTTGGCGCGCGCCGTTTTCGTCTGAATGCTTATTTTCATCGTGCAAAACCCCGACTAAGTTCCGTATACGGATTTTATACGGAAAGTCACTGCCGGACGAATTCGAACTAAATAGAACAAACTTCTTAATTATCAATGTCTTACCTAACCCACCGCGAATCTCCCCGAACGGCGTCGGACAGCATATTTTGCCCTCGGTGGGCATGAATCGACCGAACATTGGAATCCCGGGAATTGGTCACATTGCGACTGACATAAAACCGCAATATTGTACCGTCCCCGGGATGGGGTCGCACTCTCGAAAATGCCGCTAAAGCCGCCGCGGCAGGTTGCTCCTTACTCCGCGTAGAAGTTTTGCGCACCCGCAAAATTATCGAACTTCGTGTATTGGCCATGAAACGTGAGGCGAACTGGACCGATCGGGCCGTTACGCTGTTTGCCGATGATAATTTCCGCCGTGCCCTTGTCCGGACTATCCGGGTTGTAAACTTCGTCGCGGTAGATGAACAGGATGACGTCGGCATCCTGCTCGATAGCGCCCGATTCCCGCAAATCCGACATGATTGGACGCTTGTTCGGACGCTGTTCCAGGCCCCGATTCAACTGCGACAGGGCAATTACCGGCACGTCGAGTTCTTTGGCAAGACTCTTCAGCGAACGGGAAATTTCCGAAATTTCTGTCGCGCGGTTTTCACCGGACGACGAGCCGCTCATCAGCTGCAAATAGTCGATGATGATCAGACCCAGCTTGCCGCACTGCCGCGACAACCGGCGCGCGCGCGATCGCAGTTCCATCGGGTTCAGACCGCCGGTTTCGTCGATGAAGATTTGCGCTTCGCTCATCTTCTGCACCGCGTGCGTCAGCTTCGGCCAATCCTCGTCGGTGAGACGGCCCGTACGCATCCGATGCTGATCGAGCCGGCCAACCGAGCCGAGCATACGCATGGTGAGCTGGGTGCCCGGCATTTCCATTGAGAACACCGCCACCGGCAAGCCGTACTCCACTGCCACGTACTCGCCCACATTCATCGAGAACGCTGTTTTACCCATCGATGGCCGCCCCGCGACGATGATCAGCTCGCCGCCGTGCATGCCCGAGGTCATCCGGTCGAGGTCGACGAAACCCGTCGGCGTGCCTGTCACATCGCTCGGATTGGCGGTGTGATACAGCGTGTCGATCCGCTCGACCACCTGCGTGAGCAGAGGCCCGATTTCCAGGAAGCCCTGCGTGCCGCGCGCGCCGTCTTCGGCGATCGAAAACACCTTCGATTCGGCCTCGTCCAGCAGTTGGCGGACTTCTTTGCCCTGCGGATTGAACGCGTCTGCGGAGATTTCGTCCGCGACCGATACCAGCCGGCGCAGCACCGCGCGATCGCGCACGATTTCTGCATAACGCCGGATATTCGCCGCGCTCGGCGTGTTCTGCGCCAGCGCATTCAGATACGCAAGGCCGCCCACCTCCTCCGCCTTGCCCGAGGTGCCCAGCGCTTCATAGACCGTGATCACGTCGGCCGGACGCGTCGCCGCGATCAGCTTGCCGATGTGTTCGAAGATGATGCGGTGGTCATACCGGTAGAAGTCGCTTTGCGACAGAAAATCGGCGATGCGGTCCCATGCGGCGTTGTCGAGCAGCAGGCCGCCCAGCACCGATTGCTCGGCCTCAATCGAATGCGGCGGGACTTTTAGCGACTCGATCTGGGGATCTTTGGACGGTGCGTTCATGGGATGGAATTATCGGGGTAAATGAGCGCGAAGGGAAAGCTAAAACATATGCCTTTCCAGGCCAAAACCTGCCAACAAAAAAGGCAGGGGCCGGTCACCCGGCCCCTGCCTTTCACCGGTGAGACTACCCGGCAAATATTGCTTCGATGCTTACGCGGTCAGCTTAGACGCGGTCGGCTTAGACGCGGTCAGCTTAGACGTGTTCGCCCAGCACCGACACCGTCACATCGACGAGAACGTCGGTGTGCAGCGAGATTTGCACTGCGTGGTCGCCGACCAGCTTCAGCGGGCCTTCCGGCAGACGCACCTGCGCCTTTTCCACTGCGAAGCCTTGCTTGACCAGGGCTTCAGCGATGTCGGCGTTCGTCACCGAACCGAACAGACGGCCGTCGACGCCAGCCTTCTGAGCGATCTGAACCGTCGAGCCTGCCAGCTTTTCGCCTTGAGCTTGAGCAGCTGCCAGCTTTTCAGCCGCAACCTTTTCCAGTTCTGTGCGGCGGACTTCGAATTCAGCGATTGCATCCTTCGTTGCGCGGCGTGCGTGCTTGTTCGGGATCAGGAAGTTACGTGCGTAACCGTCCTTCACCTTGACGATGTCGCCCAGGTTGCCCAGGTTGACGACTTTTTCCAGAAGAATAACTTGCATTCCGATGCTCCTTGTCGCGTCGTCGGGTTAGGCCTTGTGCTGGTCGGTGTACGGCACGAGCGCGAGGAAACGCGCGCGCTTGATTGCCGTATCCAGCTGGCGTTGATAGTGCGACTTCGTACCCGTGAGACGCGCCGGCGTGATCTTGCCGTTTTCGCCGATGAAGTCCTTCAGCGTTTCGATGTCTTTGTAGTCGATCTGATCGACACCAGCTGCCGTGAAACGGCAGAACTTCTTGCGCTTGAAGAGCGGATTTTGTTGCTGACGACGCTTGTCGAATTTCTTACCAGTCGGGCGGGGCATGTTCAGTCCTTTCCAATGTCCTGCAATGCTGTGATGTGAAATACCAGGGTTCTGGCGTTGCGGCTTTTCTTCGCCAGGAAGCCGGTGAAGAGCGTTTCCACGCCCATCGCACAGCTTTCCAGCTTGCCGCTCGCCTCACCGGCCGCCACCGCCGGCATCGTCAGTTCAACTTGCCGGGCGATGCCGGCTTCGACGACTTCAGTGCGGTGTTGCAACGTGCAGCTTGCGATCGGAACGCCGGCGGGGGTGTACCGCACCGGTTCGCGTTCAACGACGCTGGCCGTAAGTTGCAGCCGATTCATATACCTTTTGGCGAGAGCGACGCTTTTGCCTGGTAGCTTAAATTAGTGTGTCTTAAGCCTGCGCTTCCGACGGCTGCGTAGTAGCAGCTGCCTTCTTGGCTTCTTCGCGCTGCACTTCCTTCATCATCGGCGACGGGCCGGTTTCGGCCTTCTTCATCTTGACGATCAGGTGACGCAGAACGGCGTCGTTGAACTTGAATGCGTGTTCCAGCTCGTCGAGCGTGGCTTGATCGCATTCGATGTTCATGCAGACGTAGTGAGCCTTCGCGAGTTTCTCGATCATGTAGGCCAGTTGGCGACGGCCCCAATCTTCGATGCGGTGGACCTGGCCACCGTGCGAGGTGATCGTGGTCTTGTAGCGCTCGATCATGGCGGGCACTTGCTCGCTCTGATCGGGGTGCACAATAAAGACGATTTCATAATGACGCATACACACTCCTGTGGACTTGTGGATTAGAGCCACCCGGGCGTCTGAACCGGTGTGGCAAGTGAGAAGCCGAAGATTGTAGCCCGAATGGGGACGGGTTGCAAGATATCCCGTTAATTTGCCGCGTGATTCGGGTGTATTTTCAAGGGTTTAGGGTCATCTGGGGGCTCCGCGGCCGCCTGACGGTACGCGCTGCGCGCCCGCTCAGGCCTCGCCGCTCCAATATCCAGGCCGGGCATAGACCTCTTTCAGATAGTCGATGAAGTAGCGCACCTTGGCCGGCACGTAGCGCTGCTGCGGGTACACAGCGAGGATGTCGTAGTCGGGCAGCGCGAATTCATCCAGCACCGTTTCCAGTTCACCGCGTACAAGCTGCTGCTGGATTTCCCACGTCGAGCGCCAGCCGAGGCCCAGCCCTTCCGAGACCCAGCGGTGCAGCAACTCGCCGTCGTTGCAATCGAGCGTGCCGCCTACCCGCACTGTCGCCAGCTTGCCGTTGCGCCGGAAGTACCAGCCGCGGTTCTGGCCCCCTTGCAGATTGAAGGCGAGGCAGTTGTGCTGCGGCAGATCTTCGAGCGTCTTCGGTCTGCCGTGCTTGCGGAAATATTCGGGCGTTCCGCAGACCACGCGGCGGTTCGAGGCCAGCTTCACGGCGACGAAATTGGGATCGACCGCGCCGCCGATCCGGATCGACAGGTCATAGCCTTCGCGCACCAGGTCCACCACCCGGTCGGTCAGATTGAACGACAGCTGCAGTTCCGGCTTGTCCGCAAGAAACGGCGGTGCGAGCGGCGCGACATGTTTGCGGCCAAACGCTGCCGGCGCCGATACGATCAGGTGCCCACTCACCGCCCGGCGGCCCGCCGCGAGCTCGTTTTCCGCCTGATCCCATTCCGCCAGCAGACCGCGGCAGCGCTCGAGAAACGCCGCGCCGTCTTCGCTGACCACGAGACGCCGCGTCGACCGGTACATCAGCTTCACACCGAGGCGCTTTTCCAGCGCGTCGATGCGCCGTCCGAGAATCACCGGCGACACGCCCTCCTCCAGTGCCGCGGCGGCCAGACTGCCCGCGTCGGCCACCCGCACGAAGGTTTCGATCTGCTTGAAGCGGTCCATTTTTGTCTCCTTTCCTGCCGGGCTGCCGGCTCTCGCCGGTCACCGCCATTCCATACTTTTTGTTTCGAAATAAGCGACCCGGACTGATCTTATCAAACCTTTGGGTGAGGCCTAAAGTCTGTCTCAACCCCCTCGATCCGCGTTCAAAGACATTCAGGAGACATTCATGGCCAAGATGAGAGCCGTCGACGCAGCGGTACTGGTGCTCGAAAAAGAAGGCATCGACACCGCCTTCGGTGTGCCCGGCGCCGCTATCAACCCGTTCTACTCGGCCATGCGCAAGGCAGGCAACATCAGCCACGTGCTGGCGCGTCACGTCGAAGGTGCATCGCACATGGCCGAAGGCTATACGCGTGCTCAACCGGGCAACATCGGCGTGTGTATCGGCACGTCAGGCCCCGCCGGCACCGACATGATCACCGGTTTGTACTCCGCTCAGGCTGACTCGATTCCTATTCTGGCTATCACGGGTCAGGCGCCCCGCGCGCGTCTGTACAAGGAAGATTTCCAGGCCGTCGATATCGAATCGATCGCCAAGCCCGTCACCAAATGGGCCGTGACGGTGCGCGAGCCGGCGCTGGTGCCGCGCGCGTTCCAGCAGGCCTTCCATCTGATGCGCTCGGGCCGTCCGGGTCCGGTGCTGATCGACCTGCCGATCGACGTGCAGCTCGCCGAAATCGAATTCGATATCGACACATATGAACCGCTGCCGGTCTACAAGCCGAAGGCGAGCCGCAAGCAGATCGAAGCGGCCCTCACGCTGCTCAACGACGCCGAAAAGCCGCTGATTGTCTCCGGTGGTGGCGTGCTCAATGCCGCCGCGGAAGACCTGCTCGTGGAGTTCGCCGAGACCGTGGGCGTGCCGGTGATTCCGACGTTGATGTCATGGGGCGCGATTCCCGACGACCACCCGCTGATGGCCGGCATGGTCGGCCTGCAGACCTCGCACCGCTACGGCAACGCGACGATGCTCGCCTCCGACTTCGTGCTCGGCATCGGCAATCGCTGGGCGAACCGCCATACGGGCAGCGTCGAGGTCTATACGAAGGGCCGGAAGTTCGTGCACGTGGACATCGAGCCGACGCAGATCGGCCGGGTGTTCGGGCCGGACCTCGGCATCGTGTCTGACGCGAAAGCCGCGCTCGAACTGTTCGTCGAAGTGGCGAGGGAATGGAAAGCTGCCGGCAAGCTGAAAGACCGCAGCGCGTGGGTTGCAGACTGCCAGCAACGCAAGCGCACGCTGCAACGCAAGACGCACTTCGACAATGTGCCGATCAAGCCGCAACGCGTGTACGAAGAGATGAACCAGGTGTTCGGCCGCGATACCTGCTACGTGAGCACGATCGGCTTGTCGCAGATTGCCGGCGCGCAGTTTCTGCATGTCTACAAGGCACGTAACTGGATCAACTGCGGCCAGGCTGGGCCGCTCGGCTGGACGATTCCCGCAGCGCTCGGTGTACGCGCCGCGGACCCGCAACGTCCGATCGTCGCGCTCTCCGGTGATTACGACTTCCAGTTCATGATCGAAGAGCTCGCCGTTGGCGCGCAATTCAAGCTGCCGTACGTGCATGTGGTGGTGAACAACTCGTACCTCGGGCTGATCCGCCAGGCACAGCGCGCCTTCGATATGGATTTCTGCGTGCAGCTCGCGTTCGACAACATCAACGCGCCGGAAGTGAACGGCTACGGCGTCGATCACGTCGCAGTGGCGGAAGGACTCGGTTGCAAGGCGATCCGCGTGTTCAAGCCCGAAGAGTTGAAGCCTGCCTTGCAAAAAGCACAATCGATGCTCTCCGAATTCAACGTGCCGGTGATCGTCGAAGTGATTCTCGAGCGTGTGACGAACATCTCGATGGGCACCGAAATCGACGCCATCAACGAGTTCGAAGAACTGGCCATCAAGCGCGAAGATGCGCCGAGCGCCATCAGCATGCTCGATTAAATCTGCCTCGTTTCACCTGTCCGGTCCGGCGGTTCAGCGTGCGATTCGCGCTCGACCGCCAGATCGAAGCAGCTTCATTGACCGACCAGCGAGACCCCAGCACCATGCCAAAATTTGCAGCCAATCTCACCATGCTGTTCAACGAAGTCCCGTTCCTCGACCGCTTCGTAGCGGCAGCGGACGCGGGCTTCAACGCCGTCGAGTTCCTGTTCCCCTATCCGTACAAAGTGGCCGAACTGGCCGAACGTCTGCAGCAGAACCGTCTGAAGCTCGTTCTTCACAACCTGCCCGCCGGTAACTGGGAAGCCGGCGAGCGTGGCATTGCCTGCCTGCCGGATCGTATTGGCGAGTTCCAGGAAGGCGTGGGCCGCGCCATTGAATACGCGAAGGCGCTCAAAGTACCGCAACTGAACTGCCTCGTCGGCATTCCAGGCCCAGGCGTCGATGCCGGCCGCGCTCACGCGACGATGGTCGACAACCTCCGCTTCGCAGCCACGGCGCTGAAGAAAGAAGGCATCAAGCTGCTGGTCGAACCGTGCAATTCGTACGATATCCCAGGCTTTGCGTTAAACCGTTCCTCCGAAGGCCTCGATGTGATTCGCGCCGTCGGTTCGGACAACTTGTTCCTGCAATACGACATCTATCACATGCAACGGATGGAGGGCGAACTCGCCGCCACCATCAAGAAGAACCTGGCGTCGATCGCGCATATCCAGCTCGCCGACAATCCGGGCCGCAACGAACCGGGCACGGGTGAAATCAACTACCCGTTCCTGTTCGATCTGCTCGATTCGCTCGGCTATGACGGATATATCGGCTGCGAATACAAGCCGCGCACGACGACTACCGAAGGTCTGGACTGGGTGCAGCGCGTAGCCGGCCAGGCACGCGGCGCGGCGCATGTCGCTGCCTGATCGAACAGATCGCCCTCCTCAACACTTCGCCCCCAAACCCACTGGAGACATAGACACATGGCAAAGATTGGATTTATCGGCCTCGGCATCATGGGCGCGCACATGGCGCGCAACCTTCTCAAGGGCGGCCACTCGCTGTTCGTGAACGGCGCGTATCCGGTGCCGGAAGACCTGAGCAAGACGACCACCGTAGTGGCTAATTCGACGGCCGTTGCACAGGCTGCCGACATCGTCATCATCATGGTGCCGGACACACCGGACGTCGCCAACGTGCTGTTCGCCGACGACGGCGTCGCCAACGGTCTCGCGAAAGGCAAGCTCGTGATCGACATGAGCTCGATCTCCCCGCTCGACACGCAAGCCTTCGCGAAGAAGATCAACGCGCTCGGCGTGGATTATCTCGACGCGCCGGTTTCGGGCGGCGAAGTCGGCGCACGTGAAGCGTCGCTGACGATCATGGTCGGTGGTCCGGAAAAGGCCTTTGCACTCGCCAAGCCGCTGTTCGAACTGATGGGCAAGAACATCTCGCTGATCGGCGATAACGGCGCGGGTCAGACCTGCAAGGTCGCGAACCAGATCATCGTCGCGCTGAACATCGAAGCGGTTGCAGAAGCGCTGCTGTTCGCTGCGCGTTCGGGCGCCGATCCGGAGCGCGTGCGCAAGGCACTGATGGGTGGCTTCGCGTCGTCGCGGATTCTCGAAGTGCACGGCGAACGGATGACGAAACGTACCTTCGATCCGGGCTTCCGCATCGAACTGCATCAGAAGGATCTGAACCTCGCGCTCGACGGCGCACGCAAGCTGGGCATCGCCCTGCCTCATACCGCCAGCGCACAGCAACTGTTCAGCGTGTGTGCAGCGAACGGCGGCAAGGCATGGGATCACTCGGCAATGGTGCGCGCGCTCGAAATCATGGCGAACTTCGAAGTGGCTCAGGCACCGGGCAAGGAAGCGAAAGCGGCTTGATGCGATTGCAGGGATACACGGATACGCTGCTGAAGCGCCTCTGGTTTTTCATCTCTGTGGCATGACCACAGGTTTGGAGGCGCTCAGCGGCAGCAACATGGGTTGACGTGCGTGGGTTTCACGGCATTCACATCAACCGGCAAGTGGGGCGTCCGGTGCGATGCGCGGCACGCGTAGCGCATCGGACAAATCGTGCCGCTCTGGGCTGAGAGCGGCAAGTGGGGTCCGCAGCGGCACCCGTCGACGGCGGGGAAGCCTTGGTCGGTCAGACGTCGTCGTCGGGTGTCCGGCTGTCGGATAGTGCACACTGATAGCATGCAAAAACAACGCGGCGATAAGGCAATCAGCCCTTATCGCCGCGTTTTCTTTTTTGCACGGACGTTTCAAAGCGCGCTCGAAACTCAACCCGTATCGCGCACGCTTCGCAGGTCGCCGCCTCAGTACGTGTCGAAGATCTTCTGCAGCGCCACCGGTCCGGTGCCACCCGCCGCGAGCGCCAGCATCAGCAGCACGCGCGCCTTGTACGGATTGAGCGAGCCCGCTGTGACGAAGCCAAGCGCATCGTCGGAGGCCGCGCCGTTGCGCATCACATGGCCCGAGCCGACCCGCGACGAGCGCACCACCACCACGCCCTGGCTCACCGCATCGGCAAGCGCCTGTTGCACCGACGCGTGAATCGAACCGTTGCCGGTGCCGGCTACCACAATTCCGCGCACGCCCGCAGCTACCAGAGCATCGACGCCGATCCGCGATGCGCCCGCATAACTCACGACAATCTCCACATTCGGCCACTTCGTGCCGATCACGAATTCCGTATCGACGGTGTGCGGACGCACGACCTTGCGCTGGAATTCCACGCGTCCGTCCTGCACCCAGCCAAGCGCGCCCACTTCCGGAGACTGGAACGCGTCCACTGCGTAGGTGCTGGTCTTGACCACATCGCGCGCGCTGTGAATGCGGTTGTTGAATGCCACCAGCACGCCCTGCCCGTGCGCGGCCTGGCTCGCCGCTACAGTGACGGCGTTGAGCAGGTTCAGAGGACCATCGGCGGAGAGCGCCGAAGAAGGCCGCATCGCCGCGGTCAGCACGACCGGTTTGGTGCTTTTGACGGTCAGATGCAACAGGTACGCGGTTTCTTCTAACGTATCGGTGCCATGCGTAATCACGACGCCGTCGATGTCATCGCTTGCCAGCAGCGCATTCACGCGTTGCGCGAGGGTCGCCCACAGCGCAAGCGCCATGTCTTTGCTGTCTATGCTGGCGACCTGCTCGGGCTGAATCTGCGCGACGCCCGAGAGCACCGGAACCGCTTCGAGCAGGCGGTCGACGCCGACCACGCCGGCCTGATAGCCGGAGGTGTTGGCGGCATCGGCGGCAGAACCGGCAATCGTGCCGCCCGTCGCCAGTACTGCAATGCGCGGCAGCGCGTGCGCGGCTTCGGAAGCGGCGGACTGGGAGCCGCTGGCCGGCGAAGCGGCGGCGGCAGAGCCGGCGCCCTGCGCGCCGGATGAGGAAGGAGTCGAAGTATTCATGGCGGCGATTGTAAGCGATGCGCCGCGCCAGCGCGCCAGCATCAATCCACTGCGCGCAACTGCGCAGCGATCTCGGCTTCCTTCAGCTGCGGCGCGAACATTTCCAGCAGACGATACGCATAAGCGCGCAGGAACGCGCCCTTGCGCAAGCCGACACGGGTCGTGCTCGCCTCGAACAGATGCTGCGTATCGAGCGCGACCAGTTCGGTATCGCGCTTCGGGTCGTACGCCATCGCCGCCACCACGCCAATGCCCATACCGAGTTCGACATAAGTCTTGATCACGTCCGCATCGATCGCGGTCAGCACGACGTCGGGCAACGCACCCGCCTTCGCGAACGCCTGGTCGATATGCGAGCGGCCCGTGAAATCCTGGTCGTACGTGACGATCGGAAACTCGGCAATCTCGTCGAGCGTCAGATTTTCACGCCCGACCAACGGATGCCCCTTCGGCACGACCACTACGTGATGCCACGAATAGCACGGGAACGTCACGATGTCCGGGAAACGGTCAAGCGCTTCGGTCGAAATCCCGATGTCCGCTTCGCCGTTGATGATCATCTGCGCAATCTGTTGCGGGCTGCCCTGGCGCAGCGCCAGATGCACCTTCGGGAACACTTCGGTGAACTGGCGAATTACCTTGGGCAGCGCGTAGCGCGCCTGCGTGTGGGTCGTAGCGACGACAAGGTGGCCACTATCCTGATCCGCATACTGTCTCGCGACGCGGCGCAGGTTTTCCGCGTCGAGCAGCATCCGTTCGATCAGCTGATGCACGGCCTTGCCCGGCTCCGTGAGGCCCGTCAGGCGCTTGCCACGGCGAATGAAAATATCGACGCCGAGTTCGTCCTCGAGGTCCTTGATCTGTTTCGACACGCCCGACTGCGACGTGTACAGCACGTTCGCGACTTCCGTCAGGTTCATGTTCTGCCGCACGGCCTCGCGCACAAAGCGCAGTTGCTGAAAGTTCATCTGTGTGTCTCCGGTTCAGCCAGAGTTAAGTTATAGAGTAGTAGCCAGGCAAGCGCACGTTCAATGCGCTGGAAAAACGCGCAACGCGCGCGGCACCGCCGTCACGCCGTCGCCGATATTCAGTTGCAGCGCGCGCCACGCTTCGCGATCCAGTTCCGCTTCGAGCACACTGCCCTCGCGGCCGGCCAGTTCGACCCGCACTGAACCACCCAGCGTCACGACGCGACGCACATCCACGACAATCCCATCGCGATGACCCAACGCCTGCGGATAAAGCTGCAGGTCATGCGGACGCACATAGGCGAACGCCGGACCTTCGAAGCCTGCGGCGGCAGCTACCGGCAACGCGGCGCCGTCCACCACAAAACCGTTGCTGTCGACCTTGCCGTGCAGACGGTTGGCCGCGCCGAGAAACTCATAGACAAACGAAGTCTGCGGATGATCGTACACGTCTTGCGGGCTGCCCACCTGCTCGACGTGACCGCGATTCAGCACGACGATGCGGTCCGCCACTTCGAGCGCCTCTTCCTGGTCGTGCGTGACGAAGATCGTGGAGATATGCAGATCGTCGTGCAGACGCCGCAGCCAGCTACGCAGTTCCTTGCGGACTTTCGCATCAAGCGCGCCGAAAGGTTCGTCGAGCAGCAGCACCTTCGGCTCGACCGCCAATGCGCGCGCCAGTGCGATGCGTTGACGCTGCCCACCCGACAGTTCCGACGGATAGCGTTGCGCGAGCCAGTCCAGTTGCACGAGCTTGAGCAGTTCATGCACCTTCTCGCGGATCACCGCTTCCGACGGCCGTTCCTTGCGCGGTTTCACGCGCAGACCAAAGGCGACGTTTTCGAACACCGTCATGTGACGGAACAGCGCGTAATGCTGGAACACGAAGCCGACCTGGCGCTCACGGGCGCCCACCGTCGCGACGTCCTGTCCTTGTAGCACAACCTGACCCGAGTCCGCATATTCGAGGCCCGCAATCACGCGCAGCAACGTGGTCTTGCCACAACCCGACGGCCCGAGCAGCGCAACCAGCTCGCCTGGCGGAAAGTCGAGCGAGACGTTATCGAGCGCGGTGAAATCGCCAAAGCGCTTTTGCAGGTTACGAACGGTGATGCCCATTGACTACTCCCATGCAACTTTATTGCTTACTGGATCGGCTGTTGCTTCGGCGCAAGTGCCGCGGACGACTGCGAAACGGTTGGACCGGCGTGCGCGGGAACATCGCGCGAGTCCGCCAGTTCTGCCGACAGATGCCGCTCGGCGAGCAGCTTGAGGCCCAGCGTGACGAGCGCCAGTAGCGCCAGCAACGAGGCCACGGCAAACGCCGCCGAGAAGTTGTATTCGTTGTAAAGAATTTCGACGTGCAGAGGAATCGTGTCGGTCTGCCCACGAATATGGCCCGACACCACCGAGACGGCGCCGAACTCGCCCATCGCCCGCGCGTTACACAGAATCACGCCGTACAGCAGACCCCATTTGACGTTCGGCAAGGTGACGCGCCGAAAAGTCTGCCAGCCGGATGCGCCCAGCACGTGGGCCGCTTCCTCTTCGTCGTTGCCTTGCGCCTGCATCAACGGAATCAGCTCGCGCGCGACAAACGGAAAGGTGACGAAGATCGTCGCGAGCACAATGCCTGGCACCGCGAAGATAATCTGCACGTCGTGATCCTGCAGCCACGGGCCGAACCAGCCCTGCGCGCCGAACAGCAAAACGTAGACGAGCCCTGAGACCACCGGTGAAACGGAAAATGGCAGGTCGATCAGCGTCGTCAGCAACGCCTTGCCCTTGAATTCGAACTTCGCGATACACCACGACGCCGCCAATCCGAACACCAGATTCAACGGCACCGCGATCGCAGCGGTCAACAATGTCAGCTTGATTGCAGAGATCGCGTCGGGGTCGGCGAGCGCTGCGAAGTAAAAGCCAACGCCCTTGCTCAATGCCTGATAAAAGACCGCGACGAGCGGGACCACCAGAAATAGCGTGAGAAACAGCAACGCGATGCCCGTCAGAAGCCAGCGCACGAGACGCGGCTCGCTCACCGGATCGTTACGGCGCAAAGCGTTCAGGCCAGTACTCGACACCGGCTGCAACGCAGCAGAATCGTGACTCATTGGACACCTCCTGTCACGCCTGCCGCACCGATAGCAGCGCCCGGGACAGGCAGCGCCGGCGCCGCCGAACCACGACGTGTTCGACGCTGCAGATACCACTGCAGCGTATTGATCAGCAGCAGCATCAGGAACGACACGACCAGCATCACGACCGCAAGAGCCGTTGCCCCAGCGTAGTCGTATTGTTCGAGCTTGGTGATGATCAGCAGCGATGTGATTTCCGACTTCATCGGCACATTACCGGCAATGAAAATCACCGAGCCGTATTCGCCGAGCGCCCGCGCAAAGGCCAGCGCGAAGCCGGTCAACAACGCCGGCATCACCGCAGGCAGCACGACGCGGCGAAACGTCAGCCAGCGCGACGCGCCGAGGCACGCGGCCGCTTCTTCCTGCTCACGCTCGAATTCTTCGAGCACCGGTTGCACGGTGCGCACCACGAATGGCAGACCGATGAAAGTCAATGCGACCAGCACACCCAAAGGCGTAAAGGCGACCTTGATCCCGAGCGGTTCGAGGAACTGGCCTATCCAGCCATTACCGGAGTAAACCGCCGCGAGCGAAATCCCGGCCACCGAGGTCGGCAGCGCAAACGGCAGATCGACGACGGCGTCAACCAGACGCTTGAACGGAAACGAATAGCGCACCAGCACCCACGCCACCAGAAAACCAAATACCGCATTGACGAGCGCGCCGCCGAGCGCCGCAAAAAAGGTCAACCGGTACGACGCCAGCACGCGCGGCGAAGCGACCGCGTGCACGAACTGCGTCCAGTCGAGCGAGGCGGTCTTGAGAAAGGTCGCCGCAAGCGGAATCAGCACCACGAGGCTCAGATACGCCACTGTGATGCCGAGCGTCAGGCCGAAGCCCGGTAAGGCGCTTGGCTTGCGGAAGGTCAACGTTGTCATGCTCGATGCTCTTTCAGGGTGAAAACCGGGTCGCGCGGCTGGCCCAGGCTAAATGGCCAAACGGCGCGCCCCTTGAGGCGCGCCGGACGACAGCCTGACTGCCTTACCTCGTTACGCCTCATTGCGGCGAGTAGATCGAATCGAACACGCCACCGTCTGCGAAGTGCGTTTTCTGCGCATTCGTCCAGCCGCCGAACGTGTCATCCACGGTGTACAGCTTCAGCTTCGGAAACTTCGCGGTCAGCGCGGCCGGCACCTTGTCCGAACGCGGACGGTAGAAGTTCTCCGCGGCAATCTCCTGCCCCTGCTCGCTGTAGAGGAAGTTGAGATACGCCTCAGCCAGCTTGCGTGTGCCATGCTTGTCCACCACCTTGTCGACTACCGACACCGGCGGTTCAGCCAGAATGCTCACCGACGGCACCACGATCTCGAACTTGTCCGGACCAAACTCCTTGAGCGACAGAAACGCTTCGTTTTCCCAGGCAATCAGCACATCGCCGATACCGCGCTGCACGAAGCTCGTCGTCGCCCCACGCGCGCCCGAATCGAGCACGCCCGCGTTCTTGTACAGCTTCGTGACGAATTCCTTGGCCTTCTGATCATTGCCGCCCGGTTGATGCTCGGCATACGCCCACGCCGCCAGATAGTTCCAGCGTGCGCCGCCCGAGGTTTTCGGGTTCGGCGTGACGATCGACACGCCCGGCTTCACCAGGTCGTCCCAATCCTTGATGTGTTTGGGGTTGCCCTTGCGCACCAGAAATACGATCGTCGAGGTGTACGGCGCGGCGTTGTCCGGCAGACGCTTCTGCCAGTTCTTGTCGACGATGCCCTTGCTGGCAAGCGCATCGATGTCATAAGCGAGCGCGAGCGTCACGACGTCCGCCTGCAGCCCGTCAAGAACCGAGCGCGCCTGCGCACCTGAGCCGCCATGCGACTGCTTGAAGGTGATCGTGTCGCCGGTCTGGGCTTTCCACTGTTTGCCGAACGCCTCGTTGATCTGCTGGTACAACTCGCGCGTTGGGTCGTACGACACATTCAGCAGCGTCGTGTCCGCCGCCTGCGTCTGTCCGGCCAGCCCAAGTGCCGCTGCGGCGCCAAGCGCCAGCACCGTGATGAGCTTCCTGGTCCTGCGTGCGAGCCCCGTGCCCTGATCGATCATCCAGCTTCTCCGCGTGGTGGTCAGGCGAGGCAACGTGCCCCTTCCTGTCTGTTGTGTTTGGTGTTTGAGGTCTTGCGCGCGTCTTGCCTGCGTCGACTCGAGGCCCAGTCTATCGAAGGGCTTTCATCATTAAAAATAATGTTTCTTCATTTTTTAATACTCAAAAGTGGTAATGACAGCCAGACGCGGCGTTGCGGCACGAAAACCGGTGTTAGGACGCCGTCTGACGGCGTTCCACTGACACCCAGGGTCGAGAACTTAAAGTAAAGCTTGAATTGCGCCGGATACTGTATAAAAATACAGTCACCTGTCTATCCATACAGTGACCCCATGACCAAACTCACCGCACGACAGCAAGAAGTTTTCGACCTGATCCGCCGGGCCATCGAACGCACCGGTTTTCCGCCCACCCGCGCGGAGATCGCCGCCGAGCTGGGCTTCAGCTCGGCTAACTCGGCGGAAGAGCACTTGCGCGCGCTTGCTCGCAAGGGAGTCATCGAGCTCGCCGCGGGCGCGTCGCGCGGCATCCGGCTACTGCTGGCCAGTCAGGACGACGGGCCGCATCAGTTCACGCTGCCGCACGCCAGCATCATGCAGTTGTCGCTGCCGCTGGTTGGCCGGGTGGCCGCGGGTAGCCCGATCCTTGCGCAGGAACACGTCTCGCAGCATTACGCCTGCGACCCGGCGCTCTTTTCCAGCAAGCCGGACTACCTGCTGAAGGTGCGCGGGTTGTCCATGCGGGACGCCGGCATTTTCGACGGCGACCTGCTCGCCGTACAGAAGAAAAGCGAAGCCAAAGACGGCCAGATCATCGTCGCGCGGTTGGGCGACGACGTGACGGTCAAGCGTCTCAAGCGCCGGCCGAATGGCATCGAGCTGATCGCCGAGAACCCCGATTACGAAAATATCTTTGTTCAGGCCGGCAGTGCGGAATTCGCACTGGAAGGCATCGCAGTGGGGCTGATCCGCCCCACTGAGTTCTGAACCTTGCCTGAACAACGACTGGAGAGAATCATGGAACGCCTTGCCCGCCTGCTGCCCTTCCGTCAGTTCGGTCGCCTGCGCCATTTGCGCAATCTCGTACCGTGCGCGCCGATCGAGGCGTCCAGTGTTACTGCTTCGCTGTTCGACGACCCGCAGCCGCATGCTTCGACCTTGCCGTCGGCGCTGCCGGCCTTCGCACGGGTGTCGCTAAATTCAGGGCTCAATACGGCGGAGCCAGCCCGGCGCGCGCCGGTGCGGGTGTACCACGGGCCGTCGCGTCTGATCATGGTCGGCACGGTGGACGCCGTGTGCCGCATGATCGACCGCTGCATCGCCGAAGAAACGGCCGGCGTGCAGAATGCGATGTTCGAGTAAGCATCCGGAAGAAAGCCCAGAGGTGGGTGAACCGGCCGTCAGGCAGTTCGCGCACCCGGTAAAGATCATTACGTGAGGTTGCGCGCGGTTGGCTCAGGGATAATCGTGCATCGGTCGTATGGGGATCGTTTTCCCGCGAATGCGGTCCACGTTTGATCACACCTCACGGAGAAGCTCGCCCGATGGCTGTTTCAACACCTGCAAAACGCGGCGTCGCGCGGCCGCTGATCGTCACAGTGCTTGTCATTGTGGTCGTGGCTGTACTCGGGTACGGCTATGCGTCGCCGTATCTCGCACTCGATCGCCTGAAACGCGCCGCCGATGAACGTGACGCGCAAACCGTCAGCGAATATGTCGACTATCCCGCGTTGCGCGAAAGCCTGAAGGATCAGATTGCGGGTCTGCTGACGAGAAAGATCCAGGCGCGTGCCAACGGCAATCCGCTCGCGGCCCTCGGCGCGATGATAGGCGTCGCACTCATTGGCCCGCTGGTCGATGCTTACGCAACCCCAGATGGCGTCGCCGCACTCCTGAACGGAATGCCGCCGCGCGGCGATCCGACCCAACGGCCACCGGTACCGCCCGATGCGCCGGCGAACGCGCCAGCCAATGCGCCTGCCGGCAGCGCAGACTCGACGCCGACGGCGCCCGCTCCCGCGACGGCTGGCTCACCGACAACCCCGCCGCAACCGCCGCAGACAACGGCCGCCTATCGTGGCATCAATGAATTCGTCGTCACGTATCAGCACGGTGTCGGCGATACGCGCTATGCCGCGATTCTGCGGCGCGAAGGATTGTTCTCATGGAAGCTGGCCGCGGTAGATCTGAACGGCTAGCGCTCGCCGTGCGGCGAAGCAATGCGCCTTCACCAGTCAGGCCGCCCGCTCCCGCGCAGCCTGACTGTACCCAAGGCACGACCCGACCCGCAAAGGCGCGCCTCTGCCACTCCGCTCTATCTCAGGCCGCAGTGGTAGCTGCAGCAGCCGGTGCAGCGGCCTGCTCCTGCTCTTGCGCCGACGAACACGCCACCAGAATGCTGCACGAGATGCGGTCGAGCAGCGGCGTATTGCCCGCGCCCATCCACCAGCGCGAGAGGCCGGTGCGGCAACGGTGACCGACCACCACGAGATCCACATGCAGCTCGTTGGCGAGATTGGCGATTTCGTCTATGGGATGGCCGAACGCAAAATGACCTTGTGCGGTGACGCCCCGCTCCGTGAGCCACTCCACACCTTCCTGCAGGATGTCGCGAGCGGTTTTCTCGAAGCTGCCGCAGGCCACATCGGTCAGGAGACCGGCGCTTTGCGCAATGCTCGAGCGCATGTCGACAACCGACAGCAGATGTGTTTCCGCCTTCAGGTCCAGCGCCAGGTCGGCGCCGCAGCGCAGCGCCTTGCGGCCTTCGCGCGAGCCGTCGTAGCACAGCAGGATTTTCTTGTAGCTCGCCATGATGTTCTCCCTACCGCGTCGATCGCGGTCTCTGTCATGAATCATGGTGCGCCGCAATTCAGCTTGCAAGGGTTGGAAAACGCTAACTGGGTACTAACAGCACGCTAACAACACATCCGTTGTCCCCAGCCACCTCGCGCATCATGCCGCAGCGCAGGAACCCGCACCCGAGCAGTGCACGAGTGCCGACATGAAGCCGTCGATGCCCTAAAATGGGCAGCTTTACGGCCCTTCACATCTTTCGGAATCCACAACGACCCATGCCAGAAGCCGCCATCGAATTCGTACAGGTCCACAAGCGCTATGGTGGTAAGACTGTCGTTGACGGCCTGTCGTTCCATGTACATCCCGGCGAGTGTTTCGGCCTGCTTGGCCCAAACGGCGCAGGCAAGACCACCACGCTGCGCATGCTGCTCGGCATCGCGGCTCCGGACGCCGGCACGATCCGCCTAGGCGGTGAACCGATTCCATCACGCGCCAGGTATGCCCGCGCGCGAGTCGGCGTAGTGCCGCAGTTCGACAACCTCGATCCGGATTTCACCGTGCGCGAAAACCTTCTGGTGTTCGGCCGCTACTTCGGTCTGAGCGCGGCGCAAACGCGCGCCATGGTGCCGTCGCTGCTCGAATTCGCGCGGCTCGAAAGCAAGGCAGATGCGCGGGTCGGAGAGCTATCGGGTGGTATGAAGCGGCGTCTCACACTGGCCCGCGCACTCGTCAACGACCCCGACGTGCTGATCATGGATGAACCGACCACCGGGCTCGATCCGCAAGCGCGCCATCTGATCTGGGAACGCTTGCGCTCGCTGCTCGCGCGCGGCAAAACCATTCTTCTGACCACGCATTTCATGGAGGAAGCCGAGCGGCTGTGCCATCGCCTGTGCGTGATCGAAGAAGGACGCAAGATCGCGGAAGGCGCACCGAATGAATTGATCGTTTCGGAAATTGGCTGCGATGTGATCGAAATCTATGGACCGGACCCTGTCGCGTTGCGCGACGAACTGGCGCCGCTTGCCGAACGTACGGAGATCAGCGGCGAGACGCTGTTCTGCTATGTCACCGACGCGGAGCCGGTACATGCCCGCCTCAAGCAGCGCGCGGATCTGCGCTATCTGCACCGGCCAGCCAATCTCGAAGATGTGTTTCTGCGGCTCACAGGCCGTGAAATGCAGGACTGAGCCATCAATGCACGGGCAAACAAAAACAGCCATTGCATCGACCCACGCATAGACACAAGTTTCGACTCAATCACTCACCGACCCGCCATGGACGCACGCACCTACGACACCCCCAGCCAGGCTGCGCCTGCGAGCGAACCTTTCGCGGCCCTGCCCGCGAACGCGGTCAACTGGATCGCGGTATGGCGGCGCAATTATCTGGTGTGGCGCAAGCTTGCCATTGCGTCGATGTTCGGCAACCTCGCCGATCCGATGATCTATCTGTTCGGTCTCGGCTTCGGACTCGGCCTGATGGTCGGCCACGTCGACGGCGTGTCGTATATCGCGTTTCTCGCGGCCGGCACTGTTGCATCGAGCGTGATGATGTCGGCGAGCTTCGAATCGATGTACTCGGGTTTTTCGCGCATGCACGTGCAGCGAACGTGGGAGGCGATCATGCACACGCCGCTCACGCTAGGCGATATCGTACTGGGCGAAGTGATGTGGGCCGGCAGCAAGTCGATGCTGTCCGGCGTGGCGATCATGCTGGTCGCCGGAGCGCTCGGCTATGCGAGCTTTCCGTCGATGCTGCTGGCATTGCCTGTCATCGCGCTCACCGGCCTCGCCTTCGCCAGCGTCGCGATGATCGTGACGGCGCTCGCGCCGTCGTACGATTTCTTCATGTTCTATCAGACGCTGGCGCTCACGCCGATGCTGCTGCTCTCCGGCGTGTTCTTTCCGATCGCCCAGCTGCCACCCGTCGCGCAATTCGTCACGCAGTTGCTGCCGCTCGCGCATGCGGTCGATCTGATCCGCCCTGCGATGCTTGGCCGGCCGCTCGACCACGTAGCGTTGCACGTCGCCGTACTGGCCGCCTACGTGGTGGTGCCGTTCTGTATCGCAGCCGTGCTGTTTCGTCGACGGATGATGCGCTAAGGCGCATCTCGCTCGCGCTCAGTCTTCGTCGTCGGTCCAGGGTATATCGACGTCGGAGATGAACGCGACCGTCGCGAACGGTCCGCCTTCCTGGCGGCCGATCTTGCCGTCCGCGCGCTGCCACTCGACGCGAAACAGCGTGCCCGGATCATCGGCAATCAGGCGAACCGTGCGCACTTCGTCGGGATCGGACTCTTCTACCGGGCCGTCGAACGACACCAGCAGTTCCTGGGGCCACAGGCCGTCGGCCGGATCGTAAATGCGATCGCCATCGGGAATCAGCGTGAAGGCGTCGACGCCGATCGTCGCCGAGGCGTCGACGATCATTTTGCCCAAGGCGCGCAACAGCGCCGTAGCGCGCGCCGAGTTCGCCTGGCGGATCGCGAGGTCCCCGCGCGTCAGCGCCTGTTCAAGCTTCGGATTTGTTTTTTGTTGGGCCATTCGATTTCCTGATTGCAATTGCTCGAGTGTATGCGGCGGGTCGCCTGCGCACCGGTGACAAAGGTGCACGCCGCTTGTGCTTCGCTTATTGTTTTTTGGGCTGAAAATCGTACCACTAGTCGGCATCGCCATGACATCCAGGCCATCGCGCATTCGATCCCGGCACCTCCAGTTCCTCAGTTTAGGTCGTGATTCGACAACTGGCAGCGGGATTTGTCGGCCGCAATGGGGGCGAGCGCCCGCTCGCGCTCAGAATCCGAGCGCGACAGCCAGTCCACCCGCCAGCAAGCCAAACAGCACCACCGAAACGGCCACCACCGTCAGCAGACGCGGCCGGAACGAGCGTGCCAGCATCGCCAGCGAAGGGACGCTGATGGGCGGCAGGGTCATCAGCAGCGCACCTGCGGGGCCGACGCCCATGCCTAGCGAGAGCATCGCCTGAATGATCGGCACCTCGCCCGCGGTGGGGATCACGAACAGCATGCCGGCGACCGCCAGCGCGAGGATCCAGCCAAACTGGTTGCCGATCTCCGGGCCGACGTGCGGAAAGAGCCAGGCGCGCGCTGCACCGAGCAGCAGGATCAGGACGGTATATTCGGGGATCAGGCGCACGGCCATGCGGGCAAACAGGCTGAGCCAGCGCACGAAGGGATTGCCTCGCTGCTGCTCCTGCGATGCAGCCAGTTGCGCCAGTTGCCCGTCGGCCGCGGCGGCCTCTTGTGGCGTCACGAGCCGGTTCACCAGATAGCCGAGGCCGAACACCATCAGTACGCCCAGTACGAGACGCAGAGCCGCCCAGTTCCAGCCAAGCACGAAACCCATGAAGACAAGCGTGGCCGGATTGAGCACCGAATTGCCGAGCCAGAAGGCGATGGCGCCGCCGGGCGAGGCCTGGCGCTGCCGCAAGCCGACCACCACCGGCGCCGCGCAGCAGGTGCACATCATGCCGGGGATGGCCAGCAGGCCGCCCGCCGCCACACTGCCGAAGCTGGTCTTGCCGAGCACGCGGGCGATCCATTGCACCGGCAAGAGCACCTGCACGGCCGAGCCGAGCACGAGGCCGAGCACCATCGCCTGCCAGATCGCCTTGCCGTAGGCGAGCGCGTAGCCGAGTGCCGCCGCCAGCGACGGCGCGGGCGGACTGGCGTCCGTACCCATCAGGATGGATTTGCCGATCGAATGCGTCTCCGCGGCCGTGAAGGCGCGGTGATAGTACGGAAACCACTTCACATAAAAGAGCCCGGCGACGGCGACCAGCAGAAAAATCAGCCATCCTGAGGCGGGTTGGGTTGAGCGTGTGGTGTTCATTGTTATCGTTTGTTTGGGTTTGAACCGGAAACTGGGCTACCTGGGTTTAAACTGGAAACTCGGGCTAGCCGGGTTTGATGGCCACAGGACGCGGCGTAGCGCCATTCGTCGAAGCGCTTGCTGACGATGCCGCCGACGTGGCAGAGACCGCTGAGGCGGCCTGAACAACCGCCTCAGCGCCCTGCTGCGCGCCCGCGAGCGCCTTTCCCTCCGTCGCGGCCAGTTTCGCCAGCAACGCCGTTGCCTGTCCGACGCTGTCGGCCGCGTTTGGCCTGAAGCTGAAGTGCAGCGCCTCGCCGAGGCGCTTGAAATGCTGCCGGCTGCTACGTTGATAAGCAGGATCGTAGTGCCGTTCGATCAGTTCCCCGAACAGCTCGGCGCGTGTGGCTGCAATATCCGCGCGGTCTACGCCTTCCATGGCAGGCGTGCTGCCCGCGTCGATCAACTGCTGCCAGTGCCTGACCTGCTCGCGACTATGCAAGCCAATCAGTCGTTCGAGCTGATGCTTGAACGATGCCGGGTCGTCGAACAGATGCGCATAGTCCTGCAGCAAAAACGTGATGCGGTCGTCATGCGTAGTGTCGACTTCCACACAGGCGCCGCGATGAAAACGCTCGAACAGCGCTTGAGGCAGCGTGATCGTGCCGATGCGCCGGCTTTCCGCTTCGACGAACACTGGCCGGCGCACGTCGAAGCCCGACAGCACGCCGATCAGCGCGGTATCGAAGCCCTTTTGCGCGGGCTGCGGCTGATCGGGCAACGCGCCGAGCAACGAGCCGCGATGACACGCAAGCGCTTCCAGATCGAGCACCTGCGCGCCGGCTGCGTGCAGTGCCTGAAGCAGCCGCGTCTTGCCGCTACCGGTATGGCCGGTCAGGACGACGTACTCGAACTGCTCCGGCAAGCTCGCGAGCGCCGCGACCACCGAGCCGCGATAGGCCTTGTAGCCGCCGTCGAGCTGACGCGCCTGCCAGCCGATCAGGTTGAACCAGGTCGTCATCGAGCCGGAGCGTTTGCCGCCGCGCCAGCAATAGATCAGCGGGCGCCAGTTGCGCGGACGCTCGGCAAAGGTCGTCTCGAGATGCGCCGCGATATTGCGCGCGACCATTGCCGCGCCGACGCGAGTGGCCTCGAACGGCGAGACCTGCTTGTACATCGTGCCGACGATCACGCGCTCCTCGTTGCTCAGCACCGGCGCGTTGATCGCACCCGGGATGTGGTCTTCGGCAAACTCGAGCGGCGTGCGAACGTCCACGATCTCATCGAATCGCGCCAGTTGATCGAGCGGAACAAGCAGATTTTTCAATTGAACGACGCGTGAAGAGGGGCCGAATTCGAATGAAATAGCCGGAATGGCGGCAATCGGCAAGCCAGAATTATCGCATGGGGTGGACGGGCGGCGGCAGGGACGCCTTGAGCGCTGCAATCGGGCAATCTCGTCAAACGCCCCGGGCTTTGCCATTTCGGCAACGCAAGCTTCTAAAGACAATGATTGTGACAAAACAGGCACCCTCCTAGAATCGATCGCACCCCTGCCCTCTATCGCCCCACCGGAGACGACCGTGACCCGCGACCAGGCTATCCAGCACGCAACCCACCACTTCGATTCGGGCGCGTTTCTCGCCGACCTCAATCGCCGCGTCGGCTTTCGCACCGAGAGCCAGGAGCCTGAACGTGCTGCCACCCTGCTCGCCTATCTGACCGGCGAGATCGTCCCGGAGGCTGAGCGCCTCGGCTTCGAAACGCGCATCTTCGACAACCCGGTGGCTGGCGCCGGCCCGCTCCTGATCGCCACGCGGCACGAAGGCGACGACCTGCCGACCGTGCTGATCTACGGCCACGGCGACGTGGTCCGCGGCTACGACGACCAGTGGCGCGAGTCGTTGACGCCATGGACCGTGAAGGTCGAGGGCGAGCGCTGGTACGGCCGCGGCACCGCCGACAACAAAGGCCAGCACAGCATCAATCTGGCGGCGCTCGCCAGCGTGCTCGACGCACGCGACGGCAAGCTCGGCTTCAATGCCAAACTGCTGATCGAGATGGGCGAGGAAACCGGCTCGCCGGGACTCGACGCCTTCTGTCACACGCACAAGGAAGCGCTCGGCGCGGACGTGCTGATCGCCTCGGACGGCCCGCGCCTCGCGGCGCGGCGCCCCACGGTCTTTCTCGGCTCGCGCGGCTCGATCAATTTCCGGCTGGAGTTGAACCTGCGCGAGGGTGCGCATCACTCGGGCAACTGGGGCGGGCTGCTCCGCAATCCCGCCACGGTCCTTGCCAATGCGCTGGCAAGCCTTGTGGACGCACGCGGCGTGATCGCCGTCGAAGGCCTGCGACCGCCGCCGATTCCGGACGCGGTACGCCGCGCGCTCGCCGATATCAGCGTAGGCGGCGGTCCGGGCGACCCCGCCGTCGACAACAACTGGGGCGAGCCCGGCCTCACCCCGCCGGAACGCGTGTTCGGCTGGAACAGCTTCGAAGTGCTGGCGCTCAAGGCCGGCAATCCCGAGAATCCAGTCAATGCGATTCCCGCGTCCGCCTTTGCGTATTGCCAGTTGCGCTTCGTGGTGGGCACCGACTGGCAGAACCTCGCTGGGTATCTGCGCACCCATCTCGATGCACACGGCTTTCCGATGGTCGAGATCAAAGTCGAGCGCGGCGCGCCGGCCACGCGACTCGATCCTGACGACCCGTGGGTCACGTGGGCCATCGCATCGCTCGAACGCACTACCGGCAAAAAGACGGCGGTCCTGCCGAACCTCGGTGGCACGTTGCCCAATGAGGTGTTCGCCGACACGCTAGGCCTGCCGACCATCTGGGTGCCGCACTCATATCCGGCCTGCTCGCAGCATGCGCCGAACGAGCATCTGCTCGGACCGGTGGCGCGTGAAGGACTGCAGATCATGGCGGGGCTGTTCTGGGACCTCGGCGAGAACGCACCCAAGGTGCCGGCAGCGAGCGCCTGAGACCAGCACTTGCCGAGTCGACGCGAGGACCGCGCCAGGACGGCGCCACGACAATGCCACGCAGCACGCAGCACGCCACAATAAACAACGGGCCCGCTTGCATACGCAACCGGGCCCGCTTCTTTTCCTACCGCAACTTACGGCGCAGGATTCGGCTGCCGCTCGTGCAATGCGTCGATTTCAGCCAGCACTTCCGGCGAGAGCTTCACGTCCACGCTCGCGATATTCTCCTTCAACTGCTCGAGCGAGGTCGCGCCGATCAGATTGCTCGTCACGAAAGGCCGGCTATTGACGAACGCCAGCGCGAACTGCGCGGGCGACAGGCCATGCTGTTTCGCGAGTTCGACGTAACGGCTGGTCGCCTGCACGGCTTGCGGCTTGCTATAGCGCTGGAAGCGTTCGAACAGCGTGATGCGGGCACCCGCCGGACGCGCTCCACCTTCGTACTTGCCTGAGAGCCAGCCGAAGGCAAGCGGTGAATACGCCAGCAGACCAACGCCATCGCGATGCGTGAACTCGGACAGCCCGGCTTCGAACGTGCGGTTCAGCAGGCTGTACGGATTCTGGATGCTGACAATGCGCGGCAAGCCGAGCTTCTCGGACGCGTGCAGGAACTGCGCGACGCCCCAGGGCGTTTCGTTCGACACACCGATATGCCGCACCTTGCCTTCCTTGACGAACTCAGCGAGCACCGACAAGGTTTCTTCGATCGGCACCGTATAGGCATCTTCAACCCACGGATACGCGCTACGGCCGAAGGTCATCGTGCTGCGATCGGGCCAGTGCAACTGGTACAGATCGACGTATTCGGTTTGCAGGCGCTTGAGACTGTCGTTGAGTGCCTCAGTCAGATTCTTGCGGTCGAACTGATTACCCTCGCCGCGAATATGGCGTGGATTATGCGGCTGACGCGCCGGGCCGGCGATCTTGGTCGCGAGTACGATTTTTTCGCGCGCGCTGCGATGCTGCGCGAGCCAGGTGCCGATACAGCGTTCGGTCGCGCCCTGGGTCTCCGGACGCGGCGGCACCGGGTACATTTCGGCGGCATCGACCAGCGTAACGCCGTGGTCGAGTGCATAGTCGATCTGCTCGTGCGCTTCGCGCTCGCTGTTCTGCTCGCCCCAGGTCATGGTGCCGAGACCGATCAGGCTGACCTCGATGTCGGAGTTGCCTAGTCTGCGGTATTCCATCGAACTGTTCCTGTTGGTTGGTTGATTGTACGAAAGGCCACGAAGTTACCATGCCGGCAGAATGCTTGCAGCGCAGCTAAAATGCAGGCCTCACGTCACTCCGGTAAGCTCACCTCAACCCTCGCGATGAATCCAGAACACCTCGAATTGCTGGTCACTCGCGTCATGCCTTTCGGAAAATATAAAGGCAGATTGATTGCGGATTTGCCGGGTCACTATTTGAACTGGTTTGCGAGTCAAGGCTTCCCTCCAGGCGAAATCGGCCGCCTGTTGGCGCTTATGCACGAGATCGATCACAACGGCCTCAAGTCGTTAATCGAACCACTACGCAAACGTTGATCGTCGAGCTTTCAGTTCTGCAAAATCAGTCGACAGTTTCATCACCAAAGCAATACAGAATGAAAGCTGTCGGGCGTGCTGTTTCTTCTGTAAAAAATATTAACGTTTTGCGGCTTGACCCATCGGATTCATCGCGTTGTAATCAGCACCACTGATCCGTTTCTCAGTTCAGATCCCGTTTGCTTCTATGCACAATCTCAGCCTCATTCATCTGCTGGAATACATCGGTCACGACATGTCGCCCGTATGGGCCGTCATTGCATTCTTCATGTTCGGCTATGTCATCGTGGGCCTGCCTGTCCACTTCCGCCAGGGTGCTGCGTCGCGCGACGTCTGGGGCACGGCGGCCGGTGTGACAATGGCCGCGTTGTACGCCGCGTTCCTCGTGTGCGTGTACCCGATGTTGCATCATGCGTTGCATTTGCCACCGCCAGCGATCAGTGTGACGCACTAGCACTGCAACATAACCGCCCAGCTATAGGATTGACTCATTCGATCCGTCATAATCCGGTCTTGGACCCCGTAGCCAAAGGGGGACATGCTCGCGTCATGGTTCCACGCCCGGAGAAACACACATGCAGGACATCATCGAAGGCTTTCTGAAGTTCCAGCGGGAAGTGTTCCCCGCCCGCTCCGCGCTCTTCAAGCGCCTCGCCAGCAGCCAGCAACCTGGGGTGCTGTTCGTCACCTGCTCCGATAGCCGCGTGGTACCCGAACTGCTGACGCAACGCGAGCCTGGCGATATGTTCGTGATTCGCAATGCCGGCAATATCGTGCCGTCGTATGGACCGGAACCGGGCGGCGTCTCGGCAACCGTCGAATATGCGGTGGCGGTGCTGGGCGTCAGAGACATCGTCATCTGCGGGCATTCGGACTGCGGAGCGATGACCGCCATCTCGAGCTGCATGGACCTCGATAAGCTGCCCGCCGTGGATGCGTGGTTGCGGCACGCCGATGCGGCCAAAGCCGTCAACGCCGCCCACAATCATGCGACGCCCCAGGCGCGCCTGAACGCACTGGTGCGCGATAACGTCGAGGCACAACTCGCCAACATCAGGACCCATCCGTCGGTTGCGGTGGCGCTCTCGCAAGGGCGCCTCAACCTGCACGGCTGGGTGTATGACATCGAGCGAGGCGCAATTGACGCTCTCGACGGTTCAGCCAACCCGCCAAAGTTCGTTTCGCTAGGCGAGCATCCCGATGTCCGCGCAGTGCGCACACGTCCCGATGACGCCGCCAAGCCGCGGCCAGCCGGTCAGGCCGGATAGTCGCCGGTGTTTGAGCGAAGGAAGATTGTCCGTAGGTATCCTTATCAACTCCGTTGCGCCTAGTAACCCGAAGCCTTCGGAAGATGCCAGCCAAACGTGACGGCCGCCATTCGCAGCGCGAAACACGCCAACCCGCCTGCGAATGCGGCCCAACCCGGCGACACGCCGGCGCGACGCGCAAGCACCACCACCAGCGCACCGAAAAAAGCCGCGCTCGCGTAGATATCCGCCCGCAGTACAAGGGGCACACGGGCCAGCAGGATATCGCGGATCACGCCGCCACCCACCCCCGTGATGGTGCCCATCAGCATCGCAACAAACGGACGGATCTTGTAGAGCAGCGCTTTCTCAACCCCGGCCACGGCGAACAACGCGAGGCCCGCGGCGTCCAGCACGGTCACCACCAGACCCGCAACCGGCGGCACAAACGAATGAAGCACGAAGGTGAGCAGACCCGCTGCGAACGTCAGCGCCGGATAGCGCCAATCGCGGATGGCGCTTGGCGGTGTCGCGCCGAGCAGCAGGTCGCGGATCACGCCGCCGCCGAGTGCGGCGACGAACGATATGACCATCACCCCCAGCAGATCGAGACTGCCGCGCATCGCGCTGACCGCCCCCTCGACTGCAAATACAAACGTGCCGGCCAGATCGGCCGCCCAGATGACTGTCTCGACGTTTAACCTTGTTTTGCTGATCGACAGTGTTGGCATTGCCCTGTCACCCCTACCCTCGTTTGAGTTGTCGAAAGGTATCGCGGAAACAGGCCAAAGAGGGAAATTTTTTCAGTCGCAGGCGGACGGCCCGCGTCAGACGGCACTCCGCTTGCGATCTGCCTCCATCAGCGCGGGGCCAAGGCCATCGTAGAGAGGCTGAAGGAGTTCCGCGGCCGGACGCCAGCGTTCGAGCGAGGTGCGGAACAACGGCTTGCGCACCTGCGAAGCGCTCGCGGTATTCACCTGACGCTGGGTCTGGTGGAACGCGAGACAACGTTCGTCCCAGTCGAGCCCGCAGTGCGCGAGCATGCGTCGCACGTTGCCCTCGAGATCGTTCACGAGGTCCTCGTATTGCACCTCGATCATCACGCCCGGAGGTAGCGCCTCGCGCCAGTGGGCCATCAGTGCATCGTACGCACGGTAGTAGCGGCCCAGTTCGCCCAGGTCGTAGCCAAACGGGACGTCCTGGAAGATGCGCGAGTAAATCGACAGGCAGACTTCTACCGGCGAACGGCGGCTATGGATGAACCGTGCATTCGGCAACGCCAGATGGATCAGGCCGACGTTGATGAAGTTGAACGGATACTTGTCGGTAATGCGCCCGTAGCTCGATGCGTCAGGCACCTCGACGCCAATGCGGCGCACGTAGTCCGCGCCGAGCGGAGCCAGCTGCACAGCAGTCGCCGAACGCATGTCGTCGAAGTTGAGCTTGTGTTTGTCCGCCTCGCTGCGCGCGAGCGCGTTCACCAACGCCTTGCCGAAATCCGGACGCTCTCCCGCACCGAAGACCTGCGGATGGCTCGCCAGGATCTGCTCGATCAGCGTCGATCCGGAACGCGGCATCCCAACGATAAAAACCGGCGACGTGGACGGATCGCCGAGACCTCGTTTGGCTTTCAACACCTCTGCGTTCAGCAGGCGAGGCAGATGACCGAACAGGTCCAGCGTCATGGCCTCGTTGTAGTTCACGCCACGGCGATACATCGTATTGGCTTTCAGCAGATGCTCGAACGACTGGTCATGCTGGCCGAGATCGCCTAGCGCGTGACCCATGGCGAAATGCAGTTGCGCCTGATTGTCCGGGGTCATCGCAGCGGCGTGCCGCACCAGCTTTTGCATCGTGACGAAGCATGGATCGTCGAGCGTCATGCGCTTCGACTGAACGAAATTGCGGTAGTACACCATGCTGTGCGGCGCGATCTCGATCGCACGGCGGTAAGCCGCATGCGCCTCGTCGAAACGACCCAGCGATTGGAGACAGTTCGCCATGTTGTTGTACGAACCGTCGACCAGCGTGCCCAGTTGCGCCGCCCGCCGATAACTGAGCACCGCCTCTTCGAGTTGATGCATCTGCTCGAGAATCCAGCCGATGTTGTGATGGATGTCCGCGTTGTTGGGGTCGAGCGCCTGCGCCTGGCGGTAACGCTCCAGCGCTTCCGGGAGGCGCTCCATTCTGGCGAGCGTCGAGCCGAGGTTGTTGTAGACGCCGGGGTCTGCCGGCCGCTCGAGTCGAACCTGTTCGTAGCACGCGAGCGCTTCCTCGAACTCACCGCGTTCGGCGCACGCGTTACCACGGGCGAACCAGTCGTCCGCTGTTGCCAGCTGTTTGTCTTGCGTCATGGACGGCCAGAAATCGCGACTAAAAGCACCGTTGAGCGGCGGGCGGCGTACGTCGTACCAATAGAGCGCGAACTTAGCAGGAATGCGTCAGAACTTGATTTCCAAATTTCACAAACTGTTACAGGAGGAGTAACGGTGTGAGGTAGCGGCGAACACGACGTGAGGATGCGGTAGCTGCCAGGATAAAATTGCATGCAGCCAATAAAAAACGCCAGGCTCTGCCGGCGATTGCCTCCAGAGTCTGGCGTTTCTTCACAAGGCGTTCCTTGCGAACGCCTTGCGTTACCCGATTACTGCAATTACTGAGCTTGCTGGCCGTTCGAAACCTGATGCGAGCCCGATTGCGACGACGTTGCGTTCACACCGCCGTATGCGTTCTGGTCTGCAGCAGCGCGCTCGGCGGCAACGGTTTGCACGCTTTGGCCTTGTTGCGAAGCCGGAGCACCAACGCCCGGACGATAGAATGGTGCCGGGCCGTAGCCGCTGGCGAAAGCAGGTGCTGCGAGCGAGGCGGAAGCGGCAACCAACAGGGCGGCGATAAGCTTGTTCTTCATGATGACTCCAATAAATGTTTCGGATTTCGTTTCAGGAAGACGTCGCGACATGGTGCTGCTAAGGCTGTCTGCAACATCGATGGGAATAAGTGTATTCCCTTACTATCGAGATTTTATACTGATAATCCGAAATAACTTTTCTTGTGGCTGAAACAATCCGTCAGCGCCTTACCTGAGGCGGATGACAAGGGGGTCAGGACTACCCAAAAAGATGTCAGGGTCAATTTTATTCTGGCCCTTCTTTTATCTGTCACGCCCCCAACAAGCCGGCTCCGCAACACCGGCGGCGCGCCGCTCGGACTCTTGCCGGCTTGCGGTAAAATTGCGGTTTGATTTCCGCCGCCGGCCGTTTCCCATGTCTCTCGCCCTACCCGCCAATCCACGTCGCGTCAGTGTTGCGCCGATGATGGACTGGACTGATCGCCACTGCCGTTCGCTGCATCGCGTGCTGTCGCGCCATACGTGGCTTTACACGGAGATGGTGACGACCGGCGCGCTGCTGCATGGCGACGTCCCCCGCCATCTGGCATTCACGCCTCACGAAGCCCCGGTTGCGCTGCAACTGGGCGGCAGCGAACCCGACGATCTCGCCCGCTCGGCAAAACTCGGCGAACAGTGGGGCTACGACGAAATCAACCTGAATTGCGGCTGTCCGTCGGAGCGGGTGCAGCGCGGCGCATTCGGTGCATGCCTGATGAACGAACCGCAACTGGTGGCCGACTGCGTCAAGGCGATGCGCGACGCTGTTTCGGTGCCGGTGACGGTCAAACATCGGATCGGTGTCGACGCGGTGGAGGAATATGGCTTCGTGCGCGATTTTGTCGGCACGATTGCCGAGGCCGGCTGCGAAGTGTTCATCGTGCATGCGCGCAATGCGATTCTGAAAGGCCTCAGCCCCAAAGAGAATCGCGAGATTCCGCCGCTCAAATACGATTTCGCGTATCAGCTAAAGCGTGATTTTCCGCAGCTCGAGATCATCATCAACGGTGGTATCAAGACGCTCGACGAAGTCGAACTGCATTTGCAACACGTCGACGGTGTAATGCTGGGCCGCGAGGCTTATCACAACCCGTATGTGCTGGCCGATGTCGACGCGCGCTTTTATGGCTCGACCGCTGTCCCGGTGACACGCGAAGAGGCCGAAGCGAAACTGATCGAATATTGCGCGGCTGAACTCGCGCGCGGCACGTTCCTTGGTGCGATCACGCGTCATGCGCTTGGACTGTACCGCGGTGTGGCCGGCGCACGCGGCTGGCGTCGCGTGCTTTCGGACAGCAAAAAACTGGCCGCGCGCGATCTCGCGATTTTCGACGAAGCAAGACAGCATCTGCGCGAGCCCGCCGAAATCTTTGAATAAAGGGCTAGGCAAATACAGATCATGTTTGTATAATCTCGCTTCTTGATCGGCAAGCCAGTTCTTGGTGAGCCAAGCAGATGTTCCAGTGGTGGCTGTAGCTCAGTTGGTAGAGTCCAGGATTGTGATTCCTGTCGTCGTGGGTTCGAGTCCCATCAGCCACCCCACTTTCCCCAAAGCTGTTGCGTGCTAGTTCCTCCGTCAGGGATATTTGAGCTTTTTCGGCTTGCGACTTCGTTATGGCTTTTTGTCGTCCGGCGAAGCTCATCATTCGCGCCTGTTACCAGAACCCAGTTGTCGCTTTTGTCCTTGCGATAAAACTCGCGCACGTACACCTTCCGCTTTATTCCTCTGCATTCATTTCGCACTCCATCGCGTCTGCGATAAAACTCATCTCCCAAACGAAATACGCCGCGATGGCATCGTCTACCAACGCGGCGCATGTAAGTCGGCTGACCGCAGCGACATAAGCCACTGCAAAGAAGACCGCATCTCTACCGTCTTCCTCGTTTAGCCAACCACCCTAGTTGTGCTGCTCATGTCCCTCATGACCGCCTCCATGCTCCTGTGGAGCAGGACCATGGGCCGGCGGCGGACCCGCGTGTTGCGGCGGCGGGGCAGCGTGCTGCGCGGGCGGCCCTCCGGGCGCCCCACTGTGTTCCGGCGGCGGACCCGCGTGGACCGGCGGCTGCGCGACATGCGCCGGAGGCGCGCCGGCTCCCGGAGGAAGACCACCATGGCCAGGCGGCGGCCCTTCATGTCCCGGCTGTGGCTCACCACGCCCAGGCGGCGGCCCTTCATGTCCCGGCTGCGGCTCACCATGGCCAGGCGGCGGTCCTTCGTGTCCGGGTGGCGGACCACCATGCCCAGGCGGCGGTCCTTCATGCCCAGGGGGCGGGCCGCCATGGCCCGGCGGAGGCCCACCGCGTCCGGGCGGCGGCGGTGGGTGATGCGCCCAACGCTGCTGGTCGTTATACCAGGGCCGTCCGCGGTAATGGCTGCCCCAATATGAGCCGATCGAAAACGTCACAATAGGCAGGCCAATCGCCGTTCCATAAGTGAGGATCGGCACGTTGCTCCCCTGATACGGATAACTGAGACTGCCTGCGTAGACCCAGCCACGCACATCCGGCGCCGCCACGTCGCACCAGCTATACCCGCTGACGCAACCCATCACCGTCACTGGCGCGCCGGGAGGTAACTGGGACACTGCGGGGTAATCATCCGCCGGTCCCGCATAGAGATTCACCGGACTATTGGTGTAAGCCTGCGACTGTGCGAACGCCACGCCTGGTAAGGTCAACAGGCCGGCAGCGCCGGCCAGCAATCCGCTAACGACTCGTTTTCGCATCGCCCTTCCCCTGTGATTCATTTATCTTCACGTCCTGCATGATGCGAACGCTCCCTTGGTAATGCCTTATGTGCCGGGCAGCAATAACCGTTCCCAGCACTCGGGACGCGGGGTTGGGCGCATGGTCCATGCGTCGTTCGTATGAGGAGGCTTTCCTGAGATAAACCGTCGATCGACAACTAACCTTCAATCAATTGCTCGCGGCGCCCGCCCGCTCCACTCAATCAGGATTCCTTTGTATATTCATACAAGTGATGCGACTACATCCCGCCTCGTCAACCCGGTATCCGTTCCAGTCCTTCACCGCCTCGCGGTGTCACGTCGGGACGGCACGGGGTAAACAAAAGCTCTCCACAGAATCGCGCGGCGTCAGGTGCCGTAAGGCGCGTTAAGCTGCGGTGAAACCTGCGGCATCGCCACCGGCTCTACACTAGGTACTCCTCTTCCCTGAGAGGGTTTGTCTCTCACACTCTTGCGGCCCACTTCCCCTGGTGGGCCTTTTTTTTGCCCTTGCCAAAACCTGCAGGCATACGGGCGCCTGCCCTACAATAGCCGGCTAATCGATCTGGTATGAGGATGTAGCACATGCAGTCAAGAATCAGAACACACGCCCGGACGCTCGCGCTGACGTTGCTCACGGCGTGCTTCACGCTCAACGCGAAAGCCGAAATGACGGCGGACCAATACAAGAAGTGGGCGCACGCGGACAACAGCTCGGTCTACGCCGCCTACATCACCGGCGCGATCAATGAACTGGGCTGGGCAAACGGCGACCTGATAGCGAAAAAGCGCCCTCCGCTCTTCTGTCCGCCCGAACAGCTGCCTATCGGCGCGCAGACCGTGTACCCGCTGCTGGATGAGTTTTTCACCAACCACCCGGGCCTCTCCGACGACTTCCCGGTCGGCCTTGCGATCCTGCGCTCGCTGCAGGCAGCGTTTCCGTGCCCGACCAAGTAAGCCCAACGTGACTTGTGGGCGCGCCCCTGTTTTGCGGGCACCGCCGAAGGCGGCATAGGACGGGCTGGATCGACCTAAGCCGACCTCAGCCTATAAAAACGGCATCCGCGGAAAATCCCGCCGCGAGGAATCTGAAAGGGAAGCGAATTTTCCTGTCAGGCCGTGGTCTACCCGAGACGGACAGCGGATCGCTTGACAGGGCCGGGCGCGGCCGCTGATCAGGCACCGCAAGGCACGGCCAAGGAGGATCGGATGAAACCAGGCAAATCTGCATTGCTCGCAGCGGCTTGCGCGCTCGCTGTATTGACCGTCGCACCCCAGGGGGCGCTCGCGCAGACGCCGCCGAAGGATAGCGGCGCTTCGATGGTAAAACCGCCTGACGCGGCCGGCACGACCAATCCGGCGAATCCCGACAACATGCCGGTCAAACGTCCTCCCGCCCCTACGCACGACAAGATGACGCATGAGCCGCCTGCCAGCGCAGCCGTCGCCAAATAAAACGCGGCAAAGGTAGCGATGCGGCATATCCCTGCCGCACGACTACCCCTGCCGCGCGAATGCAAAACTGCGTGGCCTCAGAGCCGCGCGATCGACACCTCGGTCGACTTCACCAGCGCCACCACTTCGGAGCCGACCTGAAGGTCGAGCTCGTCGACCGAACGCGTCGTAATCACCGAGGTGACGATACCAAACGGCGTTTCCACGTCGACTTCGGACACCACCGATCCGCGGATGATTTCCTTGACCTTGCCCTTGAACTGATTACGTACGTTGATTGCGGAAATGCTCATTTCGAGTGACTCCAGTAGATCGATAAATCGAGAAAAAAGCTCAGGCAAGGACTGTCAGACAGCCCAACGGACTTCGCTAGGCCGCACGAGGCGGTCGTCGTGATGCGGATCGGGACGATAAGGAAGTGCATCGTCGTTCGACGTAGTCTTCAGCACGCGCTGCAGCACGTGATCCTCAAGCGCGGCGAATCCCGCCGACGCACGTGCACGCGGCCGCTCGAGCGGCACGGGCTGATCAAGCGCAATACGGCCGTCTTCGATCAACAGGATCCGGTCGCCCAGCGCAACCGCTTCATGCACATCGTGGGTGACAAGCAGCGCGGTAAAGCGATGCTCGAGCCACAGGCGTTCGATCAGCGCATGCATTTCGATCCGCGTCAGTGCGTCGAGCGCGCCGAGTGGCTCATCGAGCAGCAGCAGTTGCGGACGGTGCACCAGCGCACGCGCGAGCGCCACCCGTTGACGCTGACCGCCGGACAACTGCGCCGGCCAGTCGTTGGCGCGTTCGAGCAGACCGACTTCATTGAGGACCGCTCGCGCATCCTCGCGCGCGCCGCGTCCTAGCCCCAGCATCACGTTGTTCAAAACACTCTTCCACGGCAACAGACGCGCGTCCTGAAACATGATGCGGGTATCGAGAGGCTGACCATCCTCGGCGCGCTTTTCCAGCACACCGGCAGTAGGCTTCTCGAGTTCGGCGACGAGCCGCAGCAAGGTGGATTTACCGCAGCCGCTGCGGCCGACAATCGCGACGAAGCTGCCACGCTCGATCGACAGATCGAAGTCCGTCAGTACGGCGCGTTCGCCATACCGTTTGCCGACGCCGCGCAATTCGACCGCGTGATCGGTGCCGCGCTGTGCCTGGCGCGCAAGCGGTGCGGCGGCAGCGGCGTCCACCACACCTGCGATACCGCCAAAGCTCGTCGTCGAAAAGGTCGGGCTGCTCATGCTTTCGCTCCTCGTTGATAGGCCGGATGCCAGCGCAACGTGACGCGTTCAAGCGTTTTCGCCAGCAGGTCGGCGAGCTTCCCAAGCCCCGCATACAGCAGAATGCCGACCACCACGACATCGGTCTGCAGGAATTCGCGCGCATTCATCGTCATGTAGCCGATGCCCGATTGCGCAGAGATCGTTTCAGCGACGATCAGCGTGACCCACATCAAGCCGAACGCAAACCGCACGCCAACGAGAATCGACGGCAGCGCGCCCGGCAGGATCACATCCCAATACAGCCGGAAACCTTTCACGCCATAACTGCGCGCCATTTCGATCAGGTTGGCATCGACCGAGCGTATGCCGTGGAACGTATTCACATAGACCGGGAAAAACACGCCGAGCGCGACGAGAAACACCTTCGCCTCTTCCTCGATCCCGAACCACAGGATCACGAGCGGGATCATCGCCAGCGCGGGGATATTGCGGACCATCTGCACGGTCGAGTCGAGCACGACTTCGACCGGTCTGAACAGCCCCGTCGCCAGTCCGAGCGCGAGGCCGATACCACCGCCGACCGCGAAACCCGACACCGCGCGCCAGGTGCTGACCTTCACATCGGCCCACATTTCGCCGGACTGGATCAGCGACCAGGCCGCCTTCACCACAGCGAGCGGTTCGGGCAATACGCGCGTCGAAAGGAGGCCGCTGCGCGCAGCGACTTCCCACGCGAGCAGGATCACAAGCGGGGCAATCCACGGCACAGCATGCCCGCCGATACGCCGCCAAACATTTTCGGTTCCACTGGATCGAGCCATGATTGCTTACTCCACTCCTTCTTGATGCAGGGGCCACGCCGGGACGCAATTAGCTGGCGCTGACCTTGGGCAAATGGATATTGCCGACGATTTCACCAAACGGCCCGGAAAGCGGCCCGCTCGCGCTGGTGCGCTTGCGGTTCGGCAACAGCGGGAACACCAGTTCGGCGAAGCGGTACGACTCCTCCAGGTGCGGGTAGCCGGACAGAATGAACGTATCGATGCCCAGATCCGCATACTCTTTCATGCGTGCGGCAACCTGCTCAGGACTACCGACCAGCGCCGTACCTGCACCACCGCGCACGAGCCCCACGCCTGCCCATACGTTCGGATAGACCTCGAGATCCGCGCGACCGCCGCGCTTGCCGCCATGCAACGCAGCCATGCGGCGCTGTCCTTCCGAATCCATCTTGGCAAACGATGCCTGCGCACGCGCGATGGTTTCGTCGTCGAGCTTGCTGATCAGCTTGTCGGCGGCGGCCCATGCTTCCTCTTCCGTCTCACGCACGATGACGTGAAAGCGAATCCCGAACTTGATCTTGCGGCCATGCGCTTCGGCACGCGCACGAATGTCGGCGATCTTCTTCGCGACCGCTTCCGGCGGCTCGCCCCAGGTCAGATACGTATCGATGTGCTCGCCGGCCATCTCATGGGCAGCCGGCGACGAGCCGCCGAACCACAGCGGCGGATGCGGGTTCTGCACAGGCGGATAGAGCAGCTTGCCGCCCTTCGACTGCAGATGCTTGCCTTCAAAGTCGATCGTATCGTTGGTATGCGCGGCGGCGAGCATCTTGCGCCAGATGTGCAGGAACTCGTCGGTGATCTCATAGCGCGTGTCGTGACTGACGAACACGCCGTCGCCTTCCAGCTCCGCTGCATCGCCGCCGGTCACCACGTTGATCAGCAGGCGCCCGCCCGAAAGACGGTCGAACGTCGATGCCATGCGCGCCGCCAGCCCCGGCGACGTGATGCCCGGACGGATCGCGACGAGGAACTTCAGACGCCGCGTCGCGGCGATCAGGCTCGAGGCGACCACCCACGCGTCTTCGCATGAACGGCCGGTCGGCAGCAGCACGCCCTCGTAGCCGAGCGTATCGGCGGCGACGGCGATCTGCTGGAAGTAGTCGTAATCGGCTGCGCGTGCGCCTTGGGACGTACCGAGATATCGGCTGTCGCCGTGAGTCGGGATGAACCAGAACACATTCATTTGCTGCTCCTGCTTGTTCGAGACTGGATTGATGAAGGACGAAAGGGCCGGCGGCCACGCGCTACCGGAGCGCGGCGGACCGGACCTGCGACGCTGGCCCGGGCGGTTGCCGGAGCACGCGTCGAGCGATAAACCGGAAAAGCGTGTCTACAGGACCGCGAAGATCGCGAGCGTCGTGCGATGCGGACTAGCGGCAGAGCCGGCCTTAGGCCCCGATGCGTGACTACCGGCAGACCAGACAGCAAGGCTCGGCGCGCCCGGGTGACGCAGCGAGGATGGCGGAGATCGGCTTCAGAGAGGACATCGCGACAGCTTCCCTTGACGAAACGTGCACCTCGGCGGGGCACGAAAAGTGGACGACGGCAGTCATGCCGTCTACATGGAGAAACAGTCTATGGATCGGCCCCAGGCTTTTGAACGATTTTTTTTAGCTTAGGTTTTCCACTTTCGTGATTAGCCTGACGCTAAAGCATACAAGCGGCTTGGCTGAAACCTGCCGGAGCGTCTATATAATGACGCGTCTTTCGATAATCCGGCGCGGGCCGTGTCAGTTGCGCCCGGGTCCTTGGCGCTGCATTGCATGCAAAAAATCATCCTGCCGTTCGTCTCCGGCTTTCTGGCTTCGCTATTTTTTCATGAGTCCACCCTCGGACTGCTGCATGCAGCCGGGCTGATCGATCCGGCAGGTTTCTCGACCGCGCCGTTTCAGCCGCTGGGGTTGCCTGAGTTCATCGCCAACGCCGTCTGGAGTGCCGTTTGGGCCGTGCTGATGGCGTGGCTGCTGCGCGTGGCGCCCGAGCGGCGTGCGCCGTGGATTCAGGCCTTCGTGTTCGGCGGCATCGTGCTGACCGCGGCAAGCGTCTTCGTGGTGGATCCGCTGCGGGGCATCTGGCCGAGCGGCAACATGCTGCCGCGCCTCGCCATGGGATTCGCGGCAAACGCCATGTGGGGATGGGGCGCGCTCGTGTTCATGCGTGCCTTTATGGCGTTCGAAGACGAGGAATGACGCCGACACCGGCGCGGCTGCGATTTCGCTGATGCGGCGCCGGTACTCCGGAGATTCGGGCGTTTAGCCCTGCAGATCGGCCAACGGATGCTCGGCGGCCGGCCACGGACTGTCGAACATCCGCGCAACGTCGTCGGCTCCAACGTCTTCAATACGGGCGAAACGCCAGTGCGGCGCGTTGTCCTTGTCGATGATGCGGGCCCGAATGCCTTCGACCACGTCGCCGTGTTCAAAGCTCGTACGGGTCAGATCCAGATCGCGACGCAGGCAATCGGCCATCGCACCCTCCGCGCGTGTCACCACTTCCAGCGAAACGGCCATCGACAACGGCGAGCGTTCACGCAGCACGCCGATGGTCTGCTCGGCCCAGTCGGCGGCCTCGCAGCCGGTTTGTTCCGCTTCGAGCGAAGCCAGAATCTGCTTCATGTCCGGCAGCGCAAAATGCCCGTCGATCAAGGCGCGGGCACTGGCCAGCGGCGAAGTATCGGGCGTTGGAACGACCTTGTGGGCCGAGGTTTCGCGCTCGACGCACGCCACCACATCCGCGCCATGCTCGAACACCTCGGTACGCAACGTTTCGACGAGCGCGGGCAAGGCTTCATCGTCGATGTAGGTATCGGCGAGACCTGCGTACAGGGCATCGGCCGCCCCGATCGTCTCACCGGTCACGGCCAGATAGCGGCCGAGCGCGCCCGGCGTGCGGGCCAGGAACCAGCCCGCGCCGACATCGGGAAAGAGCCCGATGCGCGTTTCCGGCATCGCCATACGGGTCGACTGGGTCACCACGCGCAGGCCGCCCGTACGATGCGCCCCTTGCGAAATGCCCATCCCACCGCCCATCACCACGCCGTTCATCAGCGCAATGTAAGGCTTCGGATAGGTAAAGATGCTGTGATTGAGACGGTATTCCTCGATGAAGAACGTATCGCGCGCCGCCCCATCCCCGCGCTGAACGGACTCGTACAGGAAGCGGATATCGCCGCCCGCACAGAACGCGCGCGGATGCTGGCTGCGCACCACGACGGCGAGCACACCGGGTTCCTCGCGCCAAGCATCGAGAGAGGCCTGGATCGCGCGAATCATGCCGGTCGACAGTGCATTCAACGCTTTCGGGCGTTCGAGCTCGATAAAACCGATCCGGTTGGCAATGTAGGTGGTGACTTCCTCGCTGACGGCGGCGGCTTCAGAAATTGACATGACGTGACAGGTGAAAAGACCGGTGGATGGGAAGGCTGAACGTTATCACGCACCCGCCGCTTTACGCTTTGCGGCGGGGCGCCGTGCGCGCGGTGCCGTTGCAGATGGGGTGGCTGGTGCGGCCGGTGCGGCCGGTGCGGCCGGGCCAGCGGCCGGGATGTCGTTGGCCGCGGTCGCGACAACCACTGGTGCATCCCGGGACGCCGCCGGCGGCTCCCGCTCGCCGAACCAGGCGTCCAGCGCGGCGTCGATGATGGTTGCGAGCGGTGCAGTCGGAAACACCGGGCACGTGAGATTGAGCGCGACGATACCGTGCAGCGTGGCCCACAACACCTGGGAAAATACCGCGCCTTCCGCCGACGTGCGCAGGCGCCCTGCCGCTTTCAGTTCGTCGAGCGCGCTGACCATGAGACGCATCGCTGCGTCGCTCGAGTCGTCGGACGCCGCCGGGTTGATCAAGGCGGCCACGGGCTGAGTATGACTTTCGGGGTGCTTGTCAGCCCCTTTGTCAGCCCCTTTATCCGCCCCTTTGTCAGGCTCGCTGCCGGCGCCCTGTTCCGCTTCGGACGCCGCCCCGAGCGCGGCACCCATATACGTCGGATCCTCCATGAAGATCAGCCGGTATGTCTGCGGATGCGCGACGCCGAACCCCACATAGGCGTACGCCATCGCCTTGAGGCGCTCCGCGGGATCGGCAATCTGCGCGAGCGGCTCGAACGTGGCAAGAAGCTGCGCATACCCTTCGGTGCACAACGCGCGCGCAATCTCGTCGCGGCTTGCGAAGTACAGGTAGAGCGTGGCCGGTGAATATTCGATGGCGTCGGCAATCTTGCGCATCGACAGCGCAGCGAAGCCTTCGCGCACCACGATGCGCCGCGCCGCATCGAGGATGCGTTCGCGTAGCGCCTGCTTCTGGCGAGTCTTTCTTTCTGTGATTCCCATGGCATGCATTTTCCGGTTGACAAACTGAAAAGTCAAATTAAACTGAACACCGTTTACTGAACATCGTTCATAAAATTTTGACCGGCCACTCAACGGTAGTGTCCGGCAGCCACCTGTTCAAGGAGTCGTCATGGAAAACGCAGGAAAAGTCGGGCTGTTCGGCGCCGCGGGCGCTATCGGGCAAAGCATTGCTGTCGCGCTCGCCGCGGCCGGCCGTCACTATCGGGTCATCGGACGCTCGCGCAGTGCGCTCGAAGCGGCCTTCGGCCACGATCCGTATGCGGAAATCGTCACCTGGAACCCGGAAGATCCGGCGTCGGTTACAGCCGCGGCCCAAGGTCTGCGGACCGCGGTGTATCTGGTCGGGGTGCCCTATAACCAGTTCGAGAAGCATCCGCCGCTGATGGAAAAAACTTTGGCCGGCCTGAACGCAGCGGGCGTCGAGCGCCTGATCCTGATCGGCACGGTCTATCCCTATGGTCGCGCACGCAGCGAATTCGTGACGGAGAAGCATCCACGTGAGCCGCACACGTTCAAAGGAAAGATGCGGCTCGCCCAGGAAAATCTGGTGCTGGAGGCGCACGGTCGCAAGGGACTGTCGACGCTCGTGCTGCGCCTGCCGGACTTCTACGGCCCGGGCATCGAACGCAGCGTTCTGAATGGCGTTTTCGAAGGCGCGGCGCATGGCACGCGCGCGCAGATGGTCGGTCCCATCGATGTGCGGCACGAATTCGTGTTCGTGCCGGATGTCGGCCCGGTAGTCGAGACGCTCACGCGCACCCCCGAGGCCTACGGGCGCTGGCTGCACCTCGCCGGCCCCGGCACGATTACGCAGCGTGAGGTTGCCGAGAAAGCGTACGCACTAGCCGGACATAAGCTCAAGATGATGGTGGCCGGCAAGCCGATGCTGCGCGTGCTCGGCCTCTTCAATCCGATCATGCGCGAACTGGTGGAGATGAACTACCTGATGAGCGAGCCGCTCGTGCTCGACGACAGCGCGCTGCAAGCGTTGATCGGTCCGATCCGCAAGACCTCCTATGACGATGGGATCCGCATCGCGTTGGCAGGGGCCAGTTCGCAGCCACAACCGAACAGGCACTAAAGACGCGCGGTTTGACGCTTGGCCGGCAGCCTCACAGTCCGGCGACGTTGCCTGGCGGAAAGTGACCGCTCTTCAGCAACACCGGCGTGCCGTTGCTGATCTGCAAATGCTCGCGCGCCACTTCTTCAATACGGCCGCGCCCGGCATCGAATGCGCGCATCCAGCCTTCGAGATCTTCGGAGCGCGCGCCGAAATGGTCCTCGAGCGCTTCGACCGAGATCGCGCACGGCACGGTCTCGCCGTCGACCAGCGCGCGGAATACGACAGTCAGATTGGAATCGCGGTAAGCGGGCGCGTCCGCGGGAAACCGAATTTCCATGGTTGCCTCATCAGAAGAATCCGTCGGAAAAGCAGGCATCGGAACACGCAGTCCCGCTCGTTCGGGTGTCGCGCTTATGGTACTCGCCCGACCGGAACGTGGTCCACTCCCTAAAGCCGACACCGGGAGCACTTGCTTCAATCATGCTCAATCAACCGGTCGATGTAAGCTCTCGCGGACTGCTCGACATGTTCGAGCGCCTCTGCTTCTGTAGCGAAGCGATGTTCGCCGCCAAGGTCAAGCAACGTCTCGATACGATGCGAGTCATCCGGGCCACGCTGCGACAGGCTCACTGAGCCCACGTAAATCGCGTCGGGCGCGTTTGCCTCCGCTGCCTCATATGTGACAACGAGGCGCGCAGCGGCACTGATGAAGTAACCGCGGTACGGACCGCTCACACGTTCTGCCATATGCGTTCTCCTCGTTAATTTTCGCGAGTCCACCACGTTCGGCGCAGACCGGCGGACGCGCATCGTTGCGCGCCGAGGTGTTCCTCTAAGGTATAAGTCGCTTTTGAGCCCAATAAGTTCTGCGCGCGAGAACATGTTGTTGCCTTACGGACAACGCACGATCCCCAAACGCAGCGCGGACGCATCCTGGGGTCGGGTACGATCTGTGCGTCGGCCCACACGAACCTTGAATCGGCGATATGGGAGAATGTTTTTAGACTTCCGTCGTCATCCGTCTAAAAAGGAAACACCATGAAGCCACTTACGCGGGGCTGTCTCCCGTTTAGCCGACGCCTGGCCGCCATCGCCGCATGCGGCACCCGCCGCGGGTTTGCGCGCTACGCTGCGCTGCCCCTCGCCGTGCTGGCCACTGTCGGTCTTAGCGCATGTGCGTCGTCGAATACAACCTCGCTGATCAACCTGCCAAACGGAGAAACCGGCTTCGCGGTTAACTGCAGCGGCGCGGACGCCGACTCGAGCTGGGCATCGTGCTACGTGCAAGCGGGCCAGGCATGCGGCGCCACCGGCTACGACATCATCTCCAAAGACAACGACCAGGGCGGCCCGACAGGCGGCGGCGTCACCAACGTCGTTACGGCGAATGTGAAAAACCGTTCGATGATCGTCCGCTGCAAATAAAACGCGAGGCGTCAGTGCGCCTGCATCTTCGAGAACAGGTTGAGCACGACGACGCCGCAGATGATGAGCCCAAGTCCGAAAATGGCGGGCCAGTCGGGCACCTGACCGTAGAGCACCACGGCAACCAGCGTAATCAGAACAATGCCGACGCCCGACCAGATCGCATAAACGATGCCGACGGGAATGCTTCTGAGCGTCAACGAAAGACAGTAGAACGCCACGCCGTAACCCAGCACCACGACGACTGCGGGTAAAAGACGCGAGAAGCCCTCCGAGGCGCGTAGTGCGGAAGTGGCAATCACTTCCGCGACGATGGCAATGGCGAGCAGCACATACGGTGGCAAGCGCATCGGTTCAGGCCTTTGCCAGCGCGAGCTTGCTGTAGTCGTGACCGAGGTGCGCGCACAACGCCTCCACGACCAGTTCGTGATCCGATCGCTGCGGCAAGCCCGATACCGTCACCGAACCGATCACACCGGCACCGGCGACAATCAACGGAAACGCACCGCCATGCGACGCATATTCGCTGAGCGGCAAGCCGTGCTTTTCGGCGAGCGTGCTGCCCGCCTGCTGCATACGCAAACCGATTGCATAAGAGCTGCGCCGGAAATGCGCAACGGTGTTGCCCTTGCGGCGCGCCCAGTCGACGTTGTCAGGTGTCGCACCGGGGAGCAGATTGAAGAACAGCGGCTGACCGAACGTGCGTATGTCGATGGCCAGCGCGAGTCCGCGCGCATTGGCAAGCTCGTGCAGATAAGCGCCGAGTTGCCACGCACGGTCGGCATCGAATTGAGGAAACACCAGCGCGTTTTCCTGAGCGACAATCGACTGCAGATCGTGAACGATGTCCATGAGCGGGAAAGGAATGAAGGAAGGACACGCTGCAATCACTTGCCGATGACCAACGAAGATCAACGGAGTGGCAACGCAGATGGAACACGGATTCTAGCTGCAACAAGCCACTTCGCGAGCACGTAACAGCACCGCCATCATCCGTGCGTTGAAGTCGATTCTTAAAAAGGTATTGCACGGACAATCTGGTTCCGCTATAATCTTTTCTTCGACGGACGCGGGGTGGAGCAGTCTGGCAGCTCGTCGGGCTCATAACCCGAAGGTCGTAGGTTCAAATCCTACCCCCGCAACCAAGTAGCTAACGTCGAACAACATTAAGGGCTTGCCAAACCGGCAGGCCTTTTTTGTTTGCGTCTTTCTCGTTTGCGTCTCTTCTGCCTGCTTCCCTCTTGTTCATACTTTGTGCCCCACAGCTTTTCTTCCTTCGCGGCTTCGCTAAAAATTCTCGAGCATCGCATATAGCGCGATGATTCCGGCCGCACTCAAAAGCAAACGGTTACCCGACAGCAGCGCCTGCACCAGCGAACTTGAAAACACCGACACGGCCAGTACACACAGTGGGAAAAGACCAAGGCCGCCGAAAAAGTCCGCCGCAGTCATTTTGCAGAAAAACGCCCGCATTGGATGCACCCGCCTCGCAGAACGCCGCGTCGGCAAGCACACGCGTTTGACATAGCGGGCCCACGACCACGCGACCGCCATCAAGTAGGAAAATTCATCAACCCAACCTCCATCAATCTGTAGTCCGAACAGAGTTATGCCAACTTGTAGCGCCATGCTAGACGATATCAAATTCTGTGAGCGTCGCCGCTCCTGCGCCAATCACAATGCCTATTGTCTGCATATCAACCGACCGGTCGATCCAACCAAAGAACATGCTGGCCGTGACCCCGCCAATCACCCCACAACCGAAGATAAACCGAAGCTGTTCAAAGATTTTCCACTTGCGCATAATGCCCTTCCCCCACCGCGTGACAAGTGCCCTTACGAGGGCAACCAAATAGAGTAGCAATCCTAACGCAATCGCTCACCCCTTGCTAAGCGATTCTTTCGGATTAGCCATCCGGCCAGGGCCAGCGCTACTGCTCCGCGCTCCTGCTTTTCTCCAACTCAATCGCTCCCATCTTCAAAGCTCGCCCTGGTGATAAACTCCTATCACCATTCTTCGTCCCCTTCCTATGAAATTCTGTTCTGTCTGCGGTCACCCGGTCAGCCTGAGCATTCCGCCGGGCGACAATCGCGAGCGTTTTGTCTGCGCCAGTTGCGGTACCGTGCACTATCAGAATCCGCGCAACGTGGTCGGCACCATCCCCGTCTGGGACAACAAGGTGCTGCTCTGCCGCCGCGCCATCGAGCCGCGCTACGGTTACTGGACCTTGCCCGCCGGCTTCATGGAAATGGGTGAGACGACCTCCGAAGGGGCATCCCGCGAAACGCTGGAGGAAGCCGGCGCGCGCGTCGAGGTGCAAAACCTGTTCTCGCTGCTCAACGTGCCGCATGTGCATCAGGTGCATATTTTCTACCTGGCGCGGCTGCTCGATCTCGACGTGGATGCCGGCGAGGAAAGCCTCGAAGTAAAGCTGTTCGAGGAACACGAGATTCCGTGGGACGACATCGCGTTTCCCACCGTCGGCCAGACCTTGCGCTTCTATTTCGCTGACCGTCAGACCGGCAGTTACGGCCTGCACACCGGCGACATCTTCCGTTCGCTGCGCGAAGGCTGAGCGTCCCGGCATGGTTCCCTGGCTCGGACCCGACGATCCGTTCCCTGCCGTGGAGCGCGCGCTCGGCGCGGCCAGCGGCGCGCCGGGCCTGCTTGCCGCCAGTGCGGACCTGCTGCCCTCGCGCCTGATCGACGCCTACCGGCGCGGCATTTTCCCGTGGTATTCAGACGGTCAGCCGGTGCTCTGGTGGAGCCCGGATCCGCGCATGATCCTGCGTCCGGCCGAATTCAAGGTATCCCCGTCGCTACGCAAGACCTTGAAGCGGGTCTTGCGCGAGGACGCCTGGGAAATCCGCGTCGACCACGATTTCCCCGCTGTGATGCGCGCCTGCGCCCAGGCGCCGCGCCGCGGCCAGCGCGGCACGTGGATCACCGCGGACGTCGTCGATGCCTACACGTCGCTGCATCGCACGGGCGATGCGCACAGCATCGAAACCTGGTTCGAAGGCGAGCGCGTAGGCGGTTTGTATGGCGTGTCGTTCGGGCACATGTTCTTCGGCGAGTCGATGTTCGCGGAGGTCACGGATGCGTCGAAAATGGCGCTCTCCGCGCTCATCGGACACTTGCGACGTCACAAAATAGAAATGATAGACTGCCAGCAGAACACGTCGCATCTGGCGTCGCTGGGCGGTCGCGAGATAGCGCGCAAGGCGTTCATCGCGCATGTCCGCGCGTCTGTCGGTGCCGCGCCCATCCCCTGGCGCTTCGACAAGACGGTCCTGCTCGATGTCGTCGCGCCTGCGGCGTAGCGAGCATAGCCGGGCCCGTTGTTGGTAAAACGGGTTTGAAATACTCAGAGACGCTTCGAGAGCTGCCAACGTGACGCACCCCAACGAGCTGCCGCTTTCACCCCTTTCCGCGCTGCAATTCTATGCAACGGCGCCGTATCCTTGCAGCTATCTGGAGGGGCGCGTGGCACGCTCGCAAGTCGCCACGCCAAGCCATCTGATTAATTCCGACGTCTACACCGACCTGGTCAAGGCGGGCTTCCGGCGCTCGGGCGTGTTCACCTACCGCCCGTATTGCGACGGTTGCCGCGCCTGCGTGCCGGTGCGCGTACCGGTCGACCAGTTCGAGCCGAACCGCACCCAGCGCAAGGTGTGGAAAAAACACGGCGGCCTCGTCGCCACGGTTGCACCGCTGCACTACGACGAAGAGCATTACGCGCTCTACATGCGCTATCAGTCGGCACGGCACGCCGGCGGCGGCATGGATCGCGACAGCCGCGATCAGTACGAGCAGTTCCTGCTGCAAAGCCGGATCAACTCGCGGCTGGTCGAATTCCGCGAGCCGCTCGCGGGACACCCTGACGCGCCGGGCGTGCTGCGCATGATCAGCATGATCGACATCCTCGGCGACGGGCTCTCGTCGGTCTATACCTTCTTCGAACCGGATCTCGCGCACAGCAGTTTCGGCACCTACAACATCTACTGGCAGATAGAACAGGCGCGCAGCCTGCGTCTGCCTTACGTCTACCTCGGCTACTGGATCCGCGAGAGCCAGAAAATGGCGTACAAGGCCAACTTCCGACCTCTGGAAGGCCTCGTGGACAGCACATGGCGCACGCTCGATCCGCAAAGCCTCGAGCTGGCGCCCGTCGACGCCGCGATTCAGGGCCGGCGCGGCCCCGTCAAGCTGCCCCGCTGAACCTCCCTGCCGATTGCCAGCGCGGCGAACTCTCCCCCGCCTCCGCGCCCTGCCATCCCGTTAAAGCCGGTAAAATACCGGGTTCCCATTTCCAGCCGTCCGGCTCCGCCCCGTGTTCAGTTCCCTCTACCCGCTCGTACGCGCCCAACTCTTTCGCATGGACGCGGAAGACGCTCACCACCTGACCTTGCGCCTGCTCGGCGCGGCCGGCCGCACGGGCGTCGCAAGCGCGCTCGCGCCGCGCGTGCCCGACGCGCCGCGCACCGTGATGGGGCTGACGTTCCGCAACCCGGTGGGACTTGCAGCCGGGCTCGACAAGGACGGCGCGTGCATCGACGGGCTGGCCGCGCTGGGCTTCGGTTTTATTGAGGTAGGTACGGTCACGCCACGCGCGCAGCCTGGCAATCCGCGGCCGCGCATGTTCCGCCTGCCGCAGGCGAACGCTGTGATCAACCGGATGGGCTTCAACAACGCCGGGGTCGACCAGTTCGTGAAGAACGTGCAGGCCGCGCGCTATCGCGGTCCGCTGGGACTGAACATCGGCAAGAACGCCGATACGCCGATCGAGCGCGCCGCCGAGGACTATCTGTACTGTCTCGAGCGCGTCTATCCGTTCGCGAGCTACGTGACGGTCAACATCTCGTCGCCGAACACGAAGAACCTGCGCCAGTTGCAGGGCGCCGGCGAACTCGACGCCCTGCTCGCCGCACTGAAGGACAAGCAGCAGCGTCTCGCGGATCTGCACGGCAAGCTGGTGCCGCTCGCACTGAAGATCGCCCCGGACCTCGACGACGAGCAGATCAAATCGATTGCCGACACGCTGCTGCGTCATCGCTTCGAAGGCGTGATCGCCACCAATACGACGCTTTCGCGTACGGCGGTCACGGGTCTGCCGCATGCCGAGGAAACCGGCGGCCTGTCGGGCAAGCCGGTATTCGATGCCTCCAATGAAGTGATCCGCAAACTGCGCGCCGAAGTCGGCGAGACCGTGCCGATCATCGGCGTCGGCGGCATCTTTTCCGGCGCAGACGCGCGCGCCAAACTCGCCGCCGGCGCGGCGCTGGTCCAGCTTTACACGGGCTTCATTTACCGCGGCCCGGCGCTGGTAGCCGAATGCGCGCAGGCGCTGGCTTAAACTAAGGCTATGCCGGCCCGGGCAACGCCCGGCCACGTTATATAGGCATAAACAAACAGTATTTAAGTATTGATAGTCTGCTTTGTTATCCTTTCCGATGTTCTAACCGCCCGTCTGGGCAAAAAAACGAATAAAGGAAGACGATGAAATCTCGCTTGCTGAAAAAACTCCTCGTGGCTGGTCTGATCGGCGCCTCGTTCACCGCCGTAGCCGCCCACGCAGCAGACCTGCTCGATCAGGTCAAGCAAAGCGGCACGCTGCGCATCGGCCTCGAAGGCACGTTCCCGCCGTTCGACTCCAAGGCGCCGTCGGGTGAGCTGGTCGGGTTTGACGTGGATATCGCCAAAGCGGTCGCGCAGAAGCTCGGCGTGAAGCCGGTGTTCGTGACGACCGAATGGAGCGGCATCATCGCGGGTCTGCAGGCCGGCAAGTTCGATGTGATCGTCAACCAGGTCGGCATCACGGACGCGCGCAAACAGGTGCTCGATTTTTCGCCCGGCTACACGTTCTCCGCGGCCCAGCTGATCCAGCGCAAGGACGACTCGCGCGAGTTCAAGTCGCTCGACGACCTGAAGGGCAAGAAGCTCGGCGTGGGTCTCGGCACGAACTACATGGATATGGCGAAGTCGGTGCCGGGCATCGACGTCAAGACCTACCCGGGCGCACCTGAATATCTGGCTGACCTCGCCGCCGGCCGTCTCGACGCCGCGCTCAACGACCGTCTGATGCTGGCCTATCTGCTGAAGACTTCGCCGCTGCCGCTGCGCACCGGCGCGATGGTCGGCACCGGCACGCCGTCGGGCATTCCGTTCAAGAAGGGCAATCCGAAGTTCGCCAAGGCGATCGACGATGCAATGACCCAGCTCGAAGCGGATGGCACCTTCACGAAGATCTCCGAGAAGTGGTTCGGCATCGACGTCACGAAGCCCATCGCGAACTGAGCCCCACTGAGCGTTTAGCCACTGAGCGTTTATGATGTGCGCTTTGCTGCGCACATCACTCATCGCCCATGTCCACCACTTCCCTGCTCGTCCAATCGCTTCCGGTGCTCGCTCAGGGCGCCATTCTGACGGTCAAGTTCGCGGTCCTGTCGATGATCTTCGGACTGCTGGCCGCCAGCGTCATCGCCGTGATGGGCATCAGCCACAACCGCGCGTTGAACTGGATCGCGCGCGTCTACGTGAGCCTGATGCGCGGCACACCGTTGCTGGTGCAGATCTTCGTGATTTACTACGGCTTGCCGAGCCTCGGCATCTCGCTCGATCCAACGCCTGCGGGTGTGATCGCGCTGTCGGCGAATGTCGCGGCGTATCTGTCGGAGAGCATGCGCGGCGCCATCCTCGGCATTCCGAGTGGCCAGTGGCTCGCGGCTTACAGCTTAGGTCTGTCGCGGCGTCAGACGCTGCGGTATGTGGTGGCCCCGCAGGCACTGCGCATCGCCGTGCCGAGTTTGTCGAACAGTCTGATCAGCCTGATCAAGGACACTTCGCTGGTGTCGGTGATCACCGTGACCGAGCTCTTGCGCAGCGCGCAGGAAGTGATTGCGTCGACCTATCAGCCGCTGCCGCTCTACCTCGCTGCGGCAGCCATCTACTGGGTGTTGTGCCAGGTGCTCGAATGGATCCAGCACTGGTACGAACAGCGCCTCGCGCTACCCACGCGGCACTGAGCCACGTGTGAGGCGAGGCGTCCGGACTGCCACCGCGTAGCAGCGTGATCGCACGCGTACCTGATCGGCGAGCGCTCAGCGCGCCGCCAGCGGCGCATCCAGCGGCGCCCCGAAGCGGCTGAAGCGCGGCTCGTAGTAATGATCGGGGTCGAGCGAGAACGCGACGCGACGCGTGCGGCCCATCAGTTCCGTGCGCGGGAAAAAGCCGAAGTAGCGTGAATCCGCGCTGTTGTCGCGGTTATCGCCAAGCATCAGATACTGGCCCGGCGGCACGACCACCGGCCCAAACGAATTGCGCGGGCTCGGCGAATCCGGCGAAAGCCGCACGATATGCGACACACCGTCGAAACGCTCAGTCAGATAGTCGCCCGGCGACGACGCATCGCCCGGCAGCGGCCCGAACTTGAGCGGCTGATAGGCCGCGCGCACGCCGTTCACATACAGCACGTTGTCGCGCATCGCCACGCTGTCGCCCGGCAGGCCGATCAGCCGCTTGACGAGCAGTTCGTGGGCCGCCGACGACTCGATCGTGACGATGTCGCCACGCTGCGGATCGTGCAGATGCGCGATCGCGATATGCGTGAGCGGCACGCGCAGGTCATACGCCATCTTGTCGACGAGGATGCGGTCGCCCTCGCGAATGGTCGGCAGCATCGAGCCGCTCGGCACCACGTTCCAGTCGGCGATCGCACTACGGAACAACACCATCAGCACGATAAAGGCGACAAGACCCTTGTTCTCGCGCCACAATTTTCCAAGCATGCGCATCGAAAGCGGCTCCTGCGGAAGGTAATCGAAAGCTTCGGCGGCGCCTGGGCACCGCGTCCGCGCAAATCGTACCACCGCGGCACACCGTGCGCGTCACGGGTGCCCGAAGCGCAGCACTGCCCACACCGCCCTTCGCGCGCCTCACTCCCCCGCGAAACGCAGTCCTAGCGCGGCCCGCGCCGCGTCGGTCATCGCAATCATCTGCAATGACTTCGCGTGGGGCATCACCGGACTCTCCAGTTGCCCCGTCCGGATCAGCTCGCAGAAATGCGCGGTTTCATAGTTCAGGCCGCCGCCTTCGAACGGCACATCCAGTTCGACGACGCGCCCATCGGCATAGCGGATCGTGGCGCGGGCCGGGTTCCACCAGTTCTCGTGGATCGTGACGTGTCCGCCCGCCGCCAGCAGTAGCGCATCGCCCTTACCATGCAGGTCGAGCCCGCAGAACAGTTGCGAGATGCCGTGCTCGTGCTGGCTATTGAGGCTCGCAAAAATATCGACGCCGGTCGGCCCGAGCCGGCCGAGCGTCTGCACCTCGAGCGGCGCACCGAGCCAGTCGACGGCCAGGAACATCTCGTAGATGCCGATGTCGAGCAGCGCGCCGCCCGCGTGTTCGAAGGAAAACGACGGATGATCGGGCGGCACGTTCGCCGCCGAACAGCCGGCCCGCACAAGGCCGATTTCGCCGATGGGGTCGTCAGCCAGATGGGTGCGCAAAGCCCGATACAGTGGATAGAAAGGCGGCTTCATCGCCTCCATGAAAAGCCGTCGCGCACCGCGCGCGGCCGTCAGCACGCGTTCGAGCTGGGCGGCATTGATCGTGGCCGGCTTTTCGCACAGCACGTGCAGGCCTGCCTCGAGCGCCGCGATCGCGTAGTCCACGTGGCTGTCCTGCAGCGTGGCGATATAGAGCGCGTCGATACCGCTGGCGAGCAGCGCGTCGAAGCTCGCGCACGCCGTGCCGCCAAACTCCGCGGCAAAAGCCGCCGCCGGTTCGGCGCGGCGCGACCAGAGCGCGGTCAGTTGCGCGGCCTCGACATACGCGAGGCCCTGGGCAAAGCGGCGGGCGATACGCCCCGTGCCGACGATGCCCCAGCGAATCACGGCGGGTTTCACAGAGGATAAGTGTTCAGGCGCGTCCCCTCCGGGGACGGCCTCCAGAGCGTTGTTCATGTGGCGTTCGAGTTCCGGTGCGGTAGAGACCAGGCGCCATTGTCGCCCAGGTCTCCCCGATCGCACGCAACCGCGAACCGCCAACTACGCCGAAAACGTGCTGCCGATCTCTTCCGCTGTGAAATCGATCAACGCGAGCGAAGCCGCTTCCGCTTCCTTCGCATCGCGCCGCTCGATCGCCGCCACCACGCGCCCGTGGTTCGCCACCACGGTCTCCCACGCGCCCGGCCTGGCCGTCACGATGGGATTGGCAGCCGCCAGCGCACCGCGGATGATCGCAGCCATCTGCTGGAAGAACTGGTTGCCGCTCGCCACCACGATGCGCGTATGCAGCAGTTCGTCGGCCGCCTGATAGCCGGCCTCGCCCGGGCGGATGGTGCGGAACGCGTCGTAGGCATCGCGAATCCCGGCAATATCCGCCGCACTGCCGCGCGCCGCCGCCTGAGCGCACGCACGCGGTTCGATCAGGATGCGAAACTCAATCACATCGCGCAGAAACACCGGATCGGGCTTTGCACGAAAACGCCAACTCACCACATCCTCATCGATCATCCGCCAGTCGCGCATCGGCCTGATGCGCGTGCCTATCTTCGGCCGCACATCGAGCATATCGCGCGCAAGCAGCATCGACAGCGCTTCACGCATCACAGTTCGACTCACATCGAACTCTTTCGACAACACATCCTGCGGTGGCAGCACAGCGCCATATTTTTCTTCGACGATGCCCGTGACGAGCCCGTCCATGACCTTGCTGACCAACGAACGATCCTTGTTTCCCTGTTCCATGACACTCTCCCCGAAAGCGGGTTATCCCCCCGCGTAGCCTGTTGATCAAGCGGCCCTCGTGTGTCGTTTTGTATTGTTTGTTGTTGTATTAATCGATACGGTGCTAGCTTAAAAACAGATGCGCCAGTTGGGAAACGTCCTGACAGGGTTATCCCTCTGAAGAATTGTTTCGTTCATGTAACGCGCTGGCCGAAGAAGCGCGCCAAGCTTGCGTGATAAGCGTGCGCGGGCCTCACAGATTGCATCGTGCGACGACGCACGCAGCGTCGTCGATTGGCGGATCTACAACAGCTTGTGTCCGACAGCGCACAACCTGGCTCCGGTAGCGGACGGTTCAGCGACCCGAAGTGTCGCTACTCTCATGTGCCGCCTCCGGGGCACGGCCGTATTGATCGTCGAAGCGCACGATATCGTCCTCGCCGAGATAGCCGCCCGATTGCACCTCGATGATTTCGAGCGGTGTCTTGCCCGGATTCTCGAGCCGGTGCGTCACGCCGAGCGGAATATAGGTCGACTGGTTCTCCGACATCAGGAAAGTCTCCTCGCCGCGCGTGACGCGTGCCGTGCCGCGCACGACCACCCAATGTTCCGCGCGGTGATGATGCATCTGCAGCGACAGACGGCCGCCCGGGTTCACCACGATGCGCTTCACCTGGAAGCGCTCGCCGCGGTCGATCGAATCGTAGAAACCCCACGGCCGCTGGACCTTGCGATGCTCCTGCACTTCCGGGCCGCGCTCGGTCTTGAGGCGGCTGACGATCGCGCGCACGTCCTGGACACGGTCCTTGGCGGCGACCAGCACCGCATCGGCGGTTTCGACCACCACCACGCCCGACAGGCCGACGCATGCGACCAGCCGGCCATCCGAATGCGCGAAACTGTCGCTCGAACCTTCGAACAGCACCCGGCCGCGGCCAACATTGCCATCGGCGTCCTTGCCCGACGCTTCCCAGACCGCATCCCAGGCGCCGACATCGGACCAGCCCGCGACAAGCGGCACGACCACGCCGGCGAGACCCGCCTCGGCACCGACCTGTTCCATCACCGCATAGTCGATCGAATCGGAAGGACAGGCTGCGAAAGCCGACTGATCGAACTGGCGTGCGCCGGTGCTGTCGAGCGACGCCCGCGCAAACGACTCCACGCACGTCGACGCGATCGAGGGACGGCAACGCGCAATGGCGGCGAGCCACACCGACGCGCGCACCACGAAAATGCCGCTATTCCACCAATACCCGCCGCTCTCGACGTAGCGTTCGGCCAGTTCCCGATCCGGCTTCTCGACGAAGCCGTCGATTGCACACGCCCCTTGCAGCCCGACCGGCGCGCCGATCCGGATATAGCCATAGCCCGTCTCTGCCCGCTCGGGCGGCACGCCCAGCGTCACGATGGCACCCTGCGCGGCATGCAGCACCGCTTGCGCAAGCGCCGCGACGAACGCCTCGTTGTCGGCAATCAGATGATCGGCAGGCACGACGATCAGTACCGGATCCGGGCCGTCGGGCAGATCGGCCTGCGCGGCAAGCGCGGCGAGCGTCAGTGCCGGCGCGGTATTGCGCGGCGACGGTTCGACCAGAACACGCGGCACGCCGCCGCAGCGCTTGAGCCGCTCAAGCGTGGCCAGATGCAGATCGCCGCCGCATACGACGATCGGCGCAGCCCGCACGAAGCCCGGTGCACCCTGAGACTGGCGCTCGCCGGCAAACAGGCGCTCGAGCCGATGAATTGTCGATTCGAGCAGCGACTCATCGCCGAACAGGTTGATCAGCTGCTTGGGGCTTTGCTCGCGCGACAACGGCCACAGCCGCGTGCCTGAGCCACCCGCGAGAATCACGGGCTGCACGACGCAGTCTTCCATTGCCTCGCGTGCCAGTGCTGGCTGCGCAGCCGGCGATGCAAATTCGTTCAAATTGAAATTGTTCATTCGAGCCTCTCCAATGCACACCCCCAGAGCCCCCGCGACCCTGATTGAATCCGACACAATAGGCGTGATAGTTTGATTGGAGCATGCTCAGGCAGCCCGTCTCTGTTCGTACCCACACACTGCCTCACGGGCCAGGCGGCCTTCGATCTGTCTCTACGGGTTCATAGGCGCCAAAGCCGGAAAGACGTACCGACGCCATTGCCGTTCATGTGGTTATAACGATTAGAATACCGAAATAATTAACGTTCTTCGCCGACAGATAACTCGCGAATGGATGCCATCTCTGGCAGCACGCGGCGATTCGGGGCCCACGCCGATGTGCTCACAGATTTTCGAACGTACCCGCACCCGACATGATGCTGCGCTCGCGCCGGGCAAAGGCCATCGGCGCCCGGACGTTACGCGTGCGGCACGTCAAACCGACAGATAGCGCGCCATGGTCGAGGAATGGCCCCTCCACCTTGCGAAAGCCGAACTGCTCATAGAAGGCACGCATGCCTACTGGCGCAGTCACTCGCACGAGGATTCCCGGCCAGCGCTCCGCCGTCGCCCACAGAACCCGCTCGATCAGTTCCTCGGCCGTGCCGTCGCCGCGCCTCGCCGGGCTTGTCAAGACCTTGTCGAGCACCACTTGCGGATGCTTCGTATCGACGCGCCGAATCCGCGCATACGCCATGATCGGCATTGCGTGAGACATGTCTTCGGCCGCGAAAACGTGCAGCGCGTATTCGTCGCGGCCATCGGCGTCGAGACACAGGTGCGACTGTTCGACGACGAATACGGCGCTGCGTGCGCGCATGATCAGATACAACTCACGTACCGTGCATTGCTCGAATTCGAGCGTCTTCCAGTTCATCGCGCGTCCCCTCCTGCGATTTATTCGACAGGACCTGGTCATTGCCATGCACGCAAGGTACGCCGACGCTCCTTTCGAACTCGGTGCGCAAGCGCACCGACGACAAGACGTCACAAGCAGTCAAATGCGAACAACCGGGAAGGACAGAACGGCCTCGAACTACACCTGATCCATGACACCAGTAAGTCGTTGCAGGCACAACCTCGGCATATCTGCCTCAACGACTCAGGAGTCAAGATTGCATCGAAAATCGCGTGCTTCAACTCGCGCCACGCATCGGCCACACACAAGTCACACATCGTGCAGCGCATGTACGCCGCCGACTGTCGTGGACGACTCGTCGACTTCATCTATGCACATCGCTTCGGCCCGCACACGCATGACGTGATGCACGCGGCACTTCGCAATCCGTCAACTGGACAAGCCTGCTCGCGCATGTTCCATCGTGTCGTCCAACTGTTCATGAACGATTCACCAGGTGCCGTTTAACGCGAACGATACAGATGCCGCACTTGAGCCCGAGGTATGCAGAATTAATACTGAAGCACCGTTTTTTTAGCGCTGACGCGATCCGCTGGATCACCTGACTGCCCCACAGCGCGCATGGAACCTCACTCTACGCATTTCGTTGTAGCGAGTTCGAGAAGGTTACGTCGACATCGAACTGGTCGTCAAAAACCACTTCCGTGCGCCAGCCCACGCAATCCGCTAACCACATGTGAATCATTTCTGAGTCATCTTGGACGGCGGTGTATGGTCCCGCCCAGCTAGCATTTCGGCGTCGATTCGCCTTGCTCCGCCGCCTGTCCGACACGAACTAACGCAATCCGATCAAAGACTTGAGTCAAAAACAAATGCTTCGGGCGCGGCCATGACCAGGGAGGCCCCTGGTACAAAATTGAAACAAAAACGCACATTTTGCAGCGCAAACCCCCATTGACCTCTTCGCTGCGTCGCACCAGTACTCATTCCGGACAAGCTGGCACAGTCCTCGCTAAATGAGAAGCGCAACACCAGCGCCGATGTACACAACCCAAAAATAACGCTGGCGCGCAACAGCCATACGGGGCCCGCACTGCAAATCCATGACCGCTCGCCAGGCGGCAACGCAAGACGGATGCAGGGACGGGTAGAAAAAACAAGGAGCTGCCTCACGCGGCTCCACGCGAGGACCGAATCATGCTTACGCTTCAATCCGATCTGCACGGCAATCATTTGCTTGGCGCACTGCCCTCCCATGAGTGGCAAGCCATCGCCCCTCACCTCGAACTCGTCCATCTGCGCACTGAACAGCTTCTGTGCGATTCCGGACAACGTATTCATCACGTTTATTTTCCGACTACCGCGATCATCTCGATGTTGTCGACGATGGAAGACGGCAGCTCGGTTGAGATCGCCGCAGTTGGACGCGAAGGCATGACGGGCGTTCCGGTATTGACGGGCGGCGAGACCATGCCTAACCGAGTGCAGGTGCAAAGCGCCGGTTTCGCCTATCGCATGACGGCGCAAGCCCTCAGCCAGCAGTTCGCGCGCTCCGACTTTCTGCGCCGCCTGCTGATGCTCTATATGCATGCTCTGCTCACGCAGGTTGCACAGACCGCGGCATGCAACCGCCATCACTCGCTGAACAAACAGCTGTGCCGCTGGCTGCTGATCGAGATCGATCGCGTCGCCTCGAACGAGCTGACGGTCACACAGCAACTGATCGCGGACATGCTCGGCGTACGCCGCGAGGGCATCACCGAAGCCGCGGGCAAGTTGCATGACGACGGCCTGATTCATCACAGCCGTGGCCATATCAAGGTACTCGACCGCAAGGCGCTGGAATCGCGTGCATGCGAATGCTACGGCCTCGTGAAGCGTGAGTTCGACCGGTTGCTGCCGCGTATGCGTCAGGCCGACACGGTCAGCTAAGCCTTCACCTTCGTTCGCGCAGTTGCAGTAATAGAAGAAGCATCGCGCTGCCTTCGAGAGCGTCCTTACGCCAGTTCGTTGAACTCTGGCGGCACGATTCGCGAAAACGCGAATCCCAAAAAGGCGCCGAAGGGCGCGTGATAAAGCCGGCGTCCTCCTGAACGCCGGTTTGCTGTCCTGTGCGCCGCGACGCGTGGGTGTCGCTGCCAGTCGAATCCAGGTTTTTCAATGTCCTCTTCTCTCCTCACACCGCCCTCTGCACAGGAAGTGCATGTCTGGCAGTGGGATCTCGATGTCTGCGGTGACGATTTCGATCGGCACTGGGCCATGCTGTCGACGCAAGAGCGCGAGCGCGCCGACAAGTTCCGCTTCGAACGGCATCGCCGTCGCTATGTGGCAGGTCGAGGCGAACTCAGGGAACTCCTGAGCCGCTATCTCGGCTTATCGCCGCGACAGGTCGCCCTCGACTATGGTCCCGACGGCAAACCGTTCTGCAACCTCCAGCCTGTCGGATGGACGGTCTGCTTCAACCTCAGCCACAGCGAGAGTGCGGCGGCTCTCGCCATCTCGAACGGCTTCGAAGTCGGCATCGACGTAGAAAACGTTCGACCGATCGAAGAGTGTGTGCCACTCGAAGTGTTCTCCATACAGGAGTGCGCGGAATTCAGCGCGTTGCCGGATGAAGAACGGCAAGAGGTCTTCTTCGAAAGCTGGGCGCGCAAAGAAGCCTGCCTGAAAGCGCTCGGCACCGGCTTTACCCTGCCCCCGGCCCATTTCGAGTTCGATCTGTCCATTCGCGGCGACACGACACCGCGCCTAGTCGGCGGCGAGGCGGAGGAAGCAACCCAGTGGCGCATCTGCGCCCTGTCACCCAGTTCGACCTGCGCGGGAGCGGTAGCGGCCCGAAGCACGGACTGGTCGATTGTCGAAATGAATTGACGGACGGCGTCTGCTTCAACGTCGTGCAGTCTGTTCTCCCGTCAGATTCCAGGCTTTAGCGCGGGCGCCTGACACGCTCTGAACACGCAATCTCGTCGAGCTGATGTGTTGTTGAATCGCTCGTGTGTGCGAAGGCGTACGGAGAGGTGGTCCGCGAAAGATTAACTTTCACTTACAGCATCTTTCGCGCTTGAGACACGGGTCAGGTGCAGAGAGCCTCGTGCTGCTTGCGCCTGCCGGGACCGGCCGCCGTTATGTGCGCTAGCTGCGCGCTAATGGCCAGGCGTAGCTCAGTACAAGGCCTTCATCTAAATTATTAGAGAGCGGCAAATGTCACACAGAGACAACTATCCAGGCGACTTGCCGAACGGGGCAGGTCATGTACCTGGCGTGGCAGCGTGCTTCGATGTCGTATGTGCAGAGTTTCGCGATCATCTTGCTGTGATCGACGCAACGGGTGAAGAGCGTTATGCCGAACTCGGCGAACGCTCGGCGCGCCTTGCCACCGTCCTGTCCCGCATGGGACTGGAACGAGGCGAGCGCTGCGCCATCATGGTTCCACGCAGTCGCGACACGCTGGCCCTGATGCTGGCGATCCTGCGCGTCGGCGCCGTCTACGTGCCGCTGGATCCGGCCTATCCCCGCGCACAACTCGATTTCATCGTGGCCGATTGCTCGCCCAAGCTCATCATCGCGGAAGGGGCGGCTCTCGCCAGCGTCGGCGACCTGACTGGCGTAGCGGTCGATCTGTCGGATATCGTGACATCGGCGGAGACGGCGGATCCCGCTCCGCTCCAGGCTTGCGGCCGCGACGACCCCGCCTACATCATGTACACCTCCGGCTCGACCGGCAAACCCAAGGGCGTGATCGTGCCGCACCGCGCGATTCTGCGCCTCGTGCATGGCCAGAGCTTCGCTGAGCTGTCGCCGCAGACGCGCTTTCTCAACCTGGCGCCGCTCGCTTTCGATGCCAGTACGCTGGAGATCTGGGGTCCGCTGCTGAACGGCGGGTGCGCTGCGATCATCAACGAGGTTCAGCCTTCGCTCGACACGATCGCCTCTGAGATTGCGCGACTCGGCGCGACCGGCGCCTGGTTCACAGCCGGCCTTTTCAATGCGCTCGCCGACTATCGGCCGGAAGCCTTTCTTCCGCTCAAGGAGGCGCTGACCGGCGGCGACGTGCTGTCACCCGTCCATATCCGCAAGGTCATGGAGGCGCATCCCGAGCTGCAGATCATCAATGGCTACGGCCCGACCGAGAACACGACCTTCTCCTGCTGCTACCGCATTCCGCGCACTGGCGAAGCCCTGGCAAATGGCGACGCCATTCCGATCGGCGACGCCATCGCGGGCACGCACGTCTATATCGTGGACGAGAAGCTCGTGCCGGTTGTCGAAGGAGAAGTCGGTGAGCTCGTCGTGGGCGGTGACGGCGTGGCGCTCGGCTACCTCAATCGCCCCGAACTGAGCGCGGAGAAGTTCGTCGACGACGTCTTCAGCCCCAGCGGCAAGCTCTATCGCACCGGCGACCTGGTGCGCCGGCGCCCGGACGGTGCGATCGATTTCCTGGGTCGCAACGACCGGCAGATCAAGATCGCCGGCAAACGTATCGAGCTCGATGAAATCGAACATGCCCTGCGTGCGGCTCCCGGCGTCGGCGATGCGGCGGTGGCGGCATTCGATGGCCGCAGAGGCAAGTCCATCGCCGGCTTCGTGAAGGCCGACGCGGCGGAGTCTGACGTCTTCCTGGCCGGACTACGCGCTTACCTCAAGACTGCATTGCCCGACTACATGGTGCCGACGGAGTTGCGTGTCCTGTCGGCCTTTCCTCTTACGCCGAACGGCAAGGTCAACCGCAAAGCGTTGCTCGAGGAGCTCACGCAGGCCGATGCGCGTGCAGCCGCATCAGCTGCGGCGCAGCAGGTGGGCGACGATATCGCCGGCAAGCTGGCAGCCGTGTTCGAGGGAATTCTCGGCAACCCCGTGGATCGCCGCGCGAACTTCTTCGACCTTGGACTGCGCTCGCTGGATCTGATGCGGGCCCACGCCATCATCGCGCGCGATGTAGCGGCAAAGATGGCGCTAGTGGATCTGTTTCGCCATCCCAATGTCGAGGCGCTGGCCGCGCACCTGCGCACCACCCTCGGAGCGGTAAAGAACGAGGCAATCCGGCAACGCCGGGATGCCCAGGGCGGGGCAATCGCCGTCATCGGCATGTCCGGACGGTTTCCGGGCGCGCGCAATGTCTCCGAGCTGTGGGCCAACATCCTCGCGGGACGCGACTGCATCACCCATTTCGACGTGGCGGAACTGGAAGACAGTTTCGACGAGAGCTCGCGCCGCGACGTCAGTTATGTCAAGGCACGGCCGATCCTTCCGGACGTCGACCGCTTCGATGCAGGCTTCTTCGGGATGCTCGCGCGCGAGGCAGCGCTGACCGACCCGCAACAGCGCCTGTTCCTCGAGATCGCCTGGGAGGCGTTCGAAGATGCCGGCTACGATCCGGCGACGATCGCAGGCGCCGTCGGCGTATTCGCCGGCACCTCGATGAACACCTACTTCCTCAAGCATGTGCTGACGGACCGTGGCGTCATCGACGAGTTCACGAGCCAGTTCCAGATCGGCGAGTATCAAAAGCTGGTCGGGGCCGGTGATTTCGTCGCCACGCGCACCGCGTACAAGCTGGGTCTCAAGGGACCAGCTCTCTCAGTGCAGACGGCCTGCTCGACCTCGCTGACTGCGATTGGTCTCGCCGTAGAGAACCTGCGCTCGGGCCGCTGTGACATGGCACTGGCCGGCGGTGTGTCGATCACCTTCCCGCAAAAGCGCGGCTACTACTATGAAGAAGGCGGGATGGGCGCGCCCGACGGCGTGTGCCGCCCGTTCGATGCCGAGGCCAAGGGCACGGTATTCGGCAGCGGCGCTGGGGTTGTCCTGCTGAAACGTCTCGAGGACGCGATCGCCGACGAGGATCCGATCTATGCCGTAATCCGTGGTGTCGGCATCAACAACGACGGCTCCGACAAGGTCGGTTTCACGGCGCCTAGCGTCGATGCGCAGGCTCGCGCCATTGCGATCGCGCACGCCGAAGCCGGTGTAGATGCAGCCTCCATTGGCTACATCGAGGCTCATGGTACGGCGACGCCGCTCGGCGACCCGATCGAGTTCGCGGGTCTCGTGCAGGCATTCCGCCTCGGCGGCGTCGAAGGCGGCCAGTTCTGCGCACTCGGCTCGGCGAAGGCCAATGTCGGCCACCTCGACGCGGCCGCCGGCGTGACGGGCTTCATCGCTGCGTCGCTCGCGCTGCGCGACCGGGTCTTGCCGCCGCTCCTGCATTTCCGTTCAGCCAACCCGGGCATCGATGTCGCTAACAGCCCCTTCTTTTTCAACGTCGGCGCGAACGCCTGGGCTGCCGGCGCGACGCCGCGTCGCGCCGGCGTGAGTTCATTCGGCGTCGGCGGTACGAATGTCCACGTGGTGCTGGAAGAAGCGCCGCGCCGTGTCGACGCCGCATGTGAGCCGCAAGAAAAGTCACAAGAAGCGCTGCAGATTTTGCCGCTCTCGGCACGGAGCGCGGCAGCGCTCGAACGGGCCAAGGCTAATCTCGCCGGGCATCTGGCAGCCAACCCCGGCGTCTCGCTCACCAACGTGGCCGCGACGCTGCAAACGGGTCGCCGTGACTTCGCGCATCGCGCCGTCGTCATCGCGGACAGTGTCGACCAGGCTCAGGCTCGGCTCGTCAAAGGAGCGATCGAAGCACAGGCCCCTCAAGCCACGCCTCCGGTTGTGTTCATGTTTCCTGGCCAGGGCGCGCAGTACCCGGGCATGGGACAAGCGCTCTATCGCACCGAGCCGGTCTATCGCCAGTGGATCGACAAGGGTGCCGAAGCGCTGGCCCCGCATGTCGGCCTCGACATCCGCACCCTGCTGTTGAGCGACTCCCCGGAAGGCGACGATACCCCGCATCCCATCCGTTCGACGCTCTACGCGCAGCCGGCCCTGTTCCTGGTCGAATATGCGCTGGCGCAACTGTGGATGTCGCGCGGCATCAAGCCGACGGCCATGATCGGCCATAGCATCGGCGAACTGGTCGCCGCCTGCGTGGCCGAGGCGATCACCTTCGAGGATGCGCTGTACCTGATCGCCAGGCGCGGTGCGCTCATGCAGTCGGCCGAACCGGGCGCGATGCTGGTGGTACGCCTGTCCGAGACGGACCTCGTCCCCCTTCTGCCCGCTGACGTCGATCTGGCCGCAGTCAATGCGCCGTCGCTCAGCGTCGTAGCGGGCCCCTTCGTCGCGGTCGAGGCTTTCGAAGCCACACTGAAAGCGGGCGATATCGAGCATCGACGGCTGCATACGTCTCATGCCTTCCACTCGCGCATGATGTCCGGTGTCGTGGACGATCTCGCGAAGCTCGCGGACAGTCTTTCTTTCGCAAGGCCGAAGATCCCGTACGTGTCCTCGGTGACCGGACAGTGGGCGTCGATGGATCAGCCGGTGCCGGGACATTACTGGGCCAGTCATTGCCGCAATGTCGTGCGCTTCAGCGACGCACTGACCACGGTGACTGCCGAGGGCAAACCGCTGCTTCTCGAAATCGGTCCCGGCCGGACACTGTCGACCTTCGTCATGCCGGGATTGCCCAAGGACCGGCATCTGGGCGCGATTGCCTCGCTGCCTGATTTCGCCATGCGCGACCGTGAACTCTCAGTCCTCGCCGAAGCAACCGGGCGACTGTGGCTGAACGGGGTCACGCCGAACTGGCAAAACGTCCGGGCCGAAGCCGGCCACCGCATTTCGCTACCGACCTATCCGTTCGAACCGGAACGGCATTGGATCGATGCCCCTGCAACCGCTTCTTCACATCACACGACGATGCCCGCCGCGACGCTCGCCGCTCCAGCTTCGTCCGACGTCATAACCGACATTCCTCAGACTGCCATGGCCCATACTGACCAAATCGACCGCAAACCGCGTCTCATTGCCGAACTGGCATCACTTCTCGCCGAGATGTCCGGCGAGGCGCCGGATACGTCCAATCCGGACGTGACCTTCTGGGATCTCGGTTACGACTCTCTGTTCATGGGACAGGTGTCCCGCCAGCTTCGCCGCCGCTACGATGTCACGATCAGCTTCCGGCAGATCATGAGCGACTACCCGACGCTGCCCGCCCTGGCGCAGTTCCTCGATGGCGCATTGCCGCCTGACCCGGAACCGCAGGTCGCGCCGGTCGTGGCCGAGGCCGCGCCTGCCGCAGTGGCCGTAGCCGTTGCAGCGCCGGCCGCGCCTAGCGTGGCCGCACCGGTCACTGTTGTCGCAGCGGCCGCTCCGTTTGCGGCCACCCCGGCCACGGGCGACATTCAATCGGTGTTCCGCGATCAACTCGCGGCGATGCAGTCGCTGATGTCGCGTCAGCTCGACCTGCTGCAGGGCGCACCGGCAGCCGTCCAGCAGCCTGTAGCAGCAACGGTTGTGGCCGCCCAGGCCCCTGCCGCGCCGGCACCGGCCGTGGCTCCGAAGCCAGCCGCAGTGCCCGCGCGGGCCGCTGCCCCCGAGATCAAGTTCGAGGAGAACCGGCCGACGCGCTTCACCGCGTACAAGCCGGGCGCATCCAGCTCGGCGCAGATCACGGATGCGCAGACGGCGTTCATCGCCGACCTGTCGGTTCGCTACTCGGCCAAAACAGCCACCTCCAAGGCTCGTACGCAGACCTATCGTGCGGTGCTTGCCGATCCGCGCACCGCGAGCGGTTTCCGCGAGGAATGGAAGGAACTCGTCTACCCGATCGTCGCCCAGCGTTCCAAAGGTTCGAAGATCTGGGACGTCGACGGCAATGAATATATCGACGTGGTCAACGGCTACGGCCAGACCGCGTTTGGCCATACGCCGGATTTCGTGGTCGAAGCGGTGAACGCGCAGATGGCGGAAGGCTTCGCCATCGGACCTCAGTCACCGCTTGCGGGCGAAGTCGCCCAGATGTTCGCCGAGATGACCGGACATGAGCGCGTCACCTTCTGCAATACCGGCTCCGAAGCCGTGATGGCAGCAATGCGTCTCGCGCGTACCGTGACGGGCAAGGAGAAGGTCGTCTGCTTCGACGGCGACTATCACGGCCAGTTCGACGAAGTGCTTGTCAAGCCGGGCAGCGAAGCCGGCGTGCCGCGTGCGTTCCCGCTCGCACCCGGCATCCCGCAGAGCTCCGTGGGCAACATGGTCGTGCTGCCCTACGCCAGGTCCGAAAGCCTCGAGTGGATCAAGGCCAACATCGACGATATCGCCGCGGTCCTGATCGAGCCTGTGCAGTCGCGCCATCCCAATCTGCGGCCGAAGGAATTCGTTCAGCAATTGCGCGAGGTCACCGCGGCCAACGAGTCCGCGCTGATCGTCGACGAGGTTGTGACGGGTTTTCGCGTGCACCCGGCCGGCATGCAAGGCTACTGGGGCATCAAGGGCGACATGGCGACGTACGGCAAGGTGGTCGGCGGCGGTCTGCCCGTCGGCGTGCTCGCCGGCAGCGCCCAGTACATGGATGCGCTCGACGGCGGCCAGTGGCAATTCGGCGACGCGTCGGTTCCCGAAGTCCCGCCGACCTTCTTCGCAGGCACCTTCGTGCGCCACCCGGTCGTGCTGGCCGCGATGAAAGCCGTTCTCATGCATCTCAAGGAGGCCGGTCCGGCGCTGCAGGAATCGCTCGGTGCACGTATGGAGGGCCTCGTACAGCGCATCAATACGCATCTGGAAAAAGTCGGCATCACCACGCGGGCGGAATCGTTCTCGAGCTGGTTCTATATCAGCTTCGCAGGCGAGGATCGTCTGGGCAGTCTGTTCTATGCCTATATGCGTTACCTCGGCGTGCACATCATGGAAGGCTTCCCCTGCTTCCTGACCACCAGCCATTCGGATGAGGACATCCGCAAGATCGGCGATGCCTTCGTCGAAAGCATTCGCGCACTCCAGAGCGTCGGCATTCTCGGAAGCACGCAGGAAGCACCGTCTCTCACGACCCCGGTCGAAGCGAAACAGCTCACGCAGTCGCCGCTCACCGAGCCGCAGAAAGAAATCTGGATGTCGGCCCAGCTCGGCCACGAAGCATCGCTCGCGTTCAATGAGTCTTTCACGCTCGAGCTCATGGGCAACCTGAACGAAGCGGCTTTCGAACGCGCCTTCGCGGCGACGATTGCCCGTCACGATGCGTTGCGCGCTCACTTCTCGCGCGTCGGCGATACGATGTTCGTGGATGCAGCGACGACCGTGCCACTGGAAAGAATCGACTTCTCCGGCCACGCCGATGCAGCCGGCGATCTCAAGGCCCTCGTCGATGCGGAAGCGCGTGAGGTGTTCGATCTCACCCGCGCTCCGCTCGTGCGTGCCGCGTTGATCCGTCTGGAAAGCCAGAAATGGGCGTTCGTGTTCACCGCGCATCACATCGTCTGCGACGGCTGGTCGATCAACATCGTCCTGCGCGATCTGCAAGCGCTCTACTCGGCTGAAATTTCAGGCCAAGCGCCTGAGCTCGACGAAGTGCAGAGCTTTCTCGCCTTTGCCAAGGATCAGGATGAGGCCGGCATCGACAAGGAGACGCGCGAGTTCTGGCTGAACCTTCATCGCGAGCCCGCTCCGCAACTCGACTTGCCCGGCGACCGCGCGCGCCCCGAGGTGAAGACCTTCAACGGTGCATCGACGACACGTCATCTGGGTGCTGATCTTCTCAAGCAGGTCAAAACCGCTGCGTCGAAGCAGGGCTGCTCGCTGTTTGCCGCCCTGTTCGGCGCCGCTCAAGTACTGTTCGGCCGCCTGTCCGGCAGGGACGATGTCGTCATCGCCGCACCGATGGCAGGTCAGTCGCAAGCCGGCGAAGCGCTGCTGGTCGGGCACTGCGTCAACTTCCTGCCATTGCGCGTCAGATTCGATGGCGACAAGCCTTTCGCCGCGCACATGAAGGCGGTGCGCGATCACCTCTTCGACGCTGGCGACCGGCAGAACTACACCTACGGCGCGCTGGTGCGCGAACTCGGTATCAAGCGTGACTTCAACCGGCTTCCGCTGACCGATCTGCAGTTCAATCTGGAGAAGGTCGACGGGCAGCTCGACATGGCCGGCGTCACCACGCGCTTTGCGCCGAACGCAAAGGCCTATAGCAACTTCGATCTGTTCCTGAACGTCATCGAATCGGCGCAGGGACTTCGTCTGGATTGCGACTTCAACACCGACGTCTATGACGAGGCGACGATCCAGCGCTGGCTCGGCCATTACGAAACCTTGCTGACGGCGATCGCCCGCGATCCCGAAACGCCGGTTGCGGCACTGCCTCTGCTCAACGATGGCGAAATCCGCCACCTGCGCGACGAACTGAACGCCTCCGGGCGCGCCTACGATCTCTCGCAGACGACCGCTGCGCTGATCGCTGCGCAGGCTCGCCAAACCCCCGACGCCGCAGCCGTGTCGGACGAGACGACGCGCCTGACGTATGGCGCGCTCGATGCACGCGCCAGCCAGATCGCCCGCAGACTCGTGGCGGCGGGTATCGCACCGCGCGGACGCATCGCCATCGCCATGGACCGCACGGCGATGACCGTGGCCGCCATGATCGGCGTGTGGCGTGCCGGTTGCGCCTACGTGCCGCTCGACATGACGATGCCGCCTGCGCGCCTGCGCCAGATCCTCGATGGTGCCGGCATTGCCGCTATCCTCAGCGATAGCGCAAGCCGCACCGTGCTGGAAGCGGGCGAACATCGCGTGCTGGAACTCGAGGCTCTGCTCGCGCAACGCGACGACGCGGCCGTGTCTTTGCCCATCGTGCCGGATACCGATTCGGCCTACGTGATCTTCACGTCGGGCTCGACCGGCCAGCCCAAGGGCGTGGATATTCCCCATCGCGCCCTGAGCAACTTCCTGTTGTCGATGAAGGAAGCGCCAGGCTTCACGGCTAGCGACCGCATCATCGCGGTTACTACCTTCTCGTTCGATATTTCCGGTCTCGAACTGTTCCTGCCGCTCATCGTCGGTGGACAGACCTTCATTGCAGGTCATGAGGAAGTACGCACCGGCTTCGAACTGGTGACCCGGCTGAAGGAGCAGAACGCCACCGCGCTTCAGGCAACGCCGTCGCTCTGGCGCATGCTGCTGGAAGCGGGCTTCAAGGCACCGGAGAACTTCAAGATCCTGTGCGGCGGTGAAGGCTTGCCGCGCGATCTCGCCGACGACCTGCTGGCGACCGGCGCGCAGGTGTGGAACCTCTACGGCCCGACCGAAACCACGATCTGGTCTGCGGCCTCGCGTGTCGTTGCCAACGGACCGGTGGTGATCGGCGCCCCGCTCGCCAATACGCAACTGCATGTGCTGACAGACGACCTGCGTCTGGCGCCGCAAGGTGTCAGCGGCGAACTGTGGATCGGCGGTGAAGGCCTCGCAAAGGGCTATTTCAACCGTACCGATCTCACCGACGCCGCCTTCAGGCAGGTGGCCATCGAGGGCGCTGCGCCGAGCCGGCTCTATCGCACGGGCGACCTCGCAAAACGGCTCGCCGACGGCTCGTTGCAACACCTCGGCCGTCGCGACCAGCAGATCAAGCTGCGCGGCTTCCGCATCGAGATCGAGGATATCGAAGCTGCCCTGCGCAAGGCGCCTGGCGTCGCCGCGGCAGCCGTGGCCCTGCATACGGTCAACGGCAGCCCTCGCCTCGCGGCCTACATCGTCGAGACGGCCTCGGACAAGACCGACCAGGGCGCGGTCGCAGCGCACGTTGCCGCGCAACTGCCGGCCTACATGGTGCCGACTCTGTGGATGACGCTCGACGCGCTGCCGCAGACCAGCAACGGCAAGCTCGACCGTAAAGCGCTGCCGGTGCCGACGGCGGATATGGTGGCGGCGCCTGTGCGTCAATCACACGCTGCGCTCAAGGTGGTTCAGCCTGCCTCCACGCCGGTGGAACCAGCCGCGGTGGAACCGGCGGAGCCCGAACTCATCGTGTTCAAACCCGCAGCGATGACACCGACCCAGGCTACCCTCGCGGCAATCTGGGCAGACGTGCTCGGCCTGCAGCATGTCGGCATCGACCAGCAGTTCTTCAGCCTCGGCGCAGACAGCCTGCAGCTGTTCCGCATCGTCGCGCGAATGAACGAGCGCGGACTGGGCGTGGATGCACGTCAGCTCATGAAGAATGTCACGATCGCCGAATTGGCGGCAAGCCTTGACGGCACGCAGGAGAACGAATCGATGGAGGCTCCTGCGGTGAACCGGCCATCGATCCTGAACTTCAAGCGCAAGAACGCAGGGGGGATCTGAGCAATGAACGGGATAGCCTTAAGGATCGCCGAGACCGACGAGAGCGAAGCCAGCTTCGCCTTGTTCCCGGCGACCGCCTGCCAGGTGCGGTTCTGGCATGAACAGAACGCATCGCCGAAGGCGTCCGCGCTCAATATCGCCTTCAGGCTGCAGTTGTCCGGGCCGCTGAATGCCGCGAGGATCGAACGCGTACTCAGCGAACTGGTTGCACGGCACGAGATATTACGCACTGGCTTCCTGATGACGGGGGCGGGGCTGCAGCAGCAGGTCTGGAGCTTCGCGCCCTTCCAGCTCGAAGTGGTCGACCTTGCCGGTTTCGACGAGAAGGCTGCCCTTGCCGAGGACGAACGTGTCGGCAGACAGCAGGCTCGCACGCCTTTCGCATTGTCGTCCCCCTCCTTCTTCCGCGCCGTGTGGTTGCCCCGGTCGAACACGCAGGGCGAATTGCAGCTGACCTTCCACTCGCTTGTGATGGACGGCTGGTCCTTCGCAATCCTCACGCGCGAGCTAGTGGAAGGCCTTGCCGCATTGCATGCCGGCCATGACGCCGAATTCCCCGAGGTCGACCTTCATCATGGCGACTACGCGTTGTGGAAGGAAGCGTTCCTGACCAGCGGCGCGCTCGATCGCGCCCGCACCCATTGGCGTCAGGAGCTTCAGGGTTTCAGCCGCTTCGACGTTCCTGGCGATCGTCCCCGGCCGCAGGAGCGGCGCTTCCAGGGCGTCATTCGCTCCATTCTGTTGCCCGCTGCGCTGAGCGATCGCCTGATAGCGGCCGCCAAGGCCCAGGGCGTGACGCTGTTCAGCGTGGCGGCTGCGGGCCTCGCGATGGCGCTGCAAACGGCGGCCGGCCAGACCAGGGTAGCGATCAGCACGCAGATGTCGGTGCGCGATCAACAGGAACTCGAGGGCGTCGTCGGACCGCTCATCAACACGGTGATCCTGCGCCTCGACGTTCCGGAAGGCAGCACCGTTGCCTCCATAATCGCGCAGTGTGGCGCCAAGCTTAGCGACGCGATCGAACATCTGCACTTGCCGTTCGAAGAGATGATGCAGATGGCCGGCGAGGTTTCCAGCGTAGATCGCCCGCCGCTTTGCTCGGTGAACTTCGCCCTGCAGCAAAGCTTCGTCGGCATGGGCGACGAGGTTCGCCGCCAGGATTTCGCCGCGACGACCTCGCCCTCGTTCAACGCGGGCGCACTCTACGATCTCAACTTCTTTATGGTGCGGCGCCCGGATGGCTGGCGCATCTCCTGCGAAGGCGACACGGACCTCTACGATGTCGAGACGATCGACCGTCATCTGGCGAAGTGGCGCGAGGTGCTGGAAACCGTTGAAATCGTCACGCAGCGCTCGCCAGCACCCGCACCGGCGAAAGAGACGGTGAAACTCACGGCAGGCGTCGGCGCCAGCGGTTTCATGAGTCAGGCCGAGATCGAGGCAAAAGTACGCAACATCGTGCGCTTCAACGAGAACGCGCCGGGCACGCCGATCATCGTGCTCAACAACACGGCCGTATTCTACGAACTGGCCCGGCAGATCGGCACCGACCGGCCCATCATCGACATTCCGATGGTGCCCGAAGGGCCGCCGCGTGAGTTCCCACCGCGGGCCTTCCAGGATATCGCCGCGGACGCCGTACGCCTGATCAGGCTGGCCCGGCCAACAGGTCCCTACATCCTCATGGGACATTGCGTGCTGGGTTCGCTATCGCTGGAGGCGGCCCATCAGCTGCGGCGCGAGGGCGAAACGGTAGAGCTCGTCGTTCTCAACGATTCATGGTGCCCGGGTTATCGCGAGTCGATGCCCTGGTACGATCAGAAATTGCGCAAGATGCAGGTGCGTGCGGACAACATCCCGCGCGACTTCCGCAAGGCCATGCGCGGCGAAACCTCCATGGTCGCCTTCCTCAAGCAGTATCGGATCGTGCGCTGGCTCGGCATCGCGGACCTTGCTCTCAGGCTCGGCCTCATCAAGGGTAATGCGTCGGAGCATATGGTTTCTGAGAATCGCTGGTACATCGAGTATTTGCTGGCTCAGCAGGCCCGCTACCGTCCGGCACCCTATGACGGCGACGTCCAGATCTTCCGCAGTGGCCAGGTGCTCAAAGGGCGTCTGTTCGCGTGGGACCTGGGATGGCAACCGGTGGTCGGGAACAGGCTGGTCGTCACCGAGGTGCCGGGCATGCACGATCAGATTTTCCGCCCCGCCGGCTCTGCGGTGATCGGCAAGCAATTGCGTGAACGCCTGGGCGGAATCGGAGCGAACAGGGTTGCAGCCAGTTCGGGTGAGCAGGACGCCCCGGCAGCATTGCTGAGCCGTGCCGAGGCCTAGATCAGAAGTGGCTTCAAAAATAGTCCTTTGCGCCAGAACGGGACGTGACTCGACAAGGCGGCTGGGTTATGTCCCGTTTGCGTAGAGTGCTATTGGCGGCGTTTCTGGGTGCACTGACCGTGGCCGGCCTGATCTTTGTCACGCTCGCCATGCCTTACCTGTTCCGCCGCCCGCCCACCGCCCTTGCTGCCGGCTTGCCGATGCCGTCTGACAGGATACGACTTGCAGTGCTCGGGGATTCCGATAGCCAGTCCTACCATGACACGCGGATGTTGGGAGACCCGAACATGCGAGGCGGCCCCCGGCGCGCAACCACCTGGCAGTGGACCGAAGTCCTCGCCCGGCTGCGGGGCAACCAGATCGACCTCGGCGACTGGGGGACGTGGGGCACCGGCAAGTATCGCGCCTATTTCGACGAGGCTTTCGGTGCTCTCGCCCGGGCGCCTCGCAAGGACGACTATCGCTACAATTTTGCCGTCAGCGGCGCTACCTGCAATCAACTGATGGGCCATCCGTTGCGCGAGACGCCCCGCCTCGTCGACCTGATGGACACCGAGCCACAAGCCTGGCGAGGCGGCATCGTGCTGATCCGGATTGGCATCAACGATCTCGGTGCGCAAGACATCCTCGACGAGCTCTCCCGTGATCCGAATGCTTCGCGCCCCGGGGCCGCGATCAACGCCTGCATTGGCGCAATCGCCGAGAGCGTCGCTCTGATCCGCAGAAAACACCCGGATACGAATATCGTGCTGGTGGGTGTGCTCAGCAATGCGGACTGGTCGATCAAGTTCGACAATTGGCAATCGGCCGGACAGATAGCCAATATCGACGCAGGCCTTGATCGCTTCGACAACGGCTTGCGCAAGTTGGCCGCGGCGGATCGACATGTCCACTTTCTCGATGATCGCGCCTGGTTCAGGAGTCTGTGGGGCACCCGCGACGACCAGGGCCGTCCGCTGTACAAGACCGTGCATCTGTCGCCTGGCTGGGCAATCACCAATGCATCCGGCGATGATCCGCACAACGCTGTCCTTGCCGACGGACATGCCGGCGTAGTCTGGAATACCCTCTGGACGCAACACCTTGTCACTTCCCTGAACACTGCGTTCGGATTGCATCTCAAACCGGTCACGGATGCCGAAGTGTTCGGCTTTCTGCAGCCGAGCTTCACTGCAAGCACGCGCGCAGACGCGCCACTACTCACACCTTTAACCAAATAGCATGACATGAGCGACGGCGCACATTCGCCGGGGCGAACACGGACCACACTTCAGGCCATATGAGCCAGTTGCAACAGAGCGGTTTATTCGAAACCCCTGAAATAGTACCGTTTTATAGATAAAGATTTTAATACCAGTGCCGCCAAGCGAGCGGCTGGATGAGACGGCTTCCTGATCAGACTGCAAGGAGCGATCGCATGGACATGTCCACGGTTCCCCCAGTACTTGAAGCGACATTGCCTGACAAATGGATCGACTCGGATTCTTCGCTGTTCCGCGAGAATTTCGAGCGGAAGAGCTTCGAGGTCGCCCACCATCTGGCGGGCCATCCGCTGTTTCAACTCCCTCAATTGATGGGCCTCGCGGAGCGAACCCTGAAGACGCGCCCATTTGATCTCTACTACGACATGGGCAACGTCGCACCTGGTCAAAAATGGCGAGATACGAATCGCGCGTTCTCACCACTGAACGCGCTAACCCAGCTGGAAGAGTCGGACGCCTGGTTCATTTTCAGAAGTGCGCAACGAGATCCGCTCTATACCGAGCTGTACAGACAAGCGATGGAAGAGGTCAAGGATCTCGTTGGACGCCACATCGAACCCCAGATCAGCAGGGAAGACATCATCATCTTCGTGACGTCGCCGAAGCGGGTGACGGCCTATCACATCGATCGTGAATGCAATTTCATTCTTCAGCTCCAAGGGGAAAAGGATCTGTACGTCTTCGATCGTCAAGACCGGCAGATTCTTCCAGAGGAGGAAATCGAGGAATTCTGGGCGGTGGACAACAACGCGCCAAACTATAGACCCGAACTGCAGGACCGCGCGCGCCTGTACAAACTGGCTCCCGGAAATGGCGTTCACGTTCCTGTCAACTGTCCCCACTGGTTGAAGAACGCCGACAACATCTCAGTGACTTTGAGCGTGAACTTCCAGTTTATCGACTCCGTGCGAGCGGATATCTATCGGGCCAACCATCACCTCAGGAAGCTTGGAATCAATCCCACTCCACCCGGACAAAGCCCGGTGAAGGATCGCGCCAAGGCTATGGCGTTTGGGACAGCGAAGGCCGTTCGCGAAGCTGCCAGGTCGGCTTTGCGCAGAGGCGGTTAGTGCCGCAGAACGCGGAGTTGGATGAATGGGCATCGGTTCCTGCCGCGTTTGAGAAGTTGTTTCACCTAGTCCGGATTGACAATAATGCTACCTTCTGCCGATGCTCTACTGACCGTTGATCCCGCTGTCTACAAGACCGCGTTCAACAATACGCCGTTCAGTTTCAAACACTATCTGCATCAGCTGCCGATGTTCCAGCCGGAGGCATTGATGGAGCTGGCAAAGAAGTATCGTGAGCAACCCGCGGATTATTACGTCTCCAACTCGGCCCCCACGCCGGGGACCAGGTTCTTCGATGTCAAGGCAAAACCGTCGAAACCGGATGAAGCGCTCGCCCAGCTTGCCATGGGGCCGACGCGCGTGCTTTTGAAGCGGCCCGAAAATTATGACGCCGGCTTTCGAGAACTGCTGGACACACTGTTTGCAAAAGTGGCCGAACTGCGCGGCGGTCTCAACGGTGAAAAGATCGTGCGGCTCGAATCGGCCATCTTCATCAGCTCCGCCTCCTCGACCACACCGTTTCATTTCGATCCGGAAATCAATCACTTCTTTCAGATCGAGGGCGGCAAGCAATACCACGTCTATCGTCCGAGTGCGGTTCGGGAAGATGAGCTTGAGGATTTCTACGTGCAGGGCAAAATCGAGATCGGCCAGGTGGATCTCGCCACGCGCGACAAGAGCCTCGAACACGTCTTCGACCTCGTGCCCGGTAATGGCTTTCATCAGCCGCAGGACGCGCCCCATTGGGTTCAAACCGGCGCGGAACGTAGCGTGTCCTATGCGTTCGTCTACGAGACCGACGCGAGCCGGGCCCGTGGCCGTATCTTTGCCGCCAATCACTTCCTCCGCAAACTCGGTGTCACTCCCCAGCCGCCCGGTACGAACCCCGGCACCGACAATGCGAAGTCATCGGTGATGAAGGTTGTCGTTCCCGTGCGCAGGCGTATCGTTCGCAATCTGGAGCGGGTCCGCTAATCCGGCATCACAGTCGTAATTTTCCTGTCCGCTTCAGCTCACCCTCTCGATCAGCTCCCTCCAGCTGGCGAGGATGGGTTCGCGGGCAAAATTCAGGAGATGCGAACGGGCCTGGGAAATTCTCCGGGCACGTTCCTCGTCCGGCATGCCGGCCAGCAACCGCATACCCGATGCGATCGATTCAGGATCGAGCGGATCGGCGTCCAGCATCGCCTCCCCACCTATCTCCGTCAAAATACTGGAGCTGGAAACGAGGCACGGCAAATCATGCTCCGTTGCTTCGACAACCGGCATTCCGAATCCTTCCAGCAGACTCATCAGCACAAAACCGGATGCGTTACGGTAGAGCCAGCGAAGCTCCTCATCAGTCGTATATCCCGGCATCACAACCCCGGGGGTTTGCTTCGCCAGCTGGATAGCGTTATCCGCACCGGGCTCGCGCCCACCGACGATCACATACCGCCACCCTTTCTCCGCCAGCCCGCTTGCCGCGAAGGCCTCGATACAACGGGCCTGGTTTTTACGGTCACCGATACTCCCGACGGTCAGGATAAAGGGTAACTCCAGTCCATCCACCGGGCGCCCTTCGCCCTCCGTTACCCCCAACCGGGTCGGAATGTAGATGACATTCGACGAAGCAAATTCGTCACCGTAGAGCCGATGAAATTCCCGCTGGGACGTCTTGCTGACAAACACCATGTGAGGCCCGGTTCGACGGATCTGCTCATAAGCCTGGCTGTACAGATCATTCACGCCAGGGGCAAAGTATTGCGGATGCGTGATTGGACCGACGTCGTGACAGAGCACGATGTCCCTCGCCTCCAGGCGATGACGCACGACGCTGAGCGGATCGAGATGCAACGTAGGACGGGGCGTACGAATGACCGGCATGAACGAAGCCAACCGGGGCCTATACACCCTCGCGATGGTTTCCTTGTGGGTCAGGCGACCCACCACACGGCGCATGAAATTATTGGGCGGAAATCCGTGAAATCGCCCGTAGCGGACCTTCGCGATCCGGTGACCGAGCGAGGAAATAATGTCCCTCCCCAAAAAAAGCTTCCCGGTACGATCATTCAGCGCCAATGAGAAATCAACATCAATCGACATTGTTTACCCCAAATATCTCTGTCTTCAGGCAAGTTAGCGGTTCGCCGCCTTCAGGGCGTCGCACAGGTTGCGCGCCGCCTGTTTCCAGGTGAAGCCGTCAGCCTGCCGGCGTCCGGCGGCTATCAGGTAATGCCGCACGGCTTCGTTGTCGAGCGCCTTCAGAATATTCAGACGCCACGCGTCCGGGCTGAAAGGGTCCGCAAACAGCGCGGCCTCGCCGCACACCTCCGGAAGTGCGCCGAACGGCGCGGCCACAACCGGACAGCCCAGCGCCATCGCTTCCAGCGGCGGCAAACCAAACCCTTCCGTTAGCGACGGAAAGGCGAGCGCGCCGGCATTGATCATCAGTCCAACGAGCTCCGGATCGCTAATGCGGCCGGCAAATCGCACGTTGGGCGGTACCACGTGCCCCAGATTTTCAAAATCGGCCTGTGTCGCGCCACCGAACAGCACGAGCTCGACGCCCCGCAGCTCCGCATCGGCGAAGGCCTTGAGCAGGACACCGATGTTTTTGTGCTTCTGGGTATTCGCGAGCGCAAGCACATAGCGTCGCGGCGTGAGGCGCAATGCCGCGAGTTGCCCCTCGTCCGGCACAACCTGCAAAACATGGTCGCAACCGTTGTGTACGACGACGATCTTGTCGGCACTGGCAACGCCGTAACGTACGAGCTCCTGTTTGGAGAACTCCGAAACGGTAAAAATGATCTTGTGCCGCTTGCCGATGAAAAAGAACAGAAACTTGTACCACGTCCGAAAACCCCGGGAATAGGATTCGGGTGCGGAATACACCTGGGCGTCGTGAATCATCGTCGCCGAATTGCGATGAAGCAGCGGCCCAAGATTGCAGAGATTGAGAATGAAATCCTTCCTGCGCGCGAAAGGAAGATAGCCTTGTTCCCACGCGATCCTGTGGATCTTGCGAGCCCAATGACTCTCGCGAACGCACGAAATATTGCGGTAAGGCGGAATCTCGACCCGATCTCTGACTACGACGGCGTAGTTCACGCCGTTACCGCCCTGCCCGGCGATCAGGGCATCCGTTGCGGCGACCAGCTGCTCCGCCACCCTGTGCACGCCCGTCGGCGCCGCTCCGAAGAACTTGCCGTTGAACGCTATCGTTTTCGATGCGATCGTTTTCATAGCCTTTCCGTACGCTCACGCGTGAATGTTCTTCGCAATAGTGCGCACGATGTTGCGGACGACCGAATGTGACGACATCACGCAGGACGAAGCAGTTTTCTCAAGAAGACAGGTTATCGGCGCACAAAACGCGGCACTGCTGCCTACCGCACGCAACTGCAGCATGCAACATGCATGCCGCTGCGGCACGCAAACGCCCATAACCGCCTTGCCCCGCGGTGCAAGCGAATTTTAATAATGCAAAGCCCACCCCACCGTGCGCCGACACACAAACGCTCCGGGCCGCCTCGGCCAGAATGTGCAAGTCGCGCATTGGAGTACCACATGACAGCTAGACCCAGCCTCAAACGCAGCGCCACGCTCAACTTCATCGGCGGAATCTTGCCCATGTTCGTCGCGCTGGTGACGACGCCCATTTATCTGCACTACATCGGCGCAGCGCGCTACGGAGTGCTCGCCATCGTCTGGATGGTGCAGGGCTATTTCGGCTTTCTCGATCTGGGGCTGTCATCCGCGACGTCCAACCGCATCGCGCAACTCGGCGAAGAGCCGCACCGCGAGCGCGAGGCCGTCCTGTGGACCGCGTTGATCCTCAACGCCGCACTGGGTCTCGCGGGCGGCGTCGCACTTTATGGGCTCATGCACGTTCTGCTCTCGTACTTCGACATGGGTCCGGACCTGCGTAACGAGTTGTTGCCCGCGCTGCCCTGCGTGGCCTGCCTCGTGCCGCTCTCGAACCTCATTTCCGTTTTCAACGGCGCACTGGTGGGGCGCGAGCGTTTTGGCACGCTCAACGTCGTCACGCTTCCGGTCACCCTGATGTACCAGCTCGTGCCGCTTGGGGCGGCGCTTCTCTTCGGCCCGAACCTGCGGTATCTGGTGTACGGCACGCTAGTGGCCGGGATCGCGGCGCTGCTGGTGACCGCGTTCGCGGTGTGGCGCGTCTTTCCGCTGCGCCTCGCCGCCGGCCCGCGCCGCGACCTGATCGGCAAACTCTTTTCGTACGGCGCCTGGATCAGCGTGACCAGCCTCGCGCAGCCTCTGCTGGAGACCGCCGACCGCCTCATGATCGGCCACGCGCTTGGCCCGCAGGCGGTCACCTACTATCAGGTGCCGTTCAATCTCGCCGGCCGTGTGCGGATCTTTCCCTCGGTCATTGTCCGGACGCTATTTCCGCGCCTCTCTGCGCTCGACGCCGCGAGCGCCGCAGCGCTCTCCTCCAGCTCGATACGGGGCCTCGCCGCCGCACTCACGCCGATGACCGTGTTCGGCATATTCCTGATGCATCCGTTTCTCTCGCTGTGGGTGGGCCAGGACTTCGCCGCACGGGCCGCGTCGGTGGGTGAAACGATTCTCGTCGGCATCTGGCTCACCTCGATTGCATCGCTCGCCGCCTGTCACCTGCAGGCAATCGGCAAGCCCGGCATCGTCGCGCGTTTCCAGGCCTACGAAATGTTGCCGTTCTTCGCCCTGCTGTGGTGGATGCTGCAACACTTCGGCGTACTGGGCGCTGCACTCGCATGGAGCGCGCGCTGCCTGCTCGATGGCGTGCTGCTGCTCCATGCCGCGCGCCTCGATGCCCGGCCAACGCGCATGCTGGCCGTGCCGGCGCTGATCATCGCGCTCGCGTATGTCGGCACGCTCGTCTTCGCTCCACTCACGTGGCCCGCTATCGTGGTCTGGCTCGGCACGACAGCCGTTGCGCTCGCGTGGAGCGCGCGCACCGAACCGCGAGCCTACGCGCGTTTGCTCGAGCTGGTCGCGTCGATGCGCAACTACACGCGCCGCTGGGCGCAAAGTAGCCAATGAGCCGCCCATGACGAACAAGCTCCACTCGCTAACCGTGCTGCGCGCCATCGCAGCCACGACGGTGATTTTCTTTCACACCCTCGCGCCGACCGGCCACACGTTCGGCGGATTCGGTGTGGATATTTTCTTCGTGCTGAGCGGCTTTGTGATCGCACTCGTGCTGGATAGCCCCGGCATGACCGCACGGCACTTCCTCGCCGACCGCATTGCCCGGATCGTGCCGCTCTACTGGCTGCTGACCTTCAGCGTGTTCGCCGCCACCCTGATCGCCCCGTCATTGTTCAATTCAACCACGGCCAATCTCGGGAACCTGCTCAAGTCACTGCTTTTCATTCCCTACCGCAAGGAAAGCGGCGAAATCTTCCCGATGTTGTTCGTCGGCTGGACGCTGAACTACGAAATGATGTTTTACATGGTCGCCGCCGTGTCGTTGATACTGATGCGCCGCCATCGGCTGCTATTCGCATCGGCGTTGATTCTCGCGATCTTTTGCGTAGTCAGGGCATCCGGCTCGCACGGCGCGATTGCCACGTTCTACTCTCACGAGCGCGTCTTTGAGTTCCCGCTCGGCTTCACGGCCTGGTGGCTCTGGAAGCGTGGGATCCGGATCAATCCGGTCCTCGCCGCCTGCACGGTGGCAGGATGTTACGTGTGGATGGCGTTCGTCGACTGGCACCAGATGGCCGATGCGCCGCTGCTGTATTTCGGCATTCCGGCGTTTCTGATGGTCTTCGGCAGCCTGAGTCTCGAATCGATGATCGGTTCCGACCCGCTGACCCGTGGCGCGATATTCGTTGGCAATGCCAGCTATGCCGTCTACCTGAGCCATCCCTACTGCGTCGAAGCCGCGCGCAAACTTTTGCCAAAGGCGATCCACGGTTTTGACGTCACGTCGCCCATCGGGGTGGCGACCATCATCGTCGTGGCGACCGCAGTGGGCGGCATGCTCTACTGGTTCGTCGACAAGCCGCTGCACACCGGCGCGCGCCGGCTGTTGCACCGGCTACTGAAGATGCCGCGGCATGGAACGAGGCACGCGGTAATCAACCAGCCGGTTATGGCTGCCCATGACGTCCCGGCACGCAACGTGTCCGTCAAACAGGACGCGATCTGACTGGCTCAGGTCCCGTCTGCGTCTTCGACGTCTTGCGCGAGCCACTTGCCGACGTAGCGTGAACCGTCAGGCGTCAGGTGATCCCGGTCCGCGTACATGAACTCGCCGCCCCGCCGCGCGTAGCAATTCTGCGCATCGCACAGGAACGGCAGCGGATTGAACACCTTTACACCGGGATACCTCGCCAGCACCGCGAGGATGCGCGTTTCCGCGCGCGTCAGTCGACGCTCGACTTTCGCGCGTGGGACCGCGCAGGGTGAGCGCAGCGAAAATTGCACAGGACGGCGTACGCAGGTGCTGGGATCGAAATCCAGCTCCGGCGTGTCGAGCACGAACACCACGCGCTTACCTGCGGCAGTGAGCCGGGTCAGGGTGTGTTCGAGACCCGCGAGATAGACGCTCAGGTTGCTCCCGTCGCTCTGACCTACCGTCGTCAGACCCGCCCGGCCGCTGTCCGCTGTCAGCAGACGGATGGTGTCGCCCTCGCCATAGTCGAGGCCACCCGCGATCGTCGAAATGGCATAGCTCGACAGGATCACCGAATGGACGTCGGGCGAATTCACAACGTAATCGAGCACGCTGCGGAACAGCTCCGAGCAATGCTTGACGTGTTTATCAAGATAAATGTCGACGTCGGAGAACGGTGGGCAATTGCCGGCGCCGACCGCAAAGAGGCTATCCCCGTCGGATGCCAATGCCGGTTGCAGCCCATCGTAAAAGTGATTGGCGTGACTGTCGCCGAGCAAGGCAATCTCGGGACGGCCGTTGGGCGCGGGCATTACACATAGCTCGGAGGCCGGGAAGGCCTTCTTGCACGCATCGGTGGATGCCCAGTGTTCCGGATTCGCACCAAAGTTCGCATCGGGGAAACGGCCGGGCAAGCCGTTGTCGCGCGAGATCGCGTAGCTGGACAGGCCGATGCCCATCATCATCGCGACGAGAACGCACGCTGCGCGCAGCGGATACCATTGCACCACGCGGCTGTAGCGCACAGGCCTCTCGATAAACCTGAATGTGATGGATGACAACGCAAAGGCGACGACGATGGCGGCGACCAGCATGGCAACGGTTGGCGTATCGCTGCTCAACAGACGCACAAAGACCAGTATCGGCCAATGCCAGAGATAGAGCGGGTAGCTGACGAGTCCGATGTAGGTCATCGGCTTGACGGAAAGCACGCGCCGGTTGAACCACGCCGCCGGACCCGCGGCAATGATGAGCGTAGCGCCGCCGGCAGGCAGTGCCGCACGCCAGCCCGGAAACACCGTACCCGGATCGAACAGCGCGAAGCTCGTGGCAAGGAGAATCGCGCCTGCCGCCGAGGCCAGATCGCGCAGCGTCAGGCGGCCTGCCTGCACCGTGTCGCCTGCAGGCATGGCGGCGCGTTTGGCGGAATGAAACTGCGCCCATGCGAGCGCGGAACCGAACAGCAATTCCCAGAAGCGCGTGAGCGGCAGATAGAACGCTGCGATAGCGTGCGTCCTGCTCAGCACGATACTGCAGGCAAGCGAGAGCAAGATGGCCGCCGCGATCGCAAACGTCGCCACGCGCCGGCTCGTGAATCGCCAGAGCACGAACAGCGCTACCGGCCAGATGATGTAGTACTGCTCCTCCACGCCGAGCGACCACAGATGCAATAGCGGGCTTGCCGACGCGCCCTGCGAAAAGTAGTCGCGCGTCATATAAAAATAGATGTTCGCGACGAACGCGACGCTCGCGAGCGCATCCGCGGCGAGCTGCCTGAGTTCGCCCGAGGCCATCAGCGCGATGCCCGCCGCAAGCGTGGCGACCATCACGGTGATGAGCGCCGGATAGATGCGCTTGATCCGCCGTACGTAGAAGTCAATCAGGCTGAAACGTCCCTGATCGAGCGTCTCGATGATGTGCTGCGAAATCAGGTAGCCGGAGATCGCGAAGAAGATGTCCACACCGGCGAAGCCACCGGCCAACACTGTCGGGAACGCATGAAAAATGACGACTGAGATAACCGCGACCGCGCGTAATCCATCAATGTCCGGCCGATAGCCGGCCACGGGCCTGCGTAATGTGACGCTCACCGGGAATTCCCCCAATCATTCTTTTGACTGCGGGCCTGGCCAATGGCTGGTCCGCTCGATGACGACGCGCGACGCAGCGCCGGTCAGTTTGTCCCTGAATAGTATCGGCTCGCCAGTACGCGTACTGCGACCTACCCCACGTAAGCGCAACCATCCTTCATGCTCAGGCAGCGTCCTTTCGGCACATTCCATGCGGAACACACTCACCGCGGCCCCCGCTCGAGACGCGTGCGCTTGCGTGTGCGGTAGGCAGCAGTGTTGTATCTGCGTCACCCATACCATGCCCTCCTATATGCGGGCTGGCGTTGCTTGTGGCATCTGGGATTTTCAGCCCGAGACCAGACCGCGGAAGTTGGCTCCAGCATAGGAACTGAGGATGGAAACTGTGAAAATAAGCCCCGACAAAGGCTCCTCTCCCGGCAAACGATCAAGAATCTGCCTGATCTTCGCCACGCGGGGCCGCGCCGAACTCCTTGAGCATGTCATCGCCTTCGTCGATTTGCAGACTGTCAAGCCGGACCTGACCATTGTCTCCTGCGTGTCGGATGAGGATGTGGGCAACGTGGCCAGCCACCCCGGAATACTCGTGATCAAGGGGAAGCCCGGCCTCCCCGCGCAACGTAACAATGCGTTGAACCATGTGCCGGACGGCTTCGATGTCGTGATCTTTCTGGACGATGATTTCCTGATGCATGGCACATGGATTCAGGAAGTCCTCAAGGTCATGGACAGCGACCCCTCGATTGCCTGCGTGACTGGAACCGTCATCGCGGATGGCATCCATGGACCGGGTTATTCTTTCGAAGAGGGACGGGCAATCCTCGCCAGGACGAATGAAATTCCGGAGAGGTTATCCATCACTTCGACGGGCGGTCCCTATGGATGCAATATGGCATTCCGGGCGCGCAGCATTGCAGGCCTTCGCTTCGACGAGCGCCTGGTTCTCTATGGCTGGCAGGAGGACCGCGACTTTGGAGGCCAGATCTGGAATCTGGGCAGCCGCGTGGTTCGCATCAATACTGCGCTCGGGGTGCACCTGGGCGTCAAGCGCGGAAGAGTATCTGGGCGCAAGTTCGGCTATTCGCAGGTTATCAATCCGCTCTATCTGGTGAGAAAGAATACGATGCCGTTGCGCGATGCGCTTGACCATGTTCTGCGTAACGTGGGCAGCAATATTGTGCGAAGCGTTGCGCCGGAGCCTTGGGTCGACCGTCGGGGCCGTCTGAGCGGCAATCTGATCGGCCTGTGGGACTTTCTGCGCGGAAGGCTGACGCCCGAACGCGCGGCCAAGCTGTAACTCAGACGCGCCGGACCAAAAGGTCCTAAAAGGTCCGGCGCACTCTCGCAAGCTTCTCTTCGACAGAACGCTTGCGGCCGCGCCGCGGCTCCATCACCACTTCGACATTTTCCACGTTCACCGTTTCTACGTTCGCAGCTTCTGCGTGCATGACGGGTTCCGCGTTGTGACTGGGCCAGACATAGGCCGCAGATGCAACCCGTGTCTGGCGCCTCGACACGCCCGTCGATGCAAGCGGCGAGAGTGCGCCCGCAGCGGCCGCAAACAGGTAGAAACACGAGCCAAGCTCGAACACCCCGGCCGAAGTCGAAGCCACGATCAATGCTGCGATCATGGCGTGCCGGGACGCGTAGCAGACGGCGCGCTCCGTGAACGAGTAATGGGTTGGCATGGGCGACAGCAAAGACTTGCCCACGAATATCCCGTAGCAGACCACACCCACCACACCCAGGCTCCCCAGCAAGACCACCAGGAAGCTCGATGCCCGGATGCTGCCCAATCCAACGCCTATCCCATAGGTATCGAAGAAGTTGGTGATGCCCTGATTGTTCCACCCCATCCGTTCGACGCCGGAGGAGCTGCCCGCTTTACTCAGGATCGCGGCGTCGACAAAATCGCCAATCGTCGTTACCACAGCCGGCAGGAAAAGCATGACATAGATCACTCCGAGCATGCCGAGGCAGGCCGAGATGAGCCACATGCGCTGCTTGCGTGCGGCGGCGTCACGCGTGACGAGACCGGGCCGGCTGAACACCAGCACGACCAGATACCCGGCCATCCCGACATAGGCGCTCCCCGACGTGGACAGCAACATCAGTATCCCCGTCGCAACAGCCAGCGCGCCAGCCAGTTTCTGACGCCACCCGACCAGCCACAGGTTCAGGCAAAAGACAAACAACGGCAGCGTGAAGGTCGAGAATGCGGACGTCTCGCTGAACGTGCCGCTGATGCGCACCAGTCCACCCAGTTCCTCGCCGCTCAGGTCGGCGAACTGGGCAGTCTTGACGGACGAAAGAATGTCCATGCCGGCGATGTGCGACACGGCATCGAGCACGCCCGCGACCACGTCGAGCAGGGTCAGCAGAAGGAGAGCGTTGGCGAGCGTCCTGTACGTGCCACGCCACTTCAGAAACGCATACATGCAGCAATACACCAGCACGTCGCCAATGCAATACACCGCTTGGGACAGATTGCCCGAGACGGGAGCGAGCGGCTTCAGCAGAATTTCCGTGGTACTGCGATCGACGGGAAACACGAGCGTCGTACCGAGCAACAGGCGCGGCAGCAGCATGGCGCCCACGCTTGCCCACACGCAGTTGCACAGCAGCCAGAAGCCCGGCTGATCCATCGAGAACGCCTCGTTAATCTTCTTCCCGCCCCCCATCTGGAAGGCCTTCAGGACGAAGAATGCGAGAAAGAGCTGCGGGGGCAGGATGCCGATTCCGCCCAATCCGAGCGCGAGCGCACAACCGAACAGCGAGTACACCGCCATTCCGTACACCACGCCGCTATGCGACGTGTAGAGCGCCACCATGCCGGTGACGATCACCAGGATCCCAAATACCGTCAGTTCCACTTGCTTGAACCCCTATCCGTTCACCGCACGCTCATGCGCGAACGATCCTGTTGCTGCACCGTCTTATGCGGAGCGTCGGTACTGGAGCGCCGGCTGTGCATCGGCGAACCCCTTGTTGTCATGCATCGCGCGTTCCACGACATCCATGAATTCGTGTTTGAACCGTTCCGCTGTAAAGCGCAACGCATTGCGACGGCAGACTTCCCCGCGAAACGCCGGGCGCTGCTCGAAACGCTCCACCGCATCGACGATGGACGCCACAGTCTGTTCTTCGAAGAACAGCCCGGTGCCGCGCTCGGGATCCGCCGAATCGACGACGATCTCCCGTACACCGCCGCGGCCCAAAGCGATCACCGGAGTGCCGCAGGCCTGTGCCTCGACCACCGAAATGCCAAAATCCTCTTCCGCGGCGAAAACGAAGGCACGCGCGCGCTGCATGTAGTCCACCAGCACCGCATCGGGCTGATAGCCGAGCAGCGTCACGTTGGGCGTCGCGCTCGCTTTGGCGCGCGCGAAATCAGTGCCGTCGCCGATTACCACGAGACGCCGCGAGGGCATCGCCGCAAAGGCCTCGACGATCAGCGGAATCCGCTTGTACGGCACCATGCGCGAGGCAATCAGATAGAAGTCCTCATGCTGGGTGCCAAGCTCGAATCGCTCGACATCGACCGGCGGGTAGACGACGGTGGCGTCGCTACCATAAGCCTTGCGGATGCGCCTTCCGACGAAGGCCGAATTGGCGACGAAAGCGTCCACGCCGTGAGCGGTGCGCTGGTCCCAGATACGCATGTAATGCAGCAGCAGGCGCACGATCCAGCTCTTCATTCCACGTTGCATGCCGGCTTCGGCCAGATATTGATGCTGCAGATCCCACGCATAGCGAATCGGCGAATGCACATAGCTCACATGCACCTGATGCGGTCCGGTCAGCACGCCCTTGGCCACGGCATGGCTCGACGAAATCACGAGGTCGTAAGACGAGAGATCGAACTGCTCGATCGCCAGCGGCATGAGCGGGAGATAAGCGCGAAACGATTTGCGCGCCCGCGGCAAGTGTTGAATGAATGAAGTATGGGCGCGCTTGCCGCCCAGCACACTGCGCTGCGACTCCGGGAAGAAGTCGACGATGCTGTAGAGATCGGCATGGGGAAACAGTTGCAGAATCTGTTCCACCACCTTTTCCGAACCCGCGTATGCAGCGAGCCAGTCGTGCACAAGGGCGACCCGGCCGAAACGACGTGTGTCGCTTGCAAGGGTTGCGGCAAGCGTTACATTAGCCACGGCGAGATCTCCTCGATCAGTTTGACTGCGGTGGCACGCCAGGTCAGTTCCGCGGTACGCGCGCGGCCCCGCTCACGCAGGCTCGCGCGCAACGCAGCGTCGCCGGTGATCTGTTCAAGCAGGCGCGCCAGTTCCGCGGGATCGTCCGGTGAGGTATAAAGCACGGCATCGCCGCACGCTTCCATCACGGCCGGCAACCTCGAGGCGATGACGGGACAACCGAGCGCCAGCGCTTCGACCGGCGGAAGCCCGAAACCCTCGTAAAGCGACGGATACACAAAACAGGCCGCACGCTGGTAGAGCGCTGCCAGTTCGCCGTCGCTCACGTAACCGAGGTGCTTCACGAATTCGGGCAAGGCATTCTGGCCCGCTCCATACACCCGCGCATCGCCGCCGCCCACCACCACGATGTCGAACTGCGCATCGTTAATAAGGCGCGCGGCCTCGGCCACGAGACGAAAATTCTTATGCCGGTTGAGGCTTCCCACCGCAAGCACGAACGGACGTCCGTTCAGCGTGGCCTTCACGGCGCCTTGCTCCTGCTGGACGCGCAACATGTGCTCGCCGCTCTCGGGCACGACGCCAATCTTGCCGGCAGGAATCCGGTAAGCGTCGCTCAACTCGCGCCGCGAGAATTCCGACACGGTCAGCACGCGGCGCGATACCTGGCCGATGCGCGGCGCCATCAGGCGGTACCAGGCGACAAAGGAGCGGCTGTAGCTGTCCGGCACGCGCGCGGGCGCCGCGTCGTGCAGCACCGTCACCTGGCGGCCGTACAGCAGCGGCCCGGAGTTGCAGAGATTGACCAGCAACCGTCCGGATGCGGCCTTCGGCAACGCCAGCTGTTCCCAACGCAGACCGCCGCCTTTACCGCTCGCCCGCAGTCCGACGTGCCTGAACGGATTGGCCATATCGGCCAGTGCTTCGGGCACGACGATCTCGGTCCTCAGTCCGGCGACGAGCGGATCGCCCACTTCGATCATCTGGTCGAGCGCCCGAATGGTCTCGAATGCAAAGCGATCGACGCCCGTCGCGCGTCGGCCCAGAAATCGGCCATTGATTACCAGATTCGGAATATGCAGGGATTTCATCGGCGGGTTCCGGGCATCGCTCAAAGTACGTCGTTACGCGTGCGCAAAGTCACCGCGACACACAACCAGATTCGGCAGACCATGTGATACAGGTCTTATGGCCCAGAGTGTGACCGACCCACCGCCAGAAAAATGTTCGCCGTCGCTCATGCAACGCCAGTTTTCAGAGGGGGCGCCCTATCCGTTCGCCGCCCCACACACGAAGCACGCCACCACGCATCAAAATGATCGATGAATACGCCTCCATACTAGGTGAACCCATCGAGCTGCCGGCATGGCGCAAAGCGCGCGGAACCGGCAACCTTCCCGCGCAAGGAGTCCCCGTGAAGCATTCCGCAGCAACCGCCCATAACGTGCTCGCCAGCCCAGCCGCCCCTCCCGGCGCGCGACACGCGAGACGGGAAAGGCCCTACAGGGCGTTTGGCGTGCGCACCGCCGCAAGCCTCGCAGCCAGCCTCTGCGCGCTCGCATGCGCATCGACGGTGCAAGCCGCCGATGCCGTGCACGCCATGCCAACCGACGCCTTCATCGAAACGCTCGCTGTCATCACGCACGTGAACTACACCGATGGCGCCTACGTCAATGTGCACAACGTCGCCGACGATCTGGCATGGCTCGGGATCCACTACGTTCGCGACTATGCACCCGGCGACTCGCCGCCGTTTTCGACTTATGTCTATCTCGCGCAACGCGGCGTCAAATTCAACTTCCTGACGGGCTCGAAGTTCGTGGAAGCGATCGGGCAAGCGGCGAAGCTGAACGCCGCCGTGCCTGGCAGCGTCGCGGCCGTCGAAGGTTTCAACGAGATCAACAACTGGCCCATCCCTTATCACGGCCTCACGGGCACGGCCGCCGGACTGGCCGTGCAGCGCGAGATCTTTACACGCGTACACGCTACGCCTGAGCTCAAGGGCGTACCCGTCTACGATCTCACGGGCTACGACGAAAAGACGGTCGACACACGCGCGGATTCGGCCGATTACGCGAATCAGCACGTCTACCCGCAAAACGGCGAACAACCCACCTATAACGCGAACGGCGACAGGTGGATGGGCTCGGCCATCGATGTCGTCAAGAAGTACCATCTACCGCTCGTCATCACCGAGTTCGGCTACTTCTCGATGCCTCAGGCGGGCTGGTACATGATCGGCGTCGACGAGCGGACCCAGGCCAAAGGCATTCTCAACGGCTACATGGACGCAGCGGCGGCGGGCGTGAAGCGGACCTACGTCTACGAACTGCTCGACGAAAAGCCCGACCCGGACAGCAAGAGCGGCGAGATGCACTACGGCCTCTTTCGCAACGACAACAGTCCCAAGCCGGTGGCCGAGGCGATCCGCAATCTCACGTCGATCCTGAACGACGGCGCGCCGCACCGTGCCAACGGCGCATCGCAAGGCACGCTCGCGTATACGCTCCAGGGAATGCCGGTATCGGCCAACAGCCTGTTGCTGCAGAAAAAGGATGGTCGCTTCGTGCTGGCGCTATGGAACGAAACGCCGATCTGGAACCGGGAGAAGGGAAAGCCGCTCACCAGCCCACCCGCCAGCGTCGAACTGGACCTCGGCGCGCAGGTAAGCCGTATCGACGTCTACGATCCACTCGTTTCGGCAACGCCGGGCGCAAGCCATCGCGACCTGCGCCAACTCACCGTGGATGTACCCGATCATGTCATTCTGCTCGAAATCACACCGGCGAATACACCGGGAACCTGAGCACCTGCCAAGTTAGCACCTGAAAGTGCAACCGCCGCGTCTCGCGCGGCGGTTTTCACTTGCGAATCAGTCAACCCTACGTCGGCACGTCATTGCCATGGCTGGCGTAGCCGTAGGTGGTATACGCCCTTCCGTAGCGGCCTGGCCTCGTCGGCATCGCGTCGTTGAAAATCACGCCGCGAATCGGCACGCCGATCTGCTCGAACCTGCGCGCGGATTCGCGCAGCTCTTCAACCGTCGTCACGCCGTGTCGCGCAATCACGAACACCATGCCGGCGAGAGATGCCACGATGCCCGAGTCGGCTACCGGCAGAATCGGCGGCGCGTCGATCAGCACCACGTCGTATTCGCTGTCGGCCTGCTGGGCGAACGCGAGGAAGTTCCGATGTTTGAGAATCTCGCTCGCACTCTGCATGTAGCCGCCGTTAGCAACGAAATCGACGCCAGGCAGTATGTTGCGGTGTACCGCATTTTCGAACGTACGGCCACGCGTGACGATATTCGAAATGCCCGGGCTGCACGGCACCCCGAGGTACTGATGCAACGTGCCCCTTCTAAGGTCGGCGTCGACGAGTAGCACACGCTGTCCCGATGCGCCGATCAGCGCCGCGAGATTGACGGACACGAACGACTTTCCGACGATCGGTGTCGGCCCGGCGAGCAGGACGATCCGGTTCGGTGCGTCGACCAGCGCAAATTCAAGCGCGCTTCTGAAGCTTCGCAGACTTTCGATCGCCGCATCTCCGCTTGCCGAATGCGCTAGCACCAGGTTCGAGTCGACGTTGGTCTGGAGGCTCCGCGTGAGCGTTTCCTGCACCTTGCTGCGCGGGATGGTGGCGTACACGGCCAGCCCCGTTCCTGTTTCGATATCGTCCTGAGCCGTGATGCCGTCGAAGACCTTGCGTTTGAGCAATACCACCGCGACGCTCACGAACAGGCCCGCCATCAGGGCTCCGATCAACGCGAGCGCACGTTTCGGACGAACCGGACTATCCGGCACGATCGCCGGGTCGACCAGTCGCACATTCGACACCTTACCTGCCTTGAGCAGGCGGAGCTGTTCACGCGTGTTCAACAGGTTCGTGTAAATGGTGGTGTCTACCTGAACCTCTCTCTGCAGCCGCAGCAGGCTCTGCTCCATGGGCGGCAGTTGCCGCGTGACGGAGGCAATGCCGCCAACCTCCCTTTCGGCCTCGGCCAGTTCGTCATTGACGGCGATCACCGCTGGGTTTTCCGACGTGTACCGCGCAAGAAGCAACGCCCGCTGCTGCTGAAGATCGGCAACCTTGCCTTGCGCGAGAGCCGAGCGTTGCAGAAGCGCGGCGGCCTCTGCGTTCAGATCCACCGTCCCGTTCTTCGCGCGGAACGTGTTGAACTCGCTTTCCGCGGTCTCCAGTTTGGTCTTCAGTTCAGGCAACTGACCATCGAGGAAGGTGATCGACTTCTGCGCCTCTTCCTGGGTCCGCAGGACATTTTGCCGGACATATGCCGTGCCGATCGCGTTGAGAATGGCGCTGATCTTCTTCGGGTCGGTGCCTTCCAGCGCAACGCCGATCACGTCCGAGTCCTTGCCCTTCTCCACAATCAGCAAGCCCGATTGCACATCCTGGATCGCGGAAAGCTCGGAAGTCCGAACCAGTTCGAAACGTACGCCCGGCTTTCCGACAACCTGGTCGACGAGAAGAGCGATCGGCCCGTACTCCGTGTCTGCCTGCATGAGCTCGCCGACGCGCCCGGACAAATCGATATCTTTGTACTTCAGCGAATAGTTGCCGTTCTTCTGCAGCGTCAGGACGAATTTCTCGCCTTGCAGCGCGTCAGGCACATCGAATTTTGAAACGCCGATCCGCTCGTCACCCCATGCATAGCCGCCCAGGCCCGAGTGGGACAGGTCATTCAGATGGTTGGCAATCCACCGGCCGACCACCGGAAAATAGCGCGGCACCGCGCTGAGGTTCAGTTGCGCAGCGGTCACGGCTCCTGCGATCACCAGCCGCGAACGCAAAACCTCGATCTCGGCCGAAGCGGCCGTCTTGACGGCGAACATCGACTTCACGTCGCCCAGGGCGTCCTTGGCGGCGGTCGGATTCTCCTCGACCTGGATCAGAATGTCGGCCTGATACACGGGCGCTGCAAGCAGTGCATAAGCCGCACCCACAAAGAGAAAGCAAGCGGTGATCAGGAAGATCAAGCCGCGGTTCTGATACAGGACGTCTATATAGCTACCAAGGTGGTCGCCCTGCGGGGGGCCTATATCTATCGTATCGACTGACGTATCACGGTATTTCATGCGCCCTCTCCCCATTCCCACGCGTTCCGGCCGCGCCTGTTCCAACGCGCTACCGGATGCCTTGCCACCTGGCCGGACAAATAGTTGGCTCATCAGTAACCAACGGCCCGGCTAGCGGCCGCCGCCTGGGTGCTTGGCACAATCAGACCCATCACGCGGCTCCACCTGACCAGCGCAGACGCATCGACAAACACAACATCATTAGGCTTCAACGCAAAGCCATCTGCGGTCGCCATCGCAGCCGGTGACCCGGCATTCAGATGGTAGACCACCGGCTTGCCCGCGTCGCGCCCACGCACGACAAAGACCTGCGAAGCATCGCCCGAGGTCTGGCTGATGCCGCCGGCATCGCCCAACGCTTCATTCAGGCTCATCCGGCCGTTGTTGAACGTCAAACTTCCGGGTTTGTTCACTTCGCCGAAAACGTACACTTTCGTGTCGGTCTGCGCGAAGACGCGCACCAGATCACCCCTGCGCAACTCGATGTTATCGGGATTCACACCCTTGGCGATCATGTCGGGAATATTGACAACCACAGTCTTGTCGCCACGCGTAATCGCGACCGTCGACCGGTCTGCGATCGGCGTAAATCCGCCGGCACGATTGATCGCCTCAGGCAAAGTCATCGGCATGTCGTTAAGAGCGAGCACGCCCGGATTCCTGACCGCGCCGTCCATATAGACCCGCTTGCTCCGGTAGGCCTCGATCCGCAAGGTGACCTGAGGCGCCCGCACGAAACGGCTGAGCTTTTGGGCCAGCGCATCGCGCGCTTCCATTTCGGTGAGCCCTGAAACCTTCAGCGGACCGATATAGGCATACTGGATCATGCCGCCCGCATCCACCGTATAGCCCGAGGTCATCGAATCGGTGCCAGTCGCTTCCGGTCCATTGGTCGCCGCGGCTCCGGGCATATTCAGCTCGGGGTGATCCCATACGACGATGCTTAATATGTCACCCGGGCCCAGCGTGTAGGGCGCAGGCTTCGCAAACAGTTGCGTGACGTCTTCGGGCACGGCCTTCGAGCGTTCGGCGCGTTCCGTCTCAACAAGGTCGTCGGTGATTTCGATCAGTTTGCCCGCTGGCGGCGCGTCGGCGCCCTTACTTGGGTGAACATCGGCCGTCGTGCGCATGCCGCTGTCGACTGTGCTGTTGCCAGTGTTCGCGGGTGTCTGATTGGCCACCCCTGAAGGAGCGTTGTACGACATCCCCGGCGACCACGCACAGCCTGCCAGGCATGCCGCCAGCACAACGCCGGTGAACGCGGCCCTAACCCGGTGCGGATGACGCCCAGCGTCAGACTGAGTCAATGAATCGTGTACCTCGGCCGCCGGCGCTTCGATCAGCACGTTTGACTTTGATGCGTTCGTGGTCCTTTCCGAACCCAACTTGTTGCATGACATCATCGCTACTCCCTTCCGTCGCGCGCCCAAGCCACTGCCCCCGCTGAGACGCACACACCGCTATGTAGATTTTTTTATGCTCTAGTCCGGGACGGCTACCGCCTTCATCGCCGACGATACCCGGCCCCCCAAAATCAACCCGCCATATCACCTTCAACCAACCCGGCCCGCTGTTTCAGTACGCCCCACTACCTTTGAAAACAACCTTGAAAGTCTTGAACAGAATCGAGACATCGCGCAGCAACGACCAGTTCTTTACGTATGCGACGTCCAGTGACACCCGCGTCGCGTAGTCCGTGGTGCTGCGCCCGCTCACCTGCCACAAGCCGGTCATGCCAGGCTTGGCCATCAGGTAGTACCTGACGTTTGCGCCATAGCGCTCCAGCTCCTGATCGATGACGGGCCGTGGTCCGACGAGACTCATGTCGCCGCGAACCACGTTCCACAGCTGCGGCAATTCGTCGAGACTCGTGCGGCGCAGAAACCGCCCAATCCGCGTGATACGCACATCGTTCTTCAGTTTGAAATCGCGTTCCCACTCTGCACGTACCTGTGGGTCGCTTTCGATCAAGGCCTTGAGCACCTGATCGGCGTTCAGAACCATCGAACGGAATTTCAGGCAACGAAAGCTCTTGCCGTTACGTCCTACGCGAACGTGTCCGAACGTCGCGGGACCGCCGTCGCTCATCACCAGAACCGCAAGCAGCGCGAACACGGGCAGCAGCGAGACAATCAGCAAGGTGCCGAACACGATGTCAAAGCCGCGCTTGACCACTTGTCGCGCTGCTCCTGCGCAGTCCAGACCGGTCTTGCCGGAGCTCGCCGCGCTAGCGGGTGCCGCGGATCCCGCGGAACTCGTATTGAACTGCGGCGCGTCGACCGTCGCGGTGCGGAACAGGCGCAGTCCTGCATTCCGGGCAAGGTTGAATTCAGCAAAGATCAACGTATGCGAGCCAAGCAGCGAGATGCCGGTCGTCAGCGTCCAGTACAGAAACCACGGCATGGACACCTGATTCTCGCGATGAATGGCGTACAGCAAGGCGAGACCGCAGAGCTGCACTGCCAGCCACGCGAACGCTGTACGGCTCGCGAGACTCACCACCGAGCGGGTGCGTCGCGACGGGTAGGTTCCGCACGCAGGAAACACGGACAACGCAAGCGCGGCCACGAACGCGACCAGTGAAGGATCAAGCTGATGCGGATGACCTGCCTGCGGCAGGTTCAGATGCAACGCGCCGACCGCACCCAGTACGATAAGTACGATGTCGATCACTCGATGGACTAGTTCTGACATTTCGGTTACCCCAAACCTTAACGTTCTCCGCACCGAGCGTTTCGGCCTCGTCGCGACACATGGTTACTGCGCTTGCCATCCGGATGGCCATAGACCAGCGACGGAAAGCTCGCTTCCTGTATCGCTAGCGGCGAGACGCGCCCTATCGTCCACGCCGACGTATCCCATCGACCGCACCTTGTTGATCCCGAACGGCAGCTTGCCCCGGGGTTCGGCTCTTCCACGCCGTTCAGCGCGGAGCATGCACACTCGTTCACGGGTACTCCGTGCCGGTGCGCGTCACCGTTTTATCCACCGGTTAAGCACTCTTTCAGTCCACAGTAATAAGCTACGTCCTCGACCGGATACATTCCGTGCGGCATCACACCAACCGCACGGTTTCATCGGCGACGACGGAAAATCGTCCAAAGAAGCAGCGATGAATTTTCAAAAGATTGTCAAGAAAACGTGTGGCCGCCTTCCTCGTGTAAAGGCCGAAGAAGTTCGCGTTTTGGGTGTCCGGCAGCGTGAAAAGCAGCGTGCGATTGAAATGCGAAACGCCAGGACAGAGGCCTCGCGCCCGTTTAATAATCAGACCCGGCGAATTAATTCGCACAATGCTGATTCATTAGGAAAACGAATTTTCAATTAGTCATGCATTGCTGAAACACGCCCGGTACTTTCGTGCGGGCGATTCAACGTCCTTGATGTGGCGTCAGATAAAAACGCTGACGTCTGTTCGAAAGCGCACGGCCAGCGCCTTTGCCACGTTCTTGCTGATTGCCCGGCGTCCTGCGAGGATGTCGCTGACCACAGTGGGCGAGGCAATATCGGCCAGGTCCTTTTGCTTGAGACCGTGGGTTTCCAGCAGATGGCGCAGCACCTCACGCGGCTCCGCGCTGGGCACCACCACCTGGCGAGACTCCCAGCCGCCGATCAGAGCGGACAGAACGCCGAGCAGATCCGTTAGCGGATTGTCCGCGTCGCCGTGAAGGTGGTTCGTCAGCGCATTCGCGAGCTGCGTCAGCTGCTCGTATTCCTGCTCATTGCGAATAGGCTTGAGAGGCACCTTGCTCTGCAACGCAGCCCAAGCTTCAACGATATCGGGGACCTGGCCCGAAAGGCGATCGGCATTCATGTTGTTTGAATTTTCCTTGTCAGAAGATCGTATTCTTTAGGCGTTGGTCAATGCGGGCTGACAGCGAGCGCTGTTCTCTCACGACTCCCTCTCCCTGAATGACGGCAATTACCCATATCAATCTTTTCATTTTAATAAGGATGACGAATTGCTAACAGTTCGAAAGCATTTAATCGATCCGTACCGCCGGCGTGGTCACCGGACGATGAGGCGAACAGTGCCGCTCATCGCTTTCGCGACTTCACCTGGGCGTAACTGTCCAACGCCACGAGACCGAGTTTAAAAGGAGCGCCGTCCGCAGAGCGTGCGCCCGACCACACTCCGCAATCGAGAGACAGCAAAATGTGAGGGTTTGTCGACTAGCCGAAAGCGGAACGTTGAATGTGGGGGAACGGCAAACGCGATCGGAGCAGGCTGGCGCAGAGGAGAGAGGACGTGGGCCGGCAACCGGGAGAGGATGACGGCGCGGCGGGTCGCCTGGGAGATGCGCATTCGCGCCACCGTCACCGCGTCGCGCCTGACGCGGTGCGGTGCCTTGAACGCGCAGCTTTATTTAGCGCGGCGTGTAGCGAATGGTTTCTACGCCGGTGTCGGTGCCAAGCAGCGACAGGGTCGCTCCGCGTTCTGCGAAGAGACCTACAGTGACGACGCCTGGCCACGCATTGATCTGTGCTTCGAGCGCGCGAGGATCGGCGATCTTCAGCCCTTTGATGTCGATGATCTCGTTGCCGTTGTCGGTAATAAACGGCGTGCCGTCCTTCGTCACGCGCACCACCGGCACGCCGCCCAACGCGATCACGCGGCGGCCGATTGCGGTGCGTGCCATCGGCACCACTTCAACCGGCAACGGAAACTGGCCGAGCACATCGACGCGTTTCGATGAATCCACGATGCAGACGAACACTTCCGACACCGACGCCACGATCTTCTCGCGCGTCAGCGCACCGCCGCCGCCTTTGATCATCGCACCGCTGGCGTCGATCTCGTCCGCGCCGTCGACATAGACCGGCAGCGATTCGATTTCATTCAGATCGAGCACCTTGAAGCCGTGCGACTGCAGGCGCGCGGTGCTCGCCAGCGAGCTGGACACGGCGCCGCGATAACGGTGCTTCGTGGCGGCCAGTGCATCGATAAAGCAGTTGGCGGTCGAGCCGGTGCCGACGCCGATCACGACGCCTTCGGGTACGTTGGCGTTCACGTAGTCGGCGGCGGCCTGACCGACCAGTTGCTTGAGTTCGTCTTGAGTCATGGGAATTGCTGGCTAGAGGCGGAAAACCGCAAGTTTACCGGACTAGCATGCGCCGCTCGCACTTATCCGGCAAGTGGGCACAATCGGGACCGGAAGACCCGGCGCGGCACGACGGTCATCGTGCATGCCGCGTCCTGAATCAGGTCTTGACCTTCACCGAGCGTTGGCGCACGGCTTCGAACAGGCACACGCCGCTCGCGACCGACACGTTCAGGCTTTCCACACTGCCGGCCATGGGAATCTGCATGACTTCGTCGCAAGTATCGCGCGTCAGACGGCGCATGCCCTCGCCTTCCGCACCCATCACGAGCGCGACCGGACCGTCGAGCCTGGTCTCATACAGGCTTTTGCTCGCCTCGCCCGCCGTGCCCACCACCCATACGCCCGCGTCCTTCAGTTCGCGCAGTGCGCGCGCCAGATTCGTCACCGTGATGTAAGGCACCGTATCGGCCGCGCCGCTCGCCACTTTCGCGGCCGTCGCGTTCAGGCCGACAGCACGATCGCGTGGCACGATCACCGCATGCGCGCCAGCCGCATCGGCGACCCGCAGACACGCGCCGAGGTTGTGCGGATCGGTCACGCCATCGAGCACCAGAATCAGCGGCGAACCGTTGATGCCATCCAGCAGCTCCGCGAGATTCTGCGCCAGCGGCATGTCCCCTGCCCGCGCCACCACGCCCTGGTGGCGCTCCGTGTGCGCGAGGCCCCACAGGCGCGTTTCGTCGGCAGCAATCAGACGCACGCCCGCTTCCTTAGCCGTGTGCAGGAACTCCGTCATGCGGCGGTCTTTGCGCGTCGCGTCGTAATAGACCTCTTCGACCGTGGACGCATCGTGACGCAGACGGGCGGTCACCGCGTGGAAACCGTATAGAACCTTGAGACGTGACATGACTGAACAACCTTTGATTGAGCGCGCCGCGACGCGGCTGCGCTACTGGGATAAAGACAAACCGAAATGCAGACCGCGCGCAACCGGCACATGAACCTGTACCGGTTGCGCGCGGCGAACCCGCTGCAGCGAGCCTGCTGGTGCCGACTCGCCACGCGATTTGCGTGTGAGCTCAGCGCTTCTTGCGTGTCTGTGCCTTCGAAGAAGAAGCAGACTTGGCCGAGGCGCCGTGTTTCCTGGCGGCGCTGCGTGCCGCGCGCGCCTCCTTGACCGCGAGCGTCGGTGCCGGTGCGGCCTTCTTTCGGCGTGCCCCCGCGCCGGCTTCGGCCGGCGCCAGCGAGCGTACACGTGCACCGCCGCTTTCAACGGCAGCCTTGTCGGCGAGCGCGGGACGCGCACCCGGCGACTTGATCGGCGTATCGCGCACCAGCCGGAAGTCGATCTTGCGTGCGTCGAGATCGACGCGGCTCACCTGCACGCGCACACGGTCCGACAGGCGGTAGCGGATGCCCGTGCGTTCGCCGCGTAGCTCGTTCTTGATCTCGTCGTACTGGAAGTAATCGGAGCCCAGTTCGGTGACATGCACGAGGCCTTCGATAAACAGCGCATCGAGCTGCACGAAAATGCCGAATGAAGTCACGCCGCTCACCATGCCGCCGTACTCTTCACCGAGCTTGTCGCGCATGAAGTAGCACTTGAGCCAGGCTTCGACGTCGCGCGAGGCTTCGTCCGCCCGACGCTCGTTGGCCGAGCAGTGCAAGCCGAGCTCCTCCCAGATCGCCACGTTGTTCGAACGCGTACGGCCGCGCTTTTCGTCGTCGGCCTGCTGCATCGCGCGGGCGCGCGGCGACAGCGCCGTATTCAGATCGACGCCATGCGGCGCTTCCGGCGTGTACTTGCGCCCCTGCAGGACCGCGTAGATTGCACGGTGCGTCAGCAGATCGGGGTAGCGCCGGATCGGACTCGTGAAGTGCGCGTACGCCTCATATGCGAGACCGAAGTGGCCGATATTGTCCGGACTGTAGACAGCCTGTTGCATCGAGCGCAGCAACATGGTCTGCAACATCTGCGCGTCGGGCCGGTCGCGGATGTGCGCCATCAACGCGGCGTAGTCGCTCGCGTGCGGCGAGTCGCCGCCACCCAGCGTCAGGCCCATGCCACGCAGGAAGGAGCGCAGGTTCTCGAGCTTTTCGGCGGTCGGTCCGGCGTGCACGCGGTACAAGCCCGGGTGCTTGTTGCGCTTCATGAAGTCGGCCGCGCAGACGTTCGCGGCCAGCATGCATTCTTCGATCAGCTTGTGCGCGTCGTTGCGCGTGCGCGGGATGATCTGTTCGATCTTGCCCTGCGCATTGCAGACGATGTAAGTCTCGGTGGTGTCGAAGTCGATCGCGCCGCGTTTTTGCCGGGCGGCGAACAGCGACTTGTACACGCCATACAGATTCTGCAGTTGCGGCAACAGCGCCGCGCGGCGCGTTGCTTCCGGGCCCTTGGTGTTCTTCAGCACCGCGGCGACTTCGGTATAGGTCAGGCGCGCTGACGAGTGCATCACACCGGGATAGAACTGGTACGCCTTGATCTCGCCACGCGCGGTGATCACCATGTCGCACACCAGCACGCAACGGTCGACGTGCGGGTTTAACGAACACAGGCCGTTCGACAACTTCTCCGGCAGCATGGGAATGACGCGGCGCGGGAAGTAGACCGAGGTGCTGCGTTCGATCGCGTCCACATCGAGACCGCTCTTCGGATGCACATAGTGCGAGACATCGGCGATCGCCACGATCAGGCGAAAGCCCTCGCCCTTGCCGACCGCGATTGGCTCGCAGTACACCGCATCGTCGAAGTCGCGGGCGTCTTCACCGTCGATCGTAACGAGCGGCACATCGCGCAGATCGACGCGATGGCGAATATCCACGGGACGCACTTCGTCCGGCAGCCTTGCGGCGTCGTCGAGCGCGGCCTGGCTGAACTCGTGTGGCACGCCGTACTTGCGCACGGCAATTTCGATTTCCATGCCGGGATCGTCGATATCCCCCAGCACTTCCACCACGCGGCCAAGCGGCTGCGAATGGCGACTCGGGAAATCCGTCAGCTCGACCACCACCACCTGGCCGACCTTGGCCTTCTTGGTGTTCTGCGTGATCAGGATGTCGTGGCCGATTCGCTTGTCTTCAGGTGCGACGATCAGCGCGCCGTTCTCGTTCAGCAGTCGCCCGATCACGCGCTTGTTGGCGCGGTCCGTGACTTCGACGATGTGGCCTTCGGGCCGTCCGCGCCGGTCATAACCGACGATCCGCGCCAGCACGCGGTCGTTGTGCATGACCTTCTGCATCTCGCCGGTGGGCAGGAACAGATCGTCCTGACCGTCGTCGCGCACGAGGAAACCGTAGCCGTCGCGATGGCCCTGCACTCGGCCGCCGACAAAATTGGACGGATGCGTAAGCTGGTAATGGTTGCGCTGATCGAGCCGGATCTGGCCGTCGCGCTCCATGGCCGCGAGACGCTTGAAAAATCCTTCGCGCTCCTGGCGCTTGATCGACAACGCTTCGGCAATGTCATTCGCTGCAAGCGGCGCTTCACTCGTGCGGAGCACGCCGAGGATTTCCTCGCGGCTCGGAATCGGGTACGGATATTTGCTCAAGGGCTTGTCGATGATTTTTTCTCGTTGCATGGACGTCGGTCGGCGTTATGACGCGGCTCTGTTGCACCTGCGATTGACTGCTCGGGTCTGGCTCATTCAAAGCTGAGTCCGACGGGCCTGGGCACCGTGCCAACGAACTACTGCGAGGCATTCTAACACCCGTATTGCGCGCCAAGCGGCGCGTCAATACTTGCTGCAGTACTTGCCGTGAACCGCAATCCGACGCCATGCGGAGGCTTTCTCGAAATGCTTGACAGCTTTGAAGCTGTCGCTATAATAGCGGTCTCTGTTGTACAGACACCTGCCCAGGTGGCGAAATTGGTAGACGCACTAGGTTCAGGTCCTAGCGGTGGCAACACTGTGGAGGTTCGAGTCCTCTCTTGGGCACCAGATTCAAAAGCAAAGCCGCTTCCGAGCGGCTTTGCTTTTTGTGTGAGGCTCTGCGGTTCGTTTGAACTTGTTCGAATGAATAACAGGGTATCGGCAGTGCGGAAGTCAGTATCGAACCTGATTCGATACCTGAAAGTCCGGACGGTGCAATGAAGCGGTTGTTGAAGTCCCCATTGACACGCTGAGTCGTCCCGTTAAAATAACGGTTTAGCTTGAAAATGTGCCCAGGTGGCGGAATTGGTAGACGCACTAGGTTCAGGTCCTAGCGGTGGCAACACCGTGGAGGTTCGAGTCCTCTCCTGGGCACCATCGGTTGTTCCGGCATAAGCCGGCGAAGTTCGAGAAACCCCGTAAGATCAACGTCTTACGGGGTTTTTTGTTGCCTGCGCTGTTGCCTGCGTTCTTGTCTGCGCAAGCCAGCAACGCCATCGTATGTCGACAAATGCAGTTGGGCTCCGAATGAGCGTGGCTGCGTTTCACCCCAGTTCGCCCGCTTCGCTTCGAAGATCCCCGGCGATGAAATCGACAAACGCGCGAATCCGCGTGGACATCTGGTGCCGTTGCGAATAGACGGCGAAGATATCCGCGTTCGGCGTGTCGTGATCGGGCAATACGAGGACCAGCGACCCATCGGCCAGATATTGCTTGATGTCCCACTCGGCCCGCATCAGGATGCCGTGTCCTTCCAGCGCCCACTTCACCGCGATTTCGCCGTCGTTCGTCGTCAGCGTGCCGTTGATGCGCACGGCCTCCGTTTTGCGTGACGCTCCCCTGCCCGAAGTCAGACGCCACACGCCGTAAGCCTCGTCACCCTGGCGGATGCCGATGCAGTTGTGCCGCGTCAGGTCATGCGCGGTCACCGGCATCCCACGTGCGGCGATGTACGAAGGCGCCGCACACAGCAAGCGCCGGTTCGTCGCCAGACGACGCGCGACCACCCGCGTATCGGGCGGCTCGCCGAAGCGGATGCAGACATCGAACGTATCGTCCGTCAGCGGAGGCGGCGTGACCGATAGCTGAAGCTGAACCGATACTTGCGGGTGCTTCGCGACAAAGCGCGAAATCGCAGGGGCGACATGGCTGCGCCCAAAGCCAAGCGTCGCGTTCACGCGCAGCAATCCCTTCGGACTTTTCTTCGCGGTACCCAGCAATTCGGCCAGTTCGTCGATCTCGTCGAGAATCCGGCGCGCATGCTCGAGGTACAACTCGCCCTCCGGCGTCAGCATCATCCGCCGCGTCGTGCGGTTGATCAGCCCCACGCCCGCGCGACTTTCCATCTGCGTCAGGTGCTTGCTGACCGCCGCTGCCGTCAGTCCCAGTTCCCGCGCGGCGGCGCTCAGGCTGCCGGACGCCGCAAGCGTCGAGAAAAAGCTCAAATCCGACGGATCGACCGTATCTCGCATGGCTTTCACTTGTGAATGAAAGTTAAAGATGCTTTGAGTGTAGCACCGGTTTTTGCGCCCGGAGATAGGTAGAGTTCATTCATTCGTACAACACCTGAAGGACGGAGACATGAAAACCTATCGCATCGCGACCATCCCTGGCGACGGCATCGGCAAGGAGGTCATCCCGGCCGGCGCGCAGGTGCTCGAAGCACTGGCAAAGACGACGAAGTCGTTCGCATTCGAATTCGAGAACTTCGACTGGGGCGCAGACTACTACCGCGAGCACGGCGTCATGATGCCCGCCGACGGGCTCGACGCGATCCGCAACAAGGACGCGATCCTGTTCGGCTCGGCGGGCGATCCCGACATTCCCGATCACATCACGTTGTGGGGCCTTCGCCTCAAGATCTGCCAGGGCTTCGACCAGTACGCCAACGTGCGTCCGACCCGCATCCTGCCGGGTATCGACGGACCGCTCAAGCGCTGCGGGCCGGAGGACCTGAACTGGGTCATCGTCCGCGAAAACTCGGAAGGCGAATATGCCGGCGTAGGCGGACGCGTCCACCAGGGACACCCGATCGAAGCCGCGACGGATGTGTCGATGATGACGCGCGCCGGTGTCGAGCGGATCATGCGTTTTGCGTTCCGTCTCGCGCAATCCCGTCCGCGCAAACTGCTGACCGTCATTACGAAGAGCAACGCGCAACGTCACGCCATGGTGATGTGGGACGAGATTGCGCTGCAGATTTCGAAGGAATTCCCGGACGTCAAATGGGACAAGGAACTGGTGGACGCGTCGACCGCCCGCATGATCAACCGTCCCGCCTCGCTCGATACGATCGTCGCCACCAATCTGCACGCCGACATCCTCAGCGACCTCGCCGCGGCACTCGCCGGCAGTCTCGGCATTGCACCGACAGGCAACATCGATCCGGAACGCCGCTATCCGTCGATGTTCGAACCCATCCACGGCTCCGCGTTCGACATCATGGGCAAAGGTCTCGCCAACCCGGTGGGCACGTTCTGGTCGGTTGTGATGCTGCTCGAACATCTGGGCGAATTCGACGCGGCAAAACGCGTGATGCAAGCCGTCGAAGCGGTGACTGCCGATACATCGCTGCACACCCGCGACCTTGGCGGCACGGCAACGACCGCGCAGGTGACCGCGGCCGTCTGCTCTTTCATTGAAAAAGCCGCAGTGCCCTCGGCCAACGCAGCTTAACTCTCCACAGCGGCTCCCCAGGAGTCTGGAACGCACGGCCGTCATCCGGCGGCCGTGGCCCCGCTCGCCCCGAGCGCGGCGATACGAGGGTTTGACCGGCAAGCGCGCCGAAAAAAACAGGAGAGCCGCACCGGACGGCCACGACGCGCTTTGTAACTCAACTCCGTTTCTGAATAGAGCACTGCTCAAGCCTCCACGGAGGAGACAATGATTTCCGAACTCGAAAGCCGGGTTTCGCGCAAGCTCATGCTGCGCATTATCCCGTTCGTGATGCTGCTGTATTTCGTGAGTTTTCTGGATCGCGTCAACGTGGGGTTTGCGGCGCTGTCGATGAACAAGGCTATCGGTCTGTCGCCGACGGCGTTCGGTCTCGGCGGTGGACTGTTTTTCATCGGCTATTTTCTGTGCGAAGTGCCGTCGAACCTGATTCTTCACAAGGTCGGCGCGCGCCGCTGGATTGCCCGCGTGATGGTGTCATGGGGGATCGTGTCGGCGGCCTCCGCATTCGTGATCGGCCCGAACAGCTTCTACGCGCTGCGCTTCCTGCTGGGCGTCGCCGAAGCGGGCTTCTTTCCCGGCATCATTCTGTATCTCAGTCTGTGGTTCCCATTGCGTCAACGCGCGGTCGCTGCAGCATGGTTCATGGCCGCGGCGCCGATCTCCACCGCGATCGGCTCGCCGATTTCCGGCGCGATCATGAAACTGCCTCCGCTCGCCGGACTTGCCGACTGGCAGATGCTCTACATTCTCGAAGCGGTGCCGGCAATCATCCTGGGCTTCTGCGTGCTGAAGTACCTCACGGATACACCGGCGAAAGCGGAGTGGCTGCAGCCGGAAGAGCGCGAATGGCTGATCGCAAAACTGACGACGGAAGCAGCAGCGAAGCAGTCACATGCCGGCCACACCGCCGGTGCACTCACCGCCTTGCGCGACCCACGGGTTCTGGCGCTGGCGCTGATCTACTTCGGCACGTCGGCAGGACTTTATACGCTTGGACTGTGGGCACCGCTGATTATTCGCCAGTATGGCTTCGGATCGTTCGAAACGGGCCTGCTGGCAGGCCTGCCGAGCATTCTCGCGGTCATTGCGATGATCTGGTGGGCGAAGCATTCGGACCGCACGGAAGAGCGCACGTGGCACGTTGTCATCCCATGTATCCTGGCATGCCTCGGATTCATCTTTGCCGGTAGCGCGACTACAGCGCTGATGATCATCCTGGCGCTCGTAATCGTGAACATCGGCATCAGTGCAGCCAAGGCACCGCTGTGGGCGATGCCCAGCATGTTCCTGTCAGGCGCCGGCGCGGCTGCGGGGATTGCGATGATCAATTCGGTGGGGAACCTGGGCGGCTTCGTCGGCCCGTTCGCGATCGGATGGCTCAAGAACGTAACGGGCGGCTATGCAGCAGGCTTGTATGTGGTGGGTGCGACGTTGGCGGTGTCGGCCGTCGTCACCGTGATGCTGAGCCGGCAGTCGAAGCAGCCACCCTCGCCTGTTGCCGAACGGCACAGCCACTGAGCGGGGATTCTGCCCCGCCCTCCCGTCACAGCACCTTGCCGGGATTCAGAATGCCGAGCGGATCGAGCGCCGCCTTGACGCGGTGCATCAGCGCGATTTCCGTATCGCTGCGCGTGCAGCCAAGATACGGGCGCTTCAGCGCACCGATGCCGTGCTCCGCCGAGATCGATCCGCCCATCGCCTGCACGACCGCGTAGACGCAGTGATCGAGCGCGTCCACCGTCGCGCCGTCCATCTCGCGCAGCGATACGCCGACATGCACGTTGCCGTCGCCGACATGCCCGAAGAACAGGCACGTGATGTCCGGCCATCGCCGTCGCAGTTCGGCCTCGCAACGCGAGGCGAACGCGCCGAGCTCACCCGTCGGCAGACTCACGTCGAAGCCCGCCAGATGCGGCAACTCATCGATCGCGTGGCTCTCGCGCAGCGCCCACATATCGCGCGCCTGCCGCTCCGACGTCGCGAGCGCCGCGTCGTCAATCAGCCCCGCGTCGAAGGCATCGGCAAGACACGCCTCCAGGCCGGCCGCGGCGTCGCCATCCGGTGCGCTCGTCGCGAATTCGATCAGCACCACGAAATTGCCGTCGGCCGCGAACGGCGCGACGACACCGGATGTGTTCGCAGCCACATGCGCGTAGAACGACGGCCACATCGCTTCGAAGCTGACGACATCGGGGCGCGCACGCACGCGGTCCCACAGCCGCAGCAGCGCTTCATAATCGGCGACGCGGCCCAACGCAGTCGCGCTCGCGGCGAGCTTCGGATGCAGCCGCAGTACCGCACGCGTGATCACGCCGAGGGTGCCCTCGCTGCCAATGAAAAACTGCTTCAGATCGTAGCCGGCATTGTTCTTCAGCATCCGGTTCATTGACGACACGATCGTGCCGTCGGCGAGCACCGCTTCGAGCCCGAGCACCTGCTCGCGCATCAGCCCGTAGCGGATCGCGCGCGTGCCACCCGCGTTGGTCGCGAGCATCCCGCCAATCTGGCACGAGCCGCGCGCGCCGAGATCGACGCCGAACGTGAAACCCGCCGCCTCGGCCGCTTCCTGCACGATCTGCAGCGGCGTGCCGGCGCGTACCGTGATCGTCGCTGCAGCCGCGTCGAGCGACTCGATGCCCGCGAAGCGCTCCATCGATAGCACGACCTCGCCGCCCAGCGCGACGCCGCCGCGCGCGAGTCCGGTCATGCCGCCCTGTGGGACCACCGGTTGCCCGAGCCGTGTGCAGAGCGCGAGCGCACGCGACACGTCGTCGACGCACATCGGCCGGATGAGCGCTCGCGGTCTGACGCCCGGCGCTTCGTTGTACGCGGTGAAAAAACGCGGCTCGATGTCTTCGGACCGCGTGACGACGTCCGCGCCTAACTCAGCGGTCAGCGCGGCGTCGATCTGATTGTCTGGCATCGCATCGTCGTCCGGCGTTACTTTGTCGAGATGTCGATATCGCCGAAGTATTTCGCGCCGAGCGACTTCACGCTGCCGTCCGCCTTGAGTTTCGCGATCGCCTCGTTCAGCTTCGCCTTCAGCGCGTCGTCGCCCTTGCGCACGCCGAACGCGATCCCGCTGCCGAGGATCTTGTCGTCGTGCACCGGTTGCCCGACGAACGAGAAGTCCTTGCCGTCCGGACGCTGCAGGAACGGCTGGCCCGCCGGCGCGAGCAGCAGTGTGCCGTCGAGGCGGCCCGACGTCAGATCCGCGAACACCTGGTTCTGATCCTGGTACGGCACCACGATGACGCCGGCCGGTTCCCAGTGCACTTTCATGAACGTCTCCTGGATCGAACCCTGCAGCACGCCGATGCGCTTGCCTTTCAGCGATTCCGTCGTCGTCACCAAACCGCTGCCGGTGCGCGCGATCAGTTCGGTGGGCACGCGGTAGATCGGTGTCGTGAAGTCAATCGCCTCGCGCCGCTTGTCGGTCGCATTCATCGCCGAATTGATCGCGTCGAACTTGCGGCCGTTCAGCGCCGGAATCAGGCCGTCGAACGACGTCTCGGACCACGCGCACGTCATTTTCGTGGCCTTGCACACTGCATTGCCGACATCGATGTCCATCCCTTGCAACTCACCGTTCGGCGCCTTCGATTCGAACGGCGGATATTGCGCCTCGAGGCCGAAGCGCAGCGTCTGCGCATCGGCGAGCGCCGCACAGGAACCGAACGCGCAGGCGAGCGCAAGCCAGATTTTCAGGTGCTTCATCGTGATGTCCTTCTATTGGAATCGTGAATAGTCGGGCGGGTGGCTGCCGTACGTCGACGGCCTCAGATATTGCTCAGACGGCGCGCGCCTTCAACCAGCGTCGCATCGTCCTTCGAAAAGCTGAGCCGGATCACGCCGGGGTCGGTGCCATCCGTGTAGAACGCGGACAGCGGAATCGTCGCAACGCGCGCGTCGCGGATCAGGCGCAACACGAAATCGCTATCGCGCTCGTCGGAGAAATGCCGGAAGCGCGCGAGCATAAAGAACGAGCCTTCGCTCGGTAACAGCTCGAAGCGCGAACCCGCGAGCTCGCGCGCAAGCAGGTCGCGCTTTGCCTGATAGAACGCGGACAATCCCAGATAGCTGTCGGCCTGTGCGAGGTGCTCGACGAACGCGAACTGCATCGGCGTGTCGGCCGAGAACACCATGAACTGATGGATCTTGCGGATCTCGTCCATCAATTCGGCAGGCGCGAAGCAGTAGCCGACGCGCCAGCCGGTCACGTGAAACGACTTGCCGAACGACGACACGATAACGCTGCGCTCCGCGAGCTCGCGATGCCGCGCCATGCTCTCGTGGCGCACACCGTCGAACACGATGTGCTCGTAGACCTCGTCGGACAGGATCACGATGTCGGTCTGCCGCGTGAGCCTCGCGAGCTGCTCGATGTCATGGGCCGAGAACACGGTCGCGGTCGGGTTGTGCGGCGTGTTGACGATGATCATCCGCGTGCGCGGCGTGATCGCGGCGGCGACCGCGTCCCAGTCGACGCGGAAGTCCGGCGCCGCGAGCTTGATGGCGACCGGCGTCGCGCCCTGCATCCGCACGATCGGCGCGTAGCTGTCGAACGACGGCTCGAAGTAGATTACCTCGTCGCCAGGATGCACGAGCGCGCTGATCGCGGCATACAGCCCCTCGCTCGCACTCGCGATCACGGTGACTTCGGTCTGCGGATCGTAGCGCGCGCCGTACAGGCGCTCGGTCTTGTCGGCGAGCGCTTCGCGCAGCGCCCCGATGCCGGCCATCGGCGCGTACTGGTTGTGTCCGTTGCGCATCGCACGCGCCACGCCTTCGACAAGCGCCGGATCCGGCGCGAAGTTCGGTGCGCCCTGTGACAGGTTGAGCGCGTCGTGCTCGGACGCGAGCTGACCGATCACGGTAAAGATCGTAGTGCCGACGTCGGGCAGCTTCGAACGGGGCGCGCTGGCGCTTCGCATGGGTCCTCCTCGGGGATCGGGTTCGGATGAACGCTTCCGTGCATCCGGGGTGTGCGGAGGAATTTAGCCCGAGCCGATATCAGCGGCCAATCGAAAGTTTGTCATGGCGTCCATGAGCGGATGTCATGGACTCAAAGCTCAAAGCGCCGGCGTAAGACACGGCGCATCGCCTGCTCACTCATTTGCACCGATTGGCGGCGGATAGTGATCTTCGTCGGCTTGCGATTCGCGGTTCTCGCGATCGATCTGTGCGTCCGGCTGCAGCTGTTTCTTTTGTTGTTTCCGGAATACCCAGGCAGTCAGAATCGGCGTAAGCACGGCGGTCACGATCACCGATGCCGCCACCTGGATGGTTGCAGCCGGCGCGATCGCCGCATAGGAGTGGTCCGCCAGCGCGATCGCCTGCGGCGTGCCGGTTGCATTGCCTGCCGTGCTCGACGCGGCGGCGCCCGCCACGCCGGAGCCGCCCAGCAACCGGTCCGCGAAGATGCAGACGATGCCAGTGACGACAAATACGGCCACGCCCAGCAGGATGCCTGGCACACCTGCCGTAAATACCGCTTTGAGATTGATCCCCTGTCCCAGCGTGAAGGCCATGAACGGCACGATCAGCGGTTCATGCCTGCCAAAGAAATCACGCAGTTCGCTGTCGAGATTACCAAGAATCGCGCCGGCGAAAATCGGCGCGATAACCGATAGCATGGTCAGCCACGGGATATTGGCGAGGCCGGCGCCGACAAGGACGATCATCGTCACGAACGGACCCGTCTCGATGCTTTGCGCGACATACGTGCCGGAATCTTCCTTGCTGCCAAAGGTGCTTGTCAGCGCGAGGAACATACCGCCATTGGTGTCGTTCATGGCGGCCAGCACCGCGAGCGTGCTGAGTCCCAGAAAATTACCGTGAAAGAAATGCGAAATGGCGAGTGCAATCAGAACCGCGATACCCACCTTCGAAAGCAGAATGCCGAAACCGCGTTTGAGCATGCCGGGGGCCGCTCGCAAGGTCATCTTGGTGCCGACCGTGAACAGATACATCGCAAGGACAGTTGGATATCCCTGATTAGTCAGCGCCTGGGTAAAGCCGCCGATTTTTAAAGCGTTCGGACAGAATGTATTGATCAGCATGCCGATAAACAGCGGAACCACCATTAGCCCGCCCGGCACCTTATTGATGAACTGGTAAATACGCATGCTTACCGTCTCCTGGGTACACCGCGTTGTCCCTGACTACATGATCGTTATTCGTTGCATTTTGAATTCAATATTTTGAATATATTAGGCGAATAAACTGGCGCTGCGGTATCACGTAAACCCTGCGCGTACCCGTGAGAATAAGAGCAAAGCGATGAGCGTGCACCGCGCTATCGGCGGTCCGTATGATTCCCAAAGGAGAGTGCCGCCGCGACGAGGTTCGGGCGGGTCCATGCGGCGGGTCGCGGCGGTGATTTGAGCGCAGGCGTTTCAAAGTCCCGCGAAATCCGGACTCAGAATTTCTCCCAGTCCGTAGCACTGGTATCCGCGACGATGGCCGTCGGCCTGTCTGCAGCGGCGGCAGGTGACGGCTTTGCCTTCGTTGTACGGACTGGCGGCGTGCGAACGACCACTGCAGGCCGGCGTGATGCGCTTTGCGAGGCAATTTGCGGAACCACGGCTCGCGACACCGTCGAAGTGCCCGTCTCGGCGACCCTGAACACCGCTACTGCGTCGCTGAGTGTGCGGGCCTGTCCAGCCATCGATTGCGCAGCGGCCGACGCTTCCTCGACCAATGCCGCGTTCTGCTGGGTCACCTCGTCCATCTGCGCGACGGCGAGGTTGACCTGATCGATGCCCACGCTCTGCTCGGCCGAAGCCGCCGCGATCTCGTTCATGATCGAACTCACGCGTGCGATCGACTGGACGATCTCGGTAATCGTCGTGCCTGACTGGTCGACCAGCTCGGAGCCCGACTGCACCCGGGAGGTCGACTCGGCGATCAATCCTTTGATCTCCTTGGCGGCGCCGGCGCTGCGCTGCGCGAGCGCACGCACCTCGCTCGCGACCACCGCGAAGCCACGTCCCTGCTCGCCCGCGCGGGCGGCTTCCACCGCTGCGTTCAACGCCAGAATATTGGTCTGAAAGGCGATGCCTTCGATCACCCCGACGATGTCGGCGATCTTGTGCGAATCACCGACGATGTTCTGCATCGTGCCCACCACCTGCTGCGTCAGCTCACCGCCTTTGACGGCGAGCCCTGATGCGCTCTGCGCGAGCTGGCTCGCCTGCCTGGCGTTCTCCGCGGTCTGCTTGACCGTCGAGGTCAGTTCTTCGATGCTCGCAGCCGTTTGCTCGAGCGATGCCGCCTGCTCTTCCGTGCGCTGCGACAGATCGGCATTGCCCGCGGCAATTTCGTTCACCCCAACGTTGATCGATTCGGTGCCACCCCGCACGGAGGTGATCGCTGCACGCAGCGAATCCTGCATCTTTTGCAACGCGGCCGTGAGCTTGCTCATCTCGTTGGCGCCCGTGGCGACGATCCGGCCCGTCAGGTCGCCCTCGGCGATACGGTTGAAATACCCGATCGCCGCGTTGACCGGATCGACGATCGCACGCATCAGCATCATGCGGCCGCCCAAGGCGAGCAGCAGTGCGGCTACGAGACCGGCGGCGACCGCCAGGCTGACCATGTGGAAGCGGTTTTCCGCATCCTGGTAGCGACGCGCACCGCGATCGAGTTGCGCATTGATGAGCGCCGCCATCGCCGTCGAATACACGTTGAACAGTTTTGGCATGACGTGCGCCTGAAGTTGCACGAAGGCTTGCGTGTCGCCGGATTTGATCGCGGCGAGAGCTGGCTCCAGGCCCTGATGCAGGAACGCGGCACGCTTGTCCTGCATGTCCTTGACGAGGGCCTGCTCCTCATCGCCATGGCCTGCATGGCTCAAATAGTGCGACAGGTAATCGTTGGAAGCCTGCAGGTAGATACTTAAGCGGCCCAGCACGGCGTCCTGGCCCGCCTGATCCTTCAGCTCGGCAAGCGACGCGTAGGTCGCAAGCGCGAGCCGCGCGTTCAGCAACTTGACGGAATCGCCCTCGAGGTCAGCCACGGCAGGCGTATCGACGGTGTACATCTGGCGCAAGGATTCATTGCCATCACGCATTGATAAAAGCCCGACCGCAGCCCCTACAGCCAGCAGGATCCCGAACAACGCGATCATCAGGTTAAGGCTGGCGCGAATCGACAGGTTTTTCAACATGCTTTTTGTCCCCCGGCAGATGTGGTCTCTATCTACTTGTCCTATGTATATCGGGTTGAAATGGCCGAACTTTAATCGAAATGGCCCCACAGCCGATGTTCAATCGTTTTCTTTTTCTCGTTCGTATTTTATGAACATCGAATAGAGCTGAACAAACACAAGCTTCGGATGTGGAGCGCGCTTGCCACTTCGTTGGAGCCGTCGGGGCGGACAGGTTGCGGTGGCGTGAAGAATCCAGGCAGCTGCAAAGAACGGGGAGCTAAAGCCCGCCTACAGGGCGCCGTACACGGCTGACTGTGCGCCAACCAACAGTTCACGTGTTAGCGGCTGGTTAGGATCAGTTGCAAAGCCGTTTTGTCCATCACAACGATGGCGACTTTGGTCGTGCAGTAGATGCAATTGCCATCCCGCGGTCAACCCGCAGGCATTCTTCTCCGCTCCAAAGGATCGACAGCATGACGGCCACCCAACCCGCCAGCATCCTCTCTGAAAGCAACACCGAAGGCGAAAAATCACGGAGCAAAATATTAGGTCTCGAATGCATACGATTTGTATCTGCACTCGCGATTCTTGTCTGGCATTACAAACACTTTTCATATCTTGGCAGCGAGCCCGTTGAATTTTCGCCGTCGACCCAACCGCTCTATTCTTTATTGCTCCCGATATATCGATACGGATACCTTGGGGTCCAGATATTCTGGTGCATAAGCGGCTATATTTTCTTCTGGAAATACGGTGAGGCGATAGCAACGGGATCGATTTCAGGATGGAATTTCTTTGTCTACAGACTATCCCGGCTCTATCCTCTTCATTTCGTCACGCTTCTGGCTGTAGCGCTTCTGCAGTACGCTTACTTCCGGAAAAGCGGCGTTTATTTTGTTTATCAGAACAATAATTTTAGGGAATTCTTTCTCCAGATATTCATGGCGAGCAGCTGGATCGGTACGGCTCCAGTTGGATTTAACGGTCCGATCTGGTCGATTTCGGTGGAAATCTTGATATATTTTATATTCTATGCATTTTTGCGAATTTTTTTAAATAACATCTTTCTCTCTGGAATGGTGGTGGTTGCAACTGCCGTTGCAATGGGCTTCGGCGTGTCAAGCCCAGTACTTCAGTGCCTGGCCCTGTTCTATGCCGGCGGGGTCCTGACGATGGCGGCTCCGTTTATGCGGAGACACCGAACGGCGGCGGGGGCTTCTTTTCTCTTGGTCATTGCAATGATAGCCGGTTGGCATTTCCTTAACAGCAGACCCGAACTTGAAATTCAGCCAAAATTTTTCCTGATGGCGGCAACCCTATCCAGCGTATATTTTATGTCGGAATATTTCAGTCCTCCGGCGAGGATTCGCGGCGCTATTGAAACAGCGGGGAATATGACGTATTCCAGTTATCTGCTTCACTTCCCTATCCAGCTATGCATTATGCTGGTCTGTCGCGAAACTGGCGTAGCTGTGCCCTATAGAAGCGTCTGGTTCTTTCTCGGGTTTATTGCCGTAACCCTGGTGTCTTCAAAATATGCTTTCTCGATGATTGAAAGGCCTGCCCAGGCATTCATACGAAGACGGCTAGCGAGTCACCGTAGAATTAAGCTGATGCAAGCCGAAGATGCACCAATATGAGCTGGGCGGTATCTACCCCTCATAACCCTCGCCCGCCGACCTCGCCATCACCGCGCCCGCCGGCTTCGCCGATGCCGCGGCCGGCACGTTGCGCGCCGCCCATACGGTCGCCAGCAGCTTGAAGGTCGACACGGAGCCAGCCACCGCGAGCAGGATGGGAACAAGAAAGTCATGGCTCACACGAGTGAACTCTAGAATCAGCACCACCGCCGTCAACGGCATCTGCATCGATGCGGCCAGAAACGCCCCCGCGCCGACAATCGCAAAAGCCCCCGAAGACGTGCCCGGCCAGATCATGTTCCATATCCCGCCAAGCACGATCGCGAGCAATGCGCCGTTCGCGAGCCCCGGCGTCAGCAGACCGCCTTCGGCACCGGCACGCAGACTGCCGGCCGTGATCGCAACCTTGAGGATCAGCAGTACCGCCGCCAGCCCGATCGTCAGCTCGCTATTGAACGACAGACCCGCCGGGCCCTTGCCATTGCCGAGCAATTGCGGAAACTCAATGGCCAGCACACCGATGATGGCAAAGTTGATGAGCGCCAGAACCGGCAGTCGCCAGTCCTTCGGCGCATGAGCGCGGGCGCGGGTGGTCAGTTGCGTGAAGCCCCACGCCGCCAGCCCGAAAATGGGACCGCACAGCGCCGACCAGACGACCAGAGGCGTGCTCAGCAGCAGCTGCGGAACCGAATACTGATGCTCATCGCCCAGACCGATCCAGGCGACCACGGCGGCAATCGAAGACGTCGCCAACGCCGGCACCAACGCGGCCCAGCCGAACGTGCCCAGCAACACTTCGAGCACGAACACCGCGCCGCCTAACGGTACGTTATAGACGGCAGCCAGCCCCGCCCCGGCCCCGCACGCCACCATGATGCGGCTTTCGGCAACCGTCAGCCCCGCGCGATGCGACAGCCAGCCGGCCCACACCGAGCCGATCTCGCGTGGCGCCACCTCGCGGCCAAGCGGCGAGCCCAGCGCGACCGTCACGATCTGCAGCACGGCATGAATCACCGTGCTGACGACAGGCATACGCGGATCTTCCGATTTGACCGCCTTCTTGATGCTGACGAGCGGACGCCCGTAGCGATACAGCGCCCACCAGCCGAGACCGGCGACAAGGCCGCAGACGACCATCACCAGCACTCGCCGTTCGGGCGCCGCGCCGCTCACGCCGCTCAGGAAGCTCTCGTTGCTGATGACGTGCTCGAGGCTGTAGCCAAACGCAACGTGCTGGATCCAGTGCAGCAACAGCGCCAGCGACATGCCGCCGAGACCTGCGCCGACGCCGGTGAGCAAGGTCACGCTGACAAGCACGGCGAACGGGCTTCGGTGATCAGCCGCAGGCTCGGAGGGGATCGGTCTGGTGGACATGGTGAGAGCAATGATAGGAGCTATTTTCGGATGCCGTCATCGTATGCCGCACCACAGCATGAGGCAAATTTATTTTTATAATTTATTGATTCATTTTATGAATATATCTATAGCCAGCACGCGCTCGGGGACGTGCAGACATTAGGGACATCTACTGAGAAACCGCATTTCAAGCATGCAGACGCTTAACCGTCGGCGTACACTCCCTGCGAGCCCGCTGCACGGGGCGCGCGGGTCGCCTTGCGATCCGCCGTAAGGCACGGGTTGTTCGGAGACTTGGAGAAAAAACACATGAGTTGGACTCGGGAACAGAAAAACGTCACTATCGCCGCCTATCTCGGGTGGACGCTCGATGCATTCGATTTCTTTCTGATGGTGTTCATCCTGAAAGATATCGCGAGCGAATTCGGTACGGACGTCAAAACCGTAGCCTTTGGCATCACGTTGAGTCTCATGATGCGCCCAGTCGGCGCACTCATCTTTGGCTGGCTCGCCGATAAATTCGGCCGCCGCCCCACGCTGATGGTCAACATCGCGTGCTATTCGTTGCTTGAACTGCTGTCCGGCTTCTCCCCCAACCTCACCACACTGCTCGTGCTGCGCGCGCTGTTCGGTATCGCCATGGGCGGCGAATGGGGCGTGGGCGGCGCACTGACCATGGAAACCGTGCCGGCCAAATCGCGCGGCATCGTCTCCGGTCTGCTGCAGGCCGGTTATCCCAGCGGCTATCTGCTCGCCTCGGTCGTGTTCGGCGTGCTGTATCAATACATCGGCTGGCGCGGCATGTTCATGGTCGGCGTGCTGCCTGCACTGCTGGTGCTTTATGTGCGCGCGCACGTGCCTGAGTCGCCGGCGTTCAAAACGCTGGAAAAGCGCGCAAGGCCAGGGCTGCTTGCAACGCTGAAGAAGAACGTCACGCTGTCGATCTACTCGATCATCCTGATGACCGCGTTCAATTTCTTCTCGCACGGCTCACAGGATCTGTACCCAACCTTCCTGCGCGAACAGCATCATTTCGATGCGCATACGGTCTCGCTGATCTCCATCGTGCTGAATATCGGCGCGATCTGCGGGGGCCTCTTCTTCGGCTTCTTCTCCGAGAAAATCGGCCGCAAGCGCGCGATCTTTATCGCAGCACTGATCGCACTGCCGGTTCTGCCGCTGTGGGCGTTCTCGACCACGCCGGTGCTACTGGCGGTCGGCGCGTTCCTGATGCAGATTTCGGTGCAAGGCGCCTGGGGTGTGATCCCGGTCCACCTGAACGAAATCTCGCCGGATGAAATCCGCGCCACCTTCCCGGGCCTCGTGTACCAGCTCGGCAACCTGCTCGCTTCGGTCAACGCGCCGCTGCAGGCAGGCCTCGCCGAGAAACACGGCAACAACTATGCGCTAGTCATGGCCGTGGTGATCGGTATCGTCGCCGTGGCAATTGCGGTACTTATTCCGTTTAGTCGTGAACGTCGAGGCATAGATATGACACAATCTGCCAAAGAGGTTGCAGCGGTTTAGTATCAGCAGCACCGAAAGACGCGAAACACACTTATAGGCGGCCCCAGGCCGCCACGCCAGGCAGTACCCGCGAGGCCGTTCCGATTGCTATCGGAACGGCCTTTTTTATTCGGCAACCGGAACAGCAACCGTGCGGTGTCCGAAGCATTTGATGCACCGCAGCGGTGCTTTTTTAGAGGAGTCCGTCCATAGAGAGCCCTTGCCCGATGATCCATAACCTTCTTATCCTGAAAAAAACGCGCGTTTCAAATGCGCATTTGAATCGCTTGTTTGCGGCCGGGCAACCGGTAATTGGGAGACGCAACATGGCAGTTCGTACGACAGGCCGGCACACCGGCGACACGAAGTCTCGCATCCTCGATGCCGCAGAAACGCTGTTCATTGAATGCGGTTACGAGGCCATGTCGCTGCGTCAGATTACCTCGCGCGCCGAGGTCAATCTCGCAGCGGTCAACTATCACTTCGGCAGCAAGGAAGCGCTGATTCACGCGATGCTCTCGCGTCGCCTCGACCGCCTCAACCAGGAACGGGTCAAGCTGCTCGAGCGTTTCGACGGCATGCTCGGTCCCCGGCTTACCTGCGAGCACGTGCTGGGCGCGATGTTCATTCCGGCGTTGCGGCTGTCGCGCGATCCGCGGGTGGGCGGTAAGGCGTTCCTGCGTCTGCTCGGACGCGCGTACACCGATCCGTCGTCGTTCATTCGCGACTTTCTGAATGGACACTACGCCCTGGTGGCGGAGCGTTTCTTTGCAGCGTTCCAGCGCGCGCTGCCGCATCTGCCGCGCGACGAACTCGGCTGGCGCCTGCACTTTGCGATCGGCGCGCTCTCCGGCGTACTGGCGGGCACCGATACCGACAGCCTGATCACGGAGTTCTCGCAAGGCAAGTCGATGAACGATCTGCAACTGATCGCGCGCCTCGCCTCGCTGATGGTCGCCGCGCTCAAGGCGCCGCTACCCGATGCGACCCAGCTGGCCGCCTTCGCGGCCGTACTGGGCGATGCCACCGACGGTACGGGCGACGGTCAGGACAGTGGCAGCGGCTGCAACGCAGCGGCTGCGCTGGGCGCCACCGAACCCGAGGCGCTGTCACGTGAACCGGAACGCCTGGGCGGTGGACTGAGTGGCGGCCTGAGCGGTTCATTGCGGCACGTCGCGCACGGCGCAGCCTGAGCAGGTCACGTCCGGGCCGGCCCGGATGTGACCGCCCTGTCTCCCACCGGCGCCGCGGTGCACCTGGCACCGCATGTGCTGTCAAACAAACAATGCGAACCTTCCGCATCCTGCGGACGCGTCCGCGCGCACCATCAAATCAGGAGGAAACGCCATGTCATGGTTCTTCTTAGTGCTGGTTCTCGCCGCTGCGGCACTCGTCTATGTGCAGGCCCGCGCCTCGTGGTGGCTTGCCTTCCTGATCGTATGGGTCGCCGCCGCGCATCTGAGCGGCGCGGCGGGGCCGGTTGCTACGGCTATCCTCGCCATCGTGTTCGTGCTGCCCGCGCTTGTTCTCACGCTCAAGCCGTTGCGGCGTGCCTGGATCTCGAAGCCGGTGCTCGAGATCTTTCGCAAGATCCTGCCGGAGATGTCGCCGACCGAGCGCGATGCCATCGAAGCAGGGACGGTCTGGTGGGACGCTGCACTCTTCTCCGGACGCCCGCATTGGGACACCCTGCTTGGGCACGGCCCCGCGAAACTCACCGCTGAAGAGCAGTCGTTTCTCGACGTCGAATGCCAGCATCTGTGCGATCTCGCCAACGACTGGGAAACCACCGCTGTCTGGCAAGACCTGTCGCCGCAAACCTGGCAATACATCAAGGAGCGCGGCTTCCTCGGCATGATCATTCCGAAGCAGTACGGCGGCAAGCAGTTCTCCGCTTACGCGCATTCGCAGGTCATCATGAAGCTTGCCACGCGTTGCTCGGCCGCCGCCGTTTCGGTGATGGTGCCGAACTCGCTCGGGCCGGCCGAACTGCTGATGCACTACGGCACGGAAGAGCAGAAGAACCACTACCTGCCGCGTCTCGCGCGCGGCATCGAAATCCCCTGCTTCGCGTTGACGAGTCCTTACGCGGGTTCGGATGCCGCGGCAATTCCCGATGTGGGCATCGTCTGCAAGGGCACCTTTGAAGGTCGCGAGACGCTCGGCTTTCGCGTCACCTGGGACAAGCGCTACATCACGCTCGGACCGATTGCGACCGTGCTGGGCCTCGCGTTCCGTGCGCTCGATCCCGATCATCTGCTCGGTTCTACTGATGAACCCGGCATCACCTGCGCGCTGATTCCGACCAGTCATCCTGGCGTCAACATCGGCCGCCGTCACTGGCCGCTCAACGCCGTGTTCCAGAACGGTCCGAACTCGGGCAAGGACGTCTTCATACCGATCGACTGGGTGATCGGCGGACGCGATCAGGTCGGCAACGGCTGGCGCATGCTGATGGAATGCCTCGCCGCGGGCCGCGCGATCTCGCTGCCGTCATCGAATGTCGGCATGGCGAAGATCGCCGTGCGCGGTACCGGTGCCTACGCCGCCGTGCGCCGCCAGTTCCGCACCGCGGTCGGCAAGTTCGAAGGAGTACAGGAAGCGCTCGGCCGCATGGGCGGCAACCTGTACGTCATGGACGCGGCACGGCGACTCTCCGCGCACGCAGTCGATCTCGGCGAAAAACCTTCGGTGATCTCGGCGATCGCGAAGTATCACGTCACCGAGCGCGCCCGCAAGGTCATCAACGACGGCATGGACGTCACCGCCGGCAAGGGCATCTGCATGGGACCGTCGAACTTTCTCGCGCGTGCCTACCAGCAGGTGCCGGTGTCGATCACCGTCGAAGGGGCGAACATTCTCACGCGCTGCCTGATCATCTTCGGCCAGGGCGCCATCCGCTGCCACCCGTATGTGCTCAAGGAAATGGCTGCGACGCGCGAAGCAGACCGCGGCAAAGCGCTGCGCGAATTCGATGAAGCGTTCTTCGGGCATGTCAGCTTTACGCTGTCGAACGTCGTGCGCAGCTTCATCTATGGCATCACGGCCGGCGCATTCATCAGGAGACCGCAGCGTGCGTATGCGCCGCTGGTCCCCTACTATCGCGCAGCCACGCGTATCTCCACGGTGTTCGCGCTGCTCGCCGACGTATCGATGTTCGTGCTGGGCGGCGATCTGAAGCGGCGCGAGCGGATTTCCGGCCGGCTGGGCGACGTGCTGTCGCAGCTCTATCTGATCTCGGCGACACTCAAGCGCTTTGAGGACGAAGGCCGTCAGGAAAGCGACCTGCCGCTCGTGCGCTGGGGCGTCGAGGATGCATTGCATCAGGCGCAGGAGGCTATCGACGGCGTGCTGGTTAACTATCCGAACCGTCTCGCCGCGGGTCTCGTGCGTCTGCTGGCGTTTCCGTTCGGCCTGCCACATCGTGCGCCTTCCGACACGCTCGGAACGGCAATCGCCGAGCTGATGCAAACGCCGGGCGCAGCGCGTGAACGGCTGGTATCCGACTCCTATGTGCCGCATCCTGACGTCGACCCGCTCGGGTACGGCGAACTGCTGTTCGCGCTGAGTCCGAGTATCGACGCCATCGATCGCAAGCTGCGCGATGCGGTCAAGCAGGGCCTGCTCGCGCCGATGCCGCAAAGCCTCGCCCATCTCGCGGAGTGGACCGCCAATGCCCAACAGCAGGGTCTGCTCGACACCGACGAGCGGCGAGTGCTCGACGACTATGCCCGCTATGGCGCCGAGGTCATCAAGGTGGACGACTTCGAACCGGACTTCGGCATGCTCGAAGCGCTGCAGCGGCGCAAGGAGGCACTGGAAAAAGCGATGCAGCTTGCAGCCTGAGCGTTGCGCCGTGCACACTGATGCATCACGTAATCCAAACCTGAAACCCAGGCATACGAAAGCAACCCCGACTGGCCAGCGGAGCAACAGAAGATGAACGACACCTACCTGAACTTCGTGAACTCGCCGTTCGGCGCGCGCCTCGCGCGCTCGATCGGCTTGCCGAAGCCCGAGGTATTGCGCCGCTATCGCGCGGACCAGCCTGAGTTCGATGGACTCGTGGCGATCGGCGCGGGGCGCGAGCCGCGTCTGCTCAATGCACTGGCGGGTGTGATCGCGCGCACCGGTTTCACCAGCGTCGCGCACCAAAGCGCCGGATTGTGGGTATCGCTCGCGGCGCGTCATGGTCTGATGACGGGCCGCTTCGAGCCCGCCGAAGCCGGACCGCATGGACGGGTTGCCGCGCTGATTTTCGACGCGAGCGGTATCGAAGACAGCGGCCAGCTCGATACGCTGTTCGCGTTCTTCCACGACACGCTGCGCTCGCTCGGCAAATGCGGCCGCATCGTTGTGCTTGGGCGACCGCCCGAAGCGTGCGCGAGCTCGCGGCAATGGACCGCGCAACGTGCGCTCGAAGGACTCACGCGTTCGCTCGGCAAGGAGGCGCGGCGCGGCGTCACGGCGAATCTGGTCTACGTTGCAGAAGGCGCTGAACATGAGGCCGAGGCGACGCTGCGCTTTTTTCTGTCGCCACGCTCGGCGTATGTTTCGGGTCAGGTGGTGCGCGTTGCTGCGAACGGCACCTCTCACGCAACCACGTTCGACTGGGCTCAACCTCTCGCCGGCAAACGCGCGATCGTAACCGGTGCGGCACGCGGAATCGGCGCGGCGATCGCCAGTGCCCTGTCAGCCGAAGGCGCGCACGTCATCGGCATCGATATCCCCTCGGCCAAAGACGCGCTCGACGCCACCATCCGGCCACTCGGCGGTACCGCCCTCGCCTTCGATATCGCCGCCGCCGAGACACCCGCGCAGATCGCCGCGGCGCTCGATGAACTCGGTGTCGACATCGTCGTGCACAACGCCGGCATCACGAAGGACAAAACCATCGCCCGCATGACAGAAGCCGCGTGGCACAGCGTGATCGACATCAATCTGTCCGCGCAGGAACGCCTCGACGACGCCCTGCTCGCGGCCGGGACGCTGCGCGACGGCGGCCGCATCGTGTGCGTGTCGTCGATCAGCGGCATCGCCGGCAACATGGGTCAGACCAATTACGCAACCTCGAAAGCGGGCGTGATCGGCCGCGTGCAAAGCATGGCTATCCCGTTAGGCAAACGAAACATCACGATCAACGCCGTGGCCCCCGGTTTCATCGAAACGCAGATGACCGCAAAAATTCCGCTGGCCATCCGCGAAGCCGGACGCCGGATGAATTCGATGAGTCAGGGCGGCCAACCTGTGGACGTGGCCCAGACTATTGCGTGGCTCGCGCATCCTGGATCGGCAGGCGTCACCGGCCAGGTGGTGCGCGTCTGCGGTCAAAGCTTGATCGGAGCATGAGCATGCACGAGCCCTCCGGCATCGGCCAGGCTTACGGCGCGGTGCGTCCGAAGACGGTGGTCATCGAGGCGTTACCCGCGCCGGCGAAGCTGTATGCACGCGCGCTGTCCGGCCTGATCAAACGCGGCCGCCCCTCCCAGTTGCCGGCGCTGCGGCTCGTGCGTCCGGCGGCGCCGCTCGAGCCGGCAGCGATCGAACGCTATGCGCGGGTCTGCGGTTTTATCCCCGAGCACGGCGTGCCCTTGACCTTCCCGCATCTGCTCGCCTTCCCGCTGCATCTGCTGATGCTGACCGATCCGGCCTTCCCATGGCCCGCGCTCGGGCTCGTGCATCTCGCCAATCACGTGCGGCTGCGCAGACCGCTCGCGTACAACGAGGCGTTGCGGGTTGAGGTCGAATTCGGTGCCTTGCTGCGTCACGACAAGGGTCAGGCGTTCGTACTGCATACGCGCCTGTACCGGCGCGGCGAAGCGGTGTGGGACGGCGACAGCGTCTATCTGAAGCGCGGTGCCGCCCCAATGGGCGATCCCCTGGCCGCACTCGAGATCGAACGCGACACGTTGCACCGAGTGGCACGCTGGCAGCTTCCTGCGCAACTCGGGCGGGACTACGCACATGCGTCCGGCGACTACAACCCGATTCATCTGACCACGCTGACGGCCAAGGCATTTGGTTTCCCACGCGCCATCGCACACGGCATGTGGACGCTCGCGCGCAGCGCCGCCGCACTGCAGCCGCCCAAGCCGCTCGCCGAAGCGGTCATCAGCGCGGAATTCAAGCTGCCGATGCTGCTGCCCGGCGACGCCTCGTTATGGACCAGCTCACCCTCGCCCAGCACACGCGAACTGGAAGTGCGCGACGCGGCTGGTGACAAACCGCATTTGCGCGGCCGCTTTCAATGGACATCTCTATGAACCGGCCACCGTCATGACCCATCGTTCGCCCTTTTGAGCTCGCGGTGCGCCATACCCGCAAAGCTGCAAACGGCCCATCCACGCAGCAGTCGTGGCCACCGCTCAACCCAATCAACCCGCTTCACCCTGCAAGGAGTCACGCATGTCCCACCCGCTTCCCGCTGTGCGACGCGTCGCCATCATCGGCGGCAACCGGATTCCGTTTGCGCGTTCGAACACCGCCTACGCGAGCGCCTCGAACCAGGACATGCTGACCTTCACCCTGCAAGGGCTGGTTGACCGCTTTAACCTGCACGGCGAGCGCCTCGGCGAAGTGGCAGCGGGCGCGGTCATCAAGCATTCGCGCGACTTCAACCTCACGCGCGAGTCGGTCCTCTCAACAACCCTCGCGAAAGAAACCCCAGCCTACGACGTGCAACAGGCCTGCGGCACCGGCCTGGAAGCCGCCATCCTCGTTGCCAACAAGATCGCGTTGGGACAGATTGAAGTGGGCGTTGCAGGCGGCGTCGACACCACCTCGGACGCGCCGATCGGCGTCAACGAGCGGATGCGCAAGATCCTGCTCGAAGCGAATCGCGGCAAGACGCCGGGCCAACGGGTCGGCGCACTGACCAAACTAAGGCCCGGCATGTTCTTCAAACCGCTCCTGCCGCGCAATGGCGAACCGCGCACCGGCCTCTCGATGGGCGAGCACTGCGAGCTAATGGCCAAGCGCTGGAGCATTGCGCGCGAGGCGCAGGACGAACTGGCCTACGAGAGCCATCGCAAGCTCGCCGACGCCTACACACGTGGCTTTCTCAACGATCTGATGACGCCCTACAAAGGCCTCGCGCGCGATAACAACCTGCGCGCCGATCTGACGCTGGAAAAACTGGCCGGCCTGAAACCCGTGTTCGACCGCGATGCCGGCACACTAACTGCCGGCAATTCGACGCCGCTCACCGACGGCGCCTCCGCGGTGCTGCTCGCCAGCGAAGCGTGGGCTGCAGAACACGGCCTGCCGGTGCTCGCCTATCTGAGCTGGTCGGAGACCGCTGCGGTCGACTACTTCGACAAAAAAGAGGGCCTGCTGATGGCGCCCGCCTACGCCGTGCCACGCATGCTGGCCCGCGCCGGACTCAGCCTGCAGGACTTCGACCTGTACGAGATTCACGAAGCTTTTGCGGCCCAGGTGCTATGCACGCTTACAGCGTGGCAGGATGATGAGTACTGCCGCACACAACTGGGCTTATCCGGAACGCTCGGTGCGATCGACCGTGCGAAACTGAACGTCAACGGCAGCTCTCTCGCCACCGGTCATCCATTCGCCGCAACCGGTGGACGAATTGTCGCCGGCCTCGCGAAGATGCTTGCGCAGCTCGACAAACCGGCTGGCACGGCGCGCGGTCTCATTTCGATTTGCGCAGCGGGCGGCCAGGGCGTTGTTGCGATTCTCGAACGCTAGCTCCCGCCATGCATTTGCACCGTACATCGCCAGCCATAGGCATACATAACAGACACAGATGAAGCGTTTCGCTTCAGGAGACAAAAGATGAACCAACCTATCCAGTCGGCACCGACTCCGCCTCTCGATGCCAAACCGGCACCGCGCGCACCGAATACCGACGGCATCTGGTATGCGTCGTACCCAGCGGATGTGCCACACGAAATCGACGTGCGGCAGTACGAATCGATCGTGCAGTTCTTCGACGAATGCACCACGCAGTTCCGCGAACGGGTTGCGTATGTGAGTGTCGGCGCCAATCTGACCTATGGAGAACTGGCGCGCAAGGCCACGGCTTTCGCAGCATGGCTGCAGGACATCGGCGTCAAACCGGGCGAACGGGTCGCTATCATGCTGCCCAACACCTTCCAGTATCCGGTCGCATTGTTCGGCATCCTGAAGGCTGGTGCGGTGGTGGTCAACGTCAATCCGCTCTACACGGTGCGTGAACTGGCGCATCAACTGAAAGACAGCGGCGCGCAGACCATCATCGTGTTCGAGAACTTCGCGAAGACCGTCGAACAGGCGCTGCCCGGCACGCGCGTGCAGAACGTGGTGGTCACCGGTCTCGGCGACCTGCTCGCCGACGGCCTGAATCTCAAGGGACGGCTACTCAATTTCATGCTGCGGCACGTGAAAAAGATGGTGCCGAAGTATTACCTGCCAAAGGCGGTGCGTCTGCTCGACGTGCTCGCCATCGGTTATACGAAACCACTGACGCCAGTGCGTCTCACGCAGGGCGATCTGGCGTTCCTGCAATACACGGGCGGCACGACCGGCGTCGCCAAGGGGGCGATGCTCACGCATCAGAACATCATCGCCAACCTGCTGCAGGCGAAGGTCTGGTCGCAGGGGCAATTGAGCGGCGAGATCGAGACCGTGCTCACCCCGCTGCCGCTTTATCACATCTATTCGCTGACCGTGAATGCGATGATCTTCATGGGACTCGGCGGGCGCAACATCCTGATCGCCAATCCGCGCGACACCAAACGCGTGATGATGATCATCCGCAACGAGAAATTCACCGGCATCACCGCCGTCAATACGCTCTACAGTGCGTTCCTCGAAAACGAGGAGTTCAGGAAGCGCGACTTCTCGAACCTGAAACTCGCCATGGCCGGCGGCATGGCGACCCAAAAGGCTGTCGCCGAGCGCTTCAAGGCGGTGACAGGCAAGCCGATCATCGAAGGCTATGGCCTCACCGAATGCTCGCCGATCGTCTCGATGAACCCGGTGGACCTGAAGAACCTGCGCGATTGCGAAGGCTCGATCGGCCTGCCGGCGCCCTCCACCCAGGTGCGCTTCAAGAAAGACGACGGTGCCTGGGCCAATATCGGCGAAGCGGGTGAACTGTGCGTCAAGGGTCCGCAGGTGATGAAAGGCTACTGGAACCGGCCCGACGAAACCGCCAAGGTCTTCGACGAAGATGGCTGGCTCGCTACCGGCGACATCGGTGTGATGGATTCACGCGGTTTCATGCGCCTGATCGACCGCAAGAAAGACATGATTCTCGTCTCCGGCTTCAACGTCTATCCGAACGAAATCGAGGATGTGATCGCCATGCACCCCGATGTACGCGAAGTGGCGGCTATCGGTATTCCCGACCCCGCGCAGGGAGAACGCGTCAAGGTGTTCATCGTTTCGCGCAATCCCGCGCTGACCGCTGAGAAGGTCATCGAGCACTGCCGCAAGAATCTGACCGGCTACAAGGTGCCGAAGGCCGTCGAGTTCCGCAGCGAACTCCCGCAGACCAATGTCGGCAAAATCTTGCGGCGGGCGCTACGCGACGAGGAACTCGCGAAAGAAAAGCGTGCCTGAGAGGAAGCACGCCTCGAACGGCATGACCGAGCGCGATTCCGCCAACACTGGATCTGGAGGGAGATGAATGAAGCACTGCCGCTCGTGCAGCCTGGATCACCGTCTGGATTACCTTCCCCCCCTTGACGATGGGTGTAGCTTACATCCATCGCTCAAGCCTGCTCCGGCCGCATCAGCACCGGCGCTCAGGCGCACCGCGCACCTGCTGCGGCGCGCACTGGCCTCCTCGTTGCTCGCCGGCGCGGCGCTGGGTTTGGCGCCTGCTGCGGCATTCGCGCAATCGGCCCCGCAACCCGCCAGCGCACCGGCCTCGGCGGACGCCGGCGCTGCCAGCACCGCGCAGGCGCCCTCCACGCCGCCATCGCAGGCCGGCAAGCTGACCCTCGACCAACAGGTGCACTGGTTGCGGCAGGCGCAGGAAAGCGGCGAACTGGAAAAGCTCGACGATGCGCAACTCACGTCGTTGTTCCAGTCGCTCGATCCGCTCACGCTGCCGCGTTTAATCAAGGACGGGCCGAACGGCTACCCATCGTACGAATTCACGATGCTGCGCTGGGAGCGTCTCAAGGGCGAGTGGCCGGACAAGCCCGATCACATGCTGGTGCGCATCGCTCACGACCCGCTGCGAATCTACGCGAAATGGTTGCCGGATGGCGCGCATGCAGGCCAGGAGATCATCTACGACGAGTCCAAACGGGCCGATGAAATGTATGGGCACCTGGGCGGCATACTGGGCGTGATGCCGTTGTGGACTTCGACGACAGGCGCATTGGCTCGCTCGCAATCGAACCACCAGGTGCGCGATCTCGGCACCGAATACATCGCCGGCCAGTATCTGGATGAAGGGAAAAAATACGTCGAGGCAGGCGTGCCGCGCTCTACCCACATCAGTGTGCAAACTATCGAAGAGGTACGGGTCGTTACCTTCACATACGAAACGCCCATCGGTCAGCCGCAGTTCTATGCGAAGAAAGAAACGCTCGGGCTCGATTTGCGGCATCCGTATTTCCGCACGGCCGAGTCCTACGCGAACGACGGGAAGATCTTCGAGAAGATCGTCTTCGAGAGCATTACGCCGAAGACCTTCGACGATGCGACGTTCGATCCGAAAAACCCGGCCTATAAGTTCTGAGCGATAACGGCGGTGCTGCCACCACGCCGCCGGCCACCGCTTCAGCTTTCGCGCGGGCCCATCAGGAATGCAATCGCGGCGCTGCCTCTCGCGTACTGATGACGGGAGTGTTCGACCATCCGGCCCGAACGCAACGCAAGTTGTTGAAGCACGAAATGATCGGATGCGCGCGTGACGCCGACCAGCAAACCTGGCGTCGCAGCGAGCCGCGGTGCAAGTGTCGTGTACCAGAGCATGCCGATGTCGTCGCCGGTTTCGAAAACCGGCATCGCGCCGCGGCCCGCATCGACTGAGAACGTTCTCGCGTCCACGAGGCTGGCATCCACTACCGCGACTGTGGAGGGCGCGCTAGCGGCGCGAGCCATCCACGGCCAGGCAGAACCTGTCGCAGAGAGCCACGCGCCGGTCATCAGAAATGTACGCCTGTCCATCGTTCGTACCTGCGTGATTCACTCAGACGTAAGCCTTCATCGCATCCGCCGTTGCGCCTTTGCGCTGACATCTGTTGTACATCACTCACGTATAACCACGCCGGTCACGCCACGCCGCCGGCCATACACCCTGTTTCCCAGGCGAAAGAATCCCGGCTGGATCCAGCGCGTCCTTGATCGTTTCCGACAAACGCAGCAGGGCGCCGTCGTTAAAGTTGTACTGCGCCGCGGCAAAATCCATATACGCAAGATGCGTCCGATACTCGCCATATCCGGCCGCGCGCGCGTCGCTGATCAGCACGCGCAGCAGATCGCCCGCGAGGTCCGCCTGCTGCGCGTCGTCGCGATCGAAAATCGCGGCAAAAATATGGTGCAAATGGCGCGTGCCCACCGTGAAGCCACCGTAGTAATCGAAGCCGTATTCGATCGCGCGCGCCTTCGCCATCGTGTATTGACGCATCGCATCGCGCCCGGTCGCGGGACATATCGGCGAGAAGTCCACATGCGCACCCGCGCCGCCGCGCCAGTCGAGCATGCGGAACGCGGTCATCGCGGGAATGCCGGACATGTTGCGGTCACCGCCACCGGACGGCTGCGCATCCCCGCTATAGCGGCTCGCCAGAAAGCGGGCCTGCGGCACCTCTGCGAAGGCACGCTTCACAAGCGCGTACTGCGCGTCGATCACCTCCGGTGTGCCGTACAGCGCGAAGTGCAGATTCCACCGGCCGACCTTCAGGTGCTCAAGCATCGCCGCAAGCGCGCTTTCCGGCATCGCGCCCGGGCCGTCATACCACTGCGTCCGCGACGTGATACCCGCCGCGCGGCGCAGGCCGCCTTCGATCACCGCGTTATTGCGAATCGTCTCAGCGAGGCGCAGCGGCCGCAATATCTCGACAATCGCTTCGAGGTCCTGCTCATGTTGAAACTGGATTTCGCCGAGCAGATAAGCGGGCGGCGCGGGCATCAACCACACGCCCATTTTCGTGACCACACCGTAGTTGGACTGCATGAACATCGCGTCGAACGATGGTCCGTAGCCCGGCTGATAGGTCTGCCAGGAGGTGCCGATGTCGATCCCTCCCATTCCTGTGCGCACGACATCGCCGTTAGCCAGCACGATCTCCATGCCGCACTGGGTGGCAGCGTGATCGCCGTACGACGTGTAGCCGAAGCCGCGTTCCAGCGTGTTGCCGATCACGCTGCCCCAGCCGGCCGCCGGCGGATCGACCCACAGCCGGTAGCCCTTGCTGCGTAGCCAGGCGTACAGATCGAAGTAGCTGACGCCGGGCTCGACGAGCGCGTAAGCCAGCGTTTCGTTAACCTCAATAATGCGGTTCATCCGCTGCAGATCGAGCACCACTGAGCCCGTCAGCCGCGGCGCGGCGCCGCCATAGGCAAAGTTGCGGCCGGTGGACACAGTCCATAGCGGAATGCGGTAGTGCGTCGCGATGCGCAGAATGGCCTGGATTGCTTCGACCGAATCCGGCCGCAGCGCGGCAGATGCAGAGAACGCCGCGGCCTGACCGGGTGCGAACGGATCGCGATACGACGCGAGGTCGATCCCGGAGGACACGACGTTCTCCTCGCCGACAATCGCCGTCCATTCGGCAAGTGCCCGGTCGAACTGGGCTTCCGCGATATTCGGCGGCAAGATGCGTGTCAAAACGTCTCCTTCACTGTCACTACCGGCGCATCCCACCTCCGCCGCCCCAACCGCCATGCATGCCACCGCCACCGTGCCAGCCGCCGCCGTGCCAACCGCCGGCCGGCCTGCCGCCACGGAATCCCACCCGGCTGAAGTGAATATGATCCAGCGCGTAGCGGTGATGAAACCGGTCGACGAAAATAAACGGCCCACCGAATCCGACGGTCACGACGCCGCTCCAATACCACGGATCGTAGTACGGATAGAGTCCCGCTGGATACAGCGCCACGGCATTGTCATCACCCTGCACGATCTGCCAGGTGCCGTCCGGTTGCTGGCACGCGAGTCCGGTGATCTGCTGCATGGCGCCATTGATTTCGGCCTGACCCGCGACCGTCTGGCATGGCGGCCCGTCCTCACTGGATTGCGCTGCTACCGGCCCCGCACACGCGACACACAAGGCTAATACTGCCCAACGTCCTTTGATATAACGCATGATTCCGTCCTGTCCCGACGCTTCGGTGTTGCGTCCGCACTCGCGGCCGTCGCCGTAAAGACCACGTCGTTTCGCCTCGCATCCGCCCAGCGGCTGTCTGCTTAAAACCGCGCAAGCGGCGCAAGCAGAAGCCGCATTAGCATGGGCTTGCAACGAGTAAACGAAATGCCGGACAACGCTATTCCGATGATGCGCCGGGCGCGCGGCCCGGTTGCGTTACATCATGTTTCAGCAGGCCTTGCCGCCAGGTGTCGGGCGGCGCGCCAGCCGCGCCGGTCTATTCTTTCCACGACGACGGTTTGCCGCCCAGCGAGCCGCACACGTCAATGGCGATCTCGCGTAGCTTGCCCTCCGAGATCGGCCCCGACAACGCGTAGCCCATGTGGCTGTTCACCCAGTAAAAGGTGCGCCGGTTGCCTTCGCGAAACAGCCGGAAGGCAGTTTCATCGTCTGGAATCCCGGTCACATAAAGCGTGAGCCGCGCGCCGTCCGAATTCTCGTACATGAATTGCGCCGCCGGCCCCGCTTCGCCCGGCAACAGGCGGCCGCCCACCAGCGAATAACCGTACTCCTGCAGCGACGGCACCGAGAGCGGCCTATTCAGCCGTTTCGAGAGCCAGCTAATCAGATGTTGTTCTTCGCTAGCCGCGACCTCGACCGGATGACGCTGCTCGGGCGTATAGACCGCATAGGCGACGTCCGCACGTCGGGCGAAGCTCAGCGGCTGCGCGCCGATCCAACCGCTCGGCAAGCGCGACGCGAGCGGTCCCGCTGCGAGCGCAAGGCCCGCGCCCGCAGCCAGCCAGCACGCCGCGAGACTGACGCGGCGCCACCACGGCGGCGGCACGCGCACGACTACGAACGACGGCGCGACATCGCCCGCATCGCGCTGGGATACACCGCCGCACAAGGCCTGCAACGCAGATTTCTGCGCCCGCCACGCTTCCACCCGCGCGGCCGCCTCCGGATCGTCGGCGAGATGTTCGAGAACGGCCGCGCGCGTGCCTTGCGGCAACTCACCGTCGATGAACGCCGAGAGCGCGCGCAAATCCGCCGGTTTCAGCGAATCGGGAAGAGCGGAATCGTGGTCGTCTTGGCTCATCACGGCGTTCTCACTACTTTCAACGGCGTGGGGATGCGCGCCGGCCCTTCGGTCAGCAGCACACGCATGTGCTCGCGGGCACGGGACAAGCGCGACATCACCGTGCCAATCGGCACGCCGAGCGCAATCGACGCCTCCTGATAAGTCAATTCCTCGACGCACACGAGCAGCAGCACTTCGCGCTGCTCGATCGGCAGACAATACAGTGCCCGTTGCAAATCGCGCAATACCAGCCCGTCTACTTCGCCGGGCGGCGCTGCGAGATCGCGCCACGGCGCGGTTTCCTCATCGACCGTGACCTCGCGGCGCACCCGCAACTGATCGATGTAGAGATGCCGCAGGATCGTCAACAGCCATGCGCGCAGATTGCTGTTCGGCCGGAACGCCGCCCAGCGTGCAAGCGCGCGCTCGGCGGTGTCCTGCACCAGATCGTCTGCCCATGCGGTATCGCCCGTCAGTGCGCGCGCATAGCGGCGCAACTGCGGGAGCCATGAAATCACTTCCGCTTCGAACTTCACGCAGCGAACGGCGCGCGCGGGCTGTTAATAACCGCCAGTGCTGCTCGTGCTTCCGCCGCCGGACGAATCCGCTGTCGTGCAAGCCGTGGTGCCGAAGGCTGTTAGCGCGAGCGCCACGATGACGCACGCGGTTGAAACCAGTTGGGACAATTTCATATGCAGTCTCCTGACGACACCCGCTTTGGGGCCCGCGCCGGTTTGCGACCGGATGCCGGGATGTTGCGGTGTGTCATGCGTTGAATTGCCACGCGACGGGCGCAGCGGACCGTGACCGCCGGCGCGTCGAGACTGGCCCGCCTGCAGGGCCGTCCGGACGCGGGCTAAGTCGAAGCAGGGCGCCGACGAACACGCCGCCCATGCAACGTTAACGCCGCGACAGCAGGTTTATTCCGCCCTCTTGCAGATAAAGCGCGGCAAGGTGGAGCGGCGGCAATGCCGGGAGCCGGGCCAGCCTTCCTCCGCCAGACTCCCGCCAGATTGGTAACTCAACGTTACGAGGGCCAGTTATCAGATGCTTCTATCCGCGCAAGCCGTTATAGTGGACGCAGAGAACGCTCCCCCCGCGCGCTTTTCCCTGAAAAGGGTAGAATCGCGGCGAGCAACTGTCCTTCTTACCTGACTTGTCCATGGCATCCGCAGAATCGCATCCGCAAAACGACTTCATGAACGCAGCGCGCAAAGAAAGAAAGCGCGTCGAGATCTATCTTGTCAACGGCATTCGCCTGACGGGGTGTATTGAGTCGTTCGATCAATATCTGGTGATGCTGCGCACGCCGGTCGGCCTGCAAGGCATCTACAAGCGCGCCATTTCGACCATCCAGCTCGACACCGGCACGCGTCCCGCGCCGCGGGCCGGACGGCCGTCGCACGGCGAGCACACCACGCGCGGCCCGCATGGCTCGCGCGAGCCGCGGGAACACCGCGAACCGCGTGAGCCGCGCGAATCGTATGGCGCCCAGCCGCCTGCCGAGCGCACGCCGTCTTCTGACCGGGCGCCTTCGGACGGCCCGGTAGTGGTCACGCGCCGCCGGCGCCTGTTCGGCACGGGCAATGGCGACGGTAACGGCAACAACAACGGTCAGGAATAGGTCGTGTTGCAGAGGCGGGCCGGCTGGTCCGCCTTGCTTGATCCGCTTGACTGGCCAGCTTCGCTGGCCTGAGTGGCTCGCCCGGTTACCCCACCGCTTCAGCCGGCCGATTGCGCCGCATTCCCCAGACGCTGCAAGATCTGCTCGAGACGCACCCCCTGCTGGTGCGTCAGTTCGTACCCGGCTTTGACCGCGAGCACACGCCGGCGCCAATAGCCGGCGTTCAGGATGCGCTGCATGGGTTGCTGTGTGGCCCAGTCGAGGTGTTCCAGTTCCGCTTCCACGACATGCAGTGCGTTTAAGCGTTGCGCCTGCCGCGATCCGTTCGATTCCATAGCTGCGCCACCTCGTCTTTGAGCCGCCCGGATGCGACCGATGCCGGCCGTCTCTCGCGACACACCCAAGACGAGTCACAAGGCCCAAATTTCAAGCATTTTTGTGACGTTTTGTGGCTTCGTGCGGCGCATCGGCCCACAGAAAAGCCGTGGAACGCGGCGCCGGGTTTGCGCTATCCTGACCGTTCGACACTCTTTGCGGAGCAGGACATGTCCAAGCCGAAGCCACACGCGCCGCCGCCCGCCCAAACGGCCGAAGACCGTCTCGATGAGGCTCTCGACGAAACCTTCCCCGCGAGCGACCCGATCGCGGTCGATCCCACCGAGCGGCCGCATCCCACGCCTGTGCCTCCGGCAACCCATCACCCCGACAAAGCGAAGAAACACCACTAGACACAGCGTCTGACCGGCACGCTGCCGCACGCCGCGCCTGACTTTGACTTACTGCGCCCTACAGCTGCCCGCGCAATAGCACGCAGCATGAAAGCCACCGAACCACCCTGCCCGCTCCCGCAAGAAGGAACGACAGCATGTCCAGCGACACCGCCCGCGGGCTCACCCGCGCCCCCGCGCGTTTCCTGCGCGAACGCGACGGGCACGAGGCCCACGTTACCAACGTCGAACTGTTTTTCGACCTGATCTACGCGTTTGCCGTCACGCAACTCTCGCATCGGCTGATGCATAACCTGAGCGCGTTCGGCGCGCTCGAAACGCTGGTCCTGTGGTTCGCGGTCTGGCTCGGCTGGCAGTACACCTGCTGGGTCACCAACTGGTTCGATCCCGAGCGCATCCAGGTCCGTCTGCTGCTGTTTGCGGTGATGGTGATCGGCATGGTCATGGCCGCGAGCCTGCCGCTCGCCTACGGCGAGCGCGGCCTCGTCTTCGCGATCAGTTATGTGGTGATCCAGGTGGGCCGTAGTCTGGTCGTGCTGGGGTTTCTGGGCCGCGACCATGCGCTCACCGCGAACTTCCGGCGTATCTGCGGATGGCTCGCGATTTCAGGCGTCGCATGGATCGCGGGAGGTCTGCTCGACGGCATGCCGCGCTTCGCCTGCTGGAGCGTAGCGGTGCTATGCGAGTACCTCTCGCCGATGTTCGGCTTCCCACTACCGGTGCTTGGCCGCTCGACCAGCGCGGACTGGCGAACCACCGAAGGCGGCCACATCGCCGAGCGCTGCCAGGCATTTGTGATTCTCGCGCTTGGCGAGTCGGTGGTGGTGACGGGCGGCACGCTGTCGGATCTGGCCACATGGACCGCGCCTTCGATCATCGCGTTTCTGGTGTGCTTTGCCGGCAGCGTCGCCATGTGGTGGGTCTACTTCGACACCAGCAGCAGCGCCGGCAGCCGCGCCATCGCAAGCTCGCGCGAGCCTGGCCTGATGGCAGCCTATTTCCACTACGTGCACGTGATCCTGATAGCCGGCGTGATCGTGTCGGCCGCCGCCGACGACCTCATCATCCTGCATCCGCCCGAGCGTATCGACTGGCCGACGGCGTGGCTGCTGCTCGGCGGCCCGGCCATCTACGTGGCGGGCAACGGGTTGTACAAACGCGTCGTCTATGGCCTGTTTCCGCTATCGCACGTGGTGGGGCTGGTGCTGCTCGCGCTTCTCGCACCATTCGCATTTCACACCGATCTGCTCATGACGGGCGGCCTCACGACTGTCGTGATGATCGTGGTAGCCGCCTGGGAGAGCGTGTCGCGCCGCGGCTCGACGCAGGCTGAGGAGCCTGCTCGCGTGGAGTAACCGCGCGCGTCGCTCCCGACTGGCGGCTACCCTGCGGCAGACAGGCGAACGGCCGGCGCGTGGCACGCGGCGAACGGCGCCGCAAAAGCAACAAAACCCCGCACGGCGAACCGGGCGAGGTCATGTTTTACCGCGACGGCGATGAGCCTGGCGTTACGCTCAGTGCTGCGTCCCGGTCGTCGGCAAGCCGCTATCCAGTTGACGCTGCAGTTCCTGCACCTGACGCTGCGCATCGCGCAACTGGGCCTGGGCGGCGCTCTTCTGCTGCGCAAGCGCCGTAGCTTCGGCACGTGTCTGCTGCTGCTGATTGTCGACGATGTTCTGTTGCTGACGCGCGACAGTAAGGTCGGCCTGCAGACGGTTGGCGCGGTCTTGTGACAACGCGATCATCCGGTCGGTGAAGGCCTTTTGCGCCTCCAGCCGGGTGCGGCGGATCTCGATGTCTGACAGCTGCACGGTCTGACGGGCGAAGTCCTTGTAGATCATCTCGGCGCGCGTTTCGTCCCCGGTCTTGATGACTCGCCAGAAGGTTTTCTGCTGGAACAGCGCGACGTAGTACGTCATTTCCTGCGGGTAGAACAGCATGCTCGCGCCGTAGCTACCGTTGTACGTCGTGCGCAATTCCTTCAGATCCGAACCCCGGATCATCTGCTGCAATTCCGCGACGTTGCCGGCAGCGGATTGCTTTGCCTCGTCCGCTGTCAGCGCTGCGCTCTGCCCTTGCTGGTCCTGGGTCGTGGCGGGCAACGGAGCTGTCGTACCCGGCTGGGAAACGACCGCGGCGCTTGCTCCGCTATCCGGCAGAGACTGCGCATAGATGCCCTGCACAGTCCCGAGCGTTATCAGAGCGCCCAAGGCAATCTGTCGAAGTTTCGACTTGTGGTCCATGTAATTCCTGCTTGAACAGTTTTTGTTTTGTTACATCTTGTCTCATTATTACTCACTTTCGCGGGTTTCGGGCTCCTCGTCGAAAATTTGATACTTACGCATTTTCTCCCAAAGCACCTTGCGGCTGATGCCCAACGTGCCCGCCGTATCTTGCCTGCGCCAACCATTTGCTTCAAGCGCCGCGAGCACGCGGTTGCGTTCGGCCATGTCCCATTTGCTGCGGTCCACCAGCACTTCTGCCGCGCTCTCCGCGGGCACCGGCTGGCTACTGCGCGCGAGCGCCAGCAGCCGATGCAGCCTGGCCGCATCCCACGCGCCGATCTGGCGCACGGTCACGCCGATCCGCTCGGCGAGGTTGCGCAGTTCGCGCACATTACCGGGGAAATAAGTATCGGCTACTGCGTCGGCCAGCCAGTAAGGAATATCCGGCAGCGTGGCGAGCCGTTCGGCTCCCACTACCGAGGCGATAAACGCCTTGAAGATCGCGATCTTGTCGACCGCCCCGCGTTCTTCGAGCGAGGGAATTTTTAGTTCGATCACCGCAAGCCGGTAGTAAAGATCGGCGCGGAAGGTGCCATCCTTGACGAGCTGCGGCAGGTGCTTGTTGGTGGCGGCGACGAGCCGGAAGTCAAGCTTGATGGGCGTCGCCGAACCGATTCGCGTAACCGCACTGTCCTCGAGCACGCGCAGCAGCTTGACCTGTTGATAGAGCGGCAGGTCGCCGATTTCGTCGAGAAACAGGGTGCCGCCGTCGGCCTGCTCGAAGTAGCCTTTGTGGGCCACCACCGCGCCGGTAAACGAGCCTTTCGAATGTCCGAAGAAAAGCGATTCGAAGAGACCATCAGGAATCGCGCCACAGTTCACCGGCACGAATGGGCCCTGTCCGTAGCGGCGATGCTTTTCGTGCAGAAGCTGCGCGATGCGCTCCTTGCCGACACCGGTCTCGCCATGCACGAGCACGCTGGTGTCGCAGTCGGCGAACGTGGCGACTTCGTGCAGCAAGGCCTGCATGCATTCCGAATTGGCGACCAGCGCGCTCGACTCGAGCGTCTGCGCGGTATGGGCGCGCAATTGCAGCACGAGCTTGGTGACCATGCCGCGCAATTCGGCGCAAGTGAAGTCGAGCGGCAGGATGTGCGAATACTCGGACGGGTACATCGCGGGATCGTGATCGCGCGGCGCCGCGCCGACCCACACCACTGGCATGCCATGGGCGGCTTGCCAGTCGCGCAGGATCAGCGCGCCGCTGTCGATCACCGACACGCTGATGATGGCGAGCGACGGGCGCAGTGCAGTGCGTTCGGGGGAGATCGCGATATCGTCGGCGCGGATCACTTCGACATCGAAGCTCGCCATGCAGCGTGCGACCCGGTCGACGATGTCGGCCTTACCTTCCCAGACGTAGATATCGAGTTCGTCGATTTTGGCGGTGGTTCTCATTGGCGAAGAATCAGTAAACCAGTTGGGCCTGGCCGCAGGCGAGTCCGAGGTCGTGGACCGTGCTTACGCCGATCTGGACACCCAGCAGTTGCAATAAGGGGACGAGGAGCGCGTCGAGCGAGGCCAGGATCGGATTGAGCACGGAGACAAGTGCACTAAGCAAAGGCGCTGCCGCCGCGCTGACGTCGCCACCAAGCAGCGTTGCATGAATCGAAGTGGCCATCTGCGCTGCAAGTTGAGTCAGCAAGCCGGCAGCGGCCGAGCCGACCGCGTTGGTATTAGTGGACTGGTATGCGGTGCTGCTGTTCGGCACGCCATTGAAGGTGAGCGTGGTCTGCGCCGGCTGCAAGGTGAGATTCAGGCCCGATGCCGGCGAGGACGATCCAACCGATACGTTGACAGCTGACATCCCCAGCGCGTTCACGGACGTGATCGTCGCCGGCTGGTTGCACTGCATCGCAGTGGTCGTATTCGTGAAGTTATTCAGCGCGTCCCCGCCGATGCATAGACCCGCGATGCCAGTGTTCGCGACAATGGTGCTTTGGCTCGTGGCCTGTTGAGTAGTACACATCGTATTTGTCAAAGTGGCGGTTCCATACCCCGCCTCGATGTAAATCGGCAGGTTCAAGGCACTGACGCTAACGAGATCCGGCAGTCCCAGAAAGGTCAAGCCTAAGCTCAAATTCAGCAGGTTGACGTTCAGATAGACCTGCACTTCCGCCGAACGCGCACTCGCGCGTGGGGTGCCGTTCGCATACGTCCCGGCTTCGCCCACTGCAATGACCGGTGGCTGGATGATCTTCGCCTGCGCCGAAATGTTCGCTAACGGACCTAGATTAAGCGCGGTGTTGAGGTTGATGGCCGAGTTGCCGTGGGCAATCTCGGCGGCCGCCATCAATACGTCGAGCGCATTCACGGTAGCGCTGACCGCCGCTTGCGGATCGTCGAGCGCTACGGCTAACAAACCGTTGGTGCCTGGCGTGTTGCCGAGCGCGACTTGCAGTCCGCCCGGAATGGCAGCCTGAATCGTACCCAGATCGGTAATAGCCGTCGCGCCCACCAACGTGCTCTTGCTCGCGGCCGTGACCATCGCTGAGACCAGGTTCGGAAGCGATATGTTGGTGTTGAGCAATTGAGTCATCGAACCGACACCGATCGCCGCAGCCAGGTCACCCAGCTTGATCTGAGTAGTAGCCAGTCCTTGATAAGACGCCACGCTCAGATTCAGGTTAGTGCCGAGCAGGCTGTTCAACAGGCCATTCACGAGTCCACCCGAGAGGGTCGCCACGGCGGAGGTGATCGAAAACGAGCGAACGTTGGTCGCTTCTGCCGTGCTGACGGCCTGGACGTTGCGCGCCGGTCCCAGGAAAAAGTACGGCACCTTCTCGCTGACGGTGACCTGCACCGCATTCATCGGCGAACCAGAAGTCGAAAAATAGGATTGACCGGCATTGGCCGACGGATCCCAGCGGCCGCACACTACAGTCACGGTGGCACTCGTCGACAAATTGTTGCCCTTCACCGCATTGTTCTGCGCCGAAGTGGTGGCCGAGGCACATGCCCCACCGTTGCTGACGGTCTGCGCACCAGCCGTCGCCGCCATATCCGCGGTCCGCTGCATCTCCCGCCGCGCAAAGTAGAGGTTGCCGATATCGATCGCGCCAAGCGCCACCACCGTCAATCCGAGACAAAGCGCAGCCATCAGTATCGTGACGCCGCGTTGGCGCCGCATCGACACATGGCTCGCGCGGCGCCGGTGCGCGAAGCGCACACGCCGGACAAAACGGAGAGATGGTTCGGATGCCGACATATCAGTTCTGCGGCAGCGTGCCGCCCTGTGAACCGCCTGCGCCCGCCTGACTGACTGAGGAACCGAAGAAATCGGGAATCTTCGAATTGAACGACTCGAGATACCGCTTGTAAGCGAGGCCGGCTTCCGCGCCGAGCATCGGCCGGGCGGGTGCAGCCTCTGCATTGCTGCGCTGAAGCGCGAGCCACTCTTTGGTTGAGTGATCGATCTCGCTGCTCCGCGGAGGCTGCTGTGCCGAGTCGCTCTCCGCATAGGCGGAATCCGCGCCGCCGGCTATCGTCAATGCGAGCGCCGCCATAGCAGTTGTCAGCGAGAGGCCCGCGATACGCGCCCTGCCTGTTTTTCTGTCCTTCTTCGTCATGTTCGCCCCCTTCTGCCGCCTGTTATTGTGAGAATCGCTGCAACAAGCGCGGTGCGGGTTCGACTCCCTGCACGCCAACGACCGGCGCAGACCGTGCCGTCTGTTGCGCTAGCGCGACCTTTGCCTGAGCCTGTGCCGCCTGCGTCGCCATGGCCACCTTCGCCGCCTCGCGGCGAATCGCCAGGCGCACATCCGGTGAGAACTTCTCCTGGTCCATCAGGGCTGCAGCCTGCGTGTCCTTGCCATCCGCCAGCAAAAACAGCACGACGTTGCTGACGATTTTCGGATTGGCGTGATCGAGTTCCGCCGCTTTCATCAGCGGCACACGGGCGCCATTGACATCCCCCTCGCGCAGCCTTGCGTAACCGAGATCCGAGAGTGTCGGTGCATCGGTCGGCGCGAGCCGGACCGCTTCCTGCAACTGTTGCGCGGCATGGCCAAAATCTCCCGACGCCCCAGCGATCAATCCAAGCCCACGATAGCCGCGCGCGGCAAGCGGCGTCTGCAGCAGTTTCGTGTAAGTATCTGAAGCTGCCTGCGGCTGATCGGTCATGCGCAACGCGTCGGCACGCAGCAGGGTTGTCTCGGGCTTCACGCCATACTGCTTTTCGAACGCGTCGATGTGAGCAAGAGAGGCGTAGTAAAGCCCTTGAGCCTGCATGCGCTCGATCAGATTGAGGTACGTGCTCGGCGCGTCCGGTGCAGGGTCGCGGTTCGCCTGTTCGATGTCGGCCTGGCGTTCTGCTTGCGGCCCCACTCCGTAGCCCGACAGCTTCGACGCGCAGGCGCTGAGCAAGGCGAACGCGAGCAGGATGACCAGATGCCGGGTGCTCCGCAATCTCACGGTCGAAGCTTTGCGTTCAACCAGTACGGTCTGAAAGCAAAGATCGGATGTCGCATCGTTAGTCGTTACCATTTCATTACCTACCGTTTCGCCGTACCTAGCGAGTGAGTGACGGACAGCACGCCTGGCCCAGCGGTCACGATCAGGAGCGCCGGCAGCAGCGTCATGATCATTACACCCGTCATCTTCACTGCGAGACGTCCGATCCTCTCGCGTAGCATCGCGCGGCGGGTTTCACGCAGGCGTTCGCCAAATTGCTTTAACGGTTCCTGTACCGCACCGCCATGGCGATCCACCTGAATCAGCAAGCGCACGATGGCGCGCAAATCTTCGTTCCCATAGCTCGATGCGAGTCGCTGCAGCGACTGTTCACGTGTGCGGCCCGTTGCGAACTGGCGCTGGGCAATCTCCAGTTCGCTCGACAGTACTGGCAGGACGCCACGGAAATCACCGACCATCACCTGCAGACTCTGATCGATCGACAATCCAACCCCTTGAAGCAAACGCAGCAGGTCCACCAGCATCGGCAGTTCGTCAATCACGCCGCGCCGCCGCGCGGCCGCGCGCCGCTGAATAAAAAACTTCGGCAGCATGAAGCCGACAATTGCCGCGCAACCCACCAGAGCAACGTAGCGCCGGCCGTCGAGATAACCGCTTGCGAGCACGCCGCAAAGCAGAGGCAAGACGACCGCACAACCGATTCGTGCGATCAGGAACAATCCGCGTGCTCGCGTATCCACGAAGCCGCATTGTTCGAGCATGCGCCGGTCTTCATCGGCGACCAGTTGTCGTCCCAGCGGCGTATCGAGCCAGCGGATGCCGGTGTGCGCGAATCGTTCCAGCAAGGCCCGCAGTCCACCGACGCGGATGGACTTCGGCGCGTCCGCGGCTGTGCTTGAGACTGCGTCAGAACGGCGCGCGGCGCTCGCGGCAGCGAGTGCTGCGCTTTGCACAGCGTGTTGATCGAGCGCGTGCGCCAATGTGCGCTCGCTGCGGCGCGCCGCCGCCAGCCTCGCTAGCAATAGTCCGGCGATCAACAGGAACGCAAAAGCGACGAGCGCCAGTGCAAGCGCAGCGACAAGGTTGACTTGCATCATGTCCCCGGCAACCGCGTCAGGCGGTAAAGTACATACGCACCGACGATCTGTAGTCCGAACGCGAGGTATACCAGCTGTCGCCCGCTCGCATCGAACCACATCGCGCCAAAATAGCGCGGATTGGTCAACATCAGAAAACCACCAATGCCAACCGGCAGCAAAGCAAGAATCCAGGCTGACAAGCGTGTTTCCGCAGACATCGCGGCCAGTTCTCGCCCGGCTTGCTCGAGGTCGCGCATGAAAGACGCCATGCGATCCAGCATGACATCGGCACGACCACCGTACTTCACCGAGAGGCGCAACACGGCGCCGACCAGTTCGAGTTCACGAGCGCCGTACAGCACCGCCGCCTGCGACAACGCACGGTCGATCTCGATGCCGCTGCGCAACATCCGGGAAACGTGATCGAGACAGTCACGCAGCGGCGCTTCGGTGATCTGCATCGCTCCCTGGAACGCCGCCGGCACGCTGTTGCCCAGCGTAATCAGACGCACAATGCCATCCAGAAACGACGGCAATTGCTGCACTATCTTCTGACGGCGCTTCTGGGTTCTCACGGACACGATGAATGTGACGAAACACACGCACGCGAGCAGCATCACCGCCGCAGCCAGTGCCCCGCCCTCGCGCGCCGCCCAGACGCATAACCATAACGAGACCGCCGCCACGATGATTACCAGCGTGCGGGCATGCGAAATGCCCGCGCGGTTCATTGCGTTGTCGACGAGAAAGCGTAGCCGCGCCTTCAGATAAGCCAGTTGCTCGCGCGTGCCGGAACCTGCCTCGGGCGCATGCGGCATCACACCGCCATGTACCGCCGACGCCTGGCGCACGGACGCCACTCGCGGACGCTGGACGTTCACGGGCGCCGTCGGCGCCATCCGGCTGTCGATGAAGCGCTCGGTGCTGACCTGCTCATCGCGTCGTGCCCCACGCTGCCACAACAGCAGCGCACCGGCCGCGCATAACAGCGCGATCGCCGCGAAGAGCATGGTGGCGCTAGACATTGAAGCCCCCGCCAAAACCACCGCCACTGCCGCCAAAACCGCTGAACCGGCCGGATGGTTCAGGCGAGCCACCCAGCGCCTGTCTGAAGCGCACCAGCTTCGGCGAATGCGGATGGATGCCGAGCGAAGTCCAGTTATCGATCTCTTCGCCATCCTGAGCGGTTATCGGCTCGTAGCGATACAGCTCCTGAGTGGCGATGATGTTGTCGGACAGACCCGTTACTTCGGTAACCGAAAGAATCCGTCGACGCCCGTTCGAGAGGCGGCCGATCTGCACGATAAAGTCGATCGCATTGGCGATCTGCCGGCGCAGGCTCGACTCGGTGCCCTGAAAGCCCGCAAAACCCGCCAGCATTTCGAGCCGGTACAGACACTCGCGAGGCGAGCTCGCGTGCACCGTGCCCATCGAGCCGTCGTGGCCCGTGTTCATCGCCTGCAGCATTTCGAGCACCTCGCCGCCGCGCACTTCGCCGACGATGATGCGGTCCGGACGCATCCGCAAGGTGTTACGCAGCAGGTCGCGAATCGACACCACGCCGGCGCCATCGAAGCCTCCCGGGCGGCTTTCGAGCCGCACCACATGCGGATGGTTCAGCGAGAGCTCTGCCGTGTCCTCGATCGTCACCACGCGCTCTGCTTCGGGAATGTGGAAGGCGAGCGCGTTGAGCAGCGAAGTCTTGCCCGAGCTCGTGCCGCCCGACACCAGCACGTTGCAGCGCGCGGCCACTGCCGCTTCGAGCAGCGCACCGATTTCCGGACTGTATGTGCCGTTGCCGAGCAGATCGTCGGGACGCAGCGGGTCCTTGCGGAATTTGCGGATCGAGACGATCGGCCCATCGATCGAAAGCGGTTCGATCACGACGTTCACGCGCCCGCCGTTGGGCAGGCGCGCGTCGACCATCGGATTCGATTCGTCGAGACGCCGCCCGATCGGCGCAAGAATGCGCCGCACGATGCGAAGCAGATGGGCGTTGTCGGCAAAGCGCACCGGGATTTTCGTCAGGATGCCGTGGCGCGACACATACACGTCGTTGTAGCCGTTGATCAGGATGTCTTCGACCGCTGCGTCGTTGAGCAGGTCCTCGATCGGGCCGAAGCCCGCGAGTTCCTTGGTCAGCGCTTCGGCAATCAGCCGCACCTCGCTCTCGTTGATCGGAATCCGGCGCAGCCGTACGAAGCTGTCCATTTCCAGATCGACGAACTGGTTAATCGCATTGCGCGACCAACGGCCGAACTCCGCGCCGAGTTCCTCGATACGCGTAAGCAGATGTTCGTGCGCCGCGTTCTTGATGTCCTGGAACTGCTGGCTATGCGCAAATGAAGGCGCGTCGTCGGCAAATTCGATGTCTTTAGCCATCGTCTATGACCGCTTGTTTGAGGTTGGAATGAAGCGCTTGAGCGCACCGAGTGCCGACTTGCCACGTGCCTGCGCTGCCGCTTTCGCCTCACCGCCGAGCCGCTCGACGAGCGGTTCGAGCGCGCGCACATACGGGTCGCGGGCGGATGCGTCGACTAGCAGATGTCCCTGATTGACCGACTGCCCGAGCGCCACGCGGCGCTCCGGCAAGGTACCGAGCAAGGGGATGTCGAGACGTTGCGCGATCTGCGTAGCCGAGAGGCCGAGATCCGGATCGAACTTGTTGACAAGCAGGTGCACCTGACTGACGTCCACGCCTTCTTCGCGCAACGCGTCGAGTACACCGACCGCCGAGACGATCGACGCCACGCCTTGATCGCAGAGCAGCCAGGTTTCATCCGCGGCCTGCACGACGTGTGCGATGAACTCGCTGTTGGTGAAGCCGCCCAGGTCGATGATCTGCTGGTCGAAGAACGCGCGCAGGCGGTTCAGAAGACTGATCGAACTCGAGTACGACACTTCGCGCATGTCGGTCAGGTTCGGCGGCAGCGACGTGAGTGCAAGACCGCTCGGATGATGCGATAGCGCCGTGTGGACGAAGGTCTGATCGAAGCGGCGCAGATTGCGCACGGCATCGACGAAATTGAATTCGCTGCGCGTGTTGAGCAGCAGCGAGCCGTCGCCGGCTGGCAGGCCCAGGTCGAATAACGCGGTCTGCCGCCCCTGCGCGGCGTCGCGCCGGTGCAGCAAGGCGGAGAGGTTGGCTGCGAGCGTGCTGACGCCCATGCCGACTCGTGCGCCGAGCAGGACCGTCACATGGCCATGCCGGCTGACCGGCTCGACCAGGTTGTCGAGCACCTGGCGCGTGATGCGCAACGCGTCTTCCGCGGGCGCCGACAGATCGATGAAATCGCGCACGCCCACGCGCAGCGCAGCGAGCGCACCCTCAGGTTCGCCAAGCGAGCCCACGGCGACAATCTGCAGCCCCGGATAGGCCGCCCGCGCCGCACTGGTCGCGGCGCTTGCGGCGGCAGCGCGGCCGCCCGAAAAATCGACAAAAACCACCGACGGATTGAGCGTCGCGATGCGTTGCGTGAGCATCGACGGGTCGAGCGACACCCGTTCGACCGCACCCGCCGCCACGAGGGTATCGGTCAACCATTGGACGTGCTCGTCGGCCAGCGATGCGAACACGAAATAATCGGTGATCACCCGTTCAGTCAATGAATGCGTTCTCGCGTTCATGTTGGACATCCTTTTACGGCATCGGCCAGACAGCGGCCGATTCGTACTGCGCACTGCCACGGTTGAACGGCAACGACATACCGCCCTGCTCGTCCTTCCGGTTCGTCACATCGCACGGCACGCACCGCGCGACGCTTCGAACCACGTTCACTTCGAGAACCCCGGCGCCGCGTCCGGCGACGCCACACCGCCCAGCAACGCACGCCAGACCGGCCCGTCGCGCTGCTCCGACAGCTCGCCGGGCGTCGATGGGAGTGCCGCTCCTTTCGCGATCGGCGAGACCAGATGCGGGGTCACGATAATCACCAGCTCCTCGTCGTTCTGCGAGTAGCTCATGTTCTTGAAGAACGCGCCGATGATCGGCAGATCGCCGAGCAACGGCACTTTCGACACATTCGAGACCGTCTGGCGATCGATCAGGCCACCGATCACAAAGCTCTCACCGTCCCCCAGTTCCACCGTGGTATCCGCGCGCCGCGTCGTGATGGCCGGCACCGAGACGCTGTCGATCGTGATCGCGTTCGTAAAGTCCAGCGCACTCGCTTCCGGGGCCACCTTCAATGCGATCCGGTCGGGGCTCAGGACAGTCGGCGTCAACGTCAGGCCGACACCATACGGCTTGTATTCGATCGACACGGTCCCAAGTCCTTGCGGCACCGGAACGGGAATCTCGCCGCCCGCAAGAAAGCTCGCGCTCTGGCCTGACAAGGCGACGAGCGTCGGCTCCGCAAGCACGCGCGCAAGGTTGTTGCTCTCCATCAGACTCAGGTCGGCGCCGATACCGTGCGTGACCGAGTTGAACACCAGATTGAAGGCCGATGAGATCGGCGTGGTCGAGTTGAACGAAGGTGACGAGCCGAACGTTGCCGATGTCAGCGACGACGGAGCAAACGAGCCAAACGTGAAGCCGTTGTTCTGCTTCAGGATGTTCAGACCGATCTCCTTGAGCACAGATCGGCTGAATTCGACCACCCGTACATCGACCTGCACGACCGAGCGCGTCGCTACCGTCGAAGCGTCTACCACGTTCGCACCACCTCCGCCCGCTGCGCCAGCAGCAGATCCGCCGCCCCTGCCGTAGCTGCTGCCCTTGCCTCCCGCGCCCGCGTCGGCCCCGCCGTTCAGGCCACTGCCGAGAGACGCAGCACGAGCGCGCGCTTCGGCTTCAGCGACCGCAACCGCGCGCTGATGTTGTTCCATCGACGCAGCCGAACCGGAAATCACCGCCGTATCACCCGACGTCTTCACGTTCGGCGAGCCGGGCCCCAACAGCGCGCCCGATGCCGTCGTGCTCACGTTGACCGTGTAGGTCATTGGCGCGTCCTGGTTGCGCTCCCACAACATTACGTTGGTGGTGCCTGGAGACTTACCGATCAGCAGCACGCCCCCGCGCTTGTCGCCTTTGATGATCAGCACGTCCGCCACGCTCGGGTCGCCGATCGCGATCCTCTGCAAACTGTGGCCAAGCGCCAGCGACTGCTGCGAGCCCACTGTGATATCGACTGTCCGCGCGCCGTTCTCCGCATGACCAGCCGGCGATATGACAAGCGACGCCGCGCAGAGCCACGCCGCGATCCCACCTGCAAAAATCCGTTTTTTCATATTCTTATGGACGCGACTGGCCGCCCGCTCCCTGAAACCTTTATCGGGCGACCGTTTCGGCACGCCCACCCCGAATGACCTCAATATTGTCGACCGGCGCGGCGGCGACCCGCGTAACCGGGCGGGCAATGTGCGGCGCAGCTTGTGGTCGCGCTGCTACGTTGCCCCCGGCGCCGGACAATTCATCGAGCGCCACGCCCGCTGCAGCGCGCGTGGAATCCTGTGTCGCATCCCCGGCTGGCGCATTGGCGGAGATTTTCACCACACCTGTGGGCGGCGCAAAAGCATTCGGATCGACTACTTCGTCATCCTTCGGATTGCGTAGTGCGAAGATGAGACGTCCGGAGGTTTCGGCCAGCGAAAGTTCGTCGATATCGGCGACCGGTACCGCAAGTACTGCTGTGCGCACCATGCCGTTCGCGTCGCCCGGGTTGTCGGCTCCCGGCGTCGCGTTGCCGAATGCGAGCACACGCACCTTCGACATCAGGAGTCGTGCCTGGCTCCGGTCGATTTCAGCACCACTGCCATTGCCGTTACCCGCATTGCTGTCACGCTTCAGCGTGAAGAACACGTCGACGAAATTGCCTGGTCGCAGGCGGTTGCCAACTGCGTTGCTTTCATCGACGCGCACCGCTACCGCGCGCTGCCCCGGGTCGATCCGCTCGGCAAGTCCCGACGACAGCTGAGCTTCGAGTACCGGCGACTCAGGACCGATATCCGACGTCGGCACACGTCCGGCCAGCATCGACGGATCGACGAACGCTCCATTCGGATTGATCGGCAGCGACTGGACGCGCAACGCATCGACGGTGATTGGCTTGCCAGCGGGCAGCACACGCGTCGCCACTACGACGGGGAACGTCGCTTGTGCGGTCTGCACAACCGGATGCGATACAGGCCGGCGTGACAGGGTCCACGCAAAAATGCCGAGCAGCAGTGCGAGCGCAATCAGGACACCTGCCAGGATTCGAGTCAGATTCGGCATGAGGAGCCGCCTGATTGTTCGGGTTCGAACCCGCCTGAGCGCAGCTCAGGCAGCCGAGACGAGACCGGAAAGGAAAGAGCGAACGCGTACATCACAGTATGTTTTCCGGGTTGAGTTGCACCATCGCACTGCTTACCAATGAAGCAGGCAACACAAAGCCTGTCAGCGGCAAATTTGGCACGAGCGGATTGTCTGCGTAGTCGTAGGTGAGCGTCACGTTGACACAATCCATCGTTGCGTCATAACTACATGTCGTCCCGCTTGACACACACTTCGCCTTGCTGATCAATGACGCGACCATATTGCTTGCCGCGGTGCATGCTGCGGCCGTACGCGCAGCAAGCGCGTTGGCCGTGCTGGTGGCCGTCTGGTAGTTCAGCGCGGCGCGTGCGCCCTCTTCCGCCGCCAAGGTCAGGTTCTGCTGCGCGACGAAGATCAGGCTGAACGTGACGATGCCGTAAAGAATCACGAAGAACAGCGGAAAAATCATCGCAAACTCCACCGCAGCGGTACCACCTTCACGGCGCGAGCGCAATTGTGCCCTTCGCACATCGGAGCGGGAATTCGGTTTATCAGTTATCCTTTTCATTTCACGCTCACAGCGAGCGCCTGCAAACCCATCCAGGCGATGGCCGGCACCGTCAGGCAGGCCGCATATGGCGTAGCACGCTTGCCGCCCAACTCGAAGGTCGGCTCGCCCACGCGGCCTATCGCGGCAAGCCCGGTGCGGGTAGTGATCAGCAACCAGACCGCATGACAAGCCGCCATCAAGCTCGCGGCGATCCACAGTCCAAGCAGCGCATGCATGCCACACCAGGCACCGAGCACCGCAAAAACCTTTACGTCGGCAGCGCCCATCACGCCCAGCGCGAAGAAGGGCAACAGCGCGCACAGGCCAACGAGCGCACCGAGTGCCGCTTGGGTAATCGAGATATTGAATGGACCATGATCGAGCACCGCGCACGCCAATGCTGCTACCAATCCGGCAACGACGAGCGCATTCGAGACGCGGCGACTGCGGCAATCGCATACGGCAACGACTGCACCCCAGACGGCGAACAAGAAATCGCTGAGCAGATTCATATGGGACTCGACGGGCGTGACAAGCCGATGCGGGCTGCAATCGCAACCCGCATCTGTCAAATTGGCAATGCTCTTAAGAAGCGCGCGAAGTCACCCGGCCCGCAAGCCGACACGCGCTTATAGGAACTGCTGCCACCGACCCCTACGAATTAGAGAGCCGCGACAATGTCACCGAACACGGTCGCTAACTTGCTCTCGACGCTGTTCAAGCTGGTGACAAGTACAACCGCGATCAATCCGGCGATGAGTGCATACTCAATCGCCGTAACCCCGTTGTTTTCTCTCAGGAATTTCGTTGTGAACTTTTTCATTTTCGCCCTCGGAACTTCAGTATATCGTTTGTATTCACGCTGCACGTGATGAAGGTCCGGTCAGTGCCGTGGCCGATGATTCTCTCGTTCATCGACACCGGGTCTTTTGCACTGCCACACCATTTTCATCGCAGCCGGCTTCAAAGGATCAGGTTTCGTTTGGCCGTCTGTTCGATATCGCACCTCCCTCGTCAAACTTCGATGCTCCTGGCTTTTATAGCGTACCAATCGTATTAAAGCAATTGTCCGTTGCGCGCTTGGTACTATTTTGTTTTAAGCCGGGTGTCCATCTAGATTAACGGCACTTCGTGCGTTGCAGCACATAGGACTAACCATAGGTTAGATTCGCTGCACTAAATATCTGTTTGAACAGGTCGTTTCAAGCAACGTCACTGCTCTCACGTTACGCATCCCACCGTAACGTCGAATCCGGATCGTTACGTTACGCGAGTTCCGAAACCGATTTACTAAAGCGCGCATCCCGCGTCATTTCGATTCGACAAACACTCCATCAACCACAAGCAAGCCCGCGCTGCGCCTTGCTCGCAGCGATTAAAACAAAAGGCCCCACGCATTATGCAGTTGAAATGGCACGGCTGTTGCAGAGGTAGGCACGCAGCACTACCCAACAACACATGCGATCCGAGGGCGACATGAACATTCAAACGAACAACATCACGGTACGGGCAACATTAATCGCGGCAACGGTGGCAGCCATGCTGTCATTGAGCGCCTGCGGGGGCTCGGGAACCTTGAGTACGGGGACGGGGAGCAGCGGTAGCGGCAGTGCCGGGGGCACACTGTCGACGACCAGCGGCAGCGGTTCAACGGGGGCAAACGGTTCAGGTTCGGACACAGGCGCAGCTGGCGGTTCGGGCTCGGCGAGCACGGGAACAGGAACGACCGGTACGGGCAGTGGCTCGAGCACCACGACCGCACAGGCGAACGCACTCGGGACGGTGGCCGGCAACGCAGGCAACGTCGTCAGCAGCGTGGGCTCCACGGTCTCGGGCATCGGCTCGGTGATCGGTTCGCAATCGATCCCAGGCGTCAGCTCGTCAACGACGCAATCGGCCGGCGGCATCGTCGAGAACGTGGGTGCAGCCGTCTCGACACTCGGCAATGGTGTCACCGAGGGTCTTGGTCAACTCGGCACCGGCGGCAACGCGGTCGGCACAACCGTGTCGAGCCTGGGCGGTGTGGTCGGCAATGTCGGCGGTGCGGTCACCAGCACCGGCAATCTCGTGACGAGCCTGGGCAGCGGCCCGCTCGCTCCGCTCGCAGCCGTTACGTCACCGCTCGGCGGTGTGATCGATACCCTCGGCGGCGCTGTCACCAACGGCGGCAGCACGCTGACAACGGCGCTCTCGACGGGTCCGGTCGAGCAGGTCACGCAAACGCTCAGCACGGCAATCACACCGATCACCACAATGGTTGCGTCCACAACCCAAACGGTCGGCACGGCAACCGGTCTCGGCGCGCCGCTCAATGGCCTGCTGTCGACGATCGGTGGCGGGCTCGGCAAGGCCGGCACGCTGCTCGCCGCGACCGGCGGTAACCCGATCACCACGGGCCTCGGCAACGTCGTGACCAGCACCGGCACTACGGTCTCTTCGGTAGGCGGTCTGTTGACGGGCGGCACCACGAATCCGCTGGCACCGCTCACCGGTTTGCTCGGTGGGCTGGGTTCGGCCGCCGGCGGCACGACCGGCAGCGGTCCGCTCGCTCCGTTGACAGGCTTGCTCGGCGGTCTGGGTTCAGCCGCAGGTGGCACCACCGGCAGCGGTCCGCTTGCCCCCATCACCGGCCTGCTTGGCAACATCACCGGCGCCGCAGGCGGCACGTCGGGCAGCAACCCGCTCGCGCCTGTCACGACGCTCGTCTCGAGCCTCACGGGTTCCTTGAGCAGCGCGACCGGCGGCAGCAGCAGCCCGCTTGCGCCGGTCACGGGTCTGCTGACGACTGTCACCAGCACGCTCACCACCGCCACCACGACCGCCACTACGGCGGCCAACAGCACGACCAAGAGCGTTACCACCACCGCATCGAACAGCCCGATCGGCGGCCTGAGCTCGACGACCGGCAGTGGCACGACGGGCAACCTGCTGTCGCCTGTGACGTCGCTCGTCGGCAGCCTGCTCGGCGGCGTGACCAAGAAGTAATCGATAACCCGGTACGCAGGTGGTCGCAAAAGCGCGGACACCTGCTTCGACTGAGCTGAGCGGCGCCGCTCGGAAATAGTTGCACAGGCGCGCGGAGACCATCCAGCAGGACCCTAAAGAGATCGAGGAGCACCCCATGTCCACAGCACGTTTTTTTGTTTCCGATGCGGCCCGCGTGAGGTTGTCGATGCTGCGCGTACCGCTCACCGCAGTCGCAGTCGCATGCCTGCTCGCCGCTTGCGGCGGCAGCGACGTCACCGCCCCGCCAACCTCCAGCAACGGTGGCGGTAGCGGCGCAGGCGGCACGACGACAACCACCGGTTCGGGTGGCGGCAGCACCAGCACGGGCGGCGGCACGACGACCACGACCGGTTCGACCGGCACTGCAGGGACCGTGACGACCGCAGCCAAAACCGTCAACGACCTCGGCAATACGATCTCGTCGCAGTCGATTCCCGGTGTGAGCTCGCAGGTGACGCAGGGCCTGGGCAACACCGTGTCGGCCGCGAGCAATCCGCTGACGGCACTTGCCAACGCGGTCAGCACCGGCGTCGGCCAGACCGGCTCGATTGCGAATCCGGTCGGCACGACGGTCGCCGGACTCGGGTCGGTGGTCTCCTCGACGAGCGGAGTCGTGCAGGGCTTGAGCACGACGGTCGGCGGCCTCGGTACTGGCACGCTCGCACCGCTAGCGCCGGTCACGACGCCACTTGCCAGCACGCTGACCACCGTCGCCAACGCGCTCAATGCAGGCGGCACGACGCTCGGCAACACGCTGTCGTCAGCACCTGTGCAACAGATCACGCAACCGGTCAGCACCGCCATCACGCCGCTCGTGCAGACCGCGGGCATCCTGACGCAGACAGTAGGCACGACGACCAGTCTGGGCGCGCCGGTGTCGGGCGTGCTGGCGCAAGTTGGCGGTGCGCTCGGCACGGCCGGTTCGAAGGTCGCCTCGACGACACAGAATCCGCTTGGCACCGACGTGGGTAACCTGGTCGGCTCGCTCGGCAATACCGTCACCAATGCGGGTGGTCTTGTCAATCCGAATGGCCCGAATGGCGCAGCGCCGATTCCCGGTCTGATCACGAGCCTCGTCGGCAGCACCACGGTGGTCGTGGCGAATGGGCCGCCGACCGGCGCCGCCGCCAACGGTCTGCTCGGACCGTTGAACGCGACGCTGACCAGCCTCGGGCTCGGCACGAGTCCGCTCAGCTCGGTGACGTCGCTGCTCGGCAACACGCCGCTATCCGCGCTCTCAGGCGCGACTGCCGGCACGCCGCTGGCATCGGTCACCGGCTTGCTCGGCAATCTGCCGCTGGGTTCGGTCACATCGGCACTGGGCGGCGCAACGAGCAGCTCCAACCCGCTCGGAGCAGTCACCGGTGTGCTGGGGACCGCCACCAGCGCTACCAGCACGACGCTGGCCGGCTCGCTGTTGGCGCCGGTCACGGGCCTGCTCACAACAGTAACCGGCGCACTCGGTTCGGCGACAGGCGCTGCGAGCAGCTCGACGGGCGGCACTACTTCGCTGCTGAGCGGATTGCTCCCCGCGCAACATAAGTAGTCCGCAGCACCGATGACACGCCCGCCTCTCGCGGTCGCACCATGCAATGGAAATAGCACTTCGTACAGGCAGTTCGCATGAGTCACGTGCTCCGCATCGCACGGAGCACGTGGCATAACACGCGCAGGCATGGCAGTATGCGCGAAGCAACACACAGGCGTCCACGATCAGCCAGGCCAGGCAGTGGGTTCGCTCAATAAGAAAGACATACGAGGGAAGATCCGATGAAACTCGGGTACAGCAGATGGACACTCCTGCTCGCGGTCATGGCCGCGAGCGCGGTGCAGGCGCAATCGCGCCCGGCAGTCGGCAGCAACCCCGTGGGGGGTAATCCGATGGAGTCGATACCGCAAATCAACGCGCCCGACAAAGGGCCCAACGTCACGTTGCAGGTGCAACAGCAGGCGCCGCAATTGCAGGCGTTGCTCGCAACCCACCTGACGCCCACCAAGTTTCAGGTCGAAGGCGTGAAATCGATTTCGTTCGATGAAGTCGCGCGACGCTTCACTCCGCTCGTCGGCAAGGACATCACCATCGGCGATCTGATCCAGGTTGCCGACGGCGTCACCAAGCTGTATCAGGCGCGCGGCTATGCGTTGTCGTTCGCTTTCGTGCCGGCGCAGACTTTCGAAAACGGCGTGGTGCGCGTGACGGTCGTGGAAGGTTATGTGTCGGAGGTGAAGATCACCGGCAATCCCGGCAACGAGGAAGACAAGATCCGCGCGATCGCGGAACACATCCGCGCCGACCGGCCTCTGCGGCACGCCACGTTCGAGCGCTACATCAACGTGCTGGGCCTGCTGCCGGGCATCAAGGTCGCCGCCAACGTGCCGGCCCCGCAGAATACCGACGGCGCCACCACGCTCGAGCTGAAAGTCGAACACCACCCGGTCAACGTCAGTACCGGGATCGCCACCACTCAACCCGGCGTGCAGGGGCTGCTGACTGCGACCGAGAACGGCCTGACCTCGCTTGGCGAGCAATTGAGCGTCTCGGCGCTGCTGCCCAAAGGCCCCAACAATGTGACTTACCTCGCCGCTCATCTTGCGGTGCCGATCGGCAGCGACGGCCTGACGGGGAAGATCGATGCAACGCATTACCGCGGCAATCCGACGGACAATCCCGGCCTGCCCGGCTACGTGCAGCGCACCGTGATCAACGACAAGATCGGCGGCTCGCTCTCGTATCCGCTGCTGCTGAGCAACAGTCAGAGCTTGATGGGCACCGTATCGACGTACGCGTCGCACGACGAAGACGACTATCACAACACGATCAACGGCGCGCAGATCGGGCTGCGCTCGCAAATCCGCGTACTGCAGTTGCAGGCCGACTACACAAGCGTGGCGACAGGCCAGGTGCGCAAGGCGAGCGTCAATGTCGGGCAGGCGTTCAACATCCTGGGCGCCTCGAAGGCTGGTGACTCGAACATACCGGGGCTGGTGGAAACCAATCCCGTGTCGCTGACCTTTACGCGCTTCGGCGCGAGCTTCTCGCAAACCAATGAATGGCCGCTCAAGATCGGTACGGCGGTGGCGATGACAAGCCAGTACAGTCCCGACTCGCTGCCCACGTCGGAACAGATCTCGTTTGGCGCGCAGCATTTCGCGCAAGGCTACGAGCCGGGTGAAGCATCGGGAGATTCAGGCTGGGGAGCATCGGTCGAGATCAATCGTGGCTTCACGCCAGGCTTCACCTATCTGCAGTCGTTCACGCCGTATATATCGTTCGACATGGCGCGTGTGTATCTGCATTCGGGCACGCCGTCGCCGTCGAAGCTCTCGTCGGTCTCGTTCGGCTTCCGCATCTCCGATTCAAAGTACTACACGCTCGACCTCTCGGTGGGCAAGGCGCTCGGCGATGCTCCAGTGGAAAGCCCGTCGCGCAGCCCGCGTATCAACGCCACGTTCTCGTATTCGCTGAATTGAGCGATGCGGCGATTCAGGGTGCAGCGGGTGCACTTGGCGGGCCTGAGCCGCCGTTTTGATTAGAGGGTCCACTATCAAACGGCGGGCGCACTTTCACGTATTCTGCGCTGACCAGGACCGAAGCAATCAGCAGGCATCTTACCGCCTGCCCTGTCAATAACGCCGCGCGACCACGATCGCGCCGACTTTTATCAAGGAGGAAGACAATGACGCTATTCACCCAACGCACTCGCACCATCGTGACGCGCACCGCCAGACACGCAGCCCTCGCCGGTGTGCTGCTCGCCAGCGCCGTCACCGCAATGGCGCAAGCCGACAGTCCGATCGGCACGTGGCAAACCATCGACGATCACACGGGCCAGCCTAAAGCGCTCGTACAGATCACCCAGGAAAGCGACGGTGCGCTGGATGGCAAAGTCATCAAGGGACTCGGCCCGAACGATCAGCCCGATCGCCGCTGCACGGCGTGCACGGATGATCGTAAAGACCAGTTGATTCTCGGCATGACGATCATCCACGACATGAAGAAAGTTGATGACGGCTGGGATGGCGGTCAGATTCTCGACCCCGAAAACGGCAAGGTCTACAAGTGCAAGATGCACCTGGAAGACGGTGGACAGAAACTGGTGGTGCGGGGATATATTGGGGTGTCGCTGCTGGGCCGATCGCAAACCTGGATTCGCCAGCAATAAGGCTTATCAGATCACTGCATGCGAGGCAAGCGAACGCGCCACACCGCCATGCACTCAAACTTCGCAGTCCAATGAAAAAACCGGCCGACGATCTTTTCGTGCGGCCGGTTTTTTTGATTAAGCAGATTCAATTGGTTGGACTCGTCATGCAGCGCGCTTGTAGGATCCTGCGATACCGAATACCGAAGGCAGCGCCGGTTGAGAGCCTGCCTGACCGTAGAGCGCGGGGCGTGCCGGCACCATAGGTACCGCTTCGGCACGTGCAGCCTTTTCTTCGGGGCTCACGTGGATACGCATCCGCGTCTCCATCATGCTGCACAACTCACCGGCCGCTTCGCCGAACAACTCGTCCATCACACGCTTGAGGACGCCTGATTCATGCCAGGCCTTAAAACGGCGGTGGCACGTTTGATACGACGGGTATTTGCGCGGCATGGCGGACCAGGTGGCGCCGCTGTACATCACCCACAACACGCCATTCAGCACGGAGCGCGTGTTGGCGAGCGGGCGGCCACGCAGTTCGGAGCGCGGGCGCAGTTCGGGAAGCAACGGTGTCACACGTTGCCATTCTTCATCGTTGATATCGCGGTAGGGTGTCATGGATCTCTCCTTCGTCAAAATCTATGACTAAGAAGATATCCGCTCGCCTCTGGACGGAATATAAGACCAATCCGAATCTTGAAAATACGACTCGGGGCCGCCGGGGAAGTCGGCCGGCAGAGCACGCTCTATCGGAAATACAGCGCGCGTCTGTAGGAACCGGCGCCGAATCTTAAGAATCGCTGGGGTGTGTTCAGGTATCGCTCAGGTCAGCGATGTATCGACAATCCGGCGCGGCGCATCGAGATATTCCTTCGACTGCATCTCGACGATACGAGAGACCGTGCGGGCAAATTCGTTAGCCATCGGGCCATCCGTGTACAACTGCTCGGGCGCTACCGCGGCGGACATCAGCAGCTTGACCTTGTGGTCGTAGAACACGTCGATCAGCCACGTGAAGCGCCGCGCTTCCGAGGCCATGCGCGCGCTCATCTGCGGTACGCCCGAGAGGATTACCGCGTGAAAGCGGCTCGCCAGTTCCAGATAGTCGTTCTGTGAACGCGGACCGCCGCAGAGCGTTGCAAAGTCGAACCAGACCACACCATCTGCACGTCGCAACGCTTTGAGCTCGCGCTTTTCGATGCGCAGAATCGGGCTTTCGTCGGGCACGGCGGCCAGACGCGCGAAAGCGTCGCGCAGCGCCTTGTCCGAGGCCGCGCCTAGCGGCGTGTGATACACCTCGACCTGGGCCAGGGTACGCTGCCGGTAGTCGACGCCCGCGTCGACGTTGATCACATCGAGCTTGGCTTTAATCAGTTCGATCGCGGGCAGCATGCGGTCTCGATGCAAGCCGTCCGGATACAGCAGATCTGGGTCGTAGTTGGACGTCATCACGAACTGCACGCGGTTCTCGAACAGCTTGTCGAGCAGACGGTACAGGATCATCGCGTCAGCGATGTCGGAGACGTGGAATTCGTCGAAACAGATCAGGCGGTAGCGCTTGCCGATGCGGCGCGCCAGTTCGTCGAGCGGATCGGCCTGGCCTTTCAGCTCCTCGAGTTCACGGTGCACTTCGCGCATGAACTCGTGAAAGTGCAAACGCGTCTTGCGCTGCACCGGCACGACCGTAAAAAAGCTGTCCATCAGGAAGCTCTTGCCGCGCCCCACCCCGCCCCACATATAGACGCCGCGCGGCAGATCAGGGTGAATCAGCAGTTTCGTGAAAGCGTTCGAGCGGCGTGACTTGTACTCGACCCACTCTTCGTAGCACCGCTGCAGACGGTCCACGGCCGCGCGTTGCGCCGGGTCCGATTGATAACCCCGGGTCTGCAGTTCTTTTTCGTAGTATTCGGTGACGTTCATTTTCTGGCTGCAAAAAAGAAGGCGGGAGGGATTGAACCCGCCCGCCTTCGTCGTGATGCAAAGGTGCTGCGATCAGTCAGGCGTGCGCGTGATTACATGTTCAGCGCGCGCTTGTCGACGGCCAATGCCGCTTCGCGCATTACTTCGGACAACGACGGGTGCGGATGGCAAATGCGGCCGATGTCTTCCGACGCCGCCTTGAATTCCATCGCCACCACGGCTTCCGCGATCAGGTCCGATGCGTTGGCCGAGATGATGTGCACGCCGAGCAGTTCGTCGGTCTTCGCGTCGGCGATCATCTTGACGAAACCATCCGCCTTGTTGATGCCAAGCGCGCGGCCGTTGGCCATGAACGGGAACTGGCCGGTCTTGATCTCGCGGCCTTCCGCCTTCAGCGCCTGTTCCGTCTTGCCGACCCACGCGATTTCCGGTTCGGTGTAGATCACCCACGGAATGCAGTTGTAGTCGATATGCGGCTTCTGACCGTCGATAATCTCGGCCACCAGCACACCTTCGTCTTCAGCCTTGTGCGCGAGCATCGGGCCACGCACCACGTCGCCGATCGCGTAGACGTTCGGCACTGCGGTTGCGCAGTGATCGTCCACGTCGATGAAACCACGTTCGTTGGCCTTCAGGCCGATCGCTTCGAGACCGAGGTTGTCGGTGTTCGGCACGCGGCCGATCGACACGATCAGGCGGTCCGCTTCCAGCTTCTGCGCGTTGCCGTCCTTGTCCGTGTAGTTCAGCGTGACGCTGTTATCAGTCGTCGTGACTTCGCCGACCTTCACGCCCACGTGAATATCCAGACCTTGCTTCTTGAACTGCTTGGCCGCTTCCTTCGCGAGTGCCTGGTCAGCCGCGCCGAGGAATTCCGGCAGCGCTTCGAGCACCGTTACGTCAGAACCCAGACGACGCCACACCGAACCCAATTCCAGACCGATCACGCCGGCGCCGATTACGGCCAGCTTCTTCGGCACGGAGTCGAAGCTCAACGCGCCTTCATTGTCGGCGACGATCTTGTTGTCGACCGGGATGTTCGGCAGATGACGCGCCTTCGAACCCGTAGCGATGATCACGTTCTTTGCCGTGACCGTTTCCGTCTCGCCTTCGCCGCTCACTTCGATCTGCACGCCAGCGTCCGTCTTGCCGGTGAACTTGCCATGGCCCTTCAGCCAGGTGATCTTGTTCTTGCGGAACAGGAATTCGATGCCCTTGGTCATCTTCTCGACGATGCCTTCCTTGCGGGCCAGCATCTTCGTGATATCGACCGAGACGTTTTCCACGCTGATACCGTGGTCCGCGAGGTGATGCGATGCGTTTTCAAACTCTTCCGACGACGCGAGCAGCGCCTTTGACGGAATGCAACCCACGTTCAGGCACGTGCCGCCGAGCTTCAGCGCGCCGGCCGGGTTCTTCCACTTCTCGATACAGGCCACGCTCTTGCCGAGCTGCGCAGCGCGGATAGCTGCGATATAGCCGCCGGGACCGGCACCGATCACGACGACGTCAAATTCTTTGGACATGACAATCCTTTTGATGACGGGACGACACGCTGCCACGCTTCGAGGCGCGCGCGTTCCAGTACTGCGGAATGCTAAAGACGTGCTGCTTGCGCTTTACTTATATGGCGCCGACTCGTGCGATCACAAGCCGGCGCCCATGCCGTCGCGCTGCTTACAGGTCGAGCAGCAGGCGCGCCGGGTCTTCCAGCGCATCCTTCATGGCGACCAGCGACAGCACTGCTTCGCGGCCGTCGATGATGCGGTGGTCGTACGACAGCGCCAGGTAGTTCATCGGGCGGATCACGATCTGGCCGTTTTCGACCACAGCGCGTTCCTTGGTGGCGTGCACGCCCAGAATTGCTGACTGCGGCGGATTGATAATCGGCGTCGAGAGCATCGAGCCGAACACACCGCCGTTCGAGATCGAGAACGTACCACCGGTCATTTCTTCGATCGACAGCTTGCCGTCCTTCGCCTTCTGGCCGAATTCCGCAATCTTCTTTTCGATGTCAGCGAGGCTCAGCTGATCTGCGTTGCGCAGGATCGGCACCACCAAGCCGCGCGGCGAACCGACCGCGATACCGATGTCGAAGTAGCCGTGATAGACGATGTCGTTACCGTCGATCGACGCGTTCACCAGCGGGAACTTCTTCAGCGCGTGAACCGCCGCCTTCACGAAGAACGACATGAAGCCGAGCTTCACGCCATGTTCCTTCTCGAAGCGATCCTTGTACTTGTTGCGCAGGTCCATCACCGGCGCCATGTTCACTTCGTTGAACGTCGTGAGGATGGCGTTGGTTTGCTGCGACTCGAGCAGACGCTCGGCGATACGCGCACGCAGACGCGACATCGGCACGCGCTGTTCCGGGCGATCCTTGAGCCATGCTTCGGCGGAGGCCGGAGCCTTCACGTCCGGCAGCGACGGCTTGGCAGCCTTCGGTGCAGCGGCCGGAGCCGGTGCCGGGGCGGCCTTGGCAGCCGGAGCGCCAGCGGTCAGGACATCACCCTTGGTGATGCGGCCGTCGCGGCCCGTGCCCGACACGTCGCCTGCGCCCAGACCCTTCTCGGCCATCAGCTTGCCGGCGGCCGGCGATGCTGCGGTGTTTGCACCCGTTGCGGATGCAGCTTGAGCGGCCGGAGCAGGCGCTGCGGCGGGAGCCGGTGCGGCTTGCGGAGCCGGCTTCACTTCGGCTTCGACGGCAGCGGCGCCAGCCTTGCCTTCCGTGTCGATCTTCGCGATCACCTGATCAGCGGTGACGGTATCGCCGTCGTTGGCGATGACCTGTGCGAGCACGCCAGCCGAGGGGGCCGGCACTTCCAGCACGACCTTGTCGGTCTCGATTTCGATGAGGATCTCGTCTTGCGCGACAGCCTCGCCGGGTTTCTTCTTCCACTGCAGCATGGTGGCTTCCGAAACCGACTCCGAAAGCTGGGGAACTTTGACTTCTACAATAGCCATTATGATTTTCCTGAATACGTATCTGGTGACAACGAACCGTCTGCGAACCCTGTTCTGCGGCGTATCAGCCGTCAGATGCGGCGCGGGAAAGCGCACTGCGCTTCCCCGGTTCGGTTCAATAAGTTATTTAGCGATCGACGCGCTCTTCAGACGGCCGAATGCACCTTCGACCAGCGCCTTCTGCTGCTCGTAATGCTTCGCGTAGTACCCAACTGCAGGCGATGCCGAAGCCGGACGGCCGCTGTACGCCAGCTTCTGTCCGTCCTTCATGCCTTCCTTCAGGTGATGCTCGATGTAGAACCACGGGCCTTGATTCTGCGGCTCGTCCTGCACCCAGACCACTTCGGTCGCATTGTCGTACTTCTTCATTTCCGCTTCGAACTGCTTGTGCGCGAACGGATAGAGCTGTTCGATACGGATGATCGCGACGTCGTTCGCCTTCGCTTCGCGGCGATGAGCGAGCAGGTCGTAGTACACGCGGCCCGAGCAGACCACGACGCGCTTGACCTTCTTCGCTTCGATGGCTTCGTCGATTTCGCCGAGGATCGGCTGGAACGCACCCTTCGCCAGTTCGGACAGATCCGACACGGCTTCCTTGTGACGCAGCAGCGACTTCGGCGTAGCGACGATCAGCGGCTTGCGGAACAGGCGGATCATCTGACGGCGCAGCAGGTGGAAAATCTGCGCCGGCGTGGTCGGCTGAACGACCTGCATGTTGTGGTCTGCGCACAGTTGCAGGAAACGTTCGATACGGGTCGACGAGTGCTCCGGACCCTGGCCTTCGTAGCCGTGCGGCAGCAGCATCGTGAGACCGGAAACACGGCCCCACTTCACTTCGCCCGACGAGATGAACTGGTCGATCACGACTTGCGCGCCGTTCACGAAGTCGCCGAACTGCGCTTCCCATGCGACGAACGTGTTCGGTTCAGCGGTCGAATAGCCGTATTCGAAGCCGAGTACCGCTTCTTCCGACAGCACCGAGTCGATCACCGTGAACTTCGCCTGACCTTCGGCGATGTTCTGCAGCGGCACGTACGTGCCGTCGTTCCAGCGTTCGCGATTCTGATCGTGCAGCACCGCATGACGGTGCGTGAACGTGCCGCGGCCCGAGTCCTGACCGGTCAGACGCACAGCGTAGCCCGATGCGACCAGCGACGCGAAGGCCAGATGTTCGCCCATGCCCCAGTCGAGCTTCGCTTCGCCACGGCCCATCGCGCGACGGTCGTTGATGACGCGTTCGACGAGCGGGTGAACCTTGAAGTTTTCCGGCACCGTGGTGATGCGCTCAGCGAGGCGCTTCAGTTCAGCCAGCGGCACTGCGGTATCCGCTGCGTCGGTCCACTTGCGATTCAGGAACGGCACCCAGTCCACCGCGTACTTGCTCTTGTAATTCGAGAGCACCGGGTCGACCGTGTGATGACCTTCGTCCATCGCCTTGCGGTAGGCCTTGACGAATTCGTCGGCTTCTTCCGCGGTGATCACGCCTTGTTGCACGAGCTTTTCGGCGTACAGCGCGCGCGTGCCCGGGTGCTTCGCAATCGTCTTGTACATCAGCGGCTGGGTGACAGCCGGCGTGTCCTGCTCGTTGTGGCCCAGCTTGCGGAAGCAGACGATGTCGACCACGACGTCTTTATGGAACTGCATCCGGAAGTCGATGGCGATCTGCGTAGCCAGCACCACCGCTTCGGGATCGTCACCGTTCACGTGCAGCACCGGTGCTTCGATCATCTTGACGACGTCCGAGCAGTACAGCGTCGAGCGCGAGTCGCGCGGATCCGACGTGGTGAAGCCGATCTGGTTGTTGATGACGATGTGCAGCGTGCCGTGCGTGCCGTAACCACGCGTTTGCGCGAGGTTCAGCGTTTCCATCACGACGCCCTGACCTGCGAAAGCCGCGTCGCCGTGAATCTGCACCGGCAGCACTTGCAGGCCGCTGTCGTCGCCGCGACGGTCCATCCGTGCCTTGGCCGAGCCTTCGACCACCGGGTTGACGATTTCAAGGTGCGACGGGTTGAACGCGAGCGAGAGGTGAACCGGGCCGCCTTCGGTCGAAACGTCCGACGAGAAGCCCTTGTGGTACTTGACGTCGCCAGCCGGCAGATCGTCGACGTGCTTGCCTTCGAACTCGGCAAACAGGTCAGCCGGCATCTTGCCGAGCGTATTGACCAGCACGTTCAGACGGCCGCGGTGGGCCATGCCGATGACGATTTCCTGCACGCCGCGGGCACCGCCGTGACGCACGACTTCGTCCATCGAGGCGATAAAGCTTTCGCCGCCTTCGAGCGAGAAACGCTTCTGGCCGACGTACTTGGTGTGCAGGAAGCGCTCGAGCCCTTCAGAGGCGGTCAAGCGATTCAGAATGTGTTTCTTCTTCTCGTTGGAGAAGTTCGGCGTCGAACGGATCGATTCGAGCTTTTCTTTCCACCAGCGCTTCTGTTCCGGATCGCTGAGGTACATGTACTCGGCGCCGATCGTGCCGCAGTACGTGTCGCGCAGTGCCTTGACGATCTCACGCAGCGATGCGCGTTCAAACCCGAAGTACAGGTTAGTTGCGCTGAACTCCTGGTCCATGTCGGCTTCAGTGAAGTCGTAGAACGCGGGTTCAAGTTCGGGGATCGCGGGACGTTCGCGGCGCTTCAGCGGGTCGAGGTTGGCCCATTGCGTGCCGAGGAAGCGGTACGCGCCGATAAGGGACTGCACGTAGACTTGCTTGCGCGCGGTAGCGAGGTCTTCGCCGCCAGTTGCGGTGCGCGGGATGAAGGCGTTCGCCTTGGCCCGTTGTGCAAATGATTCGACGATCGGGCCATGGGCCACGTCGTTGGCATTGCTGCCATCCGATGCAGGAACGTTCTGCAACGCGTCGAAATACACACGCCAGTTCTCGGGCACTGACGCCGGATTATCGAGATACGCTTCGTACATTTCTTCTACGTACGGAGCATTGCCGCCGAACAGATAGGAGTTCGACTGGAATTGCTTCATCATTTTTACGCTCACCTTTCTTCGAGTTTCTCGAGAAATAGCGGGTTACCGAAACCTTCCGCGACACGGCCTGACCGTTTGGCGGATTGCGCGAATCAAGTCTTGCTTGGAAGGACCTTAACTTGCATCCGCGGAAGCATATCACATAACAGATACTGCAGATAGCAGACGCACTGGCGCAGAACCCTTTCCTGACGGGCTTTTGCGGACATTTTCGGGATACACAACAGTGTCCTGCAATTTACCGTAACGACAAACAACACTTGATCGCGCCATAAACGGCAAAAGCCACCCGAGGGTGGCTTTTGCATTGCATCAATTGACCGACTATTGATCTGCTATTGGCCGGCATTAGCCGGCATTGACCCGCTATTGCCGGGCCAACACAGGCCCTCGGCCCTGCTGCTTTAGTCCACTGCGCCCTTACGGCTGGCGCTGCGGCGCTCGTGTTCCTTCAGGTAACGCTTGCGCAGACGAATGGATTGCGGCGTGACTTCGACCAGCTCGTCGTCGTCGATGAATTCCACCGCGTATTCCAGCGACATCTGGATCGGCGGCACGAGGCGCACGGCTTCGTCGGTGCCCGACGAACGCACGTTGGTCAACTGCTTGCCCTTGATCGGGTTGACGACCAGGTCGTTGTCGCGGCTGTGAATGCCGATGATCATGCCTTCATACAGCGGCTCACCCGGCGACACGAACATGCGGCCGCGATCCTGCAGCTTCCACAGTGCATAAGCAACCGCAGCACCGTCGTCCTGCGAAATCAGCACGCCATTGCGACGCTCGCCGACGCCGCCTTCCTTGACCGGCTGATACGAATCGAACGTATGGCTCATCAGGCCCGTGCCGCGCGTGAGCGTCAGGAATTCGCCCTGGAAGCCGATCAGACCACGCGCCGAAATACGGTACTCGAGACGCGTACGGCCACGGCCGTCCGACGCCATGTCGAGCATTTCGCCCTTGCGGCGGCCCAGTTCTTCCATCACGCCACCCTGGTGGGCATCTTCCATGTCGACGGTCAGGTTTTCGTACGGCTCGTGCTTCACGCCGTCCACTTCCGTCATCACCACGCGCGGACGCGACACGGCGAGTTCGTAACCTTCACGACGCATGTTTTCCACGAGAATGGTCAAGTGCAGTTCGCCCCGGCCCATCACCTCAAACGTGGTTTCGTCGCCGGTTTCATTCACACGCAACGCCACGTTGTGGTTCAGTTCCTTGAACAGACGATCGCGAATCTGACGGCTCGTCACAAACTTTCCTTCGCGGCCAGCCAGCGGCGACGAATTGACGAGGAAGTTCATCGTCAGCGTCGGCTCGTCGACCGTGATCATCGGCAGCGCTTCCGGTTGTTCCGGCGAGCAGATGGTCACGCCAATGCCGATTTCTTCGATACCGTTGATCAGCACGATGTCGCCGGCTTCAGCCGACTCCACCTGCACGCGCTCAAGACCCTTGAACGACAGCACCTGGTTGATCTTGCGGTTCAGGATCGCGCCGTCCGGACCCGAGCGCACGGTAACCTGCATACCCGGCTTGATACGGCCACGCGTGATGCGGCCCACACCGATACGGCCCACGTACGACGAATAGTCGAGCGACGTGATCTGCAGTTGCAGCGGACCTTCCGGATCGGCCGGGCGAACCGGAACGTGTTCCAGCACGGCGTCGAACAGCGGGCGCATGTCGCCCGAACGCACGTCCGGGGTCAAACCGGCATAACCATTGAGACCCGACGCATAGACGATCGGGAAATCGAGCTGTTCATCTGTTGCGCCAAGCTTGTCGAACAGATCGAACGTCTGGTTGATCACCCAGTCGATCCGCGCGCCCGGACGGTCAACCTTGTTGACCACCACGATCGGCTTGAGGCCGAGCGCCAGCGCCTTCTTCGTGACGAAGCGCGTTTGCGGCATCGGACCTTCCACGGCATCGACCAGCAGCAGCACCGAGTCGACCATCGACAGCACGCGCTCCACTTCACCGCCGAAGTCGGCGTGGCCCGGCGTGTCGACGATGTTGATGTGGGTGCCTTCGTACTCGACCGCGCAGTTCTTCGACAGGATCGTGATGCCACGTTCCTTTTCGATGTCGTTCGAGTCCATCACACGCTCGACCATCTGCTGGTTGTCGCGGAAAGTGGCGGTCTGACGGAGGAGCTGGTCGACGAGCGTAGTCTTGCCGTGGTCGACGTGGGCAATAATGGCGATGTTGCGTAGGGCGCGGGTCATAGGAACCTGGGGACAGTTGAGTGCGCCAGCAGCAGCATTGTGTACAAAGCCAACAAAGCCCAAAGCGCACTTTTGGGAACCCAAAATTATAGCACGCGCAAGTTAAGGTTTTCTGGTATTCCCTTAGTTGCAACGCGCGCATGGGCCGTACGACTTCCATGCTGCCGACGGCCGGCCTCATATTTCCTTACATCGCATTTCGCGAATCGCGCAGCCACAACGCCTTAATCGATGGCCCTCGCGCGCAGGATTGTCCTCCATTACCGCCGATCTTTTAAGCGCTTGAGACGCCAGAGATCGTTGCCTAAGCTGTAATAACGCTTGCCGAGTCAATTAACGACAATTTATAATCCTGCATAGTCAACCATTGCAGTCGCATGAGAATCATGACCGATCAGATCCCCACGCCGCCGCCGGAAATCAGTTCCTATCAGCTCGGCGAAAGCGTCGGCTACCTGATTTCCCGCGTGAGATCGACCATGTCGAACGAGATCACGCAGCGCACCATGGCCGAACTCGGCATCACCAGCCAGCAAGGCAGCATCCTGTTCATGGTGGCCAGCGGCAAGTGTCTGCTGGCGGCGGAACTGGCCCGCGAATACGGCATCGATGCAAGCGCAGTCACGCGTCTGGTCGACCGGCTCGAAAAACGCGACCTGCTCACCCGGGTTCGCAGCAGTGAAGACCGGCGCGTCGTGCGGCTCGCGCTAACACCGGAAGGCCAAAGCGTGGCCGCCCGCATGCCGGCGATTTTCAACAGCGTCGTGGATGGCTTTCTGGCGGGCTTTACAGCCGAGGAAGTCGGTTTCCTGAAGAGCATGCTGCGCCGCGTGCTGATCAATAGCGGTTGTGATCTAACGGGCATAACCCGTGACGTAGCAAGCAATTCTGACGTCAAATCGTCATAAGCTGGTTGCACTGTCCATCATTACAATTCACTGACCATGAGTGCAGCGATGAAATCCCTTTCCCTGTCCGCGCCCGCCGTCTCGTGCCGGGCCGCTGTCGCCGCTGCGGTGACGGCGCTGGCCCTCGCGGGGTGCGCGAACTACAGCGGTATCAAGAGCGACAAGCAGATCGCGCCGGCGACGCAGTACGAATCGAGCCAGAGCCTGCCGGCGCAGGGCGGCCAGTGGCCGTCGCTCGACTGGGCCAATCAGTTCGGCGACCCGCAACTGCCACAGTTGATCGCAGAAGCGCTCGAAGGCAGTCCGTCGATCGCCCAGGCTCAGGCGCGGCTCGCAAAGGCTTCGTCCTATATCGAATCCACGCGCTCGGCGCTGTACCCAAAGGTCAACGGCAGCTATTCGTGGAACCGCGAGATTTTCTCGCAAAACTCGATCTACCCGCCGCCCTACGGTGGCACCTGGTACAGCGAAAACAACGTGCTGGCGAGCGCCTCCTGGGATCTGGACCTGTGGGGCAAGAACCGTCAGCGCCTTGGCCAGGCGGTCTCGCAGGAGAAAGCGGCGGAAGCCGACGTGCAGCAGGCGCGTGTGACGCTCGCCGCGTCGGTGGCGAGTACGTATAACCAGCTTGCCCAGCTGTACGCGCTGCGCGATATCGCTGCGCGCGAAATCGCCAATCGTCAGGACATTGGCCGCATCACCCATGGCCGCGTTGTCGCTGGTCTCGACACCAACGTCGAGCAGCAGACCGCCAACGGCAACATCGCGACGAGCCAGACCAACCTGAGCGATCTCGATGGCCAGATCGCCAACGTGCGCTATCAGCTGGGTGCGCTGCTTGGCAAGGGACCGGATCGCGGCTTGCAGATCGCCAAGCCGGTCCTGACGGTGGGCGACCCCGTCATCCTGCCGGATAACGTGCCTGCCGATCTGGTCTCGCGCCGCCCCGATATCGTCGCCGCACGCTGGCAGGTCGAAGCCGAGATGCACGACGTGAAGGAAGCGAAAGCAGAGTTCTTCCCGGACATCAATCTGTCCGCCGCTGCGGGCTTCGATGCGTTCGGATGGGGCAAATTCCTGACCTCGTCGAGCCGCAACATGCAGTTCGGGCCGGCCATCCACCTGCCGATCTTCGACGCCGGCGCCTTGCGCTCGCAGTTGAAAGGCCGCTACGCCGACTTCGACCTGGACGTCGCCAACTACAACCAGACGCTGATCAGCGCGCTGTCGGATGTCGCCACACAGATCACAACGATCCGTTCGATCGATCAGCAATCGGGTGACGCACAGCGCGCGCTCGACGCCTCGACCAAGGCATACCAGCTGGCCGTGATCCGCTACAAGGCGGGTCTGTCGGAACAACTGCAGGTGCTGACCGCCGACCAGAACCGCCTCGCCGCCGAACAGACGGTGACGAATCTGAAGATGCGCCGCCGCGACATGCAGATCGGTCTCATCAAGGCGCTCGGCGGCGGTTTCGACGCGACCCAGACTGGTCTCGTGGTACCGGCCGATGCACCGGACGGCGCGTCCGCCTCACCCGCGGCACAAGCGGCTCCGGCAGCGCAGACGACACCGGCCACGCCAACTGCTCAAGCGACCAGCACGGCACAAACAGCAGCACCGGCAGCGAACTGAATCCGAATGCCCACCCGAATAAACGACGCAGATTGAGAGAATACGGAGCATATCAATGAGCACCCCCCAGCAACCTGCTGCCAACGCACAACCGGCGAACAACAGCAAACGCAAGCGCATGATGGCGTTGCTCGTCATCGTGATCCTGATTGCCGCGATCGCCTACGGGTTTTACTACTTCCTCGTCGCGCGCTTCCACGAGTCGACTGACGACGCGTATGTGAACGGCAACGTCGTGCAGATCACGCCGCAAGTGACCGGTACGGTCATCGCGGTGAACGCCGACGATACGCAGACAGTCAAGGCCGGCGACCCGGTCGTCGTGCTGGACCCGGCGGATGCACGCGTCGCGCTGGAACAGTCCGAGGCCAATCTCGGCCAGGTGGTACGCCAGGTGCGCGGCCTGTTCGCCGACGACAACCAGTACCAGGCCCAGGTGGAAGTCCGTGAAGCGGATCTCTCACGCGCCCAGGACGACCTGCGCCGCCGCATGCTGGTCGCCCAGACCGGCGCCGTGTCGCAGGAAGAAATCTCGCACGCCCGTGATGCCGTGAAGAGCGCCCAGGCCGCACTCGACGCCGCGAAGCAACAGCTCGCATCGAACCGCGCGCTGACCGCCAACACGACGATTGCCGACCACCCGAACGTGGAAGCCGCAGCTGCCAAGGTGCGCGACGCCTATCTGGCGAGCGCCCGCAACACGCTGCCGGCGCCGGTCACCGGTTACGTTGCGAAGCGCTCGGTGCAGGTCGGCCAGCGCGTCTCGCCGGGCAATCCGCTGATGGCGATCGTGCCGCTGAACGGCGTGTGGGTCGACGCGAACTTCAAGGAAGTTCAGCTGAAGCATATGCGCATCGGCCAGCCGGTCGAACTGACGGCCGACGTGTATGGCTCGTCGGTGGTGTTCCACGGCAAGGTGGTCGGCTTCTCGGCTGGCACGGGCTCGGCGTTCTCGCTGCTGCCGGCACAGAACGCCACGGGTAACTGGATCAAGGTGGTGCAGCGTCTGCCGGTGCGGATCGCGCTCGACCCGCAGGAACTCGAAAAGCATCCGCTGCGTATCGGCCTGTCGATGGACGCCGACGTCAGCATCAAGGACGAAAACGGCGGTCAGCTGGGCGAAGCACCGAACACGATCTATCAGACCAACGTGTTCGACAAGTACGGCGATCAGGCCGACGCCGAAATCGCCCGCATCATTGCTGAAAACGCGGGTCAAGGCGGCGGTGGACAGAAGTCGGCTGCCCGCGATACCAATGCACCCGCCAAGGCAATGTAACGCTGCGCCACATTAAAACAAGGTTTCTGATACATGGCTCAGTCTCAAGCGCCCATTCCTCATCCGCCGTTAGAGGGGGCGCAGTTGGTGATCGGCACCATCGCGGTGTCGCTCGCCGTCTTCATGAACGTGCTCGACACCTCGATTGCAAACGTGTCGATCCCGTCCATCTCCGGGGATCTCGGCGTCTCGTCCGATCAAGGCACGTGGGTGATCACGTCGTTCGCGGTGGCGAACGCGATCTCCGTGCCCTTGACCGGCTGGCTCACCGAGCGCATCGGCCAGGTGCGCCTGTTCATGGCGTCGATCATCCTGTTCGTGATCTCATCGTGGATGTGCGGTCTTGCGCCGACGCTGCCCTTCCTGCTCGCCTCGCGCGTGCTGCAAGGCGCGGTCGCCGGGCCGATGATTCCGCTGTCTCAAACACTTTTGCTGGCCAGCTATCCACGCGCGAAGGCGCCCATGGCGCTTTCCATGTGGGCCATGACCACACTGATTGCACCGGTGGCCGGCCCGATTCTGGGCGGCTGGATCTCGGACAACATCTCATGGCCGTGGATCTTCTACGTCAACATTCCGGTCGGCACAATTGCCGCCATCGCCACGTGGACGATCTTCCGCAATCGCGATTCGGCAATCCGTAAGGCGCCGATCGACGGCGTGGGACTCGCCTTGCTGATCATCTGGGTCGGCTCGCTGCAGGTGATGCTCGACAAGGGTAAAGACCTCGACTGGTTCGCCTCCACCACGGTCGTGGTGCTAGCGCTGACCGCGGTGATCGCGCTCGCGTTCTTCATTGTCTGGGAACTGACGGCGGAACATCCTGTGGTCGACCTGTCGCTGTTCAGCAAGCGCAATTTCACCGGCGGCACGGTGGCGCTATCGATCGGCTATGGGCTCTACTTCGGCAACCTCGTGTTGTTGCCGCTGTGGTTGCAAACCGATCTGGGCTACACCGCCACCAACGCCGGTCTCGTTATGGCGCCGGTCGGCTTCTTCGCGGTGCTGCTCTCGCCCATCACCGGCAAGATTTTGCCGCGTACCGATCCGCGCTACATCGCCACGGCGTCGTTCCTGGTGTTCGCGCTGTGTTTCTGGATGCGTTCGCGCTATACCACCGGCGTCGACACGTTTTCGCTGCTGGTTCCCACGCTGATTCAGGGCATCGGCATGGCGGGGTTCTTTATTCCGCTGGTGTCGATCACGTTGTCAGGTCTGCCAGGCAACCGGATTCCGGCGGCATCGGGATTGTCGAACTTCGTGCGGATCATGTGCGGCGGTATCGGCACGTCGATTTTCCAGACTGCCTGGGATCACCGCACGATCCTGCATCACGCACGCCTGAGTGCCCAGGCCAACCTGTATAACCCGGTGTTCGATCAGTCGATACGTCAGATGGGTGCGGCCGGCTTCAGTCAGCCGCAGGCGTACGGTCTCTTCAACAATATGGTGACGCAGCAGGCGGCGCAGTTGGGGGTGAACGATCTGTTCTACGTCTCGGCAGGGATCTTCGTCGCGCTGATTGCGCTGATCTGGATCACGAAGCCTGAGCGAGCAGGTGGCGATGCCGGTGCAGCGGCGGCAGCGGCGCATTGACGGTTGATGTGGCTTCGAAGGCGGGACTTGAGCAGGTTTGGCTCAGCGTGATTGACTCAACGTCTTCGAAGCAAGCGCAGCAATGAAAAAGGCGGTACCGCAATGACGGGGCCGCCTTTTTTGTTTTTTGCGAATCGCGCCTTAGCTTGCCGCGTTCACCACGAGTCGCTCCGGCGCCAGCACGCCCTCGCCTAGCTTCGCGACGCCAAGCAGCTTGCTTTCCGCAGCGTAGACGCGCACACGCTCCGCAGCAGCCGCCTCTTTGGTCAACGTGAGATCGGCCAGACGCAGGCGCTGACCGTGCAGAAAGCGGCGTGCGCCTTCTTCATCGAGCTGCACTGCCGGGAAAGTCGAAAGCAGAGCGTCGACCGGCTGCAGCCACTTATCGCGCTCGGCTTCGGCCGCGTCGGACAACGCATCGAGCGTCACCGAATGTTCCAGCGTCAACGCGCCGACGCCCGTGCGCCGCAATGCAACCAGATGCGCGCCACAGCCAAGCGCCTCGCCGATATCCTCGGCCAGCGTGCGCACGTACGTTCCCTTGCTGCAAGTCACGCGGAACGTCACATCAGGCAGCGAGCAAGCCAGCATCTCAAGCGCATGAATCATCACCGGACGCCCTTGCCGCTCCACCACCTGACCCGCCCGTGCGTATTCGTACAGCGGTTTGCCGTCGCGCTTGAGCGCCGAATACATGGGCGGCACCTGCACGATGTCGCCGCGAAAGCGCTCCATCGCAGCAACGACCGCCGGCTGATCACAGGCCACTTCGCGCGTTTCGATCGCCTCGCCTTCCGCGTCGCCGGTAGCCGTGCGGATACCGAGGCGCATGGTGGCCTCGTAGGTCTTGTCGGCTTCGAGCAGATCCTGCGAGAACTTGGTCGCCTCGCCGAAACACAGCGGCAGCAAACCGGTGGCGAGGGGATCGAGCGTGCCGGTATGGCCAGCCTTCTTCGCCAGGTAAAGGCGCTTCACCCGGATCAGCGCGTCGTTGCTCGACAGGCCAATGGGCTTGTCGAGCAATAGCACACCATCGAGCGCGCGACGCGGCACACGGGGCCGTTGAGGTGCGGTCATATCAAAACGATGAGGACGAACGGGAAGTCAGCATGGGCAACATGCAGTCAACGGTGAGCATCGAGGAATCTGCAACACCGCGCGCAATCACTCGTCTTTCGCGCGGCTAGCGTTCGCCTCGTCGATCAGACGCGACATTTCCACAGCACGTTCGATGGTTTTGTCGTAGTGGAAATGCAGCGTCGGCACCGTGTGGATATGCAGGCGCTTGAACAACTGATTGTGCAGATGGCCAGCCGCATGAATCAGGCCTTGCAGCGTCTGTTGCGGGTCGCCGGTCAGCGTCGTGAAGTAGACCTTCGCGTGCGCGTAGTCCGGCGTCAGTTCGACGCTCTGAATCGTGACCATACCGATGCGCGGGTCTTTGATCTCGCGCAGCAGCTCGGACAGGTCGCGCTGGATCTGATCGGCGATCTGCACGTTGCGATTGGGAGAAGTACGTTTCTTAGGCATGGTGAATCCGTGATCCGCTCTGGCGGATAGCAATGGGGTTCGCGTCTCCCTGGCGGGGCCGCGAACGCACGCGAGCACAAAATGCACGCGCACAAAAACAAGGGGCGGAGGGGCGCAAGCGCCCGCCCCGCCCCTTCAGCGTTGCGCCTGAATTACAGCGAACGCGCGACTTCAGTGACTTCGAAGACTTCGAACTGGTCGCCTTCGATAATGTCGTTGAAGTTCTTGATCGACATACCGCACTCGAAGCCCTGACGCACTTCCTTGACGTCGTCCTTGAAGCGCTTGAGCGAATCGAGCTCGCCCGTATGAATCACGACGTTGTTGCGCAGCACGCGCACCGACGACGAGCGCTTGACGAAGCCGTCCGTGACCATACAACCGGCCACCGCGCCGACCTTCGGCACCTTGAAGACCTGACGAACTTCGACCATACCGGTGACGACTTCGCGCTTCTCCGGTGCCAGCATGCCCGACATCGCAGCCTTCACTTCATCCACAGCGTCATAGATGATGTTGTAGTAGCGAATGTCGATACCGTTGGACTCCGCCAGCTTGCGCGCCTGTGCATCCGCACGGGTGTTGAAGCCGATGATGACCGCCTTCGAAGCCGTTGCCAGGTTGACGTCGTTTTCGCTGATGCCGCCCACCGCGCCGTGCACGATCTGCACGCGCACTTCGTCGGTAGAGAGCTTTTGCAGCGATTGCACCAGCGCTTCCTGCGAACCCTGCACGTCGGCCTTGACGATAAGCGGCAGGTACTGCACTTCGCCTTCGCCCATCTGTTCCAGCATGTTCTCGAGCTTCGCGGCCTGTTGCTTGGCCAGCTTGACGTCGCGGAACTTGCCTTGACGGAACAGTGCGACTTCACGCGCCTTGCGGTCGTCCGGCATGACGATGACTTCTTCGCCAGCCTGCGGCACTTCCGACAAACCTTGAATCTCAACCGGGATCGACGGACCAGCCGACTTGGTCGGCTTGCCGGTCTCGTCGAGCATGGCGCGCACGCGGCCATAGGCGCTGCCTGCCAGCACGACGTCACCACGGTTCAACGTACCCGACTGAACCAGGATCGTTGCAACCGGACCCTTACCCTTATCGAGCTTCGCTTCGATGACCAGACCCTTGGCCGGCGCTTCGACCGGTGCCTTCAATTCCAGCACTTCGGCCTGCAGCAGCACGTTTTCGAGCAGGTCGTCGATGCCTGCGCCGGTCTTGGCCGACACCGACACGAACGGCGAATCGCCACCGTATTCTTCCGGCACGACGCCTTCCGCGACGAGTTCCTGCTTCACGCGCTCCGGATTCGCATCCGGCTTGTCGATCTTGTTGATCGCGACGACGAGCGGCACGCCGCCTGCCTTCGCGTGGGCAATCGCTTCCTTCGTCTGCGGCATCACGCCGTCGTCGGCTGCAACCACCAGAATCACAATGTCCGTTGCCTTCGCACCGCGAGCACGCATGGCCGTGAAGGCCTCGTGACCCGGCGTGTCGAGGAACGTGATCACGCCGCGCGGCGTTTCCACGTGGTACGCGCCAATATGCTGTGTAATCCCGCCCGCTTCACCCGCTGCCACCTTGGCGCGGCGGATGTAGTCGAGCAGCGACGTCTTGCCGTGGTCGACGTGACCCATGACCGTGACGACCGGCGGACGCGGCAGCGATTCTGCATCGGAGCTGACCTCGCCTTCGACCAGCATCGCTTCCGGATCGTCCAGCTTGGCCGCAACCGCATGATGGCCCAGTTCTTCGACGATGATCATCGCCGTTTCCTGGTCCAGCATCTGGTTGATCGTGACCATCTGGCCGAGCTTCATCATCGACTTGATGACTTCGGACGCCTTGACGGCCATCTTGTGCGCCAGATCGGCCACCGTAATCGTTTCCGGCACGTGCACTTCGCGCACGATCGGTTCGGTTGGCGCCTGGAACGTGGTGTTCTGATCCTGATGCTTGCCGCGACCCTTCGGGCCACCGCGCCAGCCGCGATCGACACCGCCGCTCGTATCGCCACGCGTCTTGATACCGCGGCGCTTCGCTGCGTCGTCCTGCCAGCCGCCCTTGCCCGCGCCCGGCTTCTTCTTGTCGCCAGCCGACGGTGCGGGAGTCGCAGACGGCGTTGCCGCCACCGGCTTCTTGGCAGCCGGACGCGCCGGCGCTTCGCCTGCCGGACGAGCCGGCTTGTGCAACGTGCCCTTGGCTTCCGCAGCCTTAGGCGCTTCAGCGGGCTTGACGGCCGCAGCCGGAGCAGCAGCAGGCTCAGGCGCCTTGGGCTGGGCCGCCTTGCGCGGCGTGCTCATCATTTCGCGAATGGCACGCGCTTCGGCTTCTGCCTTCGCACGGCGCTTGCTGATTTCTTCCTGCTCGGCGCGCGTCTTTTCCGCGGCCAGACGCGCTGCGTCTTCCGCCTTCTTCGCGGCTTCGCGTTGCGCCGCGCGTTCCGCTGCGGCGCGTTCGTCGTCCTGTTCGGTCGCCGCAGCCGGTGCTGCTACTTCGGGCTGCGCAGCTTGCACAACCTGCTCGACCTTCTTCTGCGTGGCAGTTTCGGCGGCGGCAGCAGCGCGCTTCTTCGCCGCTTCCTCTTCCGCACGACGCCGCTCGGCTTCGGCAGCCTGCTCACGCGCCTGACGCTCGGCTTCTTCGCGTTCGAGCTGTTCCTGACGCGCTTTCAGCTCCTGAGCCTGCTTTTCGAGCAGCTCGGCTTCGTGACGCGCTTCTTCCTCGCGACGCTGAAGTTCGAGGTCATCCGTATCGACGTCGGCCTCAGCCACATGATTCGATGCATCGCCGCCTTCGCCACCCGCTTCGTCGCGGCGGACGAACGTGCGCTTCTTGCGCACTTCGACCTGAATGGTACGAGCCTTACCCGTCGAATCAGACTGCTTGATTTCCGACGTATGCCGTTTCGTCAGCGTGATCTTGCGCTTGTCCGCATCAGTCGAGCCGTGAGACTTGCGCAAGTGGTCGAGCAGACGCGCCTTGTCCGTTTCGGACAGGGTGTCGTCTTCGCTCGCTTTAGTGACGCCTGCTGCCTGCAGCTGCTCAAGCAGCACGCCTGCAGGCATTTTCAGTTCCGCGGCAAATTGGGCTACGTTGTTACTCGCCATTCATTCCTCTTAATGCAAGGACCGATTCCTTGCGGTTAGCATCGTGTCATGCGGCCTGGGGCCGCTTCAATTTAGTGCGCCATGGTCATTTCTCACTGGAACCAATGTTCACGTGCTTTCATGATCAACGCCTTAGCGGCATCCTCTTCCATCGCGGTCATCTCGACCAATTCATCTACAGCCAGCTCGGCCAGATCGTCACGTGTGTGAATCTGATGTTCGGCCAGCTTCGCGAGCAGGTCGGCGTCGATGCCGTCCAGGCTCTTCAGGTCGAGTGCAACATTTTCGACCTTTTCTTCATTTGCGATTGCCATCGTCAGCAACGCATCGCGTGAGCGATTGCGCAGCTCGTGCACAGTGTCTTCGTCGAACGCTTCGATCTCGAGCATCTCGTTGAGCGGCACATAGGCGATCTCTTCGAGGCTGGTAAAGCCTTCGTCGATCAGGATGTCAGCCACTTCCTCGTCGACATCGAGACGCGCCATGAACAGGTCACGCAGAACACCGCGTTCCTGATTCTGCTTTTGCGCAGATTCGTCCGGCGTCATGATATTGATCTGCCAGCCGGTGAGTTCGCTGGCAAGACGCACGTTCTGGCCGCTACGGCCGATTGCGACCGCCAGTTCGTTCTCGTCGACGACGACGTCCATCGAATGCTTTTCTTCATCGACGACGATCGACTGCACGGCTGCCGGCGCGAGAGCGCCGATCACAAACTGGGCGGGATCTTCCGACCATAGCACGATGTCGACGTTTTCGCCACCGAGCTCGTTGCGCACAGCCTGCACGCGCGAACCGCGGATGCCGACACAGGTGCCGATCGGATCGATTCGCTTGTCGTAAGCGATCACGCCGATCTTGGCGCGCACGCCAGGGTCGCGCGCCGCCGCCTTGATCTCGAGCAGGCCCTGCTCGATTTCCGGCACTTCCATTTCGAACAGCTTCATCAGGAACTCGGGTGCCGTACGCGAAAGTTCGATCTGCGGACCGCGAGCGGTGCGATCGACTTTGGCGATGTAGGCGCGCACGCGGTCGCCCACGCGCAGGTTTTCCTTCGGAATCAGCTGGTCGCGGCGCAGCAGCGCTTCGACACGGCCCGATTCGACGATGAAATTACCCTTGTCGAGGCGCTTGACCGTACCGGTCATGATGTTCTCGCCGCGTTCCAGGAAGTCGTTCAGGATCTGCTCGCGCTCGGCGTCGCGCACCTTCTGCAGGATCACCTGCTTGGCGGCCTGCGCGCCGATACGGCCAAATTCGATCGACGGCACCGGTTCTTCGATGAACTCGTCGAGCTGCGCATCGGCCTTCTGTTCACGTGCTTCGAACAGCAGGATCTCCTGATCCGGCTCCTGCAGACCGGCTTCGTCCGGCACCACGCGCCAGCGGCGATACGTTTCGTGCTCGCCGCTTTCACGGTCGATATGGACGCGGATGTCCGCATCTTCTTCGAAGAGTTTTTTGGAGGCCGAAGCGAGAGCCGCTTCAAGCGCGGCAAATACCACGTCTTTGTCGACGTTCTTCTCGCGTGCCAGCGCATCCACCAGCATCAACACTTCGCGACTCATTGTTTGCGGCTCCTAAAGTCAAACTTTGGAACGAGGCGTGCTTTATCGATGTCCGCGAGCGTGAAATCGAGCATCGCGGCGCCTTCCTTCCCTTCAAATTCCAGACCGATCGTCTCGCCTTGCGGAGCATGCAGGATGCCCCGGTACGATTTCCGTCCGTCCAATGGCTTTTTCAATGTAATTGCCACTTCGCTGCCTGCGAAGCGTTCGAAATCCGCCAGTTTCTTCAGCGGGCGGTCGAGACCCGGCGACGATACTTCAAGCCGCTCATAATCGATATTTTCGACCGTCAGAACGTGCTGGAGCTGACGCGTGACCTTTTCGCAATCTTCGATTGCGATGCCGGCCGGCTGGTCAATGAAAATACACAGCATGCCGCGCCCGGTGCGCTCCAGATCGACGAGCTCGTAGCCGAGACCCACGACCGTGGTTTCAATCAGTTCCGTCAGTTGCACAGTGCCCTCTAAGATGTTCGCGCGGCAAGCCTGCCGGTTTTACCTGCAAACAACCTGCGGGCCGCGCGCCAAGCTGGCGCACGTTCGTGCTACCCGAGATGCCGAACCACAAACTAAAGCGGCAAAAAAAAATGGGCGAAACGCCCATCATCTTATTGCCGGTGGTCGCACCTGAGCCGCACATGAAAAGCCGCACGCCCAGCGACTCTGCGATTGTAGCCATTTTTCAGGACAAACGCAAACCGGCGCAGGGCATGAAACACGCATTTCCGCTTGATTTCACTGCGATCTTGGCTCAGATGGGGGCGAAAAGCGCATTGCGCAAGGTGTTCGGCGCAGCTTGCGGGGTTAGATCGCCAGTGGATCTCGCCCCGAATTTTGCATTCTGATTTTGCGGCCCGAATTTACGTTTTGTGGCGTGCTCGTCTTTTGCACGAAGCAGGCGTGCCCGACACGCCTGTCGAAACCCTTGCGCGGGCCGTATCCAGCCCTGCTGTCCTAGCGACCGCGCGAGCGTCCGCGAGGACCGCCGCCGCGATTCGCTCCGGCGTTCGGATTGCCGCCGCCCGAGCGGTTCGCATTGCCGCCGCGGTTGCCCGGGCCTGCACCCGGTCCGCGACCGCCGCCGTTGCCCGGGTTGCCACCCGCGGCGCCAGCGCGCTTGCCGCCGCCAGCAGCACGATTGCCGTTGCCCGACGGCGCACGGTTGCCATCGACTTCGCGGCCACCGCGCGGCACATTCGCCCCGCCACCGCTGCTCATCGGACCGGTGAAACCACCGCCGCTCGCACCCCGTCCCGCACCGCGACCGTAACCGCCGCCAAAGCCGGAACCGGCGCCACCGCCGAAACCACCACCTGCCGCACCGCGACGCTGACCACCGCCACGCGGCGGTTGCTGATCGAAACGGCCATGCGACATCAGCACCGGCTCGCGATTAATGAAGCCCATCGAGGTTTGCATCGGATCCGGCTGCTTGCGCTCAGGCGCCGCGCTGCGGCCACCCTTTTCTTCGCTGGTGGCCTTCAGCCCCACCGATGCCATCAGGCTGCGCACCTGGTTGTCTTCGAGTTCTTCCCAACGGCCGCGCTTCAGACCCTTCGGCAGCGAGATCGGGCCGTGGCGGGTACGGATCAGGCGGCTGACCATCAGGCCGGCTGCTTCGAACATGCGGCGCACCTCGCGATTGCGGCCTTCGGCCAGCGCGACGTGATACCAGTGATTGGTGCCTTCGCCGCCGCCATCGCGGATACGCAGGAAGTTCGCCGGGCCGTCTTCGAGTTCGACGCCGTGCAACAGTTTCTGACGCATCCCTTCGGCCAGCTCACCGACCACGCGTACCGCGTACTCGCGCTCGACGCTGTAACGCGGATGCATGAAGCGGTTTGCCAGATCGCCCGAGGTGGTCAGCATCAGCAGGCCTTCGGTGTTGAAGTCGAGACGGCCGACCGCCAGCCACTTGGCGGTTTTCATCGGCGGCAGCTTGTCGAACACCGACGGACGCCCTTCCGGATCGGCGTGACTGACAATTTCGCCAGTCGGCTTGTGGTACAGCAGCACGCGCGGCGGCTTGTTTTGCAGCTTGCGCTTGACCGGCTTGCCGTTAATGCGAACCTGATCGGTCGGCATGATGCGTTGACCGATGTGAGCCGGCTCGCCGTTGACCGAAACGCGGCCGGCGATGATCAGCTCTTCCATATCGCGGCGCGAACCCATGCCCGCTTCGGCGAGCACCTTGTGCAGCTTCGGTGCGTCGTCGTCCGGGGACAGCACTCGCTTCGGCGCAGCCGGCTTGCCACGACGCAGCATCGGGGCGCGCACGCCGCCGGTGGTGCTGTTGTCCGCGTCGAACGCGGGCGAGGTCACGTAAGAAAACAGATCGTCCGGGTTCGCGTCCGACGCGGCCGCGGCCACGACCGGCGCTTCGCCGCCACGGCGATTCTGACGCGGGCGGCCGCCTTCGCGAGGACCGCCTTCACGGGGTTGGCCGCCTTCGCGCGGACCACCCTCACGGTTCGCCGCGCCTTCGCGCTTGCCACCTGCATTGCGGCGCGGACCCTGCCCCTTGGAGCCCGGTTCCTTGCGCGGCATGCGAACCTGCGCGACTACTTCGCCGTCCGGCGGCGCTTCCGTCACGACCGGTTCGGCCGCACCTTCCGCAGTCTTGTTCTTCGCCCCCGCGCGACGTCGCGCGATCAGGCTACGCGGCCCGCGGCGCAGTCCGCGGCGCGGACGTTCTTCGCCCTCGGCGCCTTCGGCGTTCGCCGGGCGATCGGACTCGCCTCCCGGTGCCTGCGAAGTACGCGTTTCGCCGGCGCGCGTGGCATGCACAGCGTGCTCGGATTCGGACGAATCGGTATCGTGGGTATCTGTCAAAACAACCTCAAAATGTCAGGTCGCGCGCGCCCGTTGCGGGCGCGGCAAAAAGTTCGGTTACGTCAGGCGCTGCGCGACTCGTTTTCGTCGTCGGTCAGTACGCCCGCGTCCTGTGCGACATCGTGGCGATCTTCTGGATCGCCATGCGCCACACGTGTCGGGTTCGACTCGACGGCGTGCTCCGTACCGCGGAGTTCGCCCGAGTCGTGCGCGGGTGTTGCGGGACCGGCCTGGGAGACCGGATCCTGATCTTGTGCAACCGGAGCGGCGCTTGCGGCGGCATCGGCTTGCGGTTCAGCATGTTCTTCAGCAGCAGTGTCGTGGTCCGGCTCTGCAAGGCCAGCTATTTCCGTTCCTGCCGGCGGCGTCGCCTCAGCGTCTTGAGCAAGCACATCTTCTTGAGCCGGGGCATCTTCATGTTCGGCAAAAGTGGGCTCGACACTATCGTGGGCACTGTTCAGCGCCGCAGCCACGGGCTGCTCTACGGCAACCGGTGCGTCAGGGGCCACGTCTTCCCCCGACACCGCAGCGTGGGCCGATGCCTCGGCGTCTATCTCTTCGTTCCCCTGCGCTACAGCGTCAGGAAATTCGATCGCATGCTGGCCAAGCAGGTCGGCGTTCAGCTGCGCAGACGGATCGTCCAGCGGCGGCAATTCGTCGAGTGCCCGCAAACCGAGGTCGTCGAGAAACTGCCGGGTGGTCGCGTACAGCGCAGGCCTGCCGGGCACGTCACGATGGCCGATTACTTCGATCCAGCCTCTATCCTCGAGTTGCTTCACCACCTGCGTGTTCACCGTCACGCCACGAATCTCTTCGATATCGCCGCGTGTGACCGGTTGCCGATACGCAATAATCGCGAGCGTCTCGAGAACGGCGCGCGAGTATTTCGGCGGTTTCTCGGGATGCAGTCGATCCAGATACGAACGCATCGCGGGCTTGCTTTGAAACCGCCAGCCCGACGCAAGCCCAACCAGCTCTACGCCGCGCCCGGACCAATCGTGTTTCAGGTCTTCGAGCAACGTGCGAACCGTATCTGCCGACACGCCGTCGGCAAAGAGCTTGCGCAGCTCAGCGAGCTTTAAAGGCTCCTGCGCGCAGATCAAGGCAGTCTCGAGGACGATCTTCGCCTCTTGGGTATTCATGCAGCTAGGTCAGACCCTGTGGTCAAAGAACCGGATCAAACAGACGATTTGGAACTGAAGACGCGCTCGCCCGATTCTGATCGGTCATATTGATGGGAGCACGCACCGGGGGGAGGCGAAACAGGCAATCGAGCCAAACCCAGCCGGACGGAGCAGCGATATTCCTGCAAGGAATCGCGTGACTGAGCGCCATATTACGCAAAAACATTCAATGCGTAAAGACGAAATCCCGGCGACTCCCGCATTTCATGTGCATTTTCCGTACGCGCTTTTCAGCCCTGCATTTCGTTCCTGTGGACGCTTTAACGGCCGACCGCTTCAAAACGGTGTCACAAGACGGACTCACCCGAGCCCAATACCGCTCTGCCGCGGCCACGGAAGCCACGCGTTCAGCTCGCAGCGTGCTGCGCGAGGAACTGCTGAAGCCGAGCGACGCCGGCGTCGAGCCGGGCCGGGTCGCAGGCGTAGCACCAGCGCACGAACCCCTCGCCCTCCTGACCGAAGGCGCTGCCGGGCGCGAGGCCCAGGCCCACCTCGCGCACCAGCGCCTTGCACAGGGCAAGACTCTGCGCCGCGCCAGGCATCGAGAAGAACAGATACATTGCACCCAGCGGGGCCTTCACGTCGACCCCTGGCAGCGCGGAGAGCGCCTCGACCAGGTGATCGCGGGAAGTCTGCAGGTCGGCCACCAGTTGCCGCGTGAGCTGCTCGCCCTGCTGAACGGCGGCCACCCCTGCCAGTTGCACGAAGGCCGGCGCGCACGACGTGTTGTACTCGACCAGCTTGCCCAGATCGTCCATCAAGGCCGCCGGCGCGACGATCCAGCCGAGCCGCCAGCCGGTCATCAGCCACGCCTTCGAGAACGAGTTGACGCAGATCACGCGCTCGTCGCGTCCAGCCAGATCCAGAAAAGACGGCGCGCTGCGGGCCGCGTCGCCAGCATAGTAAAGCCGCTCGTAGACCTCGTCGGCGACGATCCAGATGCCATGCCGCCGGCAATGCTCGAGCACGATCCGTTGCTGGTCCGCGCTCATCACCCAGCCGGTCGGATTATTCGGCGAGTTGATCAGCAAGAGCTTCGTGTCCGGCGTGAGGGCAGCAAGCAGGCGCTCCAGATCAAGCGTCCAGCCTTGTGCGCCATAACCGAGCGCGACGGTCTCGACATGGGCGCCGAGGATCTTCGGAATCTCGACCAGATTCGGCCAGAGCGGCGTGACCGCCACCACCCGGTCGCCGGCGCCCACAACCAGTTGCGCAGCCAGCATCAAGGCGTTGACCCCGGCACTCGTGACCGCGATGTGGTTGTCCGAGGTCGCGCCGTGCAGGCGCGTCACGTAGCCGGCAAGCGTTTCGCGCAGTGGCGCAATACCGAGGTTGTGGGTGTAGAAGGTGGCGCCCTGGGCGAGCGCATCGCTCGCCGCCGTCCGGATGAACTCCGGCGTCACGCGATCGGACTCGCCAAACCAGAACGGCAGCACGTTCTCCACACCAAACCCGGCGTTGGCCACTTCACGAATCTGGGAGGGGCGCAGCGCGCGGACGGCGTCACGCGCGTTCGACAGGAAAGGGGCGGACAGATCGGATTCGCTCATCAAGACATCCAGGCAGGTCGGTTCAGGTTATGAGACATGTGTCATACAGGCCGATAGTTTAGCCAACTCGCCCCGTTCTAACGCAGATCCTCCGCCCGCGCCGGCAATTGCCGGATCAAGCCCCACACCGCCTCCGCCGCCGGCGACAGCGACCGGTCGCGCCGCCGCACCAGTTCGACCGTGCGCTCGGCGCGCGGCACCAGCGGCCGCGCCACCAGCGAGGTATCCGCGGGCAGCGGCAAAGCCAGCCACGGCAGCACGCTGACGCCCACGCCCGCCTCCACCAGCCCGAACACGGTGGCCGAATGCCCCAGTTCCTGCACCACCGTGGCGCTGACGCCATGCTCGCTCATGACGGCGTCGATGATCGGCCGGCTACCGGACGCGTAATCGAGCATCACGAGCCGCTGGCCTTCCAGGTCCGACCACGCTACCCGCGTCTTCGCCGCCAGCGGGTGATCGGCGCGCGAGACGAGACAGAACGAATCGGTCATCAGCGGCTCGCTCAGCAGATCGTCCGCGGAAAACGGCCCAATGACGACCCCAAAATCGACCTCGCCCGACTTGACCTTGCGCACCACATCGCTTTGCACGTCGTCGCGCAGCCCCAGTGTGATGAAGGGAAACTGCTTTCCACAACTCGCCACCACCTGTGGCATCAACCGGCAGGCGACCGTCGGGCTCGCCGCCACCACCACCCGCCCGCGCCGCTGCTCGCCGATCTCGCGTATCTCACGCAGCGTGTCGTCGAGATCGGCTAACAGACGCGAGACGCTCGATACCAGGTTGCCGCCCACGTCGGTCAACTGAACCTCGCGGGTGGTCCGGTCAATCAGCTTGAGGCCGATTTCCGCCTCCAGTTCCCGCACGCAGCGGCTCACCGCCGACTGCGTCAGCCCGATCTCGTCGCCTGCGCGGCTAAAGCTCTGCAAGCGCGCGACCTCAATGAAAACCCTTAGCTGGCGCAGCGTGACATTCATCCTGCTTCCTCATCAATGACCTCATTTGATGAGCATTGTATTGTTTCTTTTGGTGCCTCACAGCCATTCGATCATTTCGCTGCGATGCAGCAATAAGGCGCAAACGCACGTTGCGCGGGCCTGATTGCACAAGATTGGTGATTGTCCCGATTTGCGGGACGGCTTTTTTGGATTCTTATACGCCCCTGACTAACGCCCGCGCTGGCCCGATGTTACGGGGCTTCGAGGTAGTTTTTAACAAGATGGCACGCTTCGTGCATTTGGATGCGCACTGGGTCGGCGCCATGGACCTGGTTGCATAACCAGAACCGTGGCTAGCCCGACCCCGCCTGGCACTCGCGATTGAGTGCATGGAGAGTGCGCGGCGCGGGGCAGCGCACCGGAGTTAGCTTCGCTGAGGTGAGACATGATGCTGTTCGACGATTTGAGAGACAACGAGTGGGCGCTGGTCGAGGCGTTGTTCTGTGCGGAGCCAGCACGGAGCGAACGACGCGGTCGGCCACGTGTGGAAGCGCGCGCGGTTGTCAATGCGGTTCTGTGGGTACTCTCGACGGGAGAAGGCTGGTCCAAGCTTCCCGGCCGTTACCCCTCGCCGCCGACCTGCCGCCGCCGTTTCGACGAGTGGCAAGCTGATGGTACGCTCGCCGAAATAGTCAAGCGACTCGGCACGAGCGGCCGGGAAATCTCGCTGCGTGGCCGGATTGGCGCGACGGCTGCCAAGCCGCCCGCACCGCCGAGCCGCGACCGCCTGCGCGGCGCCTTCTGGACCAATCCGGAATCGTGGCGCGCGCCGGTCAAGATGGCCTGAGACACCGTTGTTATGCCGCCGGGCGCCCTTGGGCGCCCGGCGTGTATCTGTCAGACTGAACCCAGCCTGGGCTGTGTCGGCGACGGCGCAGCCGCGAGAGTCGCCGACGTGCGCGGTACGCTGTTCATCAGCGCCGCGCCGCAATCCCGACTGCCGTGCTACAGACACGCAGTGAAACATCCATTTACGATTACTTACAGCGCGCTTTCGCTCCTGAGCATACCGTATGAGTATGCACAAAAACCCAAGCCAACGGGTTTGAATGGAGCCCAGCATGAAACCAATGTCACTGCTTCTGTGCGGCATTGTCGTTTCATTGATTGCCGCACCTACCTTCGCACAGCAAAGGTCCCAGGGTTGGAACTGGCGGCCTGACCGTACTGCCTCGCTCGAGACGTGGCAACAGGGCGAGCGCCCTCGGGAATTCACTCCGCCCGCACCGCGCGGCGATTTGCGCGGCGATATCGCAAGTAATGTACGCACGCGGCCGGAGCCGCCGCGCGAGAGCGAGCAACGCCGTCATTAAAACGACGCGTCAGCGGGCTCAGGACGAGCCCTGAATTCGATTGCGAAACAGACTGCCCTGACGCGGGTAAACCTTGCGGAGAATCGCAGGAATTCGCGAGCATTCGTGGGAACCAGCGGGACTCGAGCCAGTCTCATCTATGCCATCAGCACAGCGTGGCAGTAGTAATTCCGGTACGCCCGTATCCTTGCGATACGGGCTTTTTTTTGCGGATTTGCGAAAGTGCGCAGCAATGCCAAAGCACCGGCGGCGACGCGCCGGCGCCTGTCCTCGAACAGCGCAGTTTGACCTACGGGCGAACTTCCAGATCCGCCGTACGTCTCTCCGCGGCAACGTAATCGTTCATCCTGCGCGCGGTCCAGTTCAGCGAACGCTCATCGCGCTCGAGGCGGGCAAATTCGGCCCGGCCCCGGTCGGTCAGCACGGCGATGTCGACCGGCGCATGAAAACCCGGAGCAGGTGCAACCGTGCGTTGCCGAACCGTCTCCATCAAGCCGAGCGCGCGAAGATATTCGAATACACCCGGGCGCCGGGCCCACGGGACCTGGCGGTATTGCGCCCGCCGCAGCGCTTCAAGAACTGCTTCGTTGGAATACGTGGTCATCTCACTTCTTTCTTAAAGTGCAGCCCATGACACATCTTTGCGCAGCACATCACCGCGCCACCAGTGACGCGCGTAGCACCCACCCATGGCAGGGAGCGCATCGCAAGGGCGATGCCACCGTCTCCCGCCAGGCGCCACCTGTTATTCCATGTTTTGGGGTCCCCGATCGAACCTCGTGCTAGCGTCCTTTTCACGTGCCTATGATGCGACCGAGGTGGCGCGATAGCGGCAGGCGTGAATGTCCCCAAAAACCATACGTTACCCCATTTAAATTGATTCTATTCACTTTATTGGCGCTTTTTTTTGCAGCAATTCTGCTAACGAGGCGAGCGCGCGTCCCGCTCGCACTGGCCGTTATGGCCCTCTTCTGGCTGTTTGCGGCGGGCTGGCTAGCAGCGCCGCTGCTCGACTGGGCCCAACGCAATCCGCAACCCCTGACGCCCCCAAAGTACGGCGCGCACACGGTGATTGTGATGCTAGGCAGCGGCACCTACTATGACGACGATCATAAACTGGTCCCGAAGCGTGACGCACTGGCGCGAATCGCGACGAGCGCCGAAATCTATTCGGCATGCAAACGAACCGGCGCACTCTGCGAAGTCATCATCAGCGGCGGCAACCCGCAGCGGCACGAAGCGTCGGAAGCCGATACCTACCTGCCCTACCTGCTGCAGAGGCAGGTACCGCGTGCAGACGTCACCCTCGAAAACCGCAGTCTCACGACCTACGAGAACGCCCGTGACGTGGCCGCGCTCCTGCAGGCGCAGCACTACGATTCGTTGATCCTGGTCACGTCCGCGTTTCAGATGCCGCGCGCGCTGCTCGACTTCCATCGCTTCGGACTCGCGCCTGAACCCGTCATCTCCAATACGCGCCATGTACGCGTCGGGCTGCTGCCGCGTTACGAGAATTTCGTCAACGCGGAGATTGCGTTGCACGAACTGGTCGGCATTGCGCAGTTTCATGTGTACCGGTGGCTCGGGTGGTTCTAAATGCGACGGTCGTGCGCGTGGCGGCCGCCGCGCATCGACGCTTCACGATTTTAGTTAGTTATACATACTTATTTGTGAGCCGCCCGCCGCATACCCCCGAAAGCGGCGGCAAGCTGGCGGCGTCGAGACCGCGCAGCTTCTTCCGACACTGCCCAGGGGCGGGCTCGCGACGCGGCAATAACGCCCGTTGCATATCGCCTGTCATCCCGGAAATAGGCCGCAAACGTAAGCAAATGTAACTATCCGTCAAAACTGTTACAAAGCTTCTGTTGGAGCGGATATTGCTCGCTAGAATGCACTGTCCTTCCTGATCGGACAGGCAGTACCTAGCCACAACCACTCTACGGAGGTAACGATGAAGAAAGTGTCCCTGGCGATCCTGGTTTCCCTCTCGGCCCTGACGGGCGCAGCGTATGCACAGACCGACAACGGCGTCATGATGAGTACCGATCCGGCCAAGGCCGCCGACGTCGAACAACGTGCCCAAGATTTGCAAGCCCAGCAACAAGCTGCGGAAAGCCAGCATTCTTCCATGCCGGCCATGCATCACAAGATGGAACACAAGAAGGCGCCGCATCATATGAAAGCGGCAAAGCCTGACGCGGCCAGCCAATAATTGCACGTGGCCCGCACCTGACCGTTGGCTGCCCTGCGCAGCCGCTCCGCGAAGGTCGAAAAGCCGAAGCCGGTCATGCCAGCTTCGGCTTTTTGTTGTCTGCCGCGCACAGGCGGTATGCTAAAGTCGCGCACCGAAGAACCACCCCCAACCCGTGCGCACCCTGGTGCGGAGGACAGAATGAGCAACATCCAGCTTGACATCGAATGGACCGAAGCGGCATCCCGCAAGATCGAAAAACTGATGCCGCGCGGCGGTCAGGAAGCGTACCTTGCGCTGCCACCGGTTGAATGTTTGCCGATGGAGGGCGACGTGCTGTTCCTCGGCCCCGATGGCAAACAACAACCGTTTATTGTCGCGGAACGCCAGTATCACCACGATGGCGACGCGGACTGGACCATCATCCTGATTCTCGACGTACCCCAGTCGACGCACTAAGCATTGCAGACAGACGGCGGGCGAAACGGGCGAAACGTTTTTTCGCCGCCCGGTTTCCCCGACTGAATTGCCATCTCCGCGCCTTCCGCCGTGCTGAGTTCCGTTTAGCAAAAGAGCAGGACATCTGCCGCCTCGTGAACGGCATGCGGGCATGCTTGCGTGCATCGCGTTGCCGCCGCAAACATCTGCACAAAGGCCCAAAAATCCGGCGTCGGAGAGAGACCCGACCTCGACTTTGGCGGGCAGCCTCCACACCCCCGTGCTACCGTTATTCCCATACGCAGACGGCTTTGCGCGTGTGTGATAACCCGTACATTCACGCGAAGTTCGAACTGCTAGACTGTTTTTCGACCTATTAGTCGGAGGCCAGCGTGGCTGGAATCGAGCTCCGTCTCTTCGGGCAGCGTCTTCGCCCTGCCAACGCCACGGCCCAGTTCCGGTGCGGCGCAGGACTTCGTTGTGCCGCATCGCACGCCTGAGACCACGCCACCATGCCCACCGTCGAAGAACTGACGCTGACCGGACTTCTGCCCCATCTGGTGCGCGACGAGAGCGGCTGGACCGCCACATGGCGGGCACTGACGCTGCATAGCGTGTTTCAGCCCGTACTCTCGATCACCCATCAACGCATCGTCGGTTATGAAGCGCTGTTGCGGGCCTTCGATCCCGTCGGGCTGCCCGTCACGCCCGATGTGCTGTTTTCGGGCACACGCTCGGCGAGCGAAGCACGCGAGCTTGACCGTATCTGCCGTTGCCTGCATGTGGCCAACTTCATGGAGCAGAACGTCCCGGTGGGCTGGCTGTTCCTCAACACGCGGCCGCAAGTGTTCGAAACCGGCTGGCCGCAACGCGCTTTTATCGACGAACTGTCTGCACACTTCGGACTGCCTCAGGAACGCATCGTCATCGAAGTGCTCGAGCAGCCGGCCGACGATGAATCGGCGGTGGCCAGCATGCTGAGCGCCTCTCAACCACGCGACTTCCTGATCGCCATCGACGACTTCGGCACCGGCTTTTCGAACTTCGACCGGGTGTGGCGCTTCCGCCCCGACATCGTCAAGCTCGACCGTTCGTTGGTGGCCCGCGCAGGCAAACGCCAGGGCGAGGAATCTCTGATCGGCCACCTGATCGCCATGCTGCACCAATCGGGGACGCTGGTGCTGGCCGAAGGCGTCGAGACCGACGATGAGCTGATGATCCTGATGCAGGCCGACGTGGACTTCGTCCAGGGGTTCTGGCTGGGCCAGCCGAAGGGCTCGGTACAGGCTGCCTGCGAGCGCGTGCCCGCGCTGATCGACTCGATGTGGCGCAAGTTCGCCGACTACGAACGCAAGTACGCGCGTCACCAGCGACTTGGCTTCGAAGGATTCGCAGAAGCCGTCCTGGCGGCAGCGGGCAGCTTCGCGGCGAACGGCGATCTGGCGCAGGCTGCCCAGTTCGTCTTTTCGATTCCGGAGGCGCGCCGGGTGTTCGTCACGGATGCACAAGGCGAGCAAACCTCTCCGTCGATCTGTGCGCCATCGGTACCTGCGCCGCCCGAGCGGCTCGCGCCGCTATTGGCGACGACGCGCAGCAACTGGTCGCGCCGGGCCTACTTCAAGCATGCGCTAGCCGCACCTGGCCGGGTTGCCATGATGGGCCCGCACTACTCGCTGATCGACGGCGAAGACTGCTACACCGCAGCCGTCACACTCGAGCGCAACGGCGAGACAACAATCCTGTGCGTCGATTTCATTCCTACGGCCCGCAACGCGCCCGTCACGCGCAAGCGTTGAGGTTCAGTCCGGTTCAATCGTCGATGCGCCCGCCGCGGCCGGACTTGATCTCGCTGCGATGCGCCTTGGTTTCGAGCCGGCGCCGGTTCGACGCCCGCGTGGGCCGCGTTGCGACACGTGGGGTGCGGGTGACGCTGACGCTCTGAATCAGTTCGTCGAGCCGCGCCAGTGCCGACGCACGATTCATCTCCTGGGTGCGATACTCCTGGGCCTTGATGATGACGACACCGTCACGCGTCAGCCGGCGATCCGACAGCGCAAGGAGCCGCATCTTCAGGACGTCGGGCAACGACGACGCGCGCACATCGAAGCGCAGATGTATCGCGCTCGACACCTTGTTGACGTTTTGCCCACCGGCCCCTTGCGCGCGCACAGCGGTCAGTTCGATTTCATTGGGCGGGATCGGATAGCGAGATGTCATGGCATGGTATGGAGCAACGAACACGCAAGTGTACACATGCGCCCTGAGGGCGTCTTGCGCATCAAAACACGCACATCAAAACAAACAAAAGAGCTTGCGCATAGGGAGCCGATTCCACCTGGGCCCCGCCATAGGCAAGCCGGCCCAATGCAGAAAAACGGTTGCCGCCTGCCCCTGCCTCGCCGATACTCGCACCCATCGCTTACAACGTAAATCAGAATGAAACTGCGCCCCGCTTTCCTGCTCGAACTGGCGGTCAACCTGCTGCTGCCATGGCTCGCGTACCGGCTCGCGGCGCCCCATTGGGGCGAGACCGGCGGCCTGATCGCTTCGGCTGTGCCGCCGGTGGTCTGGAGCCTCGTCGAACTGGCTCGCTTTCGGCGCGTCGACGCCCTCAGCGTGATCGTGCTGCTCGGCATTGTGCTGTCGATCGGCGCGATGGCGCTGGGCGGCAGCCCGCGCATGCTGCTGTTGCGCGAGTCGCTGGTGTCCGGCGCAGTCGGCGTGGCTTTCCTGCTCTCGCTGCCGATGCCCCGGCCGCTGATCTTCTACCTCGCACGTGCCACTGTGGCGCGCGAAGTGGCTGGCGGCGGCGCACGCATCGACGCGCTATGGAACGAGCGCCCCGCTTTCGCCTCCTCGATGCGCATGATGACCGCCGTATGGGGCGTGGGCCTCACCGGCGAAACGGCAATACGTTCGTGGATGGCCTGGACCTGGCCGATCGAACGCTTCCTGGTAGTCTCACCGTTCATCGGCTACGGCATCTATGGCGGCCTGCTGGCCTGGACGCTGTGGTATCGCAAGAAATTGCGCGACCGCGCCGGCGGCGACGTGCAGGCGAACAGCATGCCCGGCTAAGCAGCATGGGGCGGGCTAGCCCCGAACCTTGAGAGACAGCATAACAAACGCATCCACGCGACGAAACCTGGCCGAACGGACGAGGTCAGTTGAGCCCTAAAATCAGTTAGACTCATCATCGGTTTAGGGCTTCCCTGCAGCCTCATTTTTGTCGTGGTACGCAAACTCCAGGCAGTCGATGCGCTATTCGGTTGAGATCAAAAAATTCCTATATAGCCAGTACTTTTATGGCGGCCTGCGGATCGCGGTCGGCGTGTCGTTACCGGCCATCGTGTGCCTGCTTCTGTTTCATAACCAGGAGCTAGGCTTCACGATCGCGACCGGCGCGCTCGGCGCGTGCGTGGTCGATATGCCGGGCCCGCTCAAGTACAAGCACAATGAAATGCTGGCGTGCAGCGTGATCGGCTTTCTGTCCGCGCTCGCTACCGGCATCGCCACCGTCAACCCGGTGGCGCTGTGGTGCACCGTGGTGCCGCTGACCTTCGTGCTGTCGCTGATCGTCGTGTACGGCAACCGCTGGCCGCAGATCAGCTTCGCCACACTCTTCATGATGATCATGACGCTTGAAGAGCACTTTACGCCGCTACAGGCGCTCGTCAATGCGGCGTGGATTCTGGCGGGCGGCCTGTGGTACACCTACTGGTCCACGTTCGTAAGCCGCTGGCAACTGCATCGTATCGAACAACAGGCGCTCGCCGAAAGCGTGTTCGCCTGCGCGGACTACCTGCTCGCGCGCTCCGACTTCTACGACCTCGAGAACGACCTCGACGACTGCTACCGCAATCTGGTCGCCCGGCAAATCGCCGCGGTCGAACGTCAGGACGCGGCCCGCGATATCGTGTTGCGCAACCTGCCCAAGCTCAAGAGCGGCAAGCTCGAACCGCGCCGCGCCATGCTCTTCAACCTGTTCATCAATACGGTGGATCTGCACGAGTTGTTCGTGGGCGCGCATACCGACTACCCCATGGTGCGCAACACGTTCGGCGGCTCGGACATGCTCACCTTCTATCGCGACCTGATCCGCAAGGCCGCCTCCGACCTGGAAGAAATCGGCCTTGCCGTCCTGCAGAATCACCCGCCGCGCAGCCGCATCAACGTGAAGGCCGAATTGCGCGCCATCGAGTTCGAGATCGAACTGATGCGCAAGCACGATATGCCGGCCAAAAATCCCGAGGCCTATTCGGCGGTCTCGGCTACGTTCAGGCGTCTGTGGAGCGCGACACGGCTGATCGACAAGATGCGCCAGAGCCTCTCCAGCGAGGCGCGCACCACGGAAACCGAACTGCGTCTGGACCAGGCGTTGTCGCGCTTCGTATCGAGCCGGCGCGTGCCGTTCGGGCAGATCTTCTCGAACCTGACCATGGCTTCGCCGAGCTTTCGTCACGCGCTGCGCGTGACGATTGCGGTGGCTATCGGTTTCTGGCTCGGGCGGCTGTTGCCGCTCACCAATGCGTACTGGATCGTGATGACCACCGTCATCATCCTGAAGCCAGGCTATTCGCTGACCAAGCAGCGCAACGGACAGCGGATTATCGGTACGCTGATCGGCTGTGCGGCGAGTATCGCGCTGATGGTGTTCGTCAAGAGTCCGCACATTCTGCTCGTCGTGATGTTCGCCTCGATGGTGATGAGCTACAGCCTCCTGCTGTTCAACTACGCCGCGAGCGTCGTGTTCACCTCGGCGTATGTGCTGCTGATGTTCCACCTGCTCGCGCCGGGCAGCATGCGGATCATCGGCGAACGGGCTATCGATACCGTGATCGGCTGTGCCATCGCGATTGCCGCCAGTCATCTGTTCCCCTACTGGGAATACCGGCTGATGGGCAAGCTCGTCAACAGCATGATTGCCGCCACCCGGCAGTATCTCGAAGCGAGCTGGTGGTGGAGCGGCAAGCCCACGACCGTCGCCACCGAGGTGGTGACGGAAGCCGGTGCGCGGGCGCCCGCTGCGGCGATGGCCGACCCGTCGGCGAGTCCTGTGGCCGCCAGCTTTGGTGCAGCGGGATTCGGCGGCGCCAACTTTGGCGCAGCGCAGCTTGCTGCGGTTGGGGCGAACGGCAACGGCGCAACCAGCACTGCGGCTGCGGCGGCTGCCGCGGCTCCAGCCGCCACGTCCGCCGCTTCAGCCGCAGCCGTCGCGCTCGAACGCGACTACCGCTACCGTCTCGCCCGCAAGAACGTGCACGTCGCGTTCGCCAATCTGGGACAGGCGTTCCAGCGCATGATGCTCGAGCCCAAGACAGCGCAAAAGTTCGTCCCTGAACTGAATGACCTGCTAGTGCGCAGTCACGTGCTGGCCTCGCAGATCACAGCAGCGGCGCCGTTGTTGCGCACCTCGGCGCAGCAGCCGGAAAGCGTCTCCCTGCAGCCGCTACAACGCGTACTGAGTGTCGTCCGGGACAATCTTACGGAAGCCGAGGCAGGCACCGCACCGCCCGCGAATCAGGCCGACTTGACCAAACAGCTTGCGCGCGATCTCGATGAGATGGTGATCGAGGCTGAGAAATCGGCAGACTATCCGGCGGAGGCCGTGCATGAGCTGAAACTGCTGTCGCATCAATGCAAGCAGATGCTCACGGCCGCGAATCTGATCCGTAGGGATGCCAGCGTGATTCGTCTGCCGGACGCATAGGTCGATAGGCCGCATCCGCCAGCGACCAAGGTGACACGCCGGTCGTGCTCTCACACAGCGAAACCGAAACGCAGGCGCCAACGAAAGCGCGGCGGTGCCGCGCAGCGCTTCACTGCGATGCGCCGCTCGCACCGGCAGCCGCCGCTGCGGCCGAGGCGACGCTGGGCGCCACGGCGTTTTCACGGTCGAATTCGCGCTTTCCACTGATCGCGTTGTACAACAGTGTGGCAATCACAACCAGGACTGCGATCACGATAAACACGGCGATGCCAAAGGTCGGGTTCTTCTTGCGCGGTTCGTTCATGAGGCAGCTCGACTCTCGTGTAATGAATGACCAGGAAGCCTGGCATTCTACGCCCACCCGGCTCGCACGGGGCTTGCGCAATACACCCTTCCCTAGATGAGTCGCAGTTTCTGCGCGCCGGCCCGATAGCGAATGTGGCCCCTGTCATTGCCGTTCGCGCACACCCGTTCCCCTCTCGAATATCGGGCTCGGCACCGCTTCATGGGACACCGTCACCGTGTCGAGCGCCGCAAGAAAATCCCTCGCATCGAACAGTTCTCCAAGGCTTGCGACGCCGCCCCGCAACACGCCCTTGCCGCTCAGCAAACGCTCAGTCGCCTCGACGACAATCGGTGCGCTCACCGCATAGATGTCACGCCCCGTCGCGGTGACGCGGCGCGTCACTCCACCCTGCGCGATCAAGATGTCCACAACGAATTGTTGAGCCGACCGCCCCTGCTCATCATGCGCGCGAGGTGCGGGTGTATTCGGATCGCGAATGTCACGCAGGGCCGAAACAGCGAGCCAGGACTCGACGGTGTCAACATCCAGATGACGCGAGACCGTGAGCACCTCCGTAAAGGGAAGCATCGTGACCTCCATGTTGCCGAACGGCGATGGAAATGACCACACGCCTTCGGGTACAGGCTGCGGCACAGGCGCCAGTGTTCCCTGCCCCTGGATAAGCCGTGTCGCGCGATTGCGTGCGCCCGTGAGGCGCGTTCCAGGCGTCGGATGCCAACTGTCCAGACCGATGGCGATATCCACCCTGTCGAGCCGCTTGTCTTTGTCTGCGGTTGCCGTAACGAGCAGATCGGCGAGCCCGCCGTAAAACGCCGCTGCAGGGATAAGCGTCACGCCAGCAGCGCGTGCCTGCGTGTCGCGATGCTCGACCAACGCCTGGAGCGCGGCCTGTTCCGCCGTCACGTCGAGATAAGGGATCCCGGCGCGCAACGCAGCATCGACGACCGGGAACGCCGTATCGAGAAAAGGGCCCGCGCAGTTGATAACGGCGTCCGTGCCGCGAAGCGCCGAGTCGAGCTGTTCAGGGTCATCGACTGCTGCCACTCGGAATGGAGTCGAGTCCCGCACGCTGCTTTGCGTCAAGCGCGCCGCGTTACGCCCTATCCGCACCACGCCAAAGCCACGCCGCATCAATTCCGCAACAACAAAGCTCCCCGTGTGGCCTGTGGCCCCGTAAACCGCAACAGTCATTCGATTATTCATGATGGACTTCACTCCTCGTCAGATTTGACAACGATACAGACCTGTCTGTTTTATAATACAGATCAGTAGCGTCGTCAATACAGATCTGTAGCGCCAGCCACTACCGGGTGCTATGATCAAACCATGTTGCAGCAAAGAAACTCTTCGAGGTTGAGCCCGAATGAACAAGCGAGAACAAGCGCGCACGCTCGCACCTGACACGCGCGAGCGCATTCTGCGAACCGCCAGCGAGCTTTTCTATCGCGAGGGGACGCGCGCAGTGGGCGTCGACCTTATCGTGGAGCGTGCCGGCGTCGCCAAGACGAGCCTGTATCGTCACTTCGGAACGAAGGACGACCTGATCGAGGCCTTTCTTCTGCTTGAGGACGAAGACTTCTGGCAGCATTGGGACGCGGTTGCGGCGCAGCACAAAGGGGCGCCGCGCGAGGAACTGGACGCACAGCTCCAATGGATCGGCGAACGCATTGCGCGTCCGGGCTATCGCGGCTGCCCGCAGATCAACATTGCCGCGGAATATGCCGACGAGAACCATCCGGCGCGCAAGGTCGCGGTGGCGCACAAGCGAGAATTGCGCCGGCGGCTCGGGGAACTGGCGCACGCCTTACGCGTCGACGAGCCGGAGACTTTCGCTTTACGGCTGGGCACGATCATTGACGGCGCACTCAGCAGCGGACAGGCGCTGCACGCAGAGGGGCCTGTCCGGTTCCTGCAGGAACTGGCACACCTTCTGATTCCGAAAAAAGGCAGGAAGTAACTCGCCCGGCGTGTCTTACGAAACCATCGGTTTGCCTGGACGAGCGATGCATCCCTTTTGTTTCCCGCGCTTGATTTTGTATTGTGCGTGGCGGCGGACAACTATAACGATCCAGATCAATGGCGTATCCCATATGTCGTCCTCTTCGACATCTTTTTTCCAAGGTTAGCTAACTAAAACTTCACTTCCCGCCGCGCGCAGAATTTCGCGACTTTACTTACGGCGGATTACCAGAACCGCTATCGCTTCTGTCGCTCGGTAGAATGCTATTGCGCTGCTTCACTCCCTCGTAGCGGCGCGGTTTTTCTCAACATATGTGTTAAGGCCCGCTCCCAGCGGGCCTCTTTTTTTGTAACGGCACAAAGCCGCGAAGACTGTAGCACTGGCGTAGTCATTTCCTGACAGATTTATCAGGAACCTCTCGAACGATGTCGTGCTAACTTTGGCAAAAATGGCTGATTAAAAAATTATAAAAAGCACTCCGAATCGTAAATCGCACTTCTATTCGTGTGCAGGCCATTTAAACAGCTTCTTTATTCATACGTAACCGGCTTCATTCGACCCATAGATCGTTTGGACCGCCGGGCCTTAGCAGTTGAGTTAAATCGATTCGCTTGTGCGAGTCGGCTGATCGAAACGGAGGACATGTGGACAGGACCAACTTCTTCTACTCCTATCGTGGATATGTCGTGTGCTGCGCCGCCGTTCGAAAAGACTCGGGCGCCTTTCGCGCGATCACGGAGATCGGTCGCTTTCACTGCGACTCCCCGCTCATTGTCGAGCACTCACCCTACAACGTCCTGTTTCTGGAAAACCGTCAGGCGATCTACTACATGCTCAGGTGGGCAGAAGACTTGATTGACGACGTGCTCGAGAACCGCCACAGCGCGGAGAGAGTCGCCTTTTCAAGGTGATTGAGAAGAGGTACCCGTTGAAACATTATCTGTCTCCCGGCGCGGCCGCATCTTCGGCCATCCTGCGCCAGCGACCGCGGCGTGCACGCTACCCTATTCGCCCGCGCTGGCCCGCGCTGATTCATCGCTGGCGGAACGTGCCCGACTCTCAGCCGCTTGCCGTCTTTCGCCTGCTGATCACGCCAAACGGTCGAACCCAGTCGTCCGTTTTCCGCACAGATGATGCGTCCCGAGACGCACGCGCTTTTCCCACTGACTCAGCTCCGGATTTCACCAAACTCGACGTCGGCGTGCTTGTCCAGATATGCGATGCATCGGACGCACCGAACGGTGTTGGCGCGCTTGTAAACGGGAGCCGCGTCGCCGCTCGAAACGATGACGACAACGTGCAGTCCGAGTTGCCTGTTGCGAACGGCGCGGGACTGCCCTGACCCGCCACCACGGTGTTCTCCGTTCGAGCGTTATTGGCTTGTTGCCGACGTGTAACCTCGGGAAAGTTAGATGATCAAACCGTCAGGTGTGTGAATTCATTCGCTGTGCTACGTTGTCACACACGACATTCAGAGTCCCTCCATGTACCAGGCCACGACAAAGTGTTACTACCGCGGCTACGTGATTTATTGCGCAATCACTCGAGGAAAGTTCGGCGGTTATCTGGCGGCGGTTTCCATTGATCGGGGAGACGTCAGAAACCCGTCCTCGATCAGTTACGCGCCTCGCCATGTACTGTTTCAGAACGAGAATGAAGCGACCTATTTCGTGCTTCATTGGGCCGAACGTCGAATCGATAACCTGAGCGCAAGCGACCTTTATCAGTTAGGTAACCAAACAAAATCATCTGTTTCGCAAAGGAAGTAGAATTATCGGTCGCTCGACTTCGACCCATCTGCTTCCTTCTGCGAGAACACAATGAACGTCACGATCGCGTACATAGAAGAACCTCCGTTCGGCTGGACCGATTCGGCGCAAACTGCGACCGGCGCGGACATTGAACTCGCGGAAGCGGTTCTCACGGCGATCGGTGTCACGCATATCGACTACCACCTGACGACCTTCAACGAACTGCTACCCGGCGTCGAGGCGGGTCGCTGGGATATGAATGTCCCGCTCTTCGTTACACCTGAGCGTGCCGCGCACGTCGCATTCAGCTTGCCGGTCTGGGGCATCGGCGACGGATTTCTGGTCCGGGCGGCCAATCCGAAATCCCTCGATAGCTATGCCTCTGTGGCGGCAACGGATGATGCGCGCCTTGGGATCATCGCCGGACAGGTGCAACACGAGTCGGCGAGAGCGTCCGGCGTGCGAGAAGATCAATTCGTTATCTTCGACGAGCAGCCTGAGGCGATCGAGGCGCTGCGCTCGGGTGCAATCGATGCGTACGCGAGTACCGCGTTAGGGAACCGCATTTTGTCGGCCCGCATTGGCGGCGGGGAATTCGATGCCGTGGCACACGTCCCTGCTGATGGCGACGGACAACGCTCTCCGGTCGGCGCGTTTTCCTTCAACAAGGGCAATGATCGGCTGCGCGACGCAGTCAACGAACAACTTCGCTCATACTTGGGCTCCGCCGATCATCGGACCCGTATGGCGAAATACGGTCTGACGGACAAGGAGATTGACCCGGCACTTGCCCTCATGCGTATCAACTAAAGAACCGGCTGGACCGGTGCGGCAACGCCGTGGACATAGCGTGACCATAAACCGGCCGCTACCCCGTATACCTCACCGGCAGCGCCGTCGAATACTTGATCTGCTCCATCGCAAAGCTCGAGCTCACGTCATACAACGGCACAGCGCCAATCAACAGCTTGTAAACCCGGTCGTAATCGTCGATATCCGACACCACCACCCGCAGCAGATAGTCGGTCTCGCCACTCATCCGGTACACCTCGACCACCTCGGGAATCGCCTGCACGGCGCGCGTAAATGTGGCGGCCCATTCTTCCGTGTGCTGGTTGGTCCGCACCGCGACGAACACCGTCGTGCCCACCCCAAGCTTGCGCGCGTCGCATAGCGCGACCTGGGCACGGATCACACCCGCTTCCTTGAGCCGCTGAAGCCGCTTCCAGCACGGCGTCTGCGACAGGTTCACGCGCTGCGCCAGTTCGGCGATCGGCATGGTCGCGTCGACCTGGAGCAACTCGAGCAGCTTACGATCGATGATATCCATTCCCATACACACCCCCATCTAGAAAATTATTCTACTTTTTCGACTTCAAGGGGAATTATATGAAAACTCTTTCTCCGCGCAAACCGGTATAAATATCCCGATCCGATAACCGAATTCAAGCGCCTGAAGAGCCCTTTATGAGCCACGAGACCTACCTGTCGCCCGTCGACCACTCCCCGCGAACGCTGGAACGCCTGTGCAACGCGCTCGACGCCGCCTTCGCGCAATCCGCCGATGCTGCCGACCCGTCGCAACGCGCGGCGTTTGCACTCAGCATCCGCACGGCGCTCGCCGAGGCCGCGGCAGACCCGGCGCTGCTCGCGCCAGCTCAGCGTGAGGGATCTGCCGAGTCGTACCGCCGTCATCTGCTGGCGGCGGATCCGCACGGCCGTTATGCCATCGCCGCACTGGTCTGGATGCCCGGGCAGGCAAGCCCCGTTCATGCCCATCGGACGTGGTGCGGTTATGCCGTGCTGGACGGCGCCTTGTCGGAGACGGTGTACGAGTGGAACGAGTCACAGCAGCGAGCCAGCGAAACCCGCTCACATCCGCGCGCGAGCGGTGCCGTGTCGTTTGTGCGGGCCAGATACAGTGGCATCCATCGGCTGGGCAATGCAAGCGACGCCCCCGCCGTCTCGCTGCATATCTACGGGGTCGAAGGATCCCAGATCGGCACCCACGTGAACGACCTGCTCGAGGTCGGCGATCGCGCACTGCCCGTGGTGGAACCCGCGGTCGCCTGAGACGGCCCTAAGCCCCTCAGAGCACTCCGCCCTCCCTAAGACGCCAAACGCACGTCTAACTTTTCCCAACATCACCCGCGGTGGGAATCTGCGGCGCAACCGGCGCAGTGCCGGTTGACGGCGGCGCCGGCCGCGGTTCGTGCGAGACGTCCCGCGACCCTGCCACCGCCAACTCCGCTGGACGTCCGCCCTGCCCGCCGTGCACCGCATGAGCATGCTCCGTGGTTTGAACATGCACGGGTGCTTCATCCTCCGGCAGCGGTTGCCCTTCGCTATCCTTCGACGACGTGAAAATCCGCATCTGCGGCACTGGAATCTCGATACCGGCTTCATCCATCTTGCGCTTCAGCCGCAGGTTAAAAGCGCGTGCCACACTCCATTGCTGCAGCGGTCGCGTCTTGATCTGCCCTTTCACGACCATCCAGTTCGGGTCGAACCGGTCGAGCCCCCACACCTCGATCGGGCCGAGCATCTCACGCCGGTAACGAAAATCGGACATCAGGTCGGCACCCACTTCGCGAATCAGTTGGGTGACCTGATCGACGTCGGCCGAAAAACCCATCCGCACTTCGAACACCGCGTAGGCAAAATCGCGTGAGAGGTTCTTCACGATCTTGATCTGCGAGAACGGAATGGCATGAATTGCGCCCTGCCCGTCGCGCAACCGCACGGTGCGAATCGACAGATGCTCGACCGTACCCGCATGGCCACCGTCGACATCGATCCAGTCGCCCACCGAGATGGTGTCCTCGATGATGATGAAGAGACCCGTGATCAGGTCGGTCACGAGCGACTGCGCGCCGAAGCCGATTGCCAGACCGATCACGCCCGCGCCGGCGAGCAGCGGCGTCACGTTGATGCCGAGATTCGCTGCGGTGACAATGCCGGCGATCGTGACGATGGTCACGAACAGCGCATTGCGCACCAGCGGCAGCATGGTGCGGGCACGCGTGCTCGCGTTGCGCGATTTGTTGCGCGGACCGCTCGGATTGAGCGCTTCGGTAATCGCCGTATCGATCAGAATCCACAGCAGCCACGCAATAAACAGCGTGGCGAAAATCGCCATGACGGCGTGCGCGATACCGCGCGCCGCGACGTTTTCCTCGATCACACTGGCGAGCGACACGCCCCACAGCCGCGCTGCAAGTTCCAGAAACGCCAGCCAGATGAACAGCGTCACCAGCGTGCCCGCGAAGCGCAGCAGTCTCCTCAGATAAGGCGAGCGGCGATGCCTGCGAATATTGCGCGGCCGCGTTGCGCGCAACACGATGGCGGACATGAAGAACGCCAGCACCAGAAACAGCGCCGTCACCACCGAGATCTGCAGTACGTTCTCGTTCGAACCCGAACCACCGATCGTCGCAACCACCGACGCACTTGCCAGCACCAGCACAGGCACATGCCAGAGCGAGGCGAGCACGTCGAACGCATCGGTCGCGGCCTTGTGGTCGTGCCGCGGCTCGTAAGCCCGATTGCGGATCAGGTGCGCCACCGGCCGGCGAAACGCCAGCGCGAAATACCCGGTCAGCACGGCGGCCGTCATGTTCGCCACGGTCGATACCAGCTCGGACAGATTCGATCCGAGCTGATGGGACACGTCGTAGTTCACCGCGGCATCGCCCAGTGCGCCGCACACCCCGATCACAAACAGCAGACGGCGCGCATGCTCGATCAGCACGCGCACGGCGACACGCCGGTGGCCCGAGCCGAACAGCGAAAACATGATGAGGCAGATCGCAGAAAATATCGCACCTGCGACGATGCCGTAGGCCACCACCATCCCCAGCGTGCGGCCAAGTGCGTCGGGCATGGCGCGCGCAAACACGAGCGCGGCCAGGAAGGCCACGATCCACGGACCAACCCGCCGCAGTGCGAAAACCAGCAGTTCGCCCGCGGACGGATTCGGCTTGAGCGTGGCATCCACGCCATAACGCGTATGCAAGCGGCGCTGCAGATAGATCAGGACCCAGGCGCAGGCACCCCATCCCGCCAGCATCGCCACCATGTCCAGCAGGATCTTGCCGAAACTCTGCGGCCCCTGGCTCGAGACGATTGTGTAGAGCTCGTTACCGGCCGCGTTGAAGCGCCCGGCCCAATAGCGCAATGGCGTACGGCCCTGATGCACGCCGGATTCGAACGAAGCGATCCCCGAGGCGATTGCACCCAGCAAACCCGGACTCGGTTGAGCGGGCGCGGCCGGCGCGACATTGCGAGTGACGTCGCGCAACTTCTTCAACTGGGTGACGAGTGCGGTGCGCTGACGATCGCTGTCGAGCGTCGAGATCACGCTGTCGAGCGAATGGGCCAGTTCGGCCTGGCTCGCAGGCGACGGTGCAGATGCGGCTTCAGCGGCTGATGCCGCCGAAGCCGGATTGGCGGTCGCGCTATTGATCAGACTCTGCAAAGCCGGGATCACCGGCCCCGCAGCGGCCTGCGCGGCAGCAGGGGTCCACGCGAAACACGCAAAGCACGCCAGCACGCTGACCCACAGGCCGACCGGCCACGCGGCCAGCCACGCGCGCGCTGTCCGCACGGCACCGCGGGGGAAAGGGTCGGAATCCAGACGACGGAAAAAATAAGAGGCAGTGCGAAATGCCCGTTGCCCGCCGGTAGACGGCGCAGCCCCGGACTCACACCACTGTTGGCATGACTTCATGGCAATCCGTGACAAAACGGGAGACGCCAAGTGTAGCCCTAGTTGCCGCGGGAACGGATTTGCATGCGTAACGGAATGTTAGAACGCTTGCGCTGCGCCCAATACGCCGCCGTCGCGATCTTGCGGATAAAGCGCGCCGATTACCACGGCGCTCCGCGTCATTTGTCCATTTGCTTTTGCGCGTCGCTGCTGTCGGTGTCGCTCGATGCAGCGGAGGCCGACGAGGCCGCCGTCGTCTGATCCGACCACTGTTGCAGCTTGCGTCCCGCGCTTTGCAGGCCGGCGCCCGTCAACGATGCCGCCTGGTTGAGCTCGGCGCTCGCCGAACTGGCCGCGCCCTGCAGATTGGCCTGCGCACCCGAGGCAAGAGCCGACGGATCGACGGTGATAGTCGGTGCCGAGGCGGACTCGATATTCTGCTTCGCCGTATCGACCTGCTGACCGACATAGCTCGCAGCCTGGTTAATCGCCTGGCCGGCTTGCTGCGTGGCGTCATCCATCTTGCCGGCAAGCTGCCCTGCCGAGGCGTTATTTTTCTGGCACGCAGCCAGCACGCCCAGCAGGAGCAAGGCAGCAGCAGTGCGGCGCACAAGAGATCGGCGAGTGAAGAGTGTCATTGTGGGATTTGAACCGCGGTAAGCGGCTTCTGCATACGGAAACGGGCCCATGATACGCCCTCACGCGGATTGCCCCGCACGTCGGGCACCTGAAAGCCAGTACGCGCGAAGCGGCGCGTGCGGCAAGCGTACGCGCAGGCGCGCGTTGCACCGCCCGTCGCTGTACTGTCAAACACGTTGGAGTAGACTCGCTGAACGTTCGATGTGTTCCGCAGTTCAACTGGAGGCATACGATGGCAGCAAAGAAGATTCTGTTCCTGACAGGCGATTTCGCCGAGGATTACGAAACAATGGTGCCGTTTCAGGCATTGCAGGCCGTGGGCCACGTGGTCGACGCGGTATGCCCCGGCAAGTCGGCAGGCGATCGCATCAAGACGGCGATTCACGACTTCGAAGGCGACCAGACCTACACCGAAAAGCCTGGCCATCAGTTCACGTTGAACGCGACCTTCGACGATGTCGATCCCGGCCAATACGATGCACTGGCGATCGCGGGTGGCCGTGCGCCGGAATATCTGCGCCTGAACCAGAAGGTGATCGACATCGTGCGTCAGTTCGCAGAACAGCGTAAGCCGATCGCCGCGATCTGCCACGCGGCCCAGCTGCTGGCCGCCGCCGACGTCATTCGCGGCAAGCGGATTTCCGCCTATCCGGCCTGCGCGCCCGAAGTGAAGCTTGCCGGCGGCGACTACGCCGACATTCCAGTCGACGCGGCGATCACCGACGGCAACTTCGTCACCGCGCCCGCATGGCCGGCGCATCCCGAATGGCTGAGACAATTCCTCGTGGTGCTCGGCACACGCATCGAGCTATAAGACCGCTTTGCACGTCGGGGGGACAATCGCGCCGCCTCGACGTATCCGCCCTCCTCCTCCGGCATCCCTGCCAAAGCATTCAGATACTTCCCACAGCACCAGACTCTCGTATTGGATACGCCAATGCGTTTGAGACTAGTCCGATAGTTCGAAACGAATGGCTTTCCTATAGTCGACGGTTGACTTTGGAGCCCCTTTCGATGGAACTGACCGACTGGATCGTCATTCTCGCAGTCGCCCTCTTTGCGATTGCCTTCTACTGCCGCCGCGCACCCGCGCGCTGGTCGCTCGAGAACCGGGCACGCCGCTTCACCGCGACACGCCTGCTCGTGCAAGCCGCGCTGTCATTGTGGGCTGCGGTGCTGATTCTGGTGCGCGGCCTGTTCGCACTGGATGGCCTGCTGGGCATGCGCCCGGCACCCCACACGATTATCGTGGGCGCGCTCGTGCTGATCGCGTTTGGCTGTTACTGGTCGATTCGCGGCAGCAAGCTACTGAAGCCGCGTCGCATCTTCACCGCATACTGAGTCCCGACGCGACGGCCGTCAGCAACTCAGGCTCTTCGCGCGGCGCACGCAACTCCGCTTCCGGCAACGAAAGATAGAAAGTCGTGCCGACCCCTTCGGTCGACTCCGCCCATACGCGGCCCCCGTGCCGCTCGACCACCCGGCGCACTAGCGCCAGTCCAATCCCCTCGCCGGTCGCGACGTTGCCGTGCAAGCGCTGAAAAGCGTTGAACAGGCGCGGTATCGCGACGGCCGGAATGCCGAGTCCGTTGTCTCTCACATAGAAAATGCGCAACGAATGCACGCCGGGCGGCGATGGCGTCGTACCGATTTCGACGCGTCCTTCACGCGCCGGATCGAGGTAGTTGATCGCGTTACCGACCAGATTCGCGAACACCTGCTCAAGCGCGGTCGGATCGCCCCACACCGACGGCAGATCATGAACCACCACGCGCGCGCGCTTCGACCTGATCGACACCTGCATCGCGTCGATCACCCGCTGCACGATATCGCGCACCCGCACCTGCTGACGGCGGTACTCCACCCGTCCAACGCGCGAGAGCCGCAACAGCGCGTCGATGATATGCGAGGCCCGCAGCACCGCGGTTTGCAGGTAATGCAAAGCCTCACCGATGTCTTCGTCCACCAGCCGTTCGATATGCTGCCGCCGCTCAGGCGTGAGCGACGACTGCCGCACCGCAGCGCGCAGATCGTCGCACGCATGAATCAGTTCTTTCGAGAAGCCCTGGAGGTTGACGAGCGGCGCGCGCAGATCGTGCGACACGCTATAGATGAACATCTCGTTTTCCTGGGTCTGCTGACGCAGCGTCTCGTTGATGGCCGCCAGTTCATTGGCGCGGCGCGCGAGGTCGGACTGGAAGCGCGCCTGGATGCGCTCCGCCTCGAGCAGGCGGCGGCTGGTTTCATGCAACGTCTGATCGAGCCGGGCGACCTCGTCGGAGCCGGAGTCGACCGGCGCCAGCGGCTCGTTGCTGGCCAGCCGGCCCGCGTTGTCCGACAGCAGCGCGAGGCGCCCGCGCACGCCGCGCGTAAAAAGCCACACAGCTAGCGCGACAAACAGCAGCGAACCGAGCACGGCAACCAGTACCAGCACCTGTTGCCGTTCACGCGTCGCTTCGGCCTCCGTAGAACGCTGCACATCGAGGAGACGTTCTTCGTTCTGGAATGCCGCGACCTGGGCGCGGAAGCGATCGAGCACGTCGGTACTCGCCAGCTCGCTGAAACGCTCGACAACGTCACGCCGGCGCCCCGAGCGCAACAGGTCCTGGACCCGGTCCGACCACTGCCGGTAAGCCTGCACCGATTGGCGGATTTGCTCCGTGCGCTCGACCTGGGCCGGATTGTCGGCGACCAGATCGTTCAACTGGTCGATGCGCCTGTCGATATCCATCCACAGCGCCACGGGCGTCGTAACGTCGACGCTGTTGCTGAGAACAGCCCCGCGCAGCCGCACCGACTCAAGCAACACCGGCTCCAGAATCGCCGAGGTCTGGCGCAGGACGTCCTCGCTATGGGCTGCCCAGCGCTCTTCCTGCGTGGTGTCCACCTGTGCCTTCACCAGCGCCGAGAGCAGCGCAAGCTCGAACACGGCCGGAATCGCGATCAGCAACAGCCCTTTGGTTGTCAGTCTCATGCGTACGCGCAGTAGTTCGAGAGCCCGGCAGGCCGCGCTGGGGACGGTACATTATGTCGGCGTTTTGCGTAGTTGACAAAGGCCGTCAATACGACGAGCCACCAGGCAGCGTGGGGAGACCCGAAAGACGCGCGGGGCGTGACAAATCCATGCAAGTGGCATGAACGGCCCGGCGGAACCCGGCGCCCCCACCTGTCCCCACATGAGCGCGGCAATGATAAAATTGCGCGCTGGAGATGGCATTCTCCCTTAACCGCCCACGTGGGGCTGATGATGCCTGTTTGCCCGGATGTCTGCGGACGCAGCCGCGTCTGCGCTCATTCCGGTTTTGTCGACATTCCGACTTTGCCAGGCGTCTTCCATGTATTGGTCCATTTTGGCTGTGGGTATCGGCGGTGCATTGGGTTCGTTGTTCCGCTGGTTCCTCGGTATCCGTCTGAACGCGGTATTTCCCCTTCTCCCTCTCGGCACCCTTGCCGCTAATGTGATTGCCGGATACGTGATCGGCGTGGCCGTGGCCTTCTTCGGCCGCTGGCCGGGGCTGGCGCCCGAGTGGCGCCTGTTCGTGATCACCGGATTGATGGGCGGCCTGTCCACCTTCTCCACCTTCTCCGCCGAGGTGGTGCAGCGCATGCAGGAGGGACGCTTCGGCTGGGCCGCCAGCGAGATCGCCATCCACGTCGCAGCTTCTCTGCTAATGACGATTCTCGGAATCGCAACGGTATCGCTCGTGTCGCGCTAGGCCGTACTGGGTCAACGCAAGCACGGTCAAGCCTCCCCACCGCAATCGCGCAGTGAAATGCATTGCGCATAACACCTCTTGCATACTGCAGAGCCGCGTTCCTAAGGGACGTCTACGGCCGCGTCTGTGCACTCGCCAATCCTTACTGCGTGGACGAAAAAAAAGGCGCCACGTTGCCGTGGCGCCTTAAAAAGTTCTAGCCATTCCGAGGGCCGTGCTAGAACCTGAGAGAGGGGACTCGAAAGTGCCGCCGGCTGACGCCAGGCAGGTGTTCCATGCCGGAACGCCTTGCGGGCGCGGGCGTTGCTGTCACAGCAGCGCGGCCCAACCGTCGGGCGCAAGCCATGCGCGCGCCTTCCTTTCGAAATGAGATTCCATTTTTTACGGTTATGCTGACTAAGTCAAGCAAAATCTTACTGATCGGCAATCTGTCAAGTGTGTCCTTCTATTACAATGAATTATCGGATGAAATGGGGTCGGCGTGCATCGTTATGGTGCGTGTTCGGTGCTGCCGCCCATGGTTCGGCAAGGCAGTACAAGTTCGCAAATTGAAATGATGTTTCATAAAAATGAGATGACGCACGAATCCAAGCCCCCGCGCGGTACCGAGACCGCCAAAGAGAAAGATGGCTCAGGAGACGAAGTTACCGCGCTTGCCCGCGGCCTGACCGTGCTGCGTTGCATCGCGGCCGCGGACGCGCCGCTCAGCAACCGTGAACTGACCGAACTCACCGGTATTCCCAAGCCAACCGTTTCGCGCATCACTGCGACGCTTGTCAGCGCGGGTTTTCTGTTTCGCCTGCAGGACAGCGAACGCTTCGTCCTCACCTCTTCCGTACTGGAGCTAAGCAACGGCTTTCTGCGCAACTTCGATATTCGCGCCCGCTCGCGGCCGTTCCTGATCGAACTCGCCGAGCGCACGTCGTTGTCCGTCCATCTGGCGGTGCGCGACCGGCTCGACATGGTCGTCATCGACGCCATCAAACCGCGTTCCGCGGTGCTGGTGTCGCGCCTCGAGGTCGGCTCTCGGATGAACCTGAGCCGCACCGCCGTGGGCCGCGCCTATCTCGCCGTGCTGACGGAACCCGAGCGCGAGAAACTGCTGCTGGGATTGCAGGCTGCCGAGGGCGACGACTGGGGGCATATTAGCAATCGCCTCCAGCAGGCGCTGCAGGAAACGGCGGCTCACGGTTTCGCGATTGCAACCGGTGAATGGCACGACGGATTGAATGCCATCGCAGCCGGCTTCATCGGCCCATCGGGCGAGCGTTACGCGGTCAATTGCGGTGGCTCTGCCCACCAGTGTCCGCGCGACTGGCTGATGACGCGCGCCGCCCCGCTGCTACTCGAATGCATTGCCAGAATCGCCCTCGAGATTGGCGGCACGCCAGGACGACGCCTCGATACCTGACGCGCTCCCGGGACCATCGTCCTGACGCCCCACCGGCGCGCTGCAGACCCGTATCACATGCAGCGACCCGAGGGGTGTAACGCACGTAACCAATCGAAAAATACACCACTAGACGGTAGCGAAGCCAGGGACGTAGGATCATGCTTTCGCGAAGCTTGCTGTGTGCGACCCGCGGCATCCAGACAAGGAGCAACGAGTTCGATACGGCAGGTTTCACCACCCGCCTGACGATCGCATATCAGTCACGTATCGATCTCGCAACGGTCCCAATCACGGTCACGTAACGGCTTTGCATCAAGATCCTTTTCCCGCGTTTCGCGTCGTCCCGCGCAGAACCTCTGCGTTGTATTTCGCACGCCTGCCTAACTCCACGCCAGCCACCTGATCGAATCGATGGACGAACAACAAAAGCATCCGGAAACTTCACGCACATCCGCCCCGGCTCAGCAGCCGTCTGGCGCGACCAGCCAGTCGGGAAGCCGTGGCAAACGGCATCGGGGACGCACGATCGGCCTGATCGTCGCCGCGCTCGTCATCGTGGGCATCGTGGTGTGGCGCTGGCATCCGTGGGGCGGCGCCCCGGCCGGCGGTGCGAGCGCGCAAAGCGAAGGGGGTGGCCGTCACGGCCGTGGTGGTGCTGGCGCGTTCGCCAACCAGCCGCAACCGGTGCACGTGGCAACGGCGACGCAAGGCGACATGCCTGTGGTGCTGACCGCGCTCGGCACGGTCACGCCGCTCGCTACCGTGACCGTACAGACCCAGTTGAGCGGTACGCTGCAAACGGTGGCGTTCCAGGAAGGCCAGATGGTCAAGAAGGACGACCTGCTCGCGCAGATCGACCCGCGTCCCTATCAGATCTCGCTTGAAAACGCCCAGGGCGCGCTGGCGCGCGACCAGGCGCTGCTGCAGACCGCGCGCCTCGACCTGAAACGCTATCAGACACTGCTTGCGCAGGATTCGATCGCAAGCCAGCAGGTCGACACGCAGGCGTCGCTGGTGCAGCAATACATCGGCACCGTCAAGTCGGATCAGGCCAACATTGACACCTACAAGCTCGACCTGATCTACGCGCGCATCACGGCGCCCGTGTCGGGTCGCGTGGGTCTGCGCCAGGTCGACCCGGGCAACTACGTCACGCCCAACCTGACCAACGGCCTTGTCGTGATCACGCAACTGCAGCCGATCAGCGTGATCTTTACAGTCTCCGAAGACAGCTTGCCGCAGATCATGAAGCAGGTGCAAGCGGGCGCCAAGCTGTCGGTGACAGCCTACGACCGCAGCAACACCACATCGCTCGCAACCGGTGCGCTGGAAACGCTCGACAACCAGATCGACACCACCACCGGCACGCTCAAACTGCGCGCCATGTTCAACAACCCGGACAACCTGCTGTTCCCCAACCAGTTCGTCAACGCGCGCCTACTAATGAATACGATTCACGACGCCGTGATCGTGCCGACTTCGGCTGTGCTGAACGGTTCGATGGGCCAGTTCGTCTATGTCGTGCAGCCCGACAATACGGTGACGGTGCGCCAGGTCAAGACCGGCCCGGTCGACGGTGAACGCACCAGCATCGCCTCCGGCCTGCAAGCGGGCGAACGCATCGTGATCGACGGCTCCGACCGCCTCAAGGAAGGCGCGAAGATCACCATTCCGGCCGACCGTCCGCTCGGCGCCTCCGGTGGACGCGGCGCCTCGGGCGCGCACGGTGCGTCGGCCCCATGGGGTGCTTCTGGCGCGCACCAGCATCATCACAGACACGCGGCGCAAGCTTCGGAATAAAGGCTGACTGAACCCGCATGAATCCATCCCGCGCCTTTATTCTGCGCCCGGTCGGCACCGCCCTTCTGATGGCGGCGATCATGCTGGTCGGGCTCGTCGCGCTGCACTTCCTGCCGCTCTCGGCGTTGCCGGAAGTCGACTATCCGACCATCCAGGTGCAGACCTTCTATCCGGGCGCGAGTCCGGATGTGATGACATCCTCGGTCACGGCGCCGCTCGAGCGGCAGTTCGGACAGATGCCGTCGTTGAATCAGATGTCGTCGCAAAGCTCGGCGGGTTCGTCGATCATCACGCTGCAGTTCAGCCTCGACCTGCCGCTCGATATCGCCGAGCAGGAGGTTCAGGCCGCCATCAACGCAGCGGGCAACCTGCTGCCGTCCGACCTGCCCGCGCCGCCGATCTACGCCAAGGTCAACCCGGCCGACGCGCCGATCATCACGCTCGCGCTCACTTCGCCCACCATGCCCTTGACGCAGGTGCAGGACCTGGCCGACACGCGCCTTGCACAGAAGATCTCGCAGGTGGCGGGCGTAGGTCTCGTAAGCCTGTCCGGCGGCCAGCGCCCTGCTGTACGGATTCAGGCCAATCCGCGCGCACTGGCTGCGTATGGCCTGAATCTGGACGATCTGCGCACCACCATTTCGAACCTGAACGTCAATACGCCGAAGGGCAATTTCGACGGTCCGACGCGCGCCTACACGATCAACGCTAACGACCAGCTGACTGATGCCGACGCCTACAAGAGCGCGGTGATCGCCTACAAGAACGGCCGGCCGGTGATGCTGACGGATGTCGCCAGCATCGTGCAGGGCGCGGAAAACACCAAGCTCGGCGCGTGGGTGGACTCGACGCCGGCCATCATCCTGAACGTGCAGCGCCAGCCGGGCGCGAACGTGATCCAGGTGGTCGACAGTATCAAGGCGCTGCTGCCTCAGTTGCAGGAGTCGTTGCCGGCTGCACTCAACGTGCGGATCGTCACTGACCGGACCACCACGATCCGCGCCTCGGTGCGCGACGTGCAGTTCGAACTGCTGATGTCGGTGGTGCTGGTGGTGCTGGTGATGTATCTGTTCCTCGCCAATGTCTACGCGACCATCATCCCGAGCCTGTCCGTGCCGCTCTCGCTGATCGGCACGCTGGCAGTGATGTATCTGTGCGGTTTCTCGCTCGACAACCTCTCGTTGATGGCGCTCACCATCGCGACCGGCTTCGTGGTCGACGACGCCATCGTGATGATCGAGAACATTGCGCGCTACGTCGAAGAAGGCGAGACGGCGCTCGAAGCAGCGCTCAAGGGCTCGAAGCAGATCGGCTTCACGATCATTTCGTTGACGGTGTCGCTGATCGCCGTGCTGATTCCGCTGCTGTTCATGGGCGACGTGGTGGGACGTCTGTTCCACGAGTTCGCCATCACGCTGGCCGTGACGATCGTGATCTCGGCGGTCGTATCGCTCACGCTCGTGCCGATGATGTGCGCGAAGCTGCTGCGTCACACGCCGCCGAAGGAAGCGCACCGCTTCGAAACCAAAGCGCACGCCTTTATCGATTACATCATCGCGCGCTATGCCGTCGCGCTGACGTGGGTGCTGAACCGCGAGGGCGCCACGCTGTTTGTCGCCGTGCTCACGCTGGTGCTGACGGCCGTGCTGTACGTCTTTATCCCGAAAGGCTTCTTCCCGGTTCAGGACACCGGCGTGATCCAGGCGATTACCCAGGCGCCGCAGTCGGTCTCATACGAATCGATGGAGCAGCGCCAGCAGGAGCTGGCCGCGCAGATCCTGAAGAATCCGGATGTGGAGAGCCTGACGTCGTTCATCGGCGTGGACGGCAACAACATCACGCTGAACAGCGGCCGCATGCTGATCAACCTGAAGCCGCGCGACGACCGCAGTCACACCGCGAGCGACGTGATCCGGCAACTGCAAAGGGACGTCGCGCACATTCCCGGCGCGTCGCTGTTCATGCAACCGGTGCAAGACCTGACGATCGATGCGACGGTCAGCCCCACGCAGTATCAGTTCATGCTGACCGATCCGAACATCAACGAGTTTACGAGCTGGGTGCCCAAGCTGGTCGAGCGTCTGAAGCAGGCGCCGGAACTCGCGGACGTCGCCACTGACCTGCAGGCGAACGGTGAATCGGTCTTTGTGCAGATCGACCGCGCCACTGCCTCGCGCTACGGCATTACACCGGCCACCGTCGACAACGCGTTATACGACGCGTTCGGCCAGCGCATCGTCTCGACGATCTTCACGCAGTCGAACCAGTACCGCGTGATTCTCGAGGCGGAGCCTAAGGTCCAGCACTACGCCGATTCGCTGAACGCGATCTACCTGCCCTCCTCCACTTCGACGACCGGCCAGGTGCAGTTGTCGTCCATCGCCAAGTTCATCGAGCAGCCTGCGCCGTTGCTCGTCACCCACCTCAGCCAATTCCCGGCCACCACCGTGTCGTTCAACCTCGCGCCGGGTGCGTCGCTGGGTGCGGCCGTCAAGGCGATCAATCAGGCAGAGAAGGACGTAGGCCTGCCGGCCTCGTTCCAGACCCGCTTCCAGGGCGCGGCGCTGGCGTTTCAGGCGTCGCTCGCGAACGAGCTGTTCCTGATTCTCGCGGCAATCGTCACGATGTATATCGTGCTGGGCGTGCTGTACGAGAGCTTCATCCATCCGATCACGATTCTCTCGACGCTGCCGTCGGCCGGCGTCGGTGCATTGCTGGCGCTGTTGATCACCGGACATGACCTCGACATCATCGGCATCATCGGCATTGTGCTGCTGATCGGTATCGTGAAGAAGAACGCCATCATGATGATCGACTTCGCGCTCGAAGCGGAACGCGAACAGGGCAAGCCGCCGCGCGAGGCGATCTACCAGGCCTGTCTGCTACGTTTCCGCCCGATCCTGATGACGACCATGGCGGCACTGCTCGGTGCCCTGCCGCTGATGCTCGGCACCGGCGCGGGTTCGGAACTGCGTCGTCCGCTCGGGATTGCGATTGCCGGCGGCCTGATCGTGAGCCAGTTGCTGACGCTGTTCACGACACCAGTGATCTACCTCGGATTCGACTCGCTGGCGCGACGCGTACGGGCCCGTTTCCACCACGACGATCCCGGCCACGACGCACCGCCGCCCGCCACGGATGCGGGGAACTGAGCGATGAATCTGTCGCGTCCGTTCATTGCCCGCCCCGTCGCCACGACGCTGCTGGCGGTCGGCATCGCGCTCGCCGGGGCATTCGCCTTTACGAAGCTGCCAGTCGCGCCCCTGCCGCAAGTGGACTTCCCGACCATCTCGGTGCAGGCCTCACTGCCGGGCGCGAGTCCCGAAACGGTGGCGACCAGTGTGGCGAGCCCGCTCGAGCGGCATCTGGGCTCGATTGCCGACGTCACCGAGATGACTTCGCAGAGCTCGGTGGGCTCGTCGCGGATTACGCTGCAGTTCGGCCTGAACCGCGACATCGACGGCGCCGCGCGCGACGTGCAGGCCGCCATCAACGCCGCACGCGCCGATTTGCCAGCGAGTCTGCGCAGCAATCCGACGTATCACAAGGTCAATCCGTCAGACGCGCCGATCCTGATTCTCGCGCTGACGTCCAATACGCTGACAGCCGGTCAGCTATACGACTCCGCCGCCACGGTGCTGCAGCAATCGCTCTCGCAGGTGGATGGGATCGGCGAAGTGGATGTGAGCGGATCGGCCAATCCGGCGGTGCGCGTCGAACTGGAACCGCAGATGCTGTTCCACTATGGCATCGGCCTCGAAGACGTGCGCGCGGCACTTGCCGCGGCGAATGCCAACAGCCCCAAAGGTTCGATCGAGTTCGGCGCGACCCACGTCCAGCTCTACACCAACGACCAGGCGAGCAAAGCCACGCAGTACAAGGACCTGATCATTGCCTATCGCAACGGTTCGGCCGTGCACCTCTCGGATGTCTCGGAGGTGGTGGACTCAGTTGAGGACCTGCGCAACCTGGGCCTGTACAACGGCAAGCGCTCGGTGCTGGTGCTGTTGTATCGCCAACCGGGCGCGAACATCATCGACACCGTGGACCGCGTCAAGGAAATGCTGCCGCAACTGAAGGCGTCGCTCCCCGCCGATGTCGACGTATTCCCGACGGTCGACCGCTCCACCACGATCCGCGCCTCGCTGAAGGATACCGAACACACCTTGATGATTGCGGTGGCGCTGGTCGTGATGGTGGTGTTCCTGTTCCTGCGCAACTGGCGCGCAACGCTGATTCCGAGCGTCGCGGTGCCGATCTCGATCATTGGCACGTTCGCCGCGATGTACCTGATGGGTTTTTCGATCGACAACCTGTCGCTGATGGCGTTGACCATCGCGACCGGCTTCGTGGTCGACGATGCAATCGTGGTGCTCGAAAACATCTCACGGCATATCGAGGACGGCGTGCCGCGCATGAAGGCCGCGTTCCTGGGCGCACGCGAGGTCGGCTTCACGGTGGTGTCGATCAGCATCTCGCTGGTCGCCGTGTTCCTGCCGATCCTGCTGATGGGCGGCATCGTTGGGCGGCTGTTCCGCGAATTTGCGCTGACGCTGTCACTGGCGATCGGCGTCTCGCTGCTGGTCTCGTTGACGCTCACGCCGATGATGTGCTCCCGCCTGCTCAACGAGCCGCACGAACGAGAAGAAGAAGGACGCTTCGCGCGCTGGCTCGAACGCGGCTTCGCGGCGATGCAGCGTGGTTACGAGCGCACGCTCGGCTGGTCGCTGCGGCATCCGCTGCTGATCCTGTTGGTGCTGATCGCGACGATCGGGATCAACATCTGGCTCTACGTGATCATCCCGAAAGGCTTTTTTCCGCAGCAGGACACGGGCCGCCTCGTCGGCGGCATCCAGGCCGACCAGTCGACGTCCTTCCAGGCGATGAAAGGCAAGTTTTCCGAGATGATGAAGATCGTCGGTCAAAACCCTGCGGTGGACGGGGTAGTCGGCTTCACCGGAGGACGCCAGACCAATTCCGGCTTCATGTACGTGCAGTTGAAGGAGAAGCCAGGACGCCGCCTCTCTGCAGACCAGGTGATCGCACAACTGCGCGGGCCGCTCTCCAACGTAGCGGGCGTGCGCACCTTCCTGCAGGCCGTGCAGGACATCCGCGTGGGCGGCCGGCAATCGAACGCGCAATACCAGTTCACGTTACTGGCCGATTCCACGACCGACCTCTATACGTGGGGCCCGAAACTGACAGAAGCGCTGCAGGCACGGCCTGAACTGGCGGACGTGAATTCCGACCAGCAGCAAGGCGGCCTGGAATCGATGGTGACGATCGACCGCGCGAGTGCCGCGCGCCTGAACATCGAGCCGGCGCAGATCGACAACACGCTGTACGACGCATTCGGGCAGCGCCAGGTGTCGACGATTTACAACCCTTTGAACCAGTACCACGTAGTGATGGAAGTCGCGCCGAAATACTGGCAAAGCCCGGACATGCTGAACCAGATTTACATCAGCACGTCGGGGGGCAGCGCGAGCGGCACGCAGAGCACCAACGCGACGGTGGGCACGGTAACGGCGACGGTGGCAAACACCAGCAGCACGAGCAGCACTAGCGCCTCGAGCGGCGGCACGGGTGGCACGACCTCCTCAAGCGCAGCGGCGATTGCATCGGACTCGGCGCGCAACCTGGCGATCAATTCGCTGGCGGCGAGCGGCAAGTCGAGTGCGTCATCGGGGTCGGCGGTATCGACGTCGAAGGAGACGATGATTCCGTTGTCGGCGATTGCGAGCTTCGGACCGGGGAACACGCCGCTATCGGTGAATCACCAGAGCCAGTTCGTGGCCTCGACGATCTCGTTTAACTTGCCGCCAGGCAAGTCCTTGTCGGATGCAACGAAAGCGATTTACGACACGATGGGCGAGATTGGCATGCCGGGGACAATCCACGGCAGCTTCCAGGGGACGGCGCAGGCGTTTCAGCAATCGTTATCTGACATGCCGTTGCTGATTCTGGCTGCGCTGGCAGCGGTGTATATCGTGCTGGGGATTTTGTACGAGAGCTATATCCATCCGTTGACGATTCTGTCGACGTTGCCTTCGGCGGGCGTGGGGGCATTGCTGGCGTTGATGCTGTTTCAGACGGAGTTCAGCATCATTGCGTTGATCGGGGTGATTCTGCTGATCGGGATCGTGAAGAAGAACGCGATCATGATGATCGATTTTGCGATTGAGGCCTCGCGGCAGGGGTTGTCGTCTTATGACGCGATTCACCAGGCGTGTCTGTTGAGGTTTCGGCCGATCATGATGACGACTTGTGCTGCGCTGCTTGGGGCGTTGCCGTTGGCGTTCGGGAATGGGGATGGGGCTGAGCTTCGGGCGCCTCTTGGCATTGCCATTGTTGGCGGGTTGATTGTTAGTCAGGTGCTTACGCTTTATACCACTCCGGTTGTTTATCTCTATATGGATCGGATTCGGGTTAGGTGGGAAGGGAGGGGGCGGCGGGGCCGGCGCGGGCGGCCGGCGGCGCAGGTATAGGTTTGGGGTTTTTGCCTGCGCGGCGCTTGTCCGGGTTCTTATGGCGTTGGCCTTTCCTTGATGTCCTGGTGGTCTGTTTTTGCCTGCGGCGCCTTGGTTTGGCGGTTGCTCTTGCGGTGTTGGCCTTTCCTTGCATTCTTATCGGTCTATTAGCTTCGCCCCTGTGCGGGGCGGCACTTACTTTCTTTGCCGCCGCAAAGAAAGTAAGCAAAGAAAGCGGGCTTCCAACCGCTAGCCGGTAGGTGTCCACCACTCATCTTGATAACGGAGTGGTCCGCGCACAAAATCTGCCCTCGCACCACACCAGTTAGTGACAAAGGACTCATTCATCCCGCCCGCGCACTGCGTGCGCGGCGGATGGGTCTGCCGGCGAAAAAACACCTGCTAGGGGTCCGGGCAGTCGCGACTGCTTAGCGACACAGAGAAGCACCTCAGATCTGCTGACCGCGCTGGTGCGATTCCATTTCGTGAAAACCTGTGTCTGTTACACAAGGCAAGAACGATAGGCACGACTCCGGCAAAGGAGCGCCTCCAAAAACGTTCGAATTCCTACATAACGTGCAGAAGGCGTTATGCCCGACGGCGGAGCGCGCAGCGCAACGCTGGAACGGATGACTGCCTTGTCACTAGGGCGAATGGTGCGAGGGCGGGTCGCGTGCGCGGACCACTTCGTGTTCGCGCCAGTGGTGGACACCTACAGGCTAGCGGTTTGAAGCCCGCTTTCTTTGCTTACTTTCTTTGCGGCGGCAAAGAAAGTAAGTGCCGCCCCGCACAGGGGCGAAGCTAATAAACCACTAACAAAGCAAGGAAAGGCCAACACCGCAGGAACACCACCGAGCCAAGGCGCCGCAGGCAAAACCTCAAAGCCTCTGCTCAACAGCCAACCCAAAAACCCTCTTCCACTGCTTAGCCTGCCGCTCATCCCGCATGGGCAACGTCCAGACAGGACACTTAGCATCCCGAACCTTAAGCGCAAGCTGAAATCCCTGCCCAGCAGCCTCAACATCAGCCCCCAGAAGATCAGCAAAAATATAATCCCCCTGAGCGCCATGCAAATCCACCCTGCACAACCGCTTTCCGGCCGCAAGCCGGACTCCACCCCATTCAGCCTTCAATTCATGCGTCCAATCGCCGTCATGAATATTCGGGGCGACCTCGCGCCGGCGCCGCAGCCAATAAACCACCGCCGCAGCCACCAGAGCAACAACCACCGCAGCAACCCCAACCGCCACGGCCAGCCCACAATGCGCCAGCACCGCATCGAACGACCACACCGCGCCATAAATCAGCGCGGCCAGTACCGCCAGACCCACAACAATAGGCATCTCGGATCACCCCGCTAACCAGACCGGCTATCAGCGTAGCACGGCATTGTCCGCGGGATCATCAGCCGTCACTCACTGCGACTTATGCGTCGCCGCCCACTGCTTCACTGCCTCCAGCGTGTTCTCGACATGCTTGTCCGGCGACAGGCTCGTGTATTCGTAAATGATCTTGCCGTCCGGCGCAATCACGTACGACACCCGGTTCGCCATCGAGTTGTGCATCGGCAGCCCCGCGTCGTACGCGCCAATCACCTTCGCGTCCGCATCGGCCGCCACCGGGAATTTGCTGCGGCATTCGCTGACCGAAAATTTCGTCAACGTGTCGATGTTGTCGTGCGAAACGCCAATCACCGTCGCGCCATATTTCTTGTACTCGTCAACAGCATCCGCAAACTCATGCGCCTCTATCGTGCAACCCTTCGTGAAAGCCGCCGGGTAAAAGTACAGCACCACCGGCCCCTTCTTCAACTCGTCAGCCAGGTTGTAGGTGTAAGTCTTGCCTCCCAGCGACGCCTGAGTCGTGAAATCCGGCGCGGCCTCGCCCGGCTTGAGCGTCGCCGACGCAGTCAGCGAATACAGCCCAAACGTTGCCGACAATACCGTTGCCAGTAATACCGGCATGAACTTTCGTTTCATCTCGAGCCCCTCCAGGCGTTGACGCACGTGGTCCGTGCGATGAATGAAGCCACGCCCTGCGTCGCGCCGTCGGGCGCGTCAAGCCATGACTCAGCCGCTATTGGATCACGTCCCGGGAAACCACGCTGAAAGACCCCGCAAGGCGCCGGCCGCCCCTCTACTCCAGGCCCGCATGCGCGCCAAACCACGCCGCCGCGGACAGGTTCAATTCCGCCAGCACCTCCGGCGTCAACGCCGCAAACGCCTCGGGCACGTCGGGTCCGGCGGCGGTCAATGCGCCGTCGGCGCTCAGGTCTGCGCCCTGGTCAGCGGCCTCGGCGATGCCCAGAAGTGCACCGAGCGCCCCGCTATGCTCGACGATCGCATCGCGGATCAGCGGCGCCAGGCCAAGTTTGTCGAGCGTCTCGGCAGGCGTCGTGCCGAGCACCACGTGCACCAGCGAAAAAATTCCCGTCATAAACGCGGCGTCTGCGAATTCCTCGTCCGACGGGCGCAGCCAGCGCGCCGCCAGTTCCATGAAGCGCGAACGCGTGCCGGCCAGTTGCACCAGCGGATCGGAGCGCCACGGCAGATCGCCGCCGTCGGCGTACAGCAGCAGTTGCGCCCAGCGGGCAATCTGCCGCGTGCCGGTCGCGATGATCGCCTCGCGCAACGAAGCGATATTGCGTCCAAGCCCAAACGCGCTCGAATTGACGAGGCGCAGCAACTGCACCACGACGTTCGGGTTGCGCTTGAGTTCGGCCTCGAGCTCGATAATGCCGGCGTCGCGTGCCAGCAACGCCAGCAGGCGCAACAGCGCCGGACGCGACGACCGGTTGCGCGGCGCGGTCAGCACCTGCGGACGGGCGAAGAAATATCCCTGGAACAGATGGAAGCCGAGGTCCCGGGCAAGCGCGAAGTCTTCGCGCGTTTCGACCTTCTCGGCAAGCAGCGTCTTGCCCTGCGCCAGCACGGCCCTGGCCAGTTTGGGCAGCGCCGCCCGGGGCGTGAGCAGAAAGTCGATCTTGACAATGTCGGTATACGGAAGCACAGCGAGCAAGCCTTCCGACAGCTCGCTCACGTCGTCGAGCGCCACCTGAAAGCCGGCGTTGCGCAGTTCGGCAAGGCGGCGCACCAGCTGGGCGTCGATGGCGACGGTCTCGAGAATTTCGAGCACGAAACGCTCTGGCGACATCAGGTGAACGATGTCGTCGAATAACAGGTCGCGGCCGATGTTGACGAAGCCGCGATGATGTCCGAGCACCGCCGATACCCCGATTCCGCCAATCGTGCGCGCGACGACCTGCGCGGTCGCCTGCGCGTCGTCGCTGACTTCGGCATAATTGTGCGCGCCGGCCCGGAACAGCAGCTCGTAAGCGTAGAGCGCGCCATCGCGATCGAGAATCGGCTGGCGGCCCAGATAGACAAAGGGCGCGTCGGCCGCTGCCTCGGCCCCCTGGGCGGACTGTGCAGGCACCTCGACTTGCCCGGGCTTGGCCCCGGCAGGAAACGGTTCAGACATGGCTCATCGGTGCATGGGTTCGAAAACGCTGCGCAGTGGGGCCACTCCCGCGTCCGCTGCGAGCATGGGGCGTAACTCTAGATAACGGACGGTAAGCCGCTTCACTTTAACTGAATCCGCACCGGGCCGCCAAGGCGGCCGGCGGTGAATCGGCGTTGCAGCATTACCATCGCTTGTCTCGAGCGACGCACCGGTCGCCATCATCAATATTTACAGCAACCGCTAAAGATTTTCGCGTGGGGGTCGTTATCTCGTTCTGATGGGCGGCTTCATGCCTCTCGACCACCCGCGCTGAACCGGCGGGACCGAGCCGGGCCGCCCGCAGACGAAAACGGGTTGCCAGCGAGAAACATGGAAGCGAACAGGATCACCGCGCCCCGCCGGGGCTCCTTGCGTACGGTCATCGAGCGGGTCCGTGCGTTAGGGCGCCGCCCGGAAGGCTTACCCCAACCGAGCGCAAGCCGCTCCCCCCTCGAGCAGGCCGTCGGTGCGGTCGACCTGCTTGCTCACGTCGACCGGGAGTTGCGCTTCCTCTACGTGTCCGAGGCGAGCCTGAGATTCATAGGCTACCACCGGGAATACTTACAGACCATTACACTGCACGACATCGTCGCGCCCGCCGACGCCGAACGCCTCGACGCGCTGCTGGCCCGCGCCTCGGCCACCGGCAGCATCGAGAAAGCGACGCTCAGCCTGATCAAGTCGCTGACCTATCCGGTCACGGTTGAATTGCGCGTCGTGCGCAACAGCCACGACGGTGTCGAGGGCTTTGCGATTGCCGGCTTCGACGTGTCGGCCTGGCGCGCCACTGAAGAGCGCCTCACGCACGCCTTGCACCACGATCGCCTGACGGGCCTCGCCAATCAGTCCGCGCTGGTGCCGGCGCTGCTCGACGCCCAGCAGCAAGCCGACGCGCACGGTACGCCGGCCGCCCTGCTGCTGCTCGACATCGACGATTACCAGCGCGTGAACCGTGCGCTCGGCTACGACGCCGGCGACGACATGCTGCGCGAAACCGCCCGACGCATCTCGAACACCACCTCCGTGAGCGACCAGATCGCCCGGGTGGCGAGCGACGAATTCGCCATCCTCATGCCGGTCGCAGCCAGCCGTACCTATGCCGTGGCGGCCGCTGAAGCGCTGGCGCGGCGTCTTCTGACCGCCATCCAGCAGCCATACGTGTTCAACGGCCAGCAGGTGCATCTGTCGGCGAGCATCGGCATTGCGCTCTATCCGGACGTGCGCCATGTCAACGACACCGCGGGCCGCGACAACAACCTGCTGCGTTGGGCCGACCACGCGCTGCTGCAGGCCAAGGCAGCGGGCGGCAACACCCTGGCGTTCTATGTGCCGGACGACGACCCCGCCGACGCCGAACGCCTGAAGCTCGAAGCCGATCTGTACGACGCCGTGCGCAACGGCGAATTCTCGCTGCACTTCCAGCCGATCACCAGCAGCCAGAGCCATGGCGTGGTGGGCGTGGAAGCGTTGATCCGGTGGCTACATCCGGTGCATGGCCTCGTACCGCCGTCGATGTTCATTCCGCTCGCCGAATCGGTCGGGCTCATCAATTACCTTGGCAACTGGGTCCTCAAGATCGCCTGCATGCAGTTGATCCAGTGGGACATGCGCGGCATCAGGATGCAGTACGTCGCGGTCAATGTGTCGCCGCAGCAGTTCCGCGACCCGCGTTTCAAGGACAGCGTGCGCGAGGCCATCGAACTCACCGGGATCGACCCGCGCCGTCTCGTGTTCGAGATCACCGAAAGCCTGCTGATGCACGACCCGGCGCACGCGAAGGGCCTGCTGGAAGAGCTTACCGCGATGGGCATCCGCTTCGCGGTCGACGACTTCGGCACCGGCTACTCGAGTCTTGCGTACCTGCAACGCTTTCCCTTAGCGAAACTTAAGATCGACCGGAGTTTCGTCGAGAATCTGCTAACCTCCCGTAATGATCAGGCCATCGTTAGCGCGGTCGTGGGACTTGCGCAAACGCTAGACCTGGAGCTGGTCGCAGAAGGCGTGGAAACCGAGGAACAACGCACCCTGCTGACCGAAATGGGATGTGATCATATTCAGGGCTGGCTCGTCTGCAAGGCGTTGCCGTCCGAGGAACTGGCGCAGCGTTTCGAAGCACACACGTTGCACCTGCATGCGTCTTCTCATGCGGGCCCGGCGGACCCGGAAGAACTGGCGCACCTGCATCGAACACCGGCATGACGCCGGTCTGCGACTCAATGGAATACGTATGGCTTTAGCGGGAATCACATGGTAAAGGCAGCGGTGCTCGACAGGCTCTGGTCTCGAATGAGCGAGCGCGGCGATTTCCCCATGCTGTCGCAATCGCTGCGCACAACCATGGCTGCAATGAACAACGACGACCTCGACTTCACAGGTCTCGTGCAGGTCGTGTTGTCCGATTTTGCGTTGACCCAGAAGGTGCTGCGCCTCGCCAACTCGGCGATGTACATGGCCTTCGGCGGAAATATCACCACCGTGTCGCGCGCCTTGATGGTGCTCGGGATGGACGCGGTCGGCCACCTCGTGGTCGGCCTGAAGATCGTCGATCACTTTCATCACAGCGTGCCGCGCCGCATCGACGCGAAACTCGAACTGAACCGCACGCTGCTGTCGGGCTGCGTCGCCCGTAAGCTAACCGAGCGCGGCGACCTGCGCGCCGGCGAAGAAGCCGTCGTCTGCACGCTGATGCGCCAGATCGGCAAGCTGCTCGTGGTGTTCTATCTCGACGCCGAGTGGGACCAGATCCGCCGCCTGGTCGACACCAATATCGAGGAAAGCGAAGCCTGCATCACCGTGCTAGGCGTCACGTTCGACGAGATCGGCGAGGAAGCCGCGGTGCGCTGGCGCCTGCCCGACATGATCCGCTCCGGCATGGGCGAGTTCGATCCGCACGACACCGAAGAGTCCCGCCAGGTGCAATGGCTGCGCGCCATCACCAACTACTCCACCGAAGTCGCCGCCGTGCTGACCACGCCGAACATGTCGGACTGGCAGCGCGAGGCACGCATCGCCGAGCTCGCACACCGTTACGGCCGCGCGCTGAACACCGACCCCGAAGTGCTGCTGGAAATGAGCGTGGCGCTCGCCCGCGAAGAAGACGGCGAAGGCGTGATGCGCGAGATTGTGGAGCTGCGCGCCAACGCCGACGCGATTGCCCGCGAAGCGCTCGATCCCGAGGCACGCATCGCCGCGGGCGTCGAAGATCTGCGGGCGCTGAAAGCAGGTAGCGCACTCGGCCCGGCGCTGGCCATGGCCACCGAAACGGTGCACGCCGGTCTCGGCTTCGCGCGTACCGTCATGTTCGTACGCCACAGCAGCGGTACGTTCAAGGCGCGTATGGGATTCGGACCAAAGATCGAGGCTGCCCTGCCCGGTCTGACGTTCAACACCGCGTTCGAGCCCGACGTGTTTCATCTCGCGATTGCGAACTCCGTGGGCATCTTTATAGAAAATGCGCGCGACCCGAAGATGGTGGCGCGGCTGCCCGAATGGTTCCGGCGTAGTTTCGCGGATACTCGCTCGTTCGTGCTGCTGCCGGTGATGGGCGAGAATCAGACGACGGTCGCGCTTCTGTACGGCGACTGGTGCCAGGCCGACGAGGCACGGCGGATCTCGCAGGGCGAGATGGCAGCGTTGAATGAACTGGCGCGGGAGTTAGGGCGTTTTTTTTCCCATGCGCCGATGCAGGAACTGGAGATGCTGTGAAGGAGTGAGCGGCCCGGCTCATTGCCAGGCTGCAGCGCCGCGGACCGAAGTCCGGACCCGGCAGCGCACTCCCCGATCGGGTTTAGTCCTCGATCCGCTCCAGACCTTTTGCCTCGGCGCTGCGATCCGCAACGCCTGCCCACGCCGCCGCGACGAGTCCCAGTTCGGCGACTTCGCGCACCGTCAACGGTGCCAGCTCCGCACACACGCTTTCAATTTCTTTCCATTCACCGCGCTCGAGCGCATCGACCACCGACAGCAGCAGACCCAGCACGCCTTCGCGACGCAGGATCGCCGCCTGAATCGGCTTCGAGAGCGTCAACACATTGAGCGTGTTCTCGATCGAGCCGCCGAACACCGCATCCACGAACGAAAACACGCCCGTCAAGAACGCTGCATCGGCTTCGTCGCGGCCGGCCTTCGGCAGACGCAGCACCGCCAGTTCCATGAAACGTGCGCGGGTGGCAGCGAGTTGCAGCAGCGGGTCGTCTTCCAGCGCGACCTTGCGGCCGTCCGCATACAACAGTAACTGGGTCCAGCGGGCAATCCGGTTGGTGCCGGTCGCATTGATCGCTTCGCGCAGCGTGGTCACCTTGTGGCCGACCGCAAGGCCGCTCGAATTCGCCAGCTTCATCAGATGCATCACGAGCACCGGATTGAGCTTCAGTTCGGCTTCGAGCTGCGCGACCGTCGGGTCGCCGGCTAGCAACTGCAGCAGGTTCAGCAATGCGTGGCGCGGCGCACTCACCTTGCGCAACGTCGCGGTCTGCGCGCGCGCGAAGTAATAGCCCTGAAATTTGTCGAAGCCGAGATTGAGGGCGGTTTCGAAATCCTCCTGTGCTTCGATGCCTTGGGCAATCAACAATTTGCCCGCCGATTTCAGCACGGTGGAAAGCTTCGGCAACAGCGCGCGGGAGATGTGCGGAAGATCGATTTTCACGCGCTCGGCATAGGGCAGCAGGCGCGCAAACGTGTCGCTCGGAACCACCACGGCATCAAGCACGAAGCGGTAGCGCCGCGCATGCAGCACGACGATTCGCGCAATCAGCTCGTCGTCCACTTCGATATCCGGCTGGAGCTCGAACAGGAAACGCTCAGCCGGCAGGAGTTCGAGCGCCTCGTCGAACAGCATCTCGCGGCTGACGTCCAGATGGGCAAGGTGGCCGGCCAACGCTCCGCGCACGCCCGAATGCATCAGCGCGGTGACGACGGACTGCGTGAAGGTAGGCTGCACGACAGCGCGCGGTTCGTCTTCGGCAGCGGCGGCCGCGGTTGCGTCATCGGGCACGGTATGCCCGGTTGCGTCAGTACTGGCTGCGGCGTCGCCTGCCGGCGCTTCGCTCACACAATGAAGCTTGAGTTCGTAGCCGCATAGCATGCCGTCGCGATCGAGGATCGGCTGGCGGGCGAAACAAGGCTTGACTGATGCGCCGTCAGCCCGACCGGGCTCACCGCCGGCCCGACTCGGATCGTCGACTTCGATGCTGGACATTCCATTCCCCCGATAAGCGCCCTGGCGCTTCCTGCTGTTTTTTGCTTCTCACATGGCGTGCGATCGGACCCGAAATCGGGCTGAGAGCGCCGCATGACGCCGCTTTGCGACGTTCTTCGATTTTAGCGCAGGCCGCTCCCCTCAGGCACGGCTATGCGCGATTTTCAAAAAATATTCAATTCCCGCAACGAGAATGCGAGCAAGTCGCGAATCGACGATACTCTTGTGCAGTGCAGAAGCGTTCCAACCCGCGATTAACCACCAAGGAAAACCATGGACGTCAAAAGCGTGCTAGACAATGCCTTCGCCATGCCGATTACGAGCCCGGCGTTCCCGATCGGCCCCTACCGGTTCATTAACCGGGAATTCCTGATCATCACGTACCGCACCGACCCGGCCAAGCTGCGCGCCGTCGTGCCCGAGCCGCTGGAAATCGGCGAGCCGCTGGTGCACTACGAGTTCATCCGCATGCCGGACTCGACCGGCTTCGGCGACTACACGGAAAGCGGACAGGTGATTCCGGTGTCCTATAACGGCGTTGCCGGCAGCTACACGCTGGCGATGTATCTCGACGACCATCCGCCGATCGCAGGTGGCCGCGAACTGTGGGGCTTCCCGAAGAAGCTCGCCAAGCCGGTACTCGAAGTGCATACCGACACGCTCGTGGGCACGCTTGACTACGGCCCTGTGCGCATCGCCACCGGCACGATGGGTTACAAGCATCGCCAGCTCGATCTCGTGCAGCAGAAGAAGCGCCTCGAAGCGCCGAACTTCCTGCTGAAGGTCATGCCGCACGTCGACGGTACGCCGCGTATCTGCGAACTGGTCCGTTATTACCTGCAGGATATCGACCTCAAGGGCGCATGGACCGGGCCGGCTGCGTTGCAGCTGTCGCCGCACGCGCTCGCGCCGGTTGCGGAATTGCCGGTGCTGGAGATTGTCGAAGCGCGCCATTTGCTGGCGGACCTGACGCTGGGTCTCGGCGAAGTGGCGTTCGACTATCTGAAGTAGGCGCAACTGCCGGATGGCGGATGGTGGTGCATCAGAGGCAACGGCCGCGGGGGCGGCCGTTGTGATTTTGCAGCACAACCGGTCACGAGGGCGGACCGGCCGCGAGGGCGGGATTGTACAAGGTGTGGGGAATGCGGCGATGGGCCCATCGCCGCAACGTGAAGTACGGCGGATTGTTCAGGCAAGCGCTGCGAGCGTCTCCCCGGTCGTCTCGATCACCAGCAATCCGGCGCGCAAACCCGGCTTCACGGTGGGATTCGGAAACACGATGCGCTCTTCGGCATGACGCACCACATAACGATAATCGCCATCGCGCGCGAGCAGCGTGCCCTGCCCAAATGGCGTGAAGTTCGGCACATCTGCTGCGACCAGTAGTTCGAACGCATCGCTTTGCTTCGTGATCTGATCGATCACCGTGAACACGCGCGGCAAAGGTGCGCTTGCGTTGTCTTCAACGCCAGCCAGCAGATCACGCAGTGCCCTATCCGCGCCGGCGAAACGCGCGAGGTCGTTCTGGCCGAACGGCCGCACCTTACCGAGCTCCAGCGTGCAAGCTTCGGCACCACACACTTGCGCAGTGAAATGCGAGTACGTGTTGCCCTTCGTCGTGTGGAGCAGCACCGCCGAAATGGAGGCATCGCGCAACCATTCGAACATCGCCCGCGAGAGCGGCGCACCGGTGTGCGGCAGCAGCGCAAACTGCTCGAAGACCGACGCGCGAATCGCCGTATGCATGTCGACGTGCCAGCGGGCGCCTGGTACATCGGAGGCATCGGCGAAGAATTGTGTCGCTACGTGCTCCAGTGCAATCGCACGCGGCGCCTCGCGACTATTCGGCACCTGAGCATGCCGACCGCTGAAGAGCCGATTCAGGTCGTCGTCAATATAACGGCAGCCGGCGCGCATCGCGGCGACGTTGCCCAGTATCACCAGCAGACGACACGTCAGCGCGGTCCGCCCTTCGGCGATATCGCGCACCACCCCCGACAGCAGTTCGATCGGTGCAGTCTCGTCGCCGTGCACACCGGCCGAGGCCAGCACGCTTTGCTTGCCCGAAGCCTCAGCAGGTTCGAATTGCAGGATGCCTTCGTCAAGCCACGTCCAGCGTACGCCATTTGCGCACACGCCCTTGGCTTCACCCGCTGACGGCTGCGTGCCCGCTAACGTGTAGGCAAGAAAATCACTCAACAGCGCATTGCGCGGGTCGTGTGTCATGCCGTGCTCAGCGCTGGAAGTCATACAACGAACCCAGCCCGAGAATCTGCGTCAACTCATCCAGCGCCGTGCGCGATTCGAGCAGCAGGCTCGGATCGGTCAGATCGGCCGGCGCGAGGCGGTCGCGATAGTGCTTTTCGATCCACGCATCGAGCCGGCCAAACAGCGTGTCGGTGATCCACACGCCGGGCGTAACCGCCGCGCGTTCAGCCTCGCTCAACACCACCCGCAAACGCAGGCAAGCCGGGCCGCCGCCGTTCTTCATACTCTCGCGCAGGTCGAACACCAGCACGTCGTCGATCGGGCCGCCGTGCGAGGTCAAGCCGTCCAGATACTCTGCCACCCGTGGGTTTTCGCGGCATTCCTGCGGCACGACCAGCACCTGCTTGCCGTCGGGGCGCGTGAGCAACTGGCTGTTGAACAGATACGACGTCACCGCATCGCTCACACCCACCCGCGCGTCCGGGACCTCTATCACGTCGAACTTCGCATTGAGCTTGCCAAGCTTCGCTCGCAGCTCGTCGTACACCGCTTGCTGCTCGACAAACGCCAGTTCGTGACAGAACAGCGTGTTGCGATTGCCGACCGCAATCACGTCGTTGTGAAACACCCCAGCGTCGATCACATCGGGATTCTGCTGCGCATAGACAGTCGCCGCTTCCGCAAGCCCATGACGCTGCGCTACCGCGCGGCTCGCCTCGAAGGTTTGACGCGCCGGATAGCGCTTCGGCTCCGGTCCACGCCGATATTCGCTCCGGCCGTAGACGAAGAATTCGACGCCACGTGTGCCATATTCCGCACAAAAGCGCGTGTGATTCGCCGCGCCTTCATCGCCGAGTGCCGGCGTGCCAGGCAGCGCTTCATGCACTTCGAACCGGTCGCGCTCCGCGAAGATCGCGCGCAGCGTGCGGCGCGTCGACTCGTGTTCGATGGCACGATGCAGCTTGCTACACAGATTGGCCGGCGTGAAATGTACGCGGCCGTCTTCGGTATCCGCCGATGGGCTCACCGTGGCGGCATTCGCTGTCCACATCGCCGATGCCGAACTGGCTGCGGCCAGCAACTCGGGCGCATCTTTCGCGACACGCGCAATCACCGTCGCGTCGTCGCCGGAAAAACCGAGTTCGCGCAACAGGCGCATCGACGGCCGCTCTTGCGGCGGCAGCACGCCTTGATGGAAACCGAGTTCAGCAAGCTGCTTCATCTTGCGCAGGCCCTGCTTTGCAGCGGCCTTCGGATTGGCGACGGACTTCTCGTTGTTCTGCGACGCGACATTGCCGAACGACAACCCGGCGTAGTTGTGCGTCGGGCCGACGAGGCCGTCGAAATTGGCTTCAGTGGCTTGCATCGTCGATCCTCAGAAATGAAGGCCCGGCGACACACTCGCGGGCATTTGCAGTTGCGCGCTTTCGACAGAGGCCATCGGATAGGCGCAGTAGTCGGCAGCGTAATACGCGCTCGGACGGTTGTTGCCCGAGCGTCCCGTGCCGCCGAACGGCGCCGCGGACGACGCACCATTGGTCGGCCGGTTCCAGTTGACGATACCGGCGCGGATCGTGCGCTGGAAGTGCGTCCACAGGGTTTCGTCGTCGGCAAGAAGGCCTGCGGACAAGCCGAAGGCCGTATCGTTGGCGCGCTCGATCGCGTCATTGAAATTCGCATAGCGAATGATTTGCGCAAGCGGGCCGAAGTGCTCTTCGTCGGGCAGGTCGTGCACGTTCGTCACATCGAGAATGGCCGGTGTGACGAAGCCGAGTTGCGGGTCGCGTTGCTCCATCGTCAACAGGGACCGGGCACCGGCTTCGAGCAGATGCGCCTGCGCGCCGACGAGGCGTGCGGCCGCCCGCGCCGAGATTACCGCGCCCATGAACGGCTGCGGCTCGGCGTTGTATTCGCCCACTGTGATACGTGAAGTCACATCGGCAAGACGCTCGATAAAGCGGTCGCCGAAGCTGTCATTCGGCACGAGGATACGACGTGCGCAAGTGCAGCGCTGCCCTGCCGACAGGAAAGCGGATTGAATCGTGTGATGCACTGCTGCGTCGATATCCTCAACCGGTCCGATCACGAGCGGATTGTTGCCGCCCATCTCCAGCGCCAGCACGATTTCCGGACGGCCGCCGAACTGCTTGTGCAGCAACGTACCCGTGTCCGAGCTGCCGGTGAAGAACAGCCCGTCGATCTGCCGGTGATTCGCCAGCGCGATACCGGTATCTTTCTCGCCCTGCACGAGGTTCAGCACGCCCGCCGGCAAGCCGGCGTCGCGCCACACTTCCACAGTCGCACGGGCGACACCCGGCGCGAGTTCGGACGGCTTGAACACCACCGCGTTACCAGCGATCAGCGCAGGTACGATATGCCCATTCGGCAAATGCCCCGGGAAGTTATACGGCCCGAACACCGCTACCACACCATGCGGACGATGCCGCAGCACAGCAGTGCCGTCTGCCATCGCTGTGCGCTTTTCGCCGGTGCGCTCGTTGTACGCCTGAATCGAAATCTCGACCTTGGCCGCCATCGACGCCACCTCGGTACGTGCTTCCCACAGCGGCTTGCCGGTCTCACGGCCAATCGCTTCGGCCAGCGCTTCCTTGCGCTCGGTCAGCAGCGCAGCGAAACGGCGCACAATGCCGCAGCGATCTTCAAGACTCAACGTCGACCACGTTGCAAACGCATCGCGCGCGCTGCGCACTGCAAGGTCCACGTCTTCAGCAGATGCGCTGTGGCCTTCCCACACCGTCGCACCCGTGCCGGGGTTGCGCGAGGTGAATACGTGTCCTGTGCCGGCGGCCCATTCGCCGTCGATGAAAAGCTCAGTCATGATCATCCCTGTTTATGTTTCAGCGGCAGCACCCGTACCGGGTCGCCGGCCTTCACGTCGAGCGCCGCGGCTTCGTCGGCGGCAAGACGGAACACGCCGTCCTTCGGCACGCCTGCCGCAACGCCGACGCGGAAATCGCCGAGCGAAGTATTCGACACCAGCGACCTCGGCCCATCCTGCGGCGCGGGCGTTGCCCCCAGCGCGAAGATTTCGACCGGCACCACCACACTCTCGCGGACCGTGCGCAAGTCGGCGATATGGCATTCGAGCACCGGACCCGCGTCGAAAATATCGACGTGATTCTCGTAACGCAGCCCTTCGGATTCGAGCATCCGGCGCGCGGGAATCGTGTCGTTATGCGTCAGGCCGACGCAATCCTGCGCCTCCTGCGGCAACAGCTCGACGTACACCGGATAGCGCGGCATCAGCTCGGCGAGAAACGCCTTGCGGCCATGCGAGCTCAGATAGTCCGCGGCGTTGAAATCGATCTGGTAGAAATGCGAGCCCACTGCGCGCCAGAATGGCGAGGTGCCGTTCGCATCGAAATGGCCGCGCAATTCAGCGCACAGACGCTGTGGAAAGCGCTCACGGAACTGCGCGAGAAACATGAAGCGCGAGCGCGACAGCAAGCCACCCACGCCGCTCGTGCGGTAACGTGGGCTCAGGAACAACGAGCAGACTTCCGCGTAGCCGGTCAGGTCGTGCGAAATGTTGAGCGCATGCATGCGCGTCCAGATACCCAGATCCTGGCTCGCATGCACCACCGTGCTCACACGATAGTTGTAAAACGGCTGTTCCAGGCCGACCGAACTTTCGATGCCGCATACGCCAGCCACGTCGCCGGTGGCGGTGTCTTCCATCACGAAGAAGTAGCCGGCTTCATGCGGCGCGGCCTTGTCTTCCATCGTGCGGCGCGAACGCGCCACGCGCGCTGCGAGTGCATCGCGGTCAGGCTTGAACGTGGTGAGACCAGGGCCAGTCTCCTGAGCGAGCGCGACGAGCGCGTCCACATCGCCCGTCTGCACGACGCGAACGACGATCATTCTGCTTCTCCCGAAAGTTCGTAGGGATGCTCTTCGGCCGGCTGATGCAGCGCTACACAGCGCACCGGGTCGCCGTTCTGCACGCCAAGCGCGTCGCGCACCGCTAGCGGCAGCGGCGCGCCCATTGCCTTCTCGTCAGGTAAAGCGGCCAGCACGCAGCGGAAGTCGTCCGCGCGGTTGCTGGCGATCAGCCACGTGGTGCCACGCTCGCCGGCTGCCGCTTCGCGTACTGTCCTCATTTCATTGCGCCTGACACAGGCGCTGCGATCGATCTGAGCCGTCAACACCGGACCCGCATCGAAGATATCCACGAAGCGATCCGTTTCGAAGCCTTCCTCGAGGTGAATCTCATACGCGAGCAGCGCTTTTTCGTCCGGCTCGCCCAGCACACGCTGCGCCGATTCCGGCAACAGCGGCACATACACCGGATAGCTCGGCATCACTTCGGCGATAAAGGTGCGGCTACGGCCACCGGATTCGATTTCGATGTCCGCGAAATTGCGGCCGAAAAATTTGCGCCCCACTGCTTCCCAGAATGGCGACACGCCGTCGTCATCCGTCACGCCCAGCAGCAGCGAAAACACTTCGGAGGTGAAGCGCTTGCGATTGGCGGCGATATACATCATCCGCGAGCGCGACATCAGATGCGCGGCGGCGTCGCCCCGCAGCGACGGGTCGATATAGAAGCCCGCCAGCCGGCTCTTGCCGGTGAGCTCATGCGACATCGTCAGCGCGTGAATCTTGCGATTCACATGCAGTTCACGCGAAGCATGAATCAACGCGTCGTTGCGAAACGCATAGAACGGCTCCGAGTAACCGGCGGCGGCAACGATGCTCGCTGTGCCCAGCAGCTTGCCGGTCTCGCTATCTTCGAGCACGAACAGGTAAAACTCCTCGCCCGGAAAATCGACTTCCGCACGAAACGAGTCTTCGGACAGCGCGACGCGTGCTTCGAGCGCACGGCGGTCATGCGGCAGCGAGTGCAGCACGGGTTGAGCCGTGCGCGCCATATGTTCGAGCGCATCGAGATCGGCGAGGCGGCCGGGGCGTACGAAGAGCATCGTCGTTCCGTTGGTTGAGTGTGACGCCAGATTAACGGGCCGGCGCTTCAGCTGTCGCGCCGATCACTGCTTCTATTGCCTTTGCCAGACGCGCAAAACCTTCGCTCATGTCGTCGAGCGGCACGATCAGCGACGGCGCGAAACGCAGTACATCGGGACCCGCCATCAGCATGATCACGCCGTGCTGGCCCGCTGCCGTCACGAAGTCTTTGGCGCGGCCTTTGAAGGCATCGTTCAGTTCCGCGCCAATCAGCAATCCTTTGCCGCGCACTTCCTTGAAAATGCCGAAGCGCTCGTCGAGCTTCGCCAGATGGCCCTTCAGCGTCTCGCTGCGCGAACGCACGCCTTCGAGCAAATTCGGGTCGCTGATCAGTTCGACCACCTTGTCCGCAATCGCTGCACCGAGCGGATTGCCGCCGTACGTCGTGCCATGCACACCCACCTTGAAATGTGCGGCGAGTTCGTTGGTCGTCAGCATCGCGCCAATCGGGAAGCCGTTACCGAGCGACTTCGCCGTGGTCAGGATGTCCGGGGTCACGCCGGTGTCCTCGTACGCGTAGAAAGTGCCGCTGCGGCCCACACCCGTTTGTACCTCGTCAAAAATCAGCAGTGCGCCATACTGATCGCACGCCTCGCGCAGCGCTTTCAGAAACGCCGGATCCGCCGGAATCACGCCGCCTTCGCCCTGGATCGGCTCGACGATCACCGCACAGGTTTTTGCGCCGATCGCCTCGCGTGCGGCTTCGATATCGTTGTACGGCAGATGACGGATACCTTGCGGCACGGGACCAAAGCCTTCCGAATACTTCGGCTGACCGCCGACGCTCACCGTAAAGAACGTGCGGCCATGGAATGACTGCGTGAACGAAATGATTTCGTCCTTCTCGATACCGTGACGGTCGAAAGCGACGCGACGCGCCAGCTTCAGCGCCGCTTCGTTCGCTTCGGCGCCGGAATTGGCGAAGAACGCGCGGTCGGCGAACGTCAGCGCTTCGAGACGTTTGGCGAGACGCAACACCGGTTCGTTCGTGTAACCGTTACCAATGTGCCAAAGCTTGCTGCCCTGCTCGCTCAACACCTTCAGCAGTTCCGGATGCGCGTGGCCAAGCGCGGTGACGGCGATGCCGCCCGCGAAGTCGATATAGTCGCGGCCCTGCGTATCCCAGACGCGCGACCCGAGACCGCGGTCCGGCACGAAGGCGGCGGGAGAGAACACCGGCACCATCACTTCGTCGAAAGTCTGGCGTGTCACAGTCTGGTCGTTCATGGCAAATCCTCGTTACAGGTAGCGGGTAATAGCTTCAGTGTAGATAACCGCGTGTGAAACGTCTTGCTCATACGCGACGTGTTCTGTCGGGCTTGTTGCCGTCGCATGCTACATGGGTTGGCGGCATGGCCCATGACTAACGCGCCGTATCATCAGGACGCTCGATCAACGCGGCTGGCCGCGGTTCGCTCGATACCGTGCCCGTGGCACTCGTCTGCTTTTCGATCCAGTTACGACGGTCTTCACGCGGCGTCACGCCGAAACGCTCGCGATACGCGTTCGAAAAGTGCGCCGCCGACGAAAACCCACACGCGAGACTGATCTGCACCACCGATTTGCTGGTGCGCTGCAATTGCGTACGCGCCTTCGACAGACGCAGCCCCAGGTAGTATTTGGATGGCATCGAGCTGAGGTATTGGCGAAACAGCCGCTCCAGTTGCCTGCGCGACACGCCGACGAGGCCCGCGATTTCATCGCTGGTCAACGGATCTTCGATATTCGCTTCCATCAACAGCAAGGCATCGTTCAGACGCGGATGGCGTTCGCCCGGTGCCGTCACGTAGGGAATGCGTTGCCGCTCTTCACCGGCGCGCAACACGCCGACGCCGAGCGTATCGGCAATGCGGTCAGCGAGTTCGGGACCGTGGTCACGCGCGATCATCGCCAGCATGAAATCCACGGTTGCCTGGCCGCCCGCACAGGTGGCGCGGTCGCGGTCGATTTCGAAAATCTGCTGGGTGACGATCGAGCGTTCGAACTGCTCGGAGAACTGCTGATAGGTTTCCCAGTTGACGCTCACGCGATAACCGGACAACTGCCCCGCCATGGCAAGCCACCACACGCCATGATGGATGCCGGTGACGAGCGGCGTGCGCTGCCCGACCCGCGAGAGACTGGCAAGGAACAGACGGTAATCGGCGAACTGCTGAAACCGTTCGCTGACGAGGATCAGCCAGTCGCAGGAGATGGCATCGCCAAAGGCTGCATCAGCCGGCCATTGCGCGCCGCCCGCGAGCGGCACAGGACGGCCGTCCCACGAACACACCTGCCAGCGGTATAACGCGCGGCCATCGATCTCATTGGCGAGATTGAGCGCATCGACAATCGGCCCGACGCCCGACATCGACACCGGTGGCAATGCAACGATCGCCACCTGCGTGGTGCGGGTCGGACTGGACGGTCGAGCCATCGGCAAAGTAATGTATGACGCGCGGTGGGCGTTACTTCAGACTGCCGGAGAGGAACTGCTTCAGGCGTTCGCTGCGTGGCGCGCTGAGTACCTCGGCGGGCACGCCCTCTTCCTCCGTGCGGCCCTGGTGCAGAAACATCACGTGATTCGACACGTTGCGCGCAAAGCCCATTTCGTGCGTGACGACGATCATCGTGCGGCCTTCTTCGGCCAGCTTCTGCATGACCTTCAGCACTTCGCCGACCAGCTCCGGATCGAGCGCGGACGTCGGCTCGTCGAACAGCATCACATCGGGGTTCATCGCCAGCGCGCGGGCAATCGCCACTCGCTGCTGCTGGCCACCGGAGAGATGCGACGGATACTGCTTTTCCAGCCGCGGCGCGAGACCCACTTTCTCCAGATACTCTCGAGCGCGCTCTTCCGCTTCGCGACGCGACAGCCCAAGCACGTGAACCGGCGCCTCGATGATGTTCTCGATCACGTTCATGTGCGCCCACAAGTTGAAGTGCTGGAACACCATCGCGAGCTTCGTGCGGATGCGTTGCAACTGCTTGTGGTCGGCCACTTCCAGATTGCCACCGCGATCGGCCTTGGTACGCACCGTCTCGCCATCCACGACGATCTGCCCGGCGTTCGGCCGCTCCAGAAAGTTGATGCAGCGCAGGAACGTGCTCTTGCCCGACCCGCTCGCGCCGATGATGCTGATCACGTCGCCCTTGTTGGCGTTTAGCGACACGCCCTTGAGCACTTCGTTATCGCCATAGCGCTTGTGGATGTCCTGCACGGCGAGCTTGCAGGCTTCAGTCTGAGTCGTGTGGAGCAAGTCGCTCTCCCAAGGTGAATTCGAACCTGTCATGGAACATATAACAGGGGTGACGCGGTGACCCGCGGCAAAATCATGCCGCTCAATGCGGCCGCACCGCCAGATACGCCAGCCAGTGCCGCTCGGCGCGCCGGAACAACGCCACCAGCGCGAACGATACCGCAAGATAGATCAGCGCCGCGATACCGAACGCGCTGAACGAATCGTAGGTGGCCGAATTGGCGTCGCGAGCCACCTTGAGGATGTCCGGCACGGTCGCGGTGAAGGCTACGGTCGTGGCATGCAGCATCAGGATCACTTCGTTACTGTACAACGGCAGAGCACGGCGCAGCGCGGACGGCACGATGATGCGGCGGTACATGGTGAACCAGCTCATGCCGTAGGCGCGGGCCGCTTCCACTTCGCCGTGCGAGGTCGAACGGATCGCCCCCGCGAAAATCTCGGTCGTATAGGCACAGGTGTTCAACGCGAACGCGAGAATAGCGCAATGGAAACCGCTACGGAAGAACGCGTCGAGCAGTTGGTGCGAGCGCACGAACTCGAGGCTGTACATGCCCGTGTAGATCAGCAGCAACTGCACATACAAGGGCGTGCCGCGAAACACATAGGTGTAGATGCGCACCGGCGTAGACAGCCAGCGTTTCTTCGACACGCGCGCCACCGCCAGCGGGATTGAACAGACAAAGCCAATACCGATTGACGCCACCAGCAGCCACAAGGTCACCGCAAGGCCGGAGAGACGCTGACCGTCCCAGTAAAGAAAAGCCCGGCCGAATTGGGAAAGGATTTCGATCATCGTGTCTTTTCTCTCAGAGCTCGGCGTGCCGCACGCCAATCGAATAACGCTTCTCCAGCCAGATCAGGACGAGATTCGACACCGTGGTGATGGCAAGGTAGATCAGCGCGGCGATCAGGATGAAGAAGAACATGTTGAAGGTGCTCTTGCCGGCGTCCTGGGCGGCCTTGACGACGTCCGCGAGACCGATGATCGATACCAGCGCGGTCGCCTTCACCAGCACCTGCCAGTTGTTGCCAATACCTGGTAGCGCGAAACGCATCATCTGCGGGAACAGAATGCGCGCGAACACGCGCGCTCCGCTCATGCCGTAGGCTGCGCCCGCCTCGAGTTGACCGCGCGGTACTGCGAGGAACGCGCCGCGGAAGGTTTCGGTGAAGTACGCGCCGTAGATGAAGCCCAGCGTGATGACACCCGCCACGAACGGGTTGATGTCGAACTGCGGCAGATTCAATGCGTCGGTCAGGTCGTTGACCGCGATCTGGATGCTGTAGAACAGCAGCAACATCAGCACGAGATCGGGCACCGAACGGATCAGCGTCGTATAAGCCGTGCCGAGCGCACGCAGCGGCCGGTTGAACGAGAGTTTCGCCGCCGCACCGGCCAGCCCGAGCAGGACCGCCGCCGCGAGCGACAGGACCGACAGTTCGATCGTCTGGATCGTACCGGCGAGGAGCACCGGACCAAAGCCGTAAAGGAACACGTTTGTCTCCATCCAGGTGTCGGGGATTCAGGATTCAGGCATGGCGCGGATACTCGCAAGCGAAAAAGATTTGCTCAAACAGGCCGCCGCTGCCGTGTTGCGACGCAACATTGGACGATTCAGCGTGGTGACGGCGTAAAACGCCTGTTTTAGCGGGCGATAGGTGTTGGCAAGCGCGTTGGACCACGGGTGCACGCGTGGCGATTTAGCAAGTTTCGGGTCGCTTTTTCGATAGACGACGCGGCACAGGCCTGGGCGCGACTTGCAGTCACGATCAGGGCAAACCCCGCTACACTGCGGTTGCCTGGGGTGTATATCCCCGCCCGCACAACTCCCCCGAGGACTTCGAGCATGACTGCCCGTTTCGACTCCACGACGCTCGATGCCTACACGAAGGACGCCGCCCGTTACAGCCAGGAATGGCTGGACCAGCCGCCTCCGAACGACCTCTACGCATTGCTGGAAACGCATCTGGTGCCGCAAGGCACGACCGCCGAGATCGGCTGCGGCAACGGCCGCGATGCGGGATGGCTGGCCGAGCACGGCTACGAGGTCACTGGCTTCGACGCATCGCCGGGCCTGCTTGCCGAAGCGCGCCGTCTGCATCCGGAGATCGAGTTTCGCGAGGCCACCCTGCCGGCGCTCGAGGAGATCGAGGAACGTTTCGACAATATCGTCTGCGAGACGGTGATCATGCATTTGCCGGCCGAATCGATTCCTCTCGCCGTGGATAATCTCAGGCGCCTCTTGCGACCGAACGGCGTGCTGTATCTGTCATGGCGCGTCACCGAAGGCGAGGACACACGTCAGCCCGACGGGCGGCTGTACGCCGCCTTCGAGCCCAAAGTGGTCGTGGACGCGCTCGTCGACTGCGCGATTCTGCTATTCGAAGACGTGACGAGCGAAAGCTCGGGCAAGCGGATCTGCCGGGTCATTGCCTCGAAAAATCTCGGCGGCGTCTGATCACTCAATCCCTAGCCGGGCGCGAATCGCCGGCAGCATATGCTCGACCGCCGCACGCCCTTCCGCGATCGCCGGCGCCGCGCGGTGAAAATCGAAAATGCCCATGCCGCCCAGGCGCGGCTGAATCAGGATGTCGGCGGGCTCTCCCGCCATACGGCTGCGCGTGATCCGCACCTGCATGATGTCGATGCTCTGCGCGACCGAACTCAGCATCGACGGCACCCGGGCGCTCGGCTCGGGCGCGACGCGCACGTCGGCTGCCACCTCGTCCTCCGAAGGCGCGAGCCAGCGCGGCCACGGCTTGCCATTCTTGCGCAACGAACCGGGCGGCGGCGCGGTCGGATCGATCACCGGCGACGCTGCGGCGGTGAGGCCGCCGAAGTCGCGGCCATTGAGAATGTCGTTGTTCAGATCCACCGCGATCACGCAATCGGCACGCATGCCGCGCGCCACCGACACCGGCACGGGATTGCTCAGACCGCCATCCACGAGCCACACGCCGTTATGCCAAACCGGTGTAAAGATGCCGGGAATCGCGATCGACGCCCGCACTGCATCCACCACACTGCCGTCCTGCAACCATGTTTCGCGGCCCGAATCGAGTTCAGTCGCCACCGCGGCAAAAGGCATCTGCAACTGGCTGATCTCACGTCCGTTGAACCGGTTGGCGAACACCTGGATCACCTTGCGTCCACCCAGCAGGCCGCCGGAAATGCGCAGGTCGAGCAGGCGCAGCACCGTCTGCCACGTCAGACGCGACACCCAGTCCTCCAGCCAGTCGAGATCGCCGTTCGCGTAAACCGCCGCGACCAGCGCGCCGATCGAGGTGCCGCACACGACGTCCGGCTTGATGCCAGCGTCATGCAGCGCGCGGATGGCGCCGATATGCGCCCAGCCCCGCGCAGCGCCGCCGCCGAGCACGAGACCAATGCGCGAGTGAGCACGTCGCCGCAGCATGTTTTCTCCTTGTCGTCCTATCGTCCACGTATGACGTCGGAACGCGATGTCGTATAGACCTTGTGAAACGCATCGAAGTGCACGTTGAAGAAACCCTCTTCCGTCACGCCGCCCTCGCGCCACTTCCAGCTCCAGACGGTTTCGGGCTTGAGCGGAAACACCGCCACCTGGCCCGGTTTGCCGAGCAGACGGCGTACTTCGTCCTCGGTCATGCCGGGCTGGATCTTCGCGAAGTTGGCCGCGGTCAGCACCTGGGTAATGGCTTGCAGCTTGCCGTCACGGTCGATGTCGACCATATAGGTGTTGAGCCCCTGCGGGCCGCGCGGATATTCGAGGCGCTTCGAACCGTCGGTAAACGTGCGTTCGGTTTCCGGCTTGCCCATCTGGTTGCGAATTTCCGCCTCAGTCGTCACGCCGGGCGTGAGGCCCTTGAGCAACAGCGCGTCCGGCTTGATGGCGTTGAACAGTTCCTTGAGTTTTTGCACAGCACGTTGGCCCTGTTGGTCGTCGCAACCCGCCAGCGCGAGCGAAGCGGCCAGCACGGCGACGGTGAGCAATCGGTAGTTCGATGCCATCTGGGAAGTGGGGATACGGTCCGTTATGTGAAGGTTTAACGACAGGATAGCAAAAGCTCACCCGTGGACGCAGCGAGGCGGCCCGGCGGGCAGCCTCACCGGAAGGACAGCCATGCGGCGACGATGCAGCGCAGTGCGTCGCGCCTGCTACCGGCGAGACTCAACGGAACAAGGGACGGGGAATGGATGGACCACTGAAAGTGCCACGCGGCGGAGCTTATCCACGCGCCACGAAGGCATGCACAAACGGAGGGAGACTCGCCGCGGGATGACCGGGCTACAGATGGGATGAAGAGAGACCCAAGACGACACGCAGCGGTCCGGCTGAACGAAGCAATCAGCCGCAGATGGCCGCTGACCCTACGCTTTCGCCCGTGACAGACCGCTGCACACGGCCGTCTGGTCCCTCGACTATTTTGCCCAGGTGGCGATAATTTAGACGCATTAAATTGATTGTGCGAGCCAGCGTTTACACTGAATCTTCTGATGAATAGACGCTGACTAGCCCACCGCAAATCCTGCCCGTCCAACACCCTGCAACACCGAGTCATTTTGCGGCGTGTGGATGCGTGCGCACAGCACATCGCGGTAGTGACGTTCGAGCGGATTATCACGGCTCAAGCCCGGATTGCCGCTCGCTTCGATAGCCAGTTGCACCGCTTCGATCGCCTGATTCGTCACCGTGTACTTGACGAGCGGTGCCTCGTCGAGCGCCACCCGCTCGATGTGCGCCGTCGCATCGAGCAGCACGCGGTTGCTGAACAGCAGCGCATCGATGCGGCCAAGCGTTTGCTGAAACGACGCGAGACTCGCGAGCGGCGCACCGAGATTGGCGGGCGCGCGAGTCGTCGCCCAATGCACGAACCAGTCGCGCGCAGCACGCGCCACCCCGTCGTACACCGCCGACAGCAACACGCTCATCCATGCCATGCCAAGGGCGTCCAGTCCGGCGCCCGGCGCGCCGGGCAACTGGATGTCGACGGCATGCTCCGCCGGCACGAAGACGTTGTCGAAGACGATTTCATGGCTACCCGTCGCGCGCATGCCGAGATGATTCCACAACGCACCGACCCGCACGCCAGGCGTATCGCGTCGGACGAGCCACACGCCGACACGCGGCAGTGTTTCGTCGCTGCGCGCCCACACCGCCAGCCACGTCAGGCCGGGGCTGCCGGTCGAATAGATCTTGCTGCCGTTGATAATCCAGCCGTCGCCGCTACGCGCAGCGAGCGTGCCGGGCAGACCGCCGCGAGCCGGCGTGCCGAGTTCGGGCTCGACCCGCAAAGAATTGATCAGCGCGCCGTCGCGAACGGCTTCGCGGGCGACCTGCTGACGCAACTCACGCGGCCAGTTCTGGTTGCCCTGCAAGCGATGATGAAACAGATACTGCATGACCAGCACGAGCGCCGTGGATGGCTCGCCACGCGCCACCGCACGCACTACCTTCAGTGCTTGCGGCAGGCTGGCGCCCGCACCACCGAGATAGGCCGGCACCGTCAGCGACAGCAGATCGTGCTGATGCAGGCGCGCCAGATTGGCATGGGGAAAATCGCCGCTACGGTCGTAGTCTGCGGCGCTTGCCGCGAACTCGCCGGTCAGTTGCTCAAGCAAGGCATCGAACACGTCGCTATCAAGCGGCGGATGGCGTCGCGCCGCGGCGTGCGCGGCGGTGGGTTCGAACTCGGGGGCGTTCATCGCAACTCCGGCGCGGCCGCGCTGTGGCGGCCGTGGTTATGTTCAGGCCTGCTGACGGCTCAAGGATACTTAAGGACTCGGGGGCCGGCAGTTCACAAGTTTAAGGCACAGGAAAACTGCGGTCGAAGCTCGCTTTGACATCGAGGCGCGCGGGAATGACGCTGGCGGCTGTGTAGGTGTCGGCGGTACGCTGCTGCGCCGCGATCACACCGTCGTCAATCGCGACCGGATGCACCTGACCGCGTTGATAGACGGTTTTCAGCACGTCGGGCGGCAAGCCAGTCACGCGCGACTGCATCGCTGCGACCTCCTCGGGATGCGACAGCGCCCACTGCTGGCCAAGCGCCACGCGCCGCAGGAAGTCCGCTAGCACCGCACGTTTATCGGCGATGGCGCGTTCGGTCGCAACCTGGTAGCTCAGCCCTTCCGACAGGCCGACGCCATTGACCAGAATACGGTCGTGATCGCGGGACTCGCTTAACGCCGTGTATGGATCCCACACGGACCAGGCATCCACGCTGCCCGATGCAAGCGCCGCCTTTGCATCAGCTGGCGCGAGGAAGACCAGCGTGACATCGGAGAGCGGAATATTGGCCTTTTTCAGGGCCGCGAGCACGAGGAAGTGACCGATCGAGCCGCGCGTCGTGGCGATACGCTTGCCCTTCAGGCTCGCCACATCGGTGAGCGGCGAATGCGCGCCGACGACGATCGCGAGATCGACCGGATGCGAGCGCGTCGCGGCCACCGCGCGCACCTGGGCGCCTGCTGCAAGCGCGAACACCAGCGGCGCGTCGCCGAGGCCACCCACATCCACGGCACCCGCGTTCAGTGCCTCACCGAGTGGCTGTGCGGCAGGAAAGTTGAACCATTCGATCTGGTACGGCAGATCCTTCAGTTGCCCCGACGCTTCGAGAATGCCGCGTGTTTGCAGCGCCTGGTCGCCGACTTTCAGCACGGGCAGATCGGCGGCACACGCCATGTCAGGCCATGTGGTCAGACCCACTGAGGTCAATGCCAACGCTGCCAGTACAGACGCCTTTGCAAACGCCTTTGCAAATGCTGTTGCCACCACGTCACGAAGACGCGGCGAGGCCATCCCCGCAACAAACGCAAGAGGCGTGAAAAACCCACGGGAGAGAAAACGTGTTGTCGTCATATCGTTCGCTACGGACTAGTCAGCAACGACGATACGGCACGTACTTGTATAAGACAAACGCATTATTCTTCTAAGCAAATATGCGGATCTTGCTACGCACGGCAGCGTGAACCGGCCTCATTGCAGGTATCATCGAACGCACGATTTGCTTGCCCTTACCTCATCGCTCAACATGAAGATCGACGATATCGACGCCTATGTCGCCGTCATCCGCGCCCAGTCGCTGCAGCAGGCCGCGCAGACACTCGGCCTCACGCAACCGGCCATCACGCGCCGGCTGCAAAACTTCGAGGAAGCGTTGGGCATCGAACTGCTCGATCGCAATACGCGTCCGCTAAAAGCCACCGCAACCGGACGCGTCGTCTACGAACAATGCCGCGTCATCCAGCGCGAACTGGACGTGCTGCGCGGGTTGGTCGCGAACGATTCGCCGCCGGTCGGCGCACTGCGCCTGGGCGTCGCGCAGACGATCGCCGATATCGCGTTGCCCGATGCCATGCGCGAACTACGCACGGCCTACCCCGAGTTACAGGCGCGTGCCTCGAGCGGCTGGGGGAGTCAGTTGCTGCAACGGGTGGAAGCCGGCGAACTCGATGCCGCGGCAATGTTGCTCCCGGCCAACAAGACGTTCGCCGAGTCGCTCGCCGCGCGCTCGCTGGGACGCGTCAAACTCGCCGTCGTGGCGCCGCATGGCACGCTGAAAAAACGCGCGCATACGCTGGCGGAATGTCAGGCGATCGGCTGGGTGCTGAATCCGGATGGCTGCGGGTTTCGCGAAGGTCTGCTGCGTGCCTTGACCGGTCTCGGTCTCACGCTGAAGCTGAACATGGAGACGCTCGGCACCGAACTGCAATTGCAGCTCGTCGCCGACGGCAACGGCTTGGGGCTCGTGCCGCTGCCCTTGCTACAGACGAGCCGTTACGCAGCCGCTCTGGACGTGGTGACCGTGAGCGACTTCAAGCCGCTGATCGATATCTGGCTCGTGCATCCGCGCGTGCTCGGCAAGCTGCAGCAGCCCGTGGAGCGTTTCGGCGCCGCCGTCGAGCGGCAATTCAAGGCGGCACGGCTGCAATCTCAGGCAGCCTGAGGACAAGACAAACCAACGCGCGCGCATGCCTGCTTCGGCATGCAGTGCGCGTTGGACCGGCTTGCGCGACCCTCAAAACAGCAAGGGCTACCGCTCAGATCACGTGAAACCCATGTGTGCCATCGCGCGCCAGTTGCGCGACCAGTCCGTACTCCCAGTCCAGATAGGCCTGCATCGCTTCGTGCGCGTTATCCGTGCCCTCGTAAGGACGACGATAACGATCGATGCGCGGTGACGCGAGATGCGTCTCGCCGCTCTCGAGCGGCAGACCCGCCGCGATCCACGCCGTCGTCCCACCCGTCAGCACCTGCACCGGCTTGCCCGTCAATTCGGCCAGTTCCGGCGCAGCGAAGCGTGCGAGCGCACTGGTCCCGCAGGTCACCACATAGCGTTGCGCTTCCGGCAAGTTGGGCAGCGCATCCGCCAGTTGTCCGCGCAACGCAAACCACGCACCGGGAATATGCCGCGCTACATAGTTCGCGCTCGCCGTGAAATCCAGCACGACGGTGCCGGGCGCACGCAGCAGTATCGCGAGGTCCGTCGGCGAAATCTCGTCGACAACAGGCGGCGTCACCGCGTTGCGCGCGACCGGCGCTGCGCCCTCTTCCGTGAAATCGGCCGGCGTCAGACCATCGACCACGTACACCTCGACATTCATCTGCGCGAGCCACGAGGCCGTCATGTTTGCGCGCACGCCGTCGCTGTCCGCGAGAATCACGCGGGCACCGCGCACCGGCGCGAACATATCGGTCTCCTGCACAAGCTGCCCGCCAGGCGCGCTGCGAAATCCGGGCACATGGCTCGCCTGGTACTCCTGCGGCGAACGCACGTCGAAACGATAGATCGTGCGCACGGCTTCCTCTGCCCAGCGACGCGCTTCGTCGCGCGAAGTGCGGCCCACTTCAGCGCGATCGGCCACTGCGCGCGCCGAGGCCGCTGCAGCGACCCGCACCGAATCGACGGTGACCGGATCGAAGCGCTTCGTGCTGCCGTGCGCCAGCGTTTGCCCGGCGAGCGTCCAGCCGATCGTGCCGTTACGTAACGCCGCAATGGGATTGGGCACGCCCGCATTGATCAGCGATTGCGCACCAATGATGCTGCGCGTGCGTCCGGCGCAGTTGACAACGATCTGCGTCGACGGGTTCGGCGCGAGTTGCCGCGCGCGCAGCACCAGTTCGGCACCCGGCACGCTGATGCTGCCGGGAATGTTCATGGTCTGATACTCGTCGAAGCGGCGCGCGTCGAGCACGACCACGTCGGCGTCGCTGTCGAGCAGTTCCTGCAATTGCGGCGCTTCGAGCGACGGTGTATGCCGTTCGCTTTCCACCAGTTCGCCAAAGGCCTTGCTCGCCGAGTTGACGTCCTGAAACAGTTCGCCACCTGCGTCGGCCCAACCGCGCAAACCGCCGGCCAGCAATGTGACATCGGTGTAACCCAGTTCAACGAAACGGCGCGCCGCGCGCACCGCGAGCCCTTCGCCATCGTCGAACACCACGATCGGCACGCTGCGGCGTGGCAACCGCAACGGCGCGTCCAGTTCAAGCTTCGATAACGGAAGATTGGCGGCGAACAGCGGATGGCTGCGTGCATGCGGATCTTCCTCGCGTACGTCGAGCAATGCGATTTCGCGGCGCTCGAGTAATGCGCGGCGCACGTCTTCGAATGAACGGCTACGGAATTCAGTCTCAATGGTCATGAGATTGCGATCTCCTTCGATACATTCCAGATATTCGGCAACACGTCGTTGGAATAACCGGAGATAAATGTCTTGCGGCCACCCTCCCCGGGGTAAACCGAGCGCGACACCGCCCCGATATTTGCACCATAAACGTGAATGCTGACCGACACGCGGTCGTCGTATGCATTGCTAACCCGATGAATGTCGCCAATGCGCGGCGAGACCGCATCGACGGCACCAGTTTCGAGCCGCCTTGCCCCATCAGAAGCAATCACCGTGCCGCTTTCGTCGAGACAATATGGCTGTGCGATTTCCGCACCACGCAAGACACCAATCAGGCCCCAAACGGTGTGGTCGTGAACCGGCGTGGCCTGTCCTGGCCCCCAGACAAAACTCACCACAGAGAAGCGCTGACGAGCATCCGCGTGCAGAAGGAATTGCTGATAGCGCTCGGGGTCTGGACGCGCGTACGCGTCGGGCAACCAGTCGTCGTGCGCAACCAGTTCACGCAGCGCGGCGCCGCCCGCTTCCAGCAGACTGGCTTCGGGGAGAGCATCGTCGAGTAACGATGCGATCCGCTCGACAAATGTGCGCAAGCGGTCAAGCCGCAAGATCTGGCTCATGACGTAATGGAAAAAATGAGGGTCGAGAAAAGGTGCGGCGGCGCTGGCGGCCTTCAGGGTCCGCGCGACGCTCTGTTCTGGTTCGAGATCGGGTTGACGACGACCTGGTCTAGTGTACGCACATCCGCAGCGGGATGGGGCCGCTGCGCCGCAGCGACACCGGCGGCGCAGACGGCATTGTCATCTTGAGCGGATTGTCCTCAGTCGAACACGTCCGGCTCATTGGCGACCACACCCTCCAGCAGGCTCTGGAATGCAAACAATGCGCCACCCGCTCGCCCCACCTGCTCGTGCGTCAATGTGGCAATGTCGTGTGGGATAGGTTGCGGCTTGCCAGCCGCCTCGGCGAGCAATTGCGCGTGACAGGCATTGTCGAGTGCGATGTACCACCACGCCGCTGCCTCGACGGTCGGTCCCGCGGTCAGGATGCCGTGGTTCTTCAGAATGACCGCGCGATTCGGGCCAAGCGCTGTTGCAATGCGCGCCCCTTCTTCCGTATCGAGCACGACACCACGAAAATCGTCAAACAGGGCGTGGTCCTGGTAGAACGAGCACGAGTCTTGCGTGAGCGGATCGAGCGTGCGTCCAAGCGTCGACCAAGCCTTGCCATACAGCGAGTGCGTGTGCGCAGCGGCCACGACATCGGGCCGTGCTTCATGAATCGCGGCATGAATCGCGAAAGCCGCCTGATTGACGGGCCCCTCGCCCACCACGATCTCGCCTTGCGAATTCACCAGCAGCAGGTCGGAAACGCGAATCCGGCTGAAATGCTTGCCGAACGGATTGACCCAGAAGTGATCGGGCCATTCCGGATCGCGCGCCGTGATGTGACCCGCAAGGCCTTGATCGAAACCGTAGCGCGCGAAAATGCGAAATGCGACAGCGAGCCGCTCTTGCCGATAGCGGCGCTCCTCAGCGACGCTCGCGCGCGGCGGCACTTCATCGAACCAGAATTTGCGCAGCGGCGCATGGCGTTGCAACGTCGACGTTTCTGTAGCGGGAACAGCAGGCAGAGATAGATCGGTCATTGTTCCTCCGTTCAGGCTGCCACGCGTTCGCTGCGAGCAATGCGCTCGCGCGTGGCGGGAATCAGCGCGCGGCCATAGTCGATCGCATCTTCAAGCGGGTCGAAGCCGCGGATCAGGAAGGTGGTCACACCCAACGCATAGTACTCCGCGAACGTGTCGGCCACCTGCTCCGGTGTGCCGACCAGCGCCGTCGAATTCGAACGGCCGCCGATTTCCTTGGCGATCGCGGTCCACAAGCGCTCGTCGACTCGATCCGCCTCGCCTGAAGCCGCCAGCAAGCGGCGGGCACCTTCGCTCTGCGCGGGGCCGCCTACGCCCAGACCCTGGGCGGCACGCAACCGCTTGGTCTCTTCGAGAATATGCTCAGCGCGTTCCCATGCCGCGGCTTCGGTATCCGCCAGAATCGGCCGGAACGATACCGAGAAGCGCACCGTGCGGCCATGCTTCGCGGCTTCCGCGCGCACCCGAGTGACCTGCTCGCGCACCTGCGCCTTCGATTCGCCCCACAGCGCGTAGACGTCAGCATGCCGGCCGGCGATTTCAAGCGCGGGTGCCGAGGCCCCGCCGAAATACACCGGAATATGCGGTTGCTGCACCGGCTTCACTTCGGAGAAACCGCGCTCGAAGCGGTAGTACTTGCCCTCGTGATCGAACGGCGTATCCGAGGTCCAGATGCGGCGCAGGATCGACACGTACTCGTCGGTGCGTGCGTAGCGCTCGTCGTGCGACAGGTAATCGCCGTCGCGGCGTTGCTCGGCGTCGTCGCCGCCGGAGATGATGTGCACGGCAAGGCGGCCGCCCGAGTAGTGATCGAGCGTCGCGAGCTGACGCGCGGCTAGCGTCGGCGCTACAAAACCGGGCCGGTGAGCAAGCATGAAATGCACGCGACTTGTCACGCTCGCGGCCTGCGCGACGGTCAGCAGCGCGTCGGGGCTGGTCGAGTGATGCGGAACGAGGATGCGGTCGAAGCCGGCGTTCTCGTGGGCCCGTGCGAACTGCTCCACGTAACCGGTATCTATTGACGGGCCTTGCGGCGCGTGCGTTTCCGAGACCTTGCGAGTCTGGATCATGCCGATGAATTCGACTGCCACGATGCGTCTCCCCGATGATCGACAGAACGCCGGACGCGCTGAACGCGGGCCGGCGGCGACACCCCGGACGGGATGTCAGGCAAGCCTCAAAGGTAGCACCGCAACATGCGTTCGTTAAATATTGATAGCCGATAAAGATATCGCAATTGCATGTTTGTGACGGCTCGAAGCGGTTGCTAACCTCCCTCCGCGACAGCATGTTCCGGCCGTTCCGCGAACTGTCCCGGCCAATTCATGCTTGCCGCTTTTTCCGCGGCTTCCTTCCGCTTCCTGTTTGCGTTTTCCTCTTCGTGGAACTACACCGATGACCGCTTTTCGCTCCGACCGCCGCCGGATTCTGCACACCCTTGCCGCCTGGGGTCTCGCTCCCGCTGCGGCGTGGCTCGCTGCGACGGATGCGCTGGCTGCAGAGCCCACCCTGGTATTTGGCGATCAGGCCGGCGGACTGCGCGCGCTAGCCGAAGCGGCCCACGTGCTGGACGGCACACCCTATGCGTTTCGCTGGGCCAACTTCCAGGGCGCTGCGCCGCTCTTCGAGGCGCAGCGCGCGAACGCGGTCGATCTCGCGCCCGCGGGCGATCTGCCGGTGCTCGCGGCGGCAATCGGCGATCCGTCGCTGAAGATTGTCGCGACCCGCGTCGGAACGCCGACCTCGCTCGGGATCGTCGTCCAGGCCGACTCGCCACTACGGCATGTAGCCGATCTGAAAGGCAAGACCGTGGTGGTGTCGTCGGCGCGCGGCAGCATTTCGCAATACCAGTTGTATGGCGCGCTGGCCGAAGCCGGACTCACGCGTGACGACGTGAACGTGCGCTTCGTGCTGCCCGTCGACGCCTTTGCGGCGTTCGAGGCGCGCCAGCTTGAAGTATGGGCGACCTTCGATCCGTATTTCGGCACCGCTGTGCAGCGCGGAGGCCGCGTATTACGCGACGGCTCCGGCATCAACACCGGACTTGCCTTCATCACCGCTTCGGGCGCAGCGGCCGCGGACCAGGCGAAGCGCCCGGCGTTGAGCGATGCGCTGCAACGCTTTCGACGCGCCGGCGCGTGGGCCGTCGGACATCCTGAAGCGTACGCGCAGGTGTATGCGACGGTGACGCGCCTCCCGATCGAGACGGCGAGAGTCATCACCGCTCGCGCCGCCTTGCAGCAACGGCCCGTCAGCGACGCGGACATCGCAGCGCTGCAAAAGGTCGCCGACCGCGCGTTCGAGCAACAGATCCTGCCGTCGAAGGTGGATGTGCGAGCGATCACGGCGCAAGGCCTCGGTTAGAGATTTTTGAGCATGTTCGTGCCGCGGCCTCGCTGGGCACTGTCTGATTGCGCCAATGGGCTAGCCGGCACGCCAACCAGGATTGCCACGATGCTGCCGGTACGAAACAGCATGTACGTATGCCTCGCCCGTCCGTATTCGCTCCTGGCCTCGTTGGCGGCGTGCCGGACGTCCCTTCAAACCCTGCCCTTGACAACGGAAGAAGGCCCGCCCAAACGGCGGAAAACCTCACCCCCTTGCCATGAGAGAAGCGCGGCACACCCAAATAAAACCTCGCGCATGCGCTTGACGAGAGCTAAAGAAAGCGCAACGTCCCGATCGACCCCAAACAATTGCGCAAGCAGTACAACCGCCGCGTCCTGCACCCCCACCCCAGCGGGAACAAAAAACGCAGCATGCCTGACAGCCTGAGTGAGGCCTTCAATAGCCAAAGCCCCGCTCAAAGAAACAGGATGCCCCAGTAACGCTAAAGCCCAATAAGTCTCAAGCGCGCCAAGCAGATACCCACTCAGTTGCCAGAGAAACGCCCTCAGTAAAAGCCCGCTGCGAGACAAAAGCGCATCGATATCGGCATCAAGCTGGCGCCCATCGACCGCCGGCAGGAGCGAACCCGTGGAGCCTAACAACCTCCCAGCCCACCGCTCGATGGCATAAAAAACCCCGCCCCGCCTAATGAGGACCACAGCGATAACAGGCAAAGGCAACGACAGAAGCAAAGCCATTCCAATCGTGCGCACGACCCCAGCCTGATGCGTAGCCGCCACGATCAACACCAGCCCGAGCGCCGAATAAACATACTGCACGGCCATGGTCACCATGACCTCGACGACAACTGAGGCACTGACTCCGCTCAGATCGTTCACACGCCAGGCGGCAAGCCGAATCCCGACAATCTCCCCGCCAATCCCCGCTGCGGGCAACAAGCGGCTCACGGCTTCACGAACCGTCGCCACCCACCAAAGAAATATCAGCGATGCCCGCTTACCCAGCAACAGATGCCACGCATACGCATCGAGCAACAACGGCAGTGCATGAAACGGCACAAGCCACAGCAACGCAAACCCCGCTTGCCCAATGATCTGAATCAGACCGCCGACACCCTCGTGCAGCACGAGCCCAATCAGGATCGCGATCCCGATCGGCAAACCGGCCCATTGCAGGCGCTTCATGACGCTTGCGCACCGCGGCGATGCCACTCGCCGAACACGTCGGCAAAGCCGCCGCGCGTCGCCCCGGCCGCCTCGATAGCCGCCGCCACGCGCGGCGACAGCAACGCGGCCAATTCGTCCGCATGCCGATAGTCGCGCATGCCGGCGCTCAACGCGCCCTCACCCGCCGTGGCCGGATGGCAATAGATCTCGCCCACGCCGTCCGGCAAGCGCGCCAACGCATCGAGCAGGACACCCTCGGTCATCTGCCCCGTCCTGGAGATGCCGACCACATAGTCGTTGTGCGCGATACCGGCATGATCGAGGCGGTCCCGCACCAGGCCAATCCACGGTTTAAGCCACAGCGGTTCGTTGGATTCGTATGGCAGACGCACCGCACGCATGCCGTAGTCGGGGCCAATTTCGAGGATCAGCCCGAGCACCGTCGGATGCAGATGGAAGTGCTTATGGGTATTGACGTGATCGAGCGGCAGCCCGGTCTTCGCGAATGCTTCGAACTGCGCGCGGATTTCCAGTGCGAGTTGCTTGCGCACGGACGGTAGACAGAAAAATCGAAAGCCGTCGCGCACCATATCGTCGCCGAAACGGCCCTCCGGACCGACCAGCGCCGGAATCGCCTCGCGCGGCAGGAGCGCCGCGCCATCGGCCAGCACCAGATGCAGGCCGACCCGCAATTCCGGCAGCCGCCGCACGCGCGCGAGCGCATCGCGCGCGGCCGGCGCGGCGACCATCAGGCTCGCTGCCGTCAGCACACCGTACAGATGCGCACGCTCGACTGCCTCGTTGACCCGTTCGTGCAAACCGAAATCGTCCGCAGTGAAGATCAGCGTGCGCTGCGAAAGCCGAGCCTCGTACGCCATCACGCTTCGTGAGCGCGCAGGAAGCGGAAAAACTCCACGCCTTCGCGCAGACGCCGCTTCATCATGTCCCAGCTCAGCAGCATCTCGCGCACGATCTCCCAGATCTTCGAGGGCCGGAAATAGAAGCGCTTGTAGAAGCTCTCGACATGGTGATAGATCTCTTCACGCGACAGATGCGGATAGCCGATCGCCGCGAGCTGCACCCCTTCCTTGCTCACCAGGTTGATCACCTTGTTCTCCTGCAGCCAGCCGTTTTCCACCGCCTGGTTGTAGAGCGTCGTTCCCGGATAAGGTGCCGCGAGCGACACCTGGATCGTGTGCGGGTTGATTTCCTTTGCGTACTCGATCGTCTTTTCGATCGTCTCCTGCGTCTCGCCCGGCAGCCCCAGGATAAAAGTGCCGTGAATCTTGATGTCGAGCTTGCGGCAGTCTTCGCTGAAGCGTCGTGCGATATCCGTGCGCAGGCCCTTCTTGATGTTCAGCAGGATCTGGTCGTCGCCCGATTCATAGCCCACCAGCAGCAGACGCAGGCCGTTTTCCTTCATGATCTTCAGCGTCGCATACGGCACGTTGGCCTTTGCGTTGCAGGACCATGTCACGCCGAGCTTGCCCAGCCCGCGTGCGATCTCTTCGACACGTGGCTTGAAGTCGGTGAAGGTGTCGTCGTCGAACATGATCTCCTTGACTTCAGGCATGTTGTCGCGGATCCACTTCACTTCTTCGAGCACGTTCTCTACCGAGCGCGTGCGGTAGCGGTGACCGCCCACCGTTTGCGGCCACAGGCAGAAGGTGCACTTCGAGCGGCAGCCGCGGCCCGTGTAGATCGACACGTACGGATGCTTCAGATAGCCGATGAAGTAGTTTTCGATTTTCAGGTCGCGCTTGTAGACAGGTGCTACAAACGGTAGCTCATCCATGTTCTCGAGGATCGGGCGCGCCTCGTTGTGCTCGATCGAACCGTCCGCAGCGCGATAGCTCAAGCCCTGGATCTGCGCAAGCGGTTTGCCCGCCGCCACTTCCTGGCAGGTGAAATCGAATTCTTCACGGCAGACGAAATCGATCGCTTCGCTTGCGGTCAACGAGTTGTGCGGATCGACGGCGACCTTTGCGCCCACCATGCCGATCATCACCGACGGTTTGCGCTTCTTCAGATCCTGCGCAAACATCGCATCCGTTGGAAACGACGGTGTACTCGTATGAATGATGACGAGGTCATACTGCTGCGCGATATCGAGCGAAGCCTCCACCGAGAGACCATCCGCCGGCGCGTCGAGCACGCGGCTATCCGGCACCAGCGCCGCGGGCTGCGCGAGCCATGTCGGATACCAGAACGAACGGATCTCACGCTTCGCCTGATAGCGCGACCCCGCGCCGCCATCGAAACCGTCATACGACGGGGCCTGCAAAAACAGCGTCTTCATATGTGCTCCGCTATCTGCCTTGATTCTGATTTCTGGAAAGTCGTTAAAGCCGATGATACTGTTCTACCGCCGCAGCGCCACAACACCAGCGTGACGCCGCACCAGGTGCCCAATCCGCAGACGTTTTCATCCACGATCGGAGAGTTCCACAATCGACGCACGCGTCTGCGCCACGCGATTGACGACCGACATCCGCGCGCCGCGCCAGACGACATGCGAGCCGAACACCGCGCCGAGCCATTGCAAGGCGAGCAGCGTGTCGCGCAGCGGCACGAGCGGCAGATCGCGCCAGAAGGTGCGCGAAATGCGAGCGCTGCGGGCATGCAACAGCACGCGCGCGAACAGGCCGGTTGCCGCACTGATCGACAGCGTCAGCGCCATCAATGGATGAGTGCCCGCCCCGCCAGTAGTTCCATCGATCAGTCCATTACCCAGCCCGACCGCCAGCAGCGCGCTGACCAGCAGCCACGGCGTCGTAAACGTAATGATCAGCGAGGCGAACCCCGAGCGATTCACCGAGCGGATCGTACGCAACCAGCGCAATTCGCGCAGCCACAAGGTGGTGAAAGTGGGCTCGATCACGTCAGTGGCGACCATCACCGACGAAAGCACCGTATTCAACCCAAGCGCGCGTGCATGTTCGGCGAGCCAGTAGTCGTCGGCCAGGCAATCCTTGAGGGTCTCGAAGCCGCCGATGTTCTCGAGCGTCGTGCGTCGCAACGCCAGCGTCGCACCGAAGCCGAAACGGCGCGAGCCACCCGCATGCGCGACGCGCACCGACGGCGCAAACCATTCGTTGATGAACAGCGCCCCCACCCTCGGCCAGAAGCCACCCACGCTCTGCGCCCGGTACAGGCAGGTGACGACGCCCGTGTCGGGGTCGGCGAGCGGCGCGGTGACGGTGTCGAGGTAGTCCGGTTCAACGGCGATGTCGCTATCGGCAAGCACAATGATGTCATGGCGCGCACGCTGCGCCATGTTGATGAGGTTGCTGACCTTCAGGTTGCTGCCGTGCACGCGCGAATCGATCACGAGTTCGATGTCGCAATGCGGATACGCCGCCTGCAGCCGCCGCACTACGCCGATGGCCGGGTCGACCGGCGACGAAACCCCGCACAGTAACTGAAAGCAGGGATGCGCCTGCTCGCAAAACGTCACCAGGTTTTCGTACAGACGCGGCTCGGTCCCGCACAGCGGTTTGAGCACGCTGACGGAACTCCAGCCCACATGACGCACAGCAGCACGCTTGCTAAAAAACGGCATCGCGACAGCGGCAACACCGGCATACACCGTGGCGGCACAGCACGTCAGAACCAGCAGCCACTCCAGACCAGATAGCGAATGCACCGTCATTGGCCACCTCTCCCGCTGCCGGTAGCACGCAACCCGGCGATAGCAGGACAAATCGACAAAAGATGCATGGATACGCTCGCTCGCAAGATCGGAACTCCTTCTGCCTGCGTCGGAACAATTGGCATCGGAATGAGCCGCATTGTCGAAGCAACGTGTGCGAATGCTTTACTGTAATTTCCCGTAATACTTGATCGGCTTTATGACAGATAATCGAAAGCGAATAGACAGAGATCTATCGGTCAATAATGACCGACCGCTCTGGTTGCGCTTCTGTCAGCGACCGCAGAGATCAAACCTACGGGCGTACAAAACCATGACCAGCAAGGCTGACAGCCCGGTGTCCGGCCTTTGAAAGGCAATCGCCTGCACGTTCATGGTCGGAAAAATTGTAGCAGTCCCCGTGAAAACTTGCTTCATTACCGCCGTTCGCTCTAAACCGCCTTTTACAGGACTAGCAGGGATCTTTTACAGTTTTATAAAGCTGTGTTATTTGACTGACAATAATCGCGGCATTCTGGGGATACGCGCGGTACTTTCAGATAATGATCTGCTCAATGAGGCGAATTGCACTGGCTTGCCTCATTCGACTGGTCTGAACAAATGGTGCGTGGCGCATGCGACCGACGGCAGGCCAGGGTCCGATGACCCGGCCGGTCCGCTGCGTCCGGAGGTACTTTGCGTAGCCGACCTACGCGTGACGCAACGAACCGGCTGGCATCACGATCGCCGCCTGCCGCAGCGCAGCACGGATGCGTGGTCCGGCGCACCGACGGTGCGCCGTGCATCTGCTGTGCAGCAGCCATCTCACGCTAGCCCCAGCCGGACCTGCGATCTGTGCGACGTCACACGCAGACACCGCACGATTCACCACAACGACACCCTCACCCTGTCGGCGGTGTGGACTTGTTCACCGCGTCAGCGGGAATCGAAGCGCTTTGGCACAATCGATCTTTGCCTTTGCTGTCGACGGACTTACAGGCGTGCGAGCACATCGCTCCGCGCGAGCCGCGCGACGCACGGCTTCGGACGAACTTGCCATGATCCCTTTCTCGGTCCTCGACCTCTCTCCTATCACCGCCGGCGCGAGCGCGGCGCAGGCCTTCGCCAACACGCTCGATCTCGCCCAGCACGCGGAACAATGGGGATACCGGCGCTTCTGGCTCGCCGAGCATCACAATATGACCGGCATCGCCAGCGCCGCGACGTCGGTAGTGATCGGCCATGTGGCCGGTGGGACCAAAACGATACGCGTCGGCTCGGGTGGCGTGATGCTGCCCAACCATGCGCCGCTAGTGATCGCCGAACAGTTCGGCACGCTCGCATCGCTCTACCCGGGGCGGATCGATCTGGGTCTGGGCCGCGCGCCCGGCACCGATCAGACCACCTCGCGCGCCTTGCGTCGCGAGTTGCACGGTAGCGCCGACACGTTCCCGGACGATGTGGTCGAACTGCAGCGCTACTTCGCGGATCCGGTGCCCGGTCAGCGCGTGCGAGCAGTACCAGGCGCGGGGCTGCATGTGCCGCTGTGGCTGCTCGGCTCGTCGCTTTTTAGCGCGCAACTGGCCGCGGCGCTCGGTCTGCCGTTTGCGTTCGCGTCGCACTTCGCGCCGGACCATATGCTGACCGCGCTGCGCTTGTATCGCGCGCAGTTCCGCCCCTCGGCGGCGCTCGACAAACCCTATGCGATGGTTGGCGTGAACCTGTTCGCGGCCGACACCAACGAAGCGGCCTATCGCCTGTTCACTTCGCTGCAGCAGCAGTTTGTAAATCTGCGCCGCGGCACGCCTGGGCAGCTGCAACCGCCGGTGGACCGGATCGAAGCGGCGGAGATGGAACTGAACAGTGTCGCGCAATCGCTCGCATGCTCGGTGATCGGCGATCCGGCTACCGTTCGCGAAGGCCTGCTGTCGGTGATCGAGCAAACCGGCGCGGATGAGTTGATCCTGACCGCGCAGATTTACGATCACGCCGCGCGGTTGCACTCGTTCGAGATCGCCGCGCAGGTGCGCGATGAGATTGCCGGCGGTCAGTAAGTAAAAAGAGGCCGCGCGGTCGGCTCACCCCCTTACTGATTCGCCGGTACCGCCGCCAGCCCGTCGAGCAGCGCCTTATGAAACGCCTGCGGGTCCTGCATCTGCGGCGCGTGCCCCAGGTCCGCGAACTCGACGAGCGTGGCATGCGGAATCGTCCGCGCCGCGAGACGGCCCAGTTCCGGATAATGACCGATCTGCGCCCGCACCTCTGGCGGCGCAGCGTCCTTGCCAATGGCCGTCGTGTCCTTCTGGCCGATCATCAGCAACGTCGGCATCTGCAGTTCGCCCAGTTCATATACCACCGGCTGCGTATAGATCATGTCGTAGAGCAGCGCCGAATTCCAAGCGACGATCTGCTTGCCCGGCCCGCGGTACATGCCCGCCAGCATCTGCACCCACGGCTCGTAGTCGGCGCGCCAATGGCCCGCGTAGTAGGTGGACTGTTCGTAGCGGCGAATGCCGTCGGCCGTCGTCTTCAGCTCACGCTCGTACCATTGATCGACGGAGAGCGAAGGCACCCCTTTCGCTTTCCAGTCCTCGAGGCCGATCGGATTGACGAGCACCAGTTGCTGCGTCTCTTGCGGATACATCAGCGCATAGCGGATCGCGAGCATGCCGCCGGTCGAATGGCCGATCATCGTGACGCGGCTCACGCCGAGCGCGTCGAGCAGCGCATGCGTATTGCGCGCCAGTTGCTGGAAACTGTACTGATAGTGCTCGGGCTTGCTGGACTTGCAGAAGCCGATCTGGTCCGGCGCAATCACCCGGTAGCCGGCATCGCTCAGACGCTGGATGGTCGGCTCCCAGGTGGCCGCGCAAAAGTTCTTGCCATGGAGCAACACCGCCGTCCGGCCGTTGGGATGCACTGGCTTGATGTCCATATACGCCATATGCAAGGCAACGCCTTGCGAAGTGAAGTCGTATTGCTCGACTGGCGCCGGATAGTCGAAGCCTTGCAGTTCGGGGCCGTAGGCGGGACCGTCGTTGCCCGCGGCAGCGCCTGCTGTGGCAGGCCCGCTGGCGGCGCTATCGCCCTCGGCCCACGCTACGTGGGACGCGGCGCACACCGTCAGCACACAGGCGCTGAACAGGGCGAGCATAGAGGTTCGACTAACTTTCATACGCAATGGGTTCCGGCAGAATGGTTGAGCAAAATCAGCTTCGACGCGAACGCCCCCACAGCTCAACCCCTGGCGGCCTGCAATCGAGTGGCCGATTCTACGTTCCCCATCCGAATCCTGCTCCGACGCCCGCATCGGCCATCCGAAACCCGGCGCCGCCCATATTGCGCCGCACCATTCGTACCGCTATGCGCCGTTCCGCACGGACACCGCGAGCCTCGACTGCGATCTTGCGCAGGACACCGATAAGTTTGGCATCCACATAATCCAGACTATTCGCCGGCGGTAGATCAGTGCTAGAAATAGCAAACAATTGTCAATCGGAGGGCGACAGCAGCGCATATCTGGACCAGAATCAATAGAAAAACAAACCAGCAGATCCAACCGGGGTACAACATCAGCAACCACGTTGCATGGGACAGGTGTCAGCGCAAAAGCGTGAACGCCGCCCGAAACATGGAGACAAAAAATGGAAACTCCGGCAAGCCTCAACGATCTGCAACGCGCCACTCTGGCCATCGTCCTCGCAGGCGGACGCGGCACGCGGCTCGGGCCGCTCACCAACAAACGCGTCAAACCCGCCGTGCACTTCGGCGGCAAGTACCGGATCATCGACTTCGCGCTGTCCAATTGTCTGAATTCGGGCATTCGCCGCATCGCGGTCGTCACGCAGTACAAGGCGCACTCGCTGATCCGGCATGTGCAGCGCGGCTGGGGCTTCCTGCGCGGCGAGTTCAACGAGTTCATCGACCTGTGGCCCGCGCAGCAACGCGTCGAAGGTGGTCACTGGTACCGCGGCACGGCGGACGCCGTGTTCCAGAACCTCGACATCATCCGTTCGATCCGGCCGAAATACGTCGTCGTGCTGGCCGGCGATCACATCTACAAGATGGACTACACGCGCATGATCCGCGACCACGTCGAGAGCGGCGCGGACTGCACGGTGGGCTGTATCGAGGTGCCGCGCATGGACGCGGTGGCCTTCGGCGTGATGCACGTGGATGAGAACCGCCGCGTGACCGGCTTCGTCGAAAAGCCTGCCGATCCTCCCGCGATGCCGGGGCGCCCCGACATGGCGCTGGCCAGCATGGGCATCTACGTGTTCAACGCGGACTACCTGTACACGCTGCTCGACGAGAACATCACCACCGAAGACACCGACCACGACTTCGGCAAGGACATCCTGCCGCGCGTCGTGACGCAAGGGCATGCGATCGCCCATCCATTCAGCATGTCGTGCGTCTCCTCGGATCCGAACGTCGAGCCGTATTGGCGCGATGTCGGCACGGTCGACGCTTACTGGTCCGCCAATCTCGACCTCGCCTCGACGATCCCGACGCTCGACCTGTACGATCCCGACTGGCCCATCTGGACGCAACAGCAGCAGTTGCCGCCGGCCAAATTCGTGCGCGACATGAATGGCCTGCAGGGCTCGGCCACCAACCTGGTCGTGTGCGGCGGCTGCGTCATCTCCGGTTCGCAGATTTCGCGCTCGGTGCTGTCGTCGAATGTGGTTGTGAATTCTTTCTGTAACATCAATGAGGCAGTCTTGTTGCCGCAGGTCACGATTGGCAACAGTTGCCGGTTGCGCCGCGTGGTGATCGACCGCGGCTGTACGATTCCGGACGGCACGGTGATCGGTGAAGATCCGGTGCAGGACGCCGAGCGCTTCTACCGCACCGAAACCGGCATCGTGCTCGTGACGCCGGATGCGCTACGCGGCCAGAAGCCGGCGCAGTAGGATTGCGCGGTGGGGCAACCCAGTCGTCGAACCGCGCAGCCGGGCCGGTAACCTGCAAACCCGAACCAACACGCGCCATAACCGGAAACCTGCCCATGACGATTCGCGCCCTGCACGTCGCAAGCGAGCTGTATCCCCTCCTGAAGACAGGCGGTCTTGCCGATGTGGCGGGCGCCCTTCCCTCGGCGTTGATCGAGCTCGGTGCCGATGCGAGGGTGCTGTTGCCGGGCTTTCCATCGGTGGTGGCGGGCCTCACCGATCTGCGCCCGGTGGCCCAACTGGGCCGCCGGTTCGACTCGCCGAACGTGACGCTGGAACAGGGCACGCTGCCGGCCAACGGCCTCGTGGTCTACGTGATCCGCGCCGACACGCTCTACAACCGCCCGGGCAACCCCTACCTCGACGCGGAACACGTGCCGTACGGCGACAACGCCCAGCGCTTCGCACTGCTCGGCTGGGTCGCAGCGCAACTGGCGCAGCATCTCGATCCGGAGTGGGCGCCACAGATCGTCCACGCACACGACTGGCACGCGGGCCTCGCTCCCGCTTACCTGCGAGCGGCCGAGCGTCAACACGGCCGGGCCTTCGCACGCAGCGTATTCACGGTGCATAACCTGGCCTATCAGGGCGTGTTTCCGGCTCATCTGTTCGGCCAGCTTGGGTTGCCGGCCGACTTCTTCCATATGCAAGGCATCGAGTTCTACGGGCAGATGTCGTTTCTGAAAGCAGGCCTGTTCTATAGCAACCGCATCACCACCGTGAGCCCCACCTACGCGCGCGAAATCCAGACGCTCGCCCAGGGCGGCGGTCTCGACGGGCTGCTGCGCAACCGTTCGCACGATCTGTCCGGGATCCTCAACGGCGTCGACTACACGGTATGGAACCCGGCGACCGATACCCTGCTCCCCGAGCACTACACCTCGACGTTGCTGTCGGGCAAGCACGCCTGCAAGGCCGCGCTGCAAAAGCGTTTCGGTCTGGCCGGCAAAAGCGATGCGCTGCTGTTCGGCGTGGTGAGCCGTCTCACCGAACAGAAGGGCCTCGATCTGCTGCTCGCCGCGCTGCCGGAGATCGTCAGGCGAGGCGGACAGCTGGTCGTATTCGGCACCGGCGATGCCGCACTCGAGAAAGGCCTGCAGCGCGTGGCCCATTCCCATCCGGATTCGGTGGCGGTCGAACTCGGCTTCGACGAGTCGCTCGCGCACGCGATCATCGCCGGCAGCGACGTGGTAGCCGTGCCGTCACGCTTCGAGCCGTGCGGCCTCACGCAGCTCTATGCGCTCGCTTATGGCTCGCTGCCGCTCGTGCATCGCGTCGGTGGCCTCGCCGACACGGTGGTCGACGCATCGCTGGAAAATCTCGCCGACGATCTCGCCACCGGCTTCGTCTTCGAACGCTTCGAGCCGGACGCGCTCGGCGCCGCGATCCGCCGCGCCTTTGCGCTGCACGCGCGCTCCACGGAGTGGAGGGCGACCCAGCGGCGCGCCATGCGCCAGGACTTCGGTTGGGGCGCTTCGGCGCAACGCTACCTGGCGCTGTACCGCGAACTGGCGGTGCCCTGACCCGCTCCCCGCCCATCCAATGATGGCTTGACGCAACACCACGGGGACGGATCATGCCGGCCCTGCGAAAACTCATGTATTGTTGATTGATCGGCGCACGGTGCGCCACTCGACACATCATGAAAAACGTCCTGAGCATCCAGTCGCATGTCGTTTTTGGGCACGCCGGCAACAGCGCGGCGGTATTTCCCATGCGCCGCCTCGGCGTGAATGTCTGGCCGCTCAACACCGTGCAGTTCTCGAATCACACGCAATACGGTCACTGGACCGGCAGCGCGATCGACGGCTCGCAGATGCAGGATCTGCTCGACGGCATCGGCGCGATTGGCGTGCTACCGCGCTGCGACGCGGTGCTATCCGGCTTTCTCGGCGCCCCCGATCAGGCCCAGGCGGTGATCGAAATCGTCAAGGCCGTGAAGGCGGCCAATCCGCGCGCCTGGTATTTCTGCGATCCGGTGATGGGCAACACGACCGGCTGCAAGGTCGAGCCTGGGATTCAGGAATTCCTCGTGCGCTCCATGCCCGAGGTGGCTGACGCCATGGCGCCGAACCACAGCGAATTGCAGCGTCTCGTGGGGCGGGAGATCGAGACCATGGAAGAGGCGGTCGAGGCGTGCCGCGAGATCATCCAGCGCGGCCCGAAGCTCGTGCTGGTCAAGCACCTGCTCGACCGCAACAGCCCCGCCGACCGTTTCAACATGCTGGTGGTCACGCCCACTGAAGCATGGATGGGGCAGCGGCCGCTCTACCCGTTTGCCCGTCAGCCTGTCGGCGTGGGCGACCTGACGAGCGCGGTGTTCGTCGCCCGCACGCTGCTCGGCGACCCGCTGCGGGTGGCCTTCGAACATACGCTCGCCGCCGTGAATGCGGTCGTCAAGGCCACCTGGCAGGCAGGCCGCTACGAACTGGAACTGGTCGCCGCGCAAAATGAAATCGCGCAACCACACGAGTGGTTCGATGCCTGGACGGTCGAAACGGTGTAACCCGCGCAACGAACCCGCCGTGCCTCAAGGTTTCGCGCAACGACTGCTGACCCGGCATTGTCAGCCGCTCGTCCTATAATGCGTGCCGCGTGGTGCACGCAACTCTTTTCAAGCACCCGCTACAGGCAAGCGAGGCACAGATGGACGGTCATATCCGCAGCGAGCGGGAAGAATATTTCGAGGAATTGTGCATTAGCGTCGACGCCGACGAAGCGCACGAACAGGAAGCAATCGAGTACTTCGAGAAGCAGTTCGACGAGGCCGATTTCGATCCGACGCAGTGGCTCGATATCGCGCTCTACTATTCGCCGGCGGTGGCACGCGGCATCATCGATCTGGTCGCGCCCGACGACAAGGCGCGCAGCAACATCGCCGAAGTGATCGCCGACAACCTCGATATCTCGTACGGCGAAGACGAGTGCCAGCAGTTTGCGGAGACGATCCAGTTCGCGCTCAACAACGGCGTGCCGATCGACCTCGATCTGATCCTCGACGGCTGCCAGCGCGCCATCGACGATCTCGAAACCTGGGCCGACGACGACACCAAAGAACCGTTGATGCGCCTGCGCGAAGAAGTGCTGCGCCTGCAGGGCGAACAGTAACAACAAGCCCCTTCCCACCGGGCCGGCGCAGCCGCGCCGCCCGCCTCACGTGTGCCGGCATCCGCACGCATCAAACGCTTAAGACCTGCCCGCCGCCCGCCCCGTCCGGGGCCTGTGCTGAAATGCTCATTCCAGGCGCTGCGAACTGCCAAGACGACTGCAAATTGGCTTTCTATATTCGCGCCAAGCTGATGGAGACATGATGCACGTCCGGCCGCGGGCGTTCGGGGTCGGTCGCGCGTAGTCACGCCGCCTTCCGGGACGCTCACCAGGGCTTGCCCGCAATGCCGGTGTCACCGTGTTTTCCATCATTGTTTCTGGCGTAGGATCATCCCTACCCTGAAATACTTCGGACCCCTTGAAGGAGACCACGCCGCACGCATCGAACCACGCGAGTTTCATCGCACCGTTTGACCGCCCGCGTCTGTAAGTTTGCTGCGCGCGGCGCATTGCTTCAGCGTGACAGCCGTACCCGGCCGTATCTGGCCGGCTGCACCTTGCCCGATTTTCATACCGTGAACCTGTCGATGGAAGGAGAGACCATGAGTCTTCGCAAAACGCTGAAACCCCTCGTTGTGATGCTGGGCGCGCTCCTCGCAGTCGCGCCGCTGTCCGGCTTCGCGGACGACCTGCCGGTCAAGATCGGCTTCGCAGCCCCGCTGACGGGCGTGAATGCCGGCTACGGCAAAGACCTCGAAAACGGCGTGCGGCTCGCCATCGAGGAAGCCAACGCCCAGAAGATCAAGATCGGCAACCAGGTCGCCGACTTCCAGCTCGTCTCCGAGGACGATCAGGCCGACCCGCGCGTCGGCGTGCAGGCGGCGCAGAAGCTGGTGGACGCAGGCGTGTCGGTGGTGGTGGGCCACTTCAACTCCGGAACGACGATTCCCGCCTCGCAGCTTTATGAAACGGCCGGTATTCCGGTCATCGACCCGGCGGCCACCAACCCGATCATCACCGGCCGCGGCTTCGCCAACGCGTTCATGGTGATCTCCACGGATGCGCAGAACGCGGGCAACGCGGGCGTCTACGCAGTCGAGGTGACCAAGGCCAAGCGCATCGCGATCCTCGACGACCGCACGGCGTTCGGCCAGGGTGAGGCGGATGAGTTCGAGAAGGCGGTGAAAGCACACGGCGGCAATATCGTTGCGCACGAATACACCAACAACCAGGCGGTCGACTTCAGCACGCAGCTCACCGCGATCAAGGCTACCAATGCGGACCTGATCTTCTTCGGCGGTCTGGATACGCAGGCGGCAGGCGTCGCGAAACGCATGAAGCAGCTCGGCCTTACCGCGCAACTGGTTGGCGGTGGCGGCGTGATGGATGAGGATTTCATCAAGCTCGCAGGCGACGCGGCCGAAGGCGCGATGGCGTGGGAATATGGCCGGCCGCTCTCGCAGTTGCCAGGCGGCAAGGACTTCTCGGCCAAGTTCAAGAAGCGCTTTGGCGTGGACATCCTGTCGTATGCGCCGTTCGGCTACGACGCGGCATGGGCGGCAATCAAGGCCATGCAGCAGGCCAAATCGAGCTCGCCGGCGGTGTATCGGCCGGTGCTCAAGGCGATCAGCTTCGACGGCGTGACCGGTCCGATTGCGTTCGAGGCCAATGGCTCGCTGAAGAACGCCGGCTCGACGCTGTATCAGGTCAAGAACGGCGCATGGGTGCCGATCGTCACCAAGGGCGGCGGCAATTGAGCTGAGAAGCGGTTGAGGGGTTGAGCGGCCAGGCGCTCGCGCCACCGGCGCCGCACGCTACGAAGGACGCGTGTTTGACACGTTGTTCGGCGCAGGCGTGCGGCTGTACCGATTGGCGTTTGCGCCATCGATACGGCCGGGCTGCGCGAAACGATAATCCGCTGGCGTTGCACGCACAACCACTTGCGACGACGCATCGCGCTCGATCCTGACGAGCGAGGCCTGCGCTTCGTTGAAGGCATCGGCCGAGCACACCTGATGCACGAACTTCGTATGCAGGTGGCGGGTGATCTGCAGCACCCGCGTGCCTGGATCGAAGACGTAGTGCGACGTGTAATCGAAGTAACTGTCCTGCACGTTGGCATCCACCGGCAGATCGGTTACGCGAACCGTCGCGGGCAACGTGATCTGCGCGGTCTCGTCGAAGTCGCCCCCAACACAGACCCACGGCTGCGTGCGTTGCGGCTCGGCGAGCCACGACTGCACCTGGCTGGCAATGCCGCCCGAAAGACTCGACAGCGCAGGCAGCGCGGTCGTGCCATCAGTCCAGGTGAAGTGCTCGAGCGTGCCTTGCATGGTGGTCGTGAACGGTCCCTCGGTCGTCGCGACGTCGCTCGTGCTGAGCTTTGCCGTACCGTGCAGGTTTGTCTGCAACAGCCGGCCCGCGGCAATCTGCTGCGCCCGCTGATGGGTGGCACGCCGGAACATGTTGCGTTCGAGCTCGGCCGTCGCGCCCGAGTCTTCCACGCGGTACGCGTACGACGCCGCCCCACTCTCGTCCACATCGATCTGCAAGCGCACGGCACGGCCCCGCGGCTGCACGGGTGGCGTGCGCGACATCACGCCATCGTCGACCAGCAGGACCGGCCGGTCCATCACGACCAGCGGCAGATAGCCGAAGGCGATGCCGCCGGCGGTGGTATCGGCATAGAGACCGAGTTGTGGAATCCAGACGATCGCATGATTGATCGCGCTGTCTCCATAGCCGGGCACGTCCGGCAACGTGTAGTACGGACCGAGGTTGAGCAGCACTGCTTCGCTGCGAATGCCGACCGCCGCCAGCAATGCGCTGTACAGCGCGACGTGATCCTTGCAGTCGCCATAGCGATTGCGCAGGATATCGATCGCCTTGTGCGGCACCGCCGCGGTCTCGCCGAGAAAGAGCGCCACGTAGCGCACGTTCATGCGCACCCAGTCGTACAGGATGCGCGCCTTTTCACGTGGATCGGCGCTTGCCGCCGTCAGCGATTGCGCGAGCTGGACAATCGCCGGATCGCTCATGGTGGCGTCGACGGCCGGCGCCCTGTAGCGCGCCGCGAAGGTGGCATAGTCGGGCACCGTCGATACCATCAGCCGGTCGCCCCACGTTTCGTAACCGACCGCGCCGGATTCGATGGGGGCATACGGCCCATGTTTGTAGTCGAACTCGTAGCGCGTGCGGCCGTTCTGCGTCACCGGAGGCACTTCCACGTAACCGCGCGTGTCCGCGTATAGCGGCACGTCGGCGGGCAGGTCGAAGATGAGGCGCTGCTGCTCGACCGGATCGCGCGTCGGTTCGACGAGGTAGGCGAACGTGCCGGCTTGCAGCGCCTTGCTGCGTGTCTTGCGAAACGCCAGGTGCACGCGCGAGCCCGGCTCCACGCCAGGAAAAATCACGGTACGCAATACACCGTCCTCGAAGGTCGGCGCGCCGGCGGAGCGCGGCTCCTGCACGTCGCGGATGCCATCCGGTCCGACCTTGCGTACGGTGCCGTCTGGGTCGATGGTCTCGGCGGCGAGCAGTTGCACCTGCTCGATATCCTTGTTGAACCAGACATAGCGTTGCGCGATGTCGTCGACGCCGCTCGTTGTATTGGCGCGCATGATCGTGTCGTCGCGCTCTTCGACCGAGCCGTCTTTCTGGATCACAAAGTAATGGACGTCGCTCTCGACGGTGAAGGGCGCGAGGTCGTCGCTCGCCGCGGGACCGTCGGCCCACGCTGCGGACGCGCTGAGTGCGGTGCCTGTCAGCAGGCATGCCATGGCGGCGCACCTGCGCCGTGTAGGGCGCTTCATGCTTTACACGCCCTCACTGATACAAGCGACAGTTGCAGCGTTACGGCAATTTTCCCCAAGATGGCACCTCGTCCCGATCGGTAGTGTGTTTGTAGCACATCGGAGGTTCACCTGGCGCTACCGTAGCTCCGCCCCTTCGTCGTGGGAGAGCCTGGTAAAGAAGAACAACGAACTCAACGTCAACGCGCCGATCACCACGAACGCGGGCGAAAAGTCGCGCGCCATCAGATGCGCGGCACTGCCGCCGTGCAGATGCGCCGTCAACGCCAGCAGCGAGGCCGCAAACGCCACCCCGATACTGATCGAAAGTTGTTGCGCCATGCTCGAGAGAGCCGTTGCCCGGCTCATCATCGGCTTGGGCATATCCGAGTAGCCGAGCGTGTTGAGCGTCACCATGCCGAGCGAGTTGAACAAGCCGCCGAACAGCAGTACGACAAAGATCAGCAGATGCGGCGTGCTCGGCCGGAACAGTCCATAGCATGCATAGAAGCATCCAGTGAGCGAAGTCGCGCCGATCAGCAGCGTGCGAAAGCCGATCCGCCGGATAGCCTGCTGCATCACCGCGCGCACGCTGAGCGAACCGACCGCCGTCGCCACGCTAAGCGAGCCGGACTGCAGCGGCGACAAGCCGAAGCCGAGCTGCAACATCAACGGCATCAGAAACGGCGAGGCGCCGATCGCGACACGCAACGGCATACCACCGACCACCGCGGTCCGGTACGCCTTGTAACGCAGCAGGTTGGGATCGATGATCGCGTCATCGTGGCGGCGGCTATAGGCCCAGTACGCAAGGATCGACAGCGCACCGAGCCCTGCGAGCGCAAAGGTGACTTCCTGCGGCACCAGCCCACGGCCGGCCGTATCGAGACCGCCGACCAGGCCGACCAGCCCGCTCGAAAGCAGAATGAAACCGGCGAGATCGAAGCGTTGAAAAACCGGTTCGTGGGTATCGTCGATGAAGCTCATCGCCATCAGCACGCCCAGCACACCGAACGGGATGTTGAGCAGAAAGATCCAGCGCCATGAGGTAATCGTGACCACCAGGCCGCCGAGCAGCGGTCCTGCGAGCCGCCCGATGGCGCCGGGCACGGTGAACCACACCATGGCCGCGACCATCCGCGCGGGCGGGATGCTGCGTAACAGGATCAGCCGCCCGACCGGCACCATCATCGCCCCGCCCATGCCCTGCAGGACGCGGAACAGAACCAGTTGCGGCATCGATTGCGCCAGCCCGCATAAGGCCGAGCCGAGCGAGAACAGCGCGATGGCGGAGCAGAACACGCGGCGCGCGCCGAAGCGGTCCGCGAGCCAGCCGCTCGCCGGTAGAAACACCGCAAGGCTTAGCAGATAGGAGGTGATCGCCAGGTTCAGATGCAGCGTTTGAACCTGCAGCGAGCGGGCGATCGACGGCAACGCCGTCGCCATGATCGACGTGTCGAGGTTTTGCAGGAACAGCGGACAGGCGACGATAAGGGGAATCAGTCGGGAGCGATCAGTCATGCGCTCCCTTTTACAACAAAAGCGTGACGGCCGCAAAAAGCGTGGGCCGAACGCCCGCCGTCAGCGCTCTTCCAGCGCCCGCCGCAGCGACAGCGCAATCCCCACCGCCGCGAGCCGTACTGCATCGAGTGACGGGAAGGTGGGCGCGATCCGCAGATGCCGGTCGTCCGGATCCCGTCCATACGGATAAGCGGCGCCCGCCGGCGTCAGCACGAGGCCGGCCTCCGCGGCAAGCGCCACGGTGCGCTTCGCGAACCCAGGCGGCGTGTAGAGGCTGATGAAGTAGCCGCCCGCCGGCGCATTCCACCTCACATTCTCCAGGCCACCGAGATGCTCGTCGAACGCCGCCGCGATCGCCGCGAATTTCGGCTCCACCAGCGCGCGGTGACGCTCCATCAGCCGCTCGAGACCAGCGCGGTCGCGCAGGAAACGCACGTGGCGCAACTGGTTCAGCTTGTCCGGGCCGATCGTTCGTACCGATACGCGCTGCTGCCACCAGTCCACATTGCGCTTCGATGCGGCCAAAAACGCCATCGCCCCGCCGCCGAACGTCACTTTCGAAAGCGACGCGAATATCAGCGCGCGATCCTCGTGTCCGGCTGCCGCGCAGGCGTCGAGCACATTAAGGGTGGTGTGCTTCCGAGCAGTCAGATGATGGAAGCGGTAAGCGTCGTCCCACAACAAGCGGAAATCCGGCGCGGCAGCCGGCATGGCAGCGAGACGCCGCACCACATTGTCCGAGTAGATCGCGCCGCTCGGGTTGCTATAGAGCGGCACGCACCAGATGGCCTTGATGGATGCGTCGCTCGCCACCTGGGCTTCGACGAAATCCATATCCGGGCCGTCGTCGTTCATCGGCACGTTGATCATGCGGATGCCGAGCGCCTCGCAGATCGCAAAGTGCCGGTCATAACCGGGCACCGGACATAGCACGGCAATATCGCCTTGCTTGCGCCAGGGCTCGCCGCCCGGCACACCGAACAGCATCGCAAACGCCAGCACATCGTGCATCAACTCGAGGCTCGAATTGCCGCCCGCCACCACCTGCGCCGCCGGCACCTCGAGCAACGCCGCGCCCAACTCGCGGGCTTCCGGCAGGCCGAGCAGGTGCCCGTAGTTGCGGCAGTCGATGCCGTCGCGCGACAGAAAGCCCGTCGTGCCCGCCTCCTCCAGCAAGGCACGCGAGAGCTCGAGCTGCTCGGGCGCGGGCTTGCCGCGCGACATGTCGAGGCGCATGCCCAGTTGCTTGAAGTCATCGTAGGTCATCGGCATCGTGGTGGTCTCCGGTTTCAGTGCAGTGTTGCATAGCTTCAGAAAGGTCGCAGGAGCAAGCGAACCTCGCCCGTCGCCCGTGACCAGCCGCAGTATGCCGGTCACCCTGTGTTCAGACAAACGCGTTATATTGAACCTTTCGATCAGCTTTTCTGATACCTATGAAAGCCCTGGATCTCGACGTGCTCGCGATGGTAGTCGCCATCGCCGATGCCGGCAGCTTCGTGCGCGGCGCCGCGCTCGTGCATCGCTCGCAGTCCGCGCTCAGCATGCAGATTCGCACGCTGGAGAACGCGCTCGGCAAGCCGTTGTTCGTACGTGGAGCGCGCAGCGTCACGCCGACTGCCGACGGTCAGGTGCTGCTCGCCTACGCCCGCCGGATGCTGGCCCTGCGTGACGAAGCGTGGGCGTCGATGGTGCATCCGGAGGTAAAGGGCCGTGTCGCGATCGGCGTGCCGGACGACTACGCGGCATCGTTGCTGCCTGCGGTGCTGCGCAAGTTTTCGGCGAGCTACCCGAAGGTCGAGATTCAGGTGATCGGCCTGCCGAGCCATGCGCTCGCGCCACTCGTCAAGGACAACAAGGTCGACCTCGCCTGCGTGACGCGCCTGAAAAATCTGAACGGCGAGTTCATCCGCTTCGAACCGATGACGTGGGCAGGCGCGTCGACCAGCGGACGCGAGATCTGGAAAGAGCGGCCATTGCCGGTTGCGCTGTTCGGTGCGGGCAGTGTCGCGCGGGCGAACGCGATCCACGCGCTCGAGCGTGCAAAAATCGCCTATCGCACGTCGTATGAGAGCCCGAGTCTGATGGGTCTCTTCAGCATGGTCGAAGCGGGGCTCGCAATCGCGCCGCTTGCGCGCTGCGCGGTGCCTGGCCACTTCGTGCAACTCGGGCGCCCACACGGCCTGCCTGCTCTGCCAGAACTGGAAATCGTGCTGGCACGTAGCGCCCGCTCCAACCGTCCTCCATGTGACTTCCTCGCTGAACAGATTCTGACTGAACTCAGGCTGTGAGCATGCATCGGCGGCCCGTACCTCTGTAAAATGTTGCGCCGTGCGCTTACCGATTATGGCGCAACAGAATCCCCTCTCGCGCATCCCGCAAAACACCCACGAACTGAAGGCCCGTCGCTATGCAAACCAACCCGCTCAAGATTGCCGTGCTGTTCGGCGGCACCAGCGAGGAACGAGAAGTGTCGATTGCCAGCGGCGCACAGATCGTGCGCGCGTTGCGCGAATCGGGACACGAAGTACTGGCCATCGACACATCGCGCGGCCTGCTGACCGGCGAAGACGAAGTGCGTTTTCTCAACTCACGCGTCAACGAAGCACCGCCCGCCTCCGAGGAACTGGCGCTGATGCGCTCCGGGCAAACGAGCGCGCTGCAGGCAGCGACGCTCGCCGGCGTCGACGTGGTGTTCGTCGCCTTGCACGGCGGCAGCGGCGAGGACGGCACCATGCAGGCCATGCTCGATCTCGCGGAGTTGCCGTACACCGGCAGCGGGCATCTGGGCAGCGCGCTCGCAATGGACAAGGACATGGCCAAGCGGCTCTTCGTGAGCGCGGGCATTCCCACCCCTCGCTGGCTGATGGCACCGGTCGACGCCGCCACCGCCGGCGCGGAACTGGGTTACCCGCTCGTCGTGAAGCCGAACAGCCAGGGATCGACCGTCGGTCTGTCGGTCGTGCGCTCCGCGGAACAACTCGAACCGGCCATCGCACTGGCCGCTGCGTACGACAGCGAAGTCATGCTGGAGCAGTTCGTCGCGGGCCGCGAAATCACGGTAGGCATACTCGGCGACGAAGCGTTGACGGTCGGAGAAATCGTCATCGACCCAGATGCGGTGTTCGATTACAAGGCCAAATACCAGCCCGGCGCCGTGCGCGAAATCTTTCCGGCCGACTTGCCGGAAGATATCGCCGAAAACGCTCGCGCCCTGGCGCTGCTCGCGCATCGTACGTTGAAGCTGGACGGCTACAGCCGCTCCGACTTCCGGCTCGATAGCCACGGCGTGCTGTGGTGCCTCGAAGTCAACACGCTGCCCGGCATGACGGCGACCAGCCTGCTGCCCCAATCGGCGCAGGCACGCGGCATCGCGTTCGGCGAACTCTGCGACAGAATCTGCCGGCTGGCGATTGAACGGCATCGCGCGCGCAAGTGAGCGCTTCAGGCGAGCCCGTCAACTACGCGCCCGCCTCACTCGCTTTCACCTAGCCTGACAAGCAGCGCCTGAAGTTTCTCCACATGCCGCATCAGCAGATTGCGATGCTTTTCGATCTGCTCGAGCCGGCCGGTCAGATCGGCGTGGTCGGTGTCCTCCAGTTCGGTGGCGGCGATCACGTCCTCCACCTTGGCGCGCAACGCGGCCAGTTCGACAGGCGGACTCGCCAGATGCCGCTCGAAGCGGCGCACGTCCTGCACCGCCAGATCGCGCACCTTGCGAAACAGCACGTGACGCCGGTGCGCCTCGGCGTCGAACATCTCCTCCTCCGCGCGCCGCGCGGGCGCCGGTTGACCGAAGATCGGCTCGGGCGGACGCAGCACCGTTTTCTTGCGCACCGGATGCGCCGTGCCGCGAAAGCGCGCCAGCGGCATCTCGTTGTCGATCGCCTCGCGGGCGTTCGCGGGAATCTCGCCCGCCTCATGCGGCGTGTTCATCCAGCCGGCGGGCAAGCCCGTCACCGCCTCGACACCGCGCACGAACTCCTCGCTGAATTCGCGTTGGCCGGACAACATCAGTTTCAGATAGCTTGCAGAGAACGTCATCATCCGCGCGAGGCGGGTTGCCGCGCCGACCTCCTGGGTCAGCACCACCAGATTTGCTCGCCAGATCGAAAGCAGGAACTCGTCGGAATCTTCCATTGCTGGGTCTTCCATCTTTTCTCGCCCGATTAGTGTATGACGTGCCGGCGGGCTTCAGCCCGCGCGCGCCGTTTTTGTCAAAGGGTAGTCGCTTCGCCGTGCGGCACGCAACCGGTATGTCCCGTAAGGGTGCGGCGTGGCGTATCTGGCGACCGGAACAGGGGGGCGTGGATACGCCCTCGCGCATACGCCCTTTCTGTTGACATGCCCTGAACGGGTGCGTTCCGCAGACGGGATAGCATCTCGCGCGGGATTGGTCAGACTTATGCGGCACGTATTGTGCTGGTGTAAGGTTTCCGTTCCCCCAACCTGAGAAGGGTAATTCGATGAAGAAGATCATACTTGCCTTGAGCACAGCACTCGTTACTCTCGGCGCCATCGCGCCCGCGCACGCCGACGACCACCATCGCGTGTGCCATAAGGTCCACGTCCATGGACACTGGGAGAGACACTGTCATTGATGCCGGCGGCTAGCCCCGCTACAAGGCAAAACGGTCCCCGCCCGTCGTGACAGACAGGCGGGGACCGTCGCATTCAGCGGTGTTTCAAGCGTTTCCGTATCTGGCACGTACAACCGGAAAGGCAGTTTGTACCGATCGACGCGCCATTCTTACGCGGCGGCGACGCGCTCGAGCGCGGTTTGCACCAGCGTCTTCAGAAGCGGTTCGACCTGCGCGGCGAGCGTTTCGTCATACGCGTACGGCATCTGCTCTTCCATGTACGTAATCTGCGTGAGTTCGAGCTGCACTGCATGAATGCCCTCGGACGGCTGACCGTACTGGCGTGTGATATAGCCACCCTTGAAGCGGCCATTCGCAACTGCCGAGTAGCCGCCGTGGCGTTCGACCACGTCCACCAGCGCTTCAGCCAGTCCCGCCACGGCGCTCGCGCCGTTTGAGGTGCCGAAGTTGAAGTCCGTCAGCCGCCCCGGGAAGAAACGCGGTACGTGCGAGCGGATCGAGTGCGCCTCCCATAGCAGTACCTTGCCGTGTTTTGCCTTCAACGCCGCCAGATGCGCTGACAGCGCCTCGTGGTACGGCTTCCAGTAGAGTTCGCGGCGGCGTGCGACCTCGGCATCGTCGGGCAAATGTCCGTCGAGATACAGGGGCTCCTTGTCGAACGTGTCGACGGGCAGAAGGCCTGTCGTGTCCTGACCCGGATAGAGATTCGCGCCGTCGGGCGGACGGTTCAGGTCGATCACGTAGCGCGCGTTGCTCGGCATCAGAAACGAGGCGCCGAGCTCGCGCGCAAACGCGTACAGGCGGTCGAGATGCCAGTCGCAATCTTCGGTGCGCTGGGCGAGGGGTGTCATCGTCGCGGCAATGTCGGCGGGAATGTTCGTGCCCACGTGGGGAATCGAAATCAGCAGGGGCGCACTTCCCTCGTGCAGCGAAAAAACCGGCGGAGTGTTCGAAGCAGTCATGTCAGTCCAGAATCAGTGGGATCGGGGCGTCATCTGACAGCTTACCCGAGTCGCCCGTTGACGTTGTTTCAAACCGGCATCACTTGAGCAGCTCGGCGAGCGCGACCCTATATTGCGCGTACGCACGTTCTTCATCGCGATGTCTGCGATTCTCGACCACCTTTTCGCCGCCGGTATAGACATCGCGAATCGGCGTCTCGCCATGCTCGCAGAAAACCACGCCCGAGAGCCATGCTTGCGGCGTGTGTTCGGCGATGCCCGGATGATCCGCGTCGAGCACCAGCCAGTCGGCCCGCTGCCCTACTCTCAACGCGCCCACGGCACGACCGGTGGCGTGCGCACCGCCGTCGAGCGCGGCGGCGAACAGGCGGTCGGCGACAAACGGCGCGTCAGTCGAGGCGAGCACATTGCGCTGGCGGCGCGAGAGGCGCTGACCGTACTCCAGCAGCCGCAGTTCGGCACGCCAGTCGACGCCGATATGGCTATCCGATCCGATACCAAAGCGTCCCTGCGCGTCGAGATAGGTGTGCGCCGGAAAGATGCCGTCACCGAGGTTGGCTTCGGTCGTCAGGCACAGCCCCGCCACCGCGCCGCTCCTGGCAAGCGCGAGCGTTTCGTTGGCATCGACGTGGGTCGCATGCACGAGACACCAGCGCGAATCGACATGGAATCGCTCGAGCAACCACTGCACCGGGCGGGCGCCTTCGGTCTCGAGACAGGCATCGACTTCCGCGGTCTGTTCGGCGATATGAATGTGCACCGGTGCACCCGGCAGGTCCGTATCGAGCCCGTCGAGCAGCGTGCGCAGCGATTGTTCCGAGACCGCACGTAACGAATGCGGCGCCACACCGTAGCGCAGGGCCGAGCTTTCGGGGCGTGCGTCACGCAGTTTGCCGAGCAGATCGAGCAGGCTTTCAGGCGTATTGATGAAGCGCTGCTGATCGGCCCGCGGCGCGCGCGCGCCGAAGCCGCCGTACTGGTAGAGCACCGGCAGCATCGTCATGCCGATGCCGCTCGTCTGGGCCGCATCCACGACGCGTTCGGCCAGTTCGGCCGTATTGACGTAACGGCTGCCGTCCGGCGTGTGATGCACGTAGTGAAACTCGCACACCGACGTATAGCCCGCCTTCAGCATCTCGATGTAGAGCCACTGCGCAACAGCGGCGAGTCCTTGCGGCGTGATCTTCGCGGCAAAGCGGTACATCAGGTCGCGCCAGCTCCAGAAGTTGTCCGTGGCGTTCGCACGATATTCGGTCAGACCCGCCATCGCGCGCTGGAAGGCGTGCGAATGCAGGTTCGGCATGCCGGGCAGGATGGGGCCCGCTGCGCGGCTCACGCCCACCGGCGGCGCGGACGTATCCGGGCTCACGTGCGTCAGCGTGCCAGTGGCATCCCACGTCAGCAGCACGTTGCGGCGCCAGCCATCGGGCAGATACGCGTGCTCTGCAAACAATGCGTGGGGCGACGTTCGAGTGGGTTCAGTCATCTTCAGACCTTGATGGATTCAATCAACTGGCGGAGTCGCACCGCGTATAGACCGTCTCGCCTGCGCGCACCACGCGCGCGCACAGCGGACGACCGATCCAGTAAGCCAGTTCGGCCAGCGTCTCGACCTGCCAGACCGCGAAATCCGCCGCGCGGCCCACTGCCAGCGAACCATGACGACCCACCTGACCCAATGCGCGCGCCGCATGTTGCGTGACGCCTTGCAGCACCTCGGGGACGGTCATGCGAAACAGCGTGGTCGCCATGTTCATCATCAACAGGAGCGAGGTGGTGGGCGACGTGCCGGGGTTGCTGTCGGTGGAAATGGCGATGGGCACTTCGTAGCGGCGCAGCAGATCGAGCGGCGGCAACTGCGTCTCGCGGATGAAGTAGTACGCGCCGGGCAGCAGCACGGCGACCGTGCCGCTCTCCTTCATGGCGGCCACGCCGGCTTCGTCGAGAAACTCGAGATGATCCGCGGACAACGCATGATGACGCGCGGCAAGCGCCGTACCGCCGCAGTTGGACAACTGCTCGGCATGCATCTTCACCGGCAGCTTGTAGCGCTCGGCCGCGGCGAAGACGCGCTCGCTTTGTGCGAGCGAAAAGCCGATGCGCTCGCAGAAAACATCGACTGCATCCACGAGACCTTCGTCGGCCAGCGTGGGCAGCATGCGCTCGCAGACTTCGCTGATGTAGTCGTCGGCACGACCGGCAAACTCAGGCGGCAACGCGTGCGCACCGAGAAACGTCGTATAAACCGACACCGGATACTGTTCGCCGAGACGGCGCGCGACGCGCAGCATCTTGCGCTCGCTGGCGAGGTCGAGCCCATAACCGGATTTGATTTCGATGGCAGTCACGCCTTCGGCAAGCAGCGGTTCGAGGCGAGCAGCCGACTGGCGCAACAAGCTCTCTTCGTCGGCGGCGCGGGTCGCGCGTACCGTCGAGACAATGCCGCCGCCCTGGCGCGCAATTTCTTCGTAGCTGACACCGGCGAGGCGCTGGGCAAACTCGTCGGCGCGCTGGCCGCCGTACACGAGATGCGTATGACAATCGACGAGGCCAGGTGTGACCCATGCACCACCGAGGTCTTCGCGCCGCCAAGCGGCATAGTCGGGCGGCAGTTCGCTGGCCGCACCGAGCCAGACGATGTGGCCGTCGCGCACGGCGATCGCGGCATCGTCCAGCGTGTTGTGCGGATCGCCCTGCGGGCAAAGCTTCAGGTGATGCCAGACGGTTTGCTTCATCGCGTGCTCGTTGCAGCTTGTTGCGGTCTGTGGATGTGAGGGCCGATCGGCTTCAGCTCACGCGTAATGCAAGCGGATGGCGAGCAGTGCGCCTTCGCCGCTCACCTTGCACGCCAGGCCATCAGGCGACTGGATATGCAGCGTGTCGTCTATTGCGAGGGTCACTGGAGTGGCATCGCCGAGTGTCACCTCGATCGAACCGGCCGCGCAAAACAGCAGTACGGCATCGGCCGACAAATGACGTATTGACGCAGAACCCATAGCACCCGCGGCGCCCTCGGTCTGGACTTGCCATACCTCGGCCTCGCCCGTCGCCGCACCCCGCCGCACCATCAGGTTGAAATCGCGCGTCGCGCCATCGACCAGCCGCGCGTCGATCGCGGTCTCACCTGCGAAGCGCGCCATCTCTAGCGGTTGCTTGAGAGCATGTGTCGGACCGTTCGCTTCATCAAGCAGCATACCCGCGCCCGACAGCAACACCAGCGTCCGGTCGATCCCGTCAAAGCGCGAGAACGGCCCCGGCTGCGCGACGTCTGCAATGCTCACACGCCACACGAAACCATCGAGCTTCGCGCCTTGAGGAAAAGCCGCCACCTCGCGCGTGACGCCGCCGCCGTTCTTCCACGGCGTCGCCACGAGATCGGCACCGCGGATCAATGTCGTGCCGCTATCCGGCGTCACGATCAACGGCCCAGCATCGGCAGATTAAGCCCCACCTCACGGGCCGTTTCCTGCGCGAGTTCATAGCCGGCGTCCGCGTGACGCATCACGCCCGTGGCCGGATCGTTGAACAGCACGCGGCCGAGACGCTCGCGGGCGGCATCTGTACCGTCAGCGACGATCACCACGCCGGAGTGCTGGCTAAAGCCCATGCCCACCCCGCCGCCGTGATGCAGCGATACCCATGTCGCGCCGCCCGCTGTGTTGAGCAGCGCGTTGAGCAACGGCCAGTCGCTGACAGCGTCAGAGCCGTCCTTCATCGATTCGGTTTCGCGGTTCGGGCTCGCCACCGAACCCGTATCGAGGTGATCGCGCCCAATCACGACCGGCGCCTTCAATTCGCCATTCCTGACCATCTCGTTGAACGCCTGGCCGAGGCGATACCGGTCCTTCACACCCACCCAGCAAATCCGCGCCGGCAGACCCTGGAACGCAATCCGTTCGCGCGCCATGTCGAGCCAGTTGTGCAGGTGTGCGTCGTCGGGGATCAGCTCCTTGACCTTCGCATCGGTCTTGTAGATATCCTCAGGATCGCCCGACAGCGCAACCCAACGGAACGGGCCCTTGCCCTCGCAGAACAGCGGACGGATATACGCCGGCACGAAGCCCGGGAAATCGAACGCGTTTTCGACGCCCATTTCCAGCGCCATCTGGCGGATGTTGTTGCCGTAGTCGAGCGTCGCGGCGCCACGTTCCTGCAGCGTCAGCATGGCCTGCACCTGCCTGGCCATCGACTGCTTGGCCGGTTTGGTGATGCTGTCCGGCGCCGTCTTCTGGCGTTCGCGCCAGTCTTCGACGCTCCAGCCTTGCGGCAGGTAGCCATGAATCGGATCGTGGGCGCTCGTTTGATCTGTCACGCAGTCCGGCGTGATGCCGCGCTCGACGCATTCGGCAAACACGTCGGCCGCATTGCCGAGCAGACCGACCGACACGGGCTTGCCCGTCTTCTTTGCCTCTTCGACAATCGCAAGCGCTTCGTCGAGCGTCTTCGCTTTGCGATCGACGTAACGGGTCTTCAGACGGAAGTCGATGCGCGTCTCATCGCACTCGACAGCGATCATCGAGAAGCCGGCCATGGTGGCAGCGAGCGGCTGCGCGCCGCCCATGCCGCCGAGACCGCCCGTCAGAATCCAGCGGCCCTTCGGGTCGCCGTTGAAATGCTGGTTCGCTACCGAGAAGAAAGTCTCGTAGGTGCCCTGAACAATCCCCTGGCTGCCGATGTAAATCCAGCTCCCCGCCGTCATCTGGCCGTACATCATCAGGCCCTTGCGGTCGAGTTCGTGGAAGTGTTCCCACGTTGCCCAGTGCGGTACGAGATTCGAGTTCGCCAGCAGCACGCGCGGCGCATCGGCATGCGTCCTGAACACGCCAACCGGCTTGCCCGACTGGATCAGCAGCGTCTCGTCGTCGTTGAGATCTTTCAGCGTGGCGAGAATCTGGTCGAAGCAATCCCAGTTGCGCGCAGCGCGGCCGATGCCGCCGTACACCACGAGCGCATGCGGATGCTCGGCGACTTCCGCGTCCAGGTTGTTCTGGATCATGCGATAGGCGGCTTCCGTGAGCCAGCTCTTGCAGGTCTTTTCGGCGCCACGCGGGGCGCGAATCGTACGGGTCGGGTCGAGACGCGGATCGATGTGCTTGGGGTTGTTCATGGTGGCCCTCGGAGGCGGAAAAGTACTCAAAAAATCACGTCAAATGCGCAGGTTGAAAGCGCAGCTCAGGAAGCAAGATCAAAAGTGTCCAGTGAAGCGGTAACGACTGCCGGGATGCCACAGATTCGCCACCGATGCGACCAGACTCTGCGACCACGTGCGTCGATGCAGCACGAGGCAGGGCTCGAGTTCATCCATCGTCAGCAATCGACGCGTATCGGCATCGGCCAAAGCCGCCTCGATACGGTATTCGACGCGCTGCAGCGGCGCGACGCGCACCAGATACTGGTTCGGCGTGGTGCTGGTGAAGTCCTGCAACGCATAATCGGGGGCGACCGCCGGGTTGACCCAGCGTTCTTCGAGTTGCACCGGCTCGTCGTTTTCGAAATGCAGCACGCGCGAATGAAACACCGGACTGCCGGCGCTCACCTGCATCTCGTCGGCAAGCGCTTCGTCGGCAATCGCCGCGCCGATGTGCAACACCTTCGCCTGATAGCGATGACCGCGCGCCACGATCTCGTCGGAGATACTGCGGATCGCCACCAGGGTCGATTCGTATTTCGGCCGCGCAACGAACGTGCCGGAGCCCTGCACGCGCGTCAGCACCTGCTCGGAGGTAAGTTCGCGCAGCGCACGGTTGACCGTCATGCGCGCCACGTTGAACTCGCGGGCAAGCTCGTTTTCCGAGGGAACCTGGTCGCCCTCACCCCATTCGCCCGCATAAATGCGGGAGAGGATGAAGTCCTTGATTCCCTGATAGGCCGGTGCGTTCATGCCGGGTTTGCCGTTAATGGTGTCACGTGCTTACTGCTCGGACGGAAACGTCAGCGGACTGTGTGCAGCGATCGTGCCGTTCTGCACGAGATGCGTGACCGCCTCGATGTCCGGCGCGAAGTAGTGATCGAGTTCGTAGTGCGCGACTTCATGGCGTACCGTGTTCATCACGTGCTGCAATTTCGGGCTGGTTTTATGCGGTGCGCGCAGATCGACACCTTGCGCGGCGGCCAGCAGTTCGATCGAAAGAATATTGGCGGTGTTCTCGGCGATATCGCCGAGCTTGCGCGCCGCGAAGGTCGCCATCGACACATGGTCTTCCTGGTTCGCCGAGGTAGGCAGCGAATCGACCGAGGCCGGATGCGCAAGCGTCTTGTTCTCAGAAGCGAGCGCGGCGGCCGTGACGTGGGCGATCATGAAGCCGGAGTTCACACCGCCATCGCGGACGAGGAACGGCGGCAGACCGGAGAGCGTCGAATCGATCAGCAGTGCGATGCGACGTTCGGCAAGCGCACCGATTTCGGCTGCGGCCAACGCCAGATTGTCGGCCGCAAAGGCGACCGGCTCCGCGTGGAAATTGCCGCCCGAGAGCACTTCGCCCGTGTCCGGGAAAATCAGCGGATTGTCCGAGACAGCGTTCGCTTCGATCAGCAGCACGTCCGCAGCGTGGCGCATCTGGTCCAGACACGCGCCCATTACCTGCGGCTGGCAGCGCAAACTGTACGGATCCTGTACCTTGCCGCAATCGCGGTGCGACAGATTGATGCCCGAGCCTTCGAGGAGCGAACGGTAAGCCGCCGCGGCGTCGATCTGCCCCTGGTGGCCGCGCAGCTCGTGAATGCGATGGTCGAACGGCGCCACCGAACCGGCCGCCGCGTCCACCGACAACGCGCCCGCCACCAGCGCGGTGCGGTACAGGTCTTCGATCGCGAACATGTTGTAGAGCGCGAGCGCGGTCGATGCCTGGGTGCCGTTCAACAGCGCCAGACCTTCCTTCGCCTGCAGCGTGAGCGGCTTGAGGCCGGCGAGGCGCAAGCCTTCGGTTGCGGCCATGCGCTCGCCCTTGGCGAGCACGTCGCCGACGCCCAGCAGCGCTGCCGACATATGCGCGAGCGGCGCGAGATCGCCCGAGGCGCCAACCGAACCCTTGACGGGAATCACCGGCAGCACGTCGGCATTGAACAGCGTGATCAGCGCGTCCATCACTTCGCGGCGGATGCCAGAATGACCGCGGCCGAGGCTCGACAGCTTGAGCGCCATCAACAGACGCACGACCGGACGCGACATCGGCTCGCCCACGCCAACCGCGTGCGAGAGCACCAGATTGCGTTGCAACAGTTCGAGCTGGTCGTGCGGGATATGGGTGCTGGCGAGGCGGCCAAAACCGGTGTTGATGCCGTAAGCGGGCTCACCCTTCGCGGCGATATCGGCCACGGCCTGGGCGCAGGCGTCGATCGCAGCGAAGCTGGCGGGATCGAGCTGCAGCGTGACCTGTTCGCGGGCGATCTGGCGCAGTTGCTGGAGAGTCAGGTGACCGGGCTTGAGAATCATCATGGAAGAGTCCTGTCTATACAATTTGAGAGAAGTCTAGCGTCGACGGCTTGTATATACAACTTGTTTTTAATGATCTGATATCAGGGATTTCCATTAAATCCCGAATCATGACTGGCATGGTTTTCGCAGGCATTCACAAGCGCGGTGCGGGTTCCTGCGTCAGATGCGGGCACGGGCCAGCGCTGTCACTTCGCAATGACTTGTATATACACGTTGGACGGGTTGAGTGGCAAGTGGACAAAATGAGATGTGGTCTCGCGGGCAGCGGGGCGACGCGAGGCAGGAAGGCAAGCTGAATGACGTCGGGACGCGCCTAAAGCTGCAAGCGCGTCCCGATAAAATCCAGAAACGCCTGCACCCTCCCCGCGAGCGCCGCGCTCTGATAAAACACCGCGCTAACCGGCTGCCGTTCGTCGACAAGCGCGTCGGCGAGAATCGGCACCAGCCGCCCGCTGCGTACATCGGCGAGCGTCATGAAATCCGCAAGGCAGGCGATGCCGCTATCCGCCAACGATAGCTGCCGGATCGTCTCGCCGCTCGACGCCGTCATGACCGGCGCGATCTTCAACCATGCACGCGCGCCGTCCCGCAACGGCCAGCGGTTCAGATGCTCCGGCGCGGTAAAACCGATCAGGCGATGCGTGCGTAACGCCTCGACAGAATCCGGTTCGCCGCACTCGCCAAGATAGCCAGGGCTCGCCACGATACGCAGCTTGCTGCTGCCGAGCGAACGCGCATGCAGCGTCGAATCCTGCAATGCGCCAATTCGAATCGCGATGTCCACTTTCTGCTCGAGCAGATCGACGATCCGCTCGTTGCTCGTCAACTCGAGCCGGATCTCCGGATACAGCGCCGAAAACGCTTTCATGTGCGGGGCGATGCAGTGGAGCATGAACGGCGACGCCGCGTCGACCCGCAAACGTCCGCTTGGGCGCTCGCGCCGGCGCGCCACCGATTGCTCGGCCTCCTCCATCGCATCCAGAATCGCCCGCGCCCGGTCGAGGTACAGCACGCCCTCTTCCGTGAGCTGCAAGCGCCGCGTCGTCCGGCGAATCAACGCTGTATCCAGCTTTTTCTCCAGCCGCGTCAACGCACGGCTCACGCCGGAGACGGTCTGCTGCAGCTTTTCGGCGGCGGCCGTAATCGAGCCGCTGTCGATCACGGTTACGAATACCAGCAGTTCGTCGGTGGATGTCTTCATTGTTGATTTCAAATCAAGATTGATTTGAGACTAACACGCTTTTTGCCAGAATCAAGACGGCGGATACTCACGGTATGCCATCGCCGATCCGATGATCGGGCCGATGCCAATCAATGCAGTTGTTCCAGCAAGCAAGGAGAACATCTTGAAGATTTTCGTTACTGGTGCCAGCGGTTTCATCGGCGGCTCGATCGCCGCGGGACTCGTGCGCGCCGGACATCGCGTGCGCGGCCTGATCCGCAATCCTGAACACGCCGCCGAACTCGAGCGCCTCGGCATCGAACCGGTGATCGGCACACTCGACGACCGCGCGTTGCTTGTCGCGCAAGCGCAGGCTGCCGACGCCGTCATTAACGCCGCCAGCAGCGATCACCGCGCGGCAGTCGAAGCGCTGATCGAAGGGCTCGCCGGCTCCGGCAAGCCGTTTCTGCATACGAGCGGCTCGAGCATCGTCGGCGATGCGTCGGGCGGCGAAGCCGGCGCGGCCAGGATTTATAGCGAAGACGCGCTGCCCGAACCGACTGCGGATAAAGCGGCGCGTGTCGCAATCGACCGTCTGGTGCTCGAAGCAGCGCAGGAAAATATCCGCTCAGCAGTGCTATGCAACACGCTGATCTACGGTCATGGTGCTGTTGCCGGCAGCGCCAGCGTGCAGTTGCCGCGCCTCGTGCGCCAGGCGCAGAAAAGCGGTGTGGTCCGGCACGTGGGGAGTGGCGGCAACACCTGGTCCAACGTGCATATCGACGACGTGGTCGAGTTATATCGCCTCGCGCTGGAGAAGACCCCAGCCGGCACTTTCTACTTCGTCGAAAGCGGCGAGGCGTCGTTTCGCGACATGACCGCCGCCATCGCCCGCGCGACGAAACTAGGTCCTGCGCAAGACTGGCCGCTCAAGGACGCCGAACAGGAATGGGGTTATGAAATGGCGAACTACGGGCTTGGTTCGAACAGCCGGGTACGTGGCGAACGCGCTCGCAAACTGCTGGGTTGGCAGCCGCAGCGCACGTCGGTGATCGAGTGGATTGAGCGGGAGATGATGTAGCGTCAAAGGTTACTCCAGGGCGTCCACCGAAGGGCGCCCTGGAGAGCAAGTAATCTCTGTAAGCGAAGCTGTTGCGAATCCGTAAGATCAACTCGTTAGAATGCCGCCCAATTGATGGGCCGATTCGACAAAGCGAGTGGCCCCCTGAGCCCGGATTCTTCGATGAGCATCGCGCTAAATTTCGATTGGCTGACCAACCTTCTCGCGATTCTCTTCATCGTGGCTTGCCTCTATGACGCGCGCTACGACGAATACGGCACGCTGACCCTCGCGGCGGCGGCGATGGGACTGGTGGTCATGGCCATCGAGCTGTTCCTCAGGCCTGCTTTCGAAATGTCCTTATAGCGAGCGGCGCGGATGCCGTCCGCTCAACCGCACGCCGCCTGCTCCACCGCCCTATCCCCTCATCACGAACCGCATGCCGGACAACCGCGCGGCGCGTCCTCGTAGCGATCATGGTGCTTGACCCACTCGCCGAGATTCCTGACTTCGTTACGCCCCTTCGGCGCGATATCCAGATGCGTGTACGTGCCGATAAACGGCTCGCCACCGCGCGCGTAGCTTGAATACGTGTGGAAAATATTGCCGGCCTCGTCCTTGTAGAAAACGCTGTGGCCGGGTGCCTCGTCACCGGAAATCTCCTGCTCTTCGAAGTTGTAGAAGCCTTTGCCGTTTGCGACCTGCTCCGGCGTAAACGATACGTGATAGTCGAAGTTGAAATCGCTCTCATGCGACGAGACCCAGCGAAAGCGCCAGCCCATGCGCTTTTTGAACGCCTCGATCTTCTCGAGCGGTGCGCGCGAAACGGCCATGTACGAAACGTCGTGATGCTCGAGATGCGGCAACACGCCATCGACACTGTCCGAGAGGAACGAGCACCCGGGGCAGCCCTCTTTCCATTCCGGGCCCAGCATGAAGTGATAGACGATCAGCTGGCTGCGCCCGTCGAACAGCTCCGCGAGCGTCTTGCGACCCTGCGGCGTATCGAAGGTATAGGTCTTGTCGACCTTGACCCATGGGAGCGCCAGACGCTTGCGGTTGAGCTCGTCGCGTGCGCGTGTGAATGCCTTTTCTTCAGCCAGCAGCGCGCGGCGCGCAGCCAGCCATTCTTCTCTTGAGACAGTGCTATGCGGTTCCATCTGCATCTCCTTCCTCAGTGGTCAGGCAAGGTAACGCTCGAGTCCATCCAGCGTGGACGTCCAGCCCTCTGCGTGCTGGTCGCGCGTCTCTTCGTCAAGGAACTGGGCATGCGTCAAGGTAAGCAGCGTGCCGCCACCATCGGGGCGCAACGCCACCGTCACGAGCGACTCGCTCTCCGGCGCCGAGCGCCAGCTCCACGTGAAAACCAGCTTCGCGTCCGCCACGACTTCCAGATAGCGGCCACTGGCTTCGTGTTCCGCGCCGTCCGTGCCGCGCATCACGAGCCGGAAACTGCCGCCCTCCCGCGCATCGACTTCAGCATGAATCATCTCGTTGCCGCTCGGGTGCATCCACTTCAGGATTTGCGCCGGCTGCGTCCAGGCCCGGAAGACTTTGCCGGGCGACGCGTTGAGACGGCGCTGGAGCGTGAGACTGGGACGGGCGGACATGCCTCCTCCTGTTCGACAAAAGCGGCGAGACGATCGAGCTGCTCGCTCCAGAAGCGTTCATAGCGGTTCAGCCACAGCATGGCCTGCTCCATGGGCCCCGCGGACAACCGGCACGCCACCGTGCGGCCGGTTTTCGTGCGCGTGACGAGACCGGCCTCGGACAGTACGTCGAGATGCTTCATCACCGCCGGCAACGACATCTCGAACGGCTGCGCGAGTTCGCTGACCGACAGGTCGTGATGGGTGGACAGGCGCGCGAGCAACGCCCGCCGCGTGGGGTCGGAAAGCGCGGCAAACGTGCGGTCGAGAAGATCTTCTGAAAACTTAACCATAAGGTTAAGTGTAGTCGCGCGATTGTGGATGTCAAGGCGACAGTGCTTGAGGTGCGGGAAAAGATGCGGGAGATGCGCGCAGACCCGTGAGGGTAGCGTGGAGGAAAAAAAGACACGCGGCGCATCACAGCCCAAAAGACTGCAACACGCCGCGTCAAGGGTGGAGATTAAAGCGACTACTTACGCAAGCAGGGCTGCCCAGACCACCCTGCTCACGCGTCAAAACAAGGACTACCAGGGACCGCGGCAAGAGCCGCGATCAGATCGCCCAGCCACCAAGATAGAACGCGGCCAGAACAACTGCGATCGCTACCGTGCCGACGTTCAGCTTGCGATACTCGCCGCTCACGACACGGCCGATCACCAGCGTGCTGAAGCCGAGCATGATGCCGGTCACGATGTTGGCGGTCAGCACGATGAACACCGCGCACACCAGACCCGACATGGAATCGACCATGTCGTCCATATTCAGCTTGCTCACGCTCGACAGCATCAGCAGACCGACGTACATCAGCGCAGGAGCCGTCGCATATGAAGGCACCAGACCGGCGAGCGGCGAGAAGAACATCACGACGAGGAACAGCAGACCGACGACAGCCGCGGCCATCCCCGTCTTCGCGCCTGCTGCGACACCGACGGTCGATTCAATGTAGGCCGCAGCCGGCGCACCGCCGAGGAAGCCCGAGAAGATCGAGCTGAGTGAGTCCGCCGTCAGCGCACGGCCACCGTTGATGATTCGGCCGTTGGCATCGAGCTGCCCGGCCTGCCCTGCGACAGCGCGGATCGTGCCGGTCGCATCGAACACGGCTGTCATCACCAGCGCCAGCACACTAGGCAGTACCGCCAACGACAAGGCACCCTTGATGTCCATCGCACCGATCAGCGAAGCATGACCCGGCGCGCTCAGCGACGGCAGCGCAAACACGCCGTGATACGTCACCGCCGGATCGATCAGCAGTCCAAGCGCGGAGATCGCGACGATCACGATCAGGATCGAGCCCGGCACGCGACGGCGCACCAGCCCGAAGATCGCAGCCAACCCCGCCACCGACATCAGCGCCGGCAGCGCCGTGATATTGCCGAGCGAAACCGGCAGCCCCGCACCCGGGTTCTTGACCACGAGCCCAACGTCGTTGGCCGCAATCAGCAGCAGAAACAGCCCGATGCCGATGCCCGTGCCGTGCGCCACGCCCGAGGGCAGGTTGCGCAGGATCCACGAACGCACGCCCGTCACCGAAATGCCGGTGAAGACGATCCCCATCAGGAACACGGCGCCGAGCGCCACGGTCGGATGCAGGCCCTTGCCGAGCACGAGACCGAAGGCGGTGAAGGCGGTCAGCGAGATCGCGCAGCCAATGGCGATCGGCAGCCTGGCCCAGATGCCCATCAGCAGCGAGCCGAATGCCGTCGTCAAGCACACGGCCACGAATACCGCGCTGGTGTCGAAGCCCGCCTTGCCGAACATGCCCGGCACGACGAACACCGAATAGACCATCGCCAGAAAAGTGGTGACGCCGGCAATGATTTCCTGGCGCTGCGAACTGCCGCGCGAGGAGATTTCAAAGTACCGGTCGAGAAAGCCCTTGGAGTCGAAGCGTTCGACGCCGACATCGGAAATCGGCTGGGCGTGGGGTTCCATCATGATGAGTGCCTCCTTTATCAGCATGCTGAAACAGCCGGGGCACCGGCTGTCATCAGGTTCGTCTCGTTGCGTTTATGTAATGTGGTGGGCAAGGTTTTGAACGTTCGTCGCGGCGGATAGTCTGTGTTTCAGGCCGGCCCGCTTTGATCCGAAGATTCCCGACATCCCTTACAATCGGCCATCTGCTCATCGCGTTAAACCGGCAAAGTCAAACCCGCGTTAGCACCGTTCGTCATTTGCTGTCCCGAAATGTAGGCGAATACCAATATGTCTCCCATCGCATGAATGGCATGCCGGTCATGTCGCGATGCTTATATCGTTTAAGGCACGGCGGCACGCGGCTTCGGCCCGCGTGTTTACACCTACGGTCTGTAACGCACGTGTCGTATGCCTGTGGTCCCGCTTTGCGCGGACCGCAGACCGGGAGATGTCCCGTCGACGTCGCCGGCCGACTGCTTTGCAGTGGCCATGTGCCGGAACGCAGCGTGCAGCGGGTTAAACTCTGAGCCATTCGCCGTTTCAATTGCAGCGGTGGAGAGTGCGGCAAGCCAATCGCACCCTTCGCTCGCGCCCATGGAGTCTTTCTTGATGAGTGGCGGTTTTCGACGTCCAGCTTTCCGTTACCCGATCCTTCTCGTCCTCGCGGCTGTCGCCCTGTCGGGTTGCAGTCTGCTGCGCGGACCGCAGCAGGCGCCGATCACCGAGGCCGTCCCGGATCTCGTCGAACCCGCCAGTTCCACCCTCGTAGCCGGACCGCCTGAGACGACGGTGCAGACGGAAACCAGCAAGCCCGAAACGCCGGCCAAACCCAAGCGACCGCCTGCGCCGCCGCCGAAGAAGGAGGAACCGCCTCCGCCGCCGGTCGCCACGCCCGCCCCGCCGCCGCCCACGCCTGCGCCGCTGATCGTGACGCGGGTGATCGATCGCAACCAGGCGCACGGACTGCTCGACAGCGAAGTGCAGAAGCCCGACGGCAAGGTCGTGGGACGCGCCGTCGATCTCGTCACCGACCCGAGCGGCAAGCCGATCGAGATGATCGTCAATCTGCAGGGCTTCCTCGGGGTCGGCGACCGCAAGGTCAATTTCCCATGGAACGTATTCCGCTTCACGCCGGGCGCGAAGACCGCGCCCATCACGCTGAATCTCGCTCCGGGTCAGGCGCCGCCGGCCGACCGCGCAAAGGCCGCCGCGGCAGCGGCCGGCACCGCAACCGCCACACGTTTGCCGTTGCTCGACGCCACCGTTGAGCGCCCTAACGGCGCGAAAGTCGGCCGCGTGATCGACGTGCTGATCGACGCCAATGCCCAGCCGCAAGCAGTCGTGCTCGACGTGAGCGGCATGGTGAGCGCCGACCGCCGCACGATTGCGGCGAACTGGTCGGCGCTGCGATTTGCGGTAAAAGACAAGACGCTCTATCCGCTGATGGACCTGAGCGATGCAGCGATCGCCGCGTCGCCGCCGTATGCGTCGGATCAACCGATCCGCGCCGTTTCGCCTGCCCCACCCGCGCCGCCGGCCACGCCTGCGCCCGCCGCCGCTGCATCATCTACCGCGACTGCATCTACCGCACGGGCGGCCCGATGACAGGCCGGCTTATGGTGACAACACGCAGCCTGCGCGCGCTCGACTGGATGAATTTCTTCGTCGCGAACGTGCAGACCGGCTTTGGTCCGTTCATCGCGTCCTACCTCGCCTCGCACAAGTGGACCCAGGGTGAGATCGGCATGGCACTCTCGGTGGGTACGATCAGCGCGATGGTGAGCCAGGTGCCGGCAGGCGCCGCTGTCGACGCAATGAAGAACAAGAAAGGCGCTGCCGCCTGGGCGATCTTCGCGATCATCTTCTCCGCGGTGCTGCTCGCCAGCAGTCCAACCGTGCTGCCCGTGATCGCCGCGGAAGTCTTCCACGGCTTCGCGAGCTGCATGCTGGTGCCGGCCATGGCCGCGATCTCGTTCGCTTTGGTCGGACGCCAGAACCTTGGCGACCGGCTCGGGCGCAATGCGCGCTGGGCGTCTATCGGCAGTGCGATTGCGGCCGGGTTGATGGGGTTATTCGGCGAGTACTTCTCGTCGCGCGCGGTGTTCTGGTTGACCGCTGCGCTCGCCATGCCCGCGCTGATTGCGCTGAGCATGGTGCAGAACACTGGCACCGTCGACGCCATGCCCCAGGCCAAGCCAGTTCCGGACGCGGATGAAAAGCGCGAGAGCCTGCGCGAACTGCTGCGCGACAAGCGCATGCTGATCTTCGCGGCCTGTATCGTGCTGTTCCACCTGTCGAATGCGGCGATGCTCAACCTCGCGGCCGGTGAAGTGACTGCCGGCATGGGAGACAACGTGCAGCTCGTGATTGCGGCCTGCATCATCGTGCCGCAGGCGATCGTGGCGATGATGTCGCCGTGGGTAGGACGTTCGGCACAACGCTGGGGACGCAGGCCGATCCTGCTGTTCGGCTTCGCTGCGCTGCCGGTTCGCGCGCTGCTGTTTGCCGGAATCAGCAGCCCTTATCTGCTGGTGCCGGTGCAGATGCTCGATGGTTTGAGTGCAGCTGTGTTCGGGGTGATGCTGCCGCTGATCGCTGCGGATGTCGCTGGCGGCAAGGGTCGCTATAACCTGTGTATCGGGCTGTTCGGTCTGGCGGCCGGGATCGGCGCGACGTTGAGCACGGCAGCGGCGGGTTTCATTGCGGACCGGTTCAGCAATACGGTCAGCTTCTTTGGGCTCGCCGCGGCTGGGGCGCTGGCGGTGCTGCTCGTGTGGGCGGCCATGCCGGAGACGCGTGAGAGCGAGACTGTGCCGGAGGCGGAAGGGGTGCCCGAGGCGCGGTAATTACAGCGGGTCTGTTGCACAGAAAGGCCCGTGTCGCGCGAGCGATACCGGCCTTTTTTGTTTGCATCAACCAGCCGGTTCAATCCAGTAACTCCGCTGCCCGCTTGCGCAACTCCGTGCCGAAATCGTCCAGCCATCCGATCGACAAGCGCCAGCTCTGCCAGTACAGATCCACATCGACGGGCTTACCGGGCGCCATATCCACGAGTTCGCCGCTCTCGAGATGCGAGGCGATCATCCGCTCCGGACACAGGCCCCACCCCATTCCCGTGGCGCACGCTCTGAGAAAGCCCGCAACGTGAGGAATCCAGTGCAACGGCGGATCGACCTCCGCGCGAGTAATCCGGCGCATAAAGCGCTTCTGCAGCTGATCCTTCGGATTGAAGTCGATGCAAGGCGTGCGCCGCAGCGAATCGCGCGTGACCCCATCGGCGAAGTAGCGCTCGAAGAAATCCGGCGCACACACGGCCAGATAACGCATCCGTCCAAGCCGTACTGACCGGCAACCCTGCACCGGCTCCGCCTGCGTGGTCACCGCGCCCTGCACGCTGCCATCGCGAATCCGCTGTGCCGTATGATCCTGATCGTCGATGACGAGATCGAGCAGCATCTCCCGCTCCACACAGAACCCCGCCACCGCATCGATAAACCACGTGCCGACGCTGTCATCGTTGACCGCCACGCGCAAGGTCGGCCAGGACTCGACCAACGCTCCCGGCAGCGCAGGCAATCGCCCCGTCAGTTCCGATTCGAGCAACTGCACCCGCTCCGTATGGCGGCACAGCAGCGCGCCCGAAGTCGTCGCCACACACGGCTGGCCGCGTTTGACGAGCACGCTGCCCACCCGCTCCTCCAGCAATTTCACACGCTGCGACACCGCCGACGGCGTCACGTTCAGCTCGCTCGCCGCGCGGTCGAACGATCCGTGGCGCACTACAGCAGCCAGCGCATCCAGCAAAGCATAGTCGAGCATTAGCATTCCTTAATCGGCATTAACTGAATTAGCTTCTCTTACGAGCTGGAAAACCGCAGACTAGCGCCAATTCGTCTCATCCGTCTACTGGATCTCTCATGGATTGGCTTGCTTTCTCCCACGGAGCGGCGCTGTGCGCGTCGCTGATCGTCACCATCGGCGCCCAGAACGCCTTCGTGCTGCGCCAAGGCATCATGCGCTCGCACGTCGGCAAGATCGTGCTGCTGTGCGCGGTATCGGACTTCATCCTGATCGGTGCGGGGGTGGGCGGCGCATCGGCGCTGGTCGAGCGCTATCCGGTGTTCGTCCATGCCATGCTATATGTTGGGCTCGCCTACCTTGCCTGGTTCGGCATCAACGCGCTGCGTCGCGCGGTGCGTCCCGGCCATGCCGTGCTCGACGTCAGCGTCTCCGGTGACCCGACCAACGCGCCGGCAACCACAGCGACGTCCGCACAACGCACCATGCCGATCATCCTGATGACGCTCGCTTTCACGTGGCTCAACCCGCATGTGTATCTCGACACCTTCCTCCTGATCGGCACAGCCGGCGCCCGCGAAGCACAAACCGGCCGGGTGGCCTTCGCGCTCGGTGCGATGGCGGTCAGCGGCGTGTGGTTCGTCGGCCTCGGCTACGGCGCGCGAGCACTCGCCCCCCTGTTTCGCCGTGCGACGGCCTGGCGCGTACTCGACGGCGCGATCGGCAGCATGGTTCTGCTGCTTGCCGTCACGCAATTGCGCTAAGCGAACGCCAGGCAGAGCGAAGCACTCGGCAAACACAAGGACCACTACAGGGCAAACAAAGGACAATCAGCGGGACAGGAAGCCGTAGAATCGTGCTTCCTGTCCCGCTTTTTGCCTATTCGCCGCCCTCATGGTCAATCCGACGCACTTCGATCTGCATTCCCTGCGCGTGTTTCTGACGGTCGCCGAAACCGGCAGCCTGACCCGCGCGGCCGAACGCAGCCACATGACGCTCTCCGCCATCAGCAAGCGCATGGCCGATCTCGAACGGGCCACCGACTGCGCCCTCCTCGTGCGCCATCCGCGCGGCGTCGAACTCACGCCGGCGGGCCACGGGCTGCTGAATCACGCGCTTCAGGTGCTCGACCAGGTCAACCGCATGGCGAGCGAAATGAGCGACTTTGCCGTCGGCGTACGCGGTCATGTACGGATCTGGGCCAACACATCGGCCATCGTGCAGTTCCTTCCCACCGATCTGCAGCGCTTTCTCGCCAACAACCCGAGCGTCAAGGTCACGCTCGAAGAACGCCTGAGCGGCGAGGTGATCGAAGCGCTCGGCGCGGGCCGCACCGATCTGGGCGTATTCGCGGACAACGTCCCCGCGCCGATGGTGGACAAGCGCGTCTACCGGCGCGATCGGTTGATCATACTGGTCCCCGCGGACCATCCGCTGGCGGGCGTCAAAGAGATCGCCTTTGCCGACACGCTCGAATACGACTACGTCGCCCTGAACGCCGGCAGCTCGTTGCTGCTGCGCATGATGGACGCCGCGCTCGCCGCCGAAAAGCCGCTGCGGCTGCGCATCCAGATGCGCAGTTTCGACGGCATCTGCCGGATGATTGAAGCCGGCCTCGGCATCGGCATGCTGCCCGCCGCGGCAGTGCGCCCGGAAATCCTCGCAGCGGGCCTGCGCGCCGTGCAATTGACCGACACCTGGTCCGAACGCACGCTGTGGATCGGTGCGAAGGACGCCAAGGCGCTCACACCGGAGGCAGCCAGGCTGTTCGATTTCATGGCGGCCATGCCGGCGGCGGCAGGCTGAGCGGAGCCTGGCCGGCAGGCGCCGCCGCGCCCTTTCCACCCGGGAAAGGGTCCGTGAAGAATCCGACATTCCCAGCGCCGCCGCGCTGCGTCACTATCCTGTTCAACGGAACACACTCGATGGAGACGCAGCATGGCTGGACCGCTCGACGGGATCCGCGTCCTTGAACTCGGACAACTGATTGCAGGCCCGTTCGCGAGCCGGATGCTCGCCGAATTCGGCGCCGACGTCATCAAGATCGAAACGCCCGTGACGGGCGACCCGCTGCGCAAATGGCGCATGCTGCATGAAGGCACCTCCGTATGGTGGGCAGCGCAATCGCGCAATAAACGTTCGGTGACGCTGAACCTGAGAGACCCTGAAGGCCAGGATATTGCACGACGCCTCGCCGCCGAGGCCGACGTCGTCATCGAAAACTTCCGCCCTGGCGCACTCGAAGGCTGGGGCCTCGGCTGGGACACACTGCATACGCTGAACCCCAGGCTCGTGATGCTGCGCGTCTCCGGCTACGGCCAGACTGGCCCGTATCGCGACCTGCCTGGCTTCGGCGTGATCGGCGAAGCAATGGGCGGCCTGCGTCACCTGAGCGGCGAACCGGGCCGCACGCCGGTGCGCGTCGGCGTGTCGATCGGCGATTCGCTCGCTGCCCTGCATGGCGTGATCGGCATCCTGCTGGCGTTGCGTCATCGCGACCAGAACGGCGGTGAAGGCCAGATGGTCGACGTCGCCCTGTACGAATCGGTCTTCAACATGATGGAGAGCCTGCTGCCCGAATACTCCGTGTTTGGCGCGGTCCGCCAGGCGGCGGGCAGCAGCCTGCCAGGCATTGCGCCGAGCAATGCCTATCGCTGCCGCGACGGCAAATTCGCGCTGATTGCCGGCAACGGTGACAGCATCTTCCGACGTCTGATGGAAGTGATCGAGCGCTCCGACCTTGGTGAGGATCCGGCGCTCGCGCAAAACGATGGCCGGGTCGCGAACGTCGAACGGATCGATGCAGCCATAAGCGCCTGGACGGAACAGCGTTCGCTCGACGAGGTGCTGGCGCATCTGAACGAAGCGCGCATTCCGGCCGGCAAGATCTACGATGTCGCCGACATTGCTGCCGATCCGCACTACCGTGCCCGCGAAATGATTGTGGATAGCACGCTCGCCGACGGCACACCGGTGCAAGTCCCCGGCGTTTTGCCGAAACTGAACGCCACTCCGGGCACGATCCGCACACTCGCGCCCGAACTCGGCCAGCATACCGATGAGGTGCTCGCCACCCTCGGCCTGGACGATGCCAAACGCGCCGCGCTGCGCGAACGCGGCATCATCTGAACAAGTATTCAGGAGACCTTCGATGAGCGCCACCCGCCCTCGCCTGTACATCCAGGAAGTCGCCACCCGCGACGGCTTCCAGAACGAAGCCCGCTTCATTGAAACCGACGACAAGGTTGCCTTGATCGATCGACTGAGTGCCTGCGGTTTCGCCAAAATCGAAGTGACTTCGTTCACCTCGCCGCGCGCCATTCCGGCGCTGCGCGATGCCGAAGCGGTAATGCATCGCATCGAGCGCCGCGCCGGTGTGGTCTATACCGTACTGGTGCCGAACGTGCGCGGTGCCGAACGCGCGTTGTCATGCGATGTCGACGAAGTCAATCTGGTGATGTCGGTCAGCGAAAGCCACAATCGGGCAAATCTGCGCATGAGCCGGGAAGAATCGTTCGCACAACTGCGGGATGTGATCGAAGTAGTGAGCCGCACGCGAGTAGCGATTAACGTGTCGCTGTCGACCGCGTTTGGCTGCCCCATGGAGGGCGACGTTGCGGAAGACGAAGTGCTGAGCTGGGTTGCGCGCTTCGCCACGCTCGGCGTGCACGGGGTCACGCTGTGCGACACGACCGGCATGGCGTATCCCAACCAGGTCCGGCAACTGGCACAACGCACGCGCGATGAATTCGCCGGACTGGAAACCACGCTGCACTTTCACAACACGCGGGGGATGGCGCTCGCCAACACGCTGGCTGCATTGGACGCAGGCATCGACCGCTTCGACGCCTCGCTGGGCGGCCTGGGCGGTTGTCCCTATGCACCGGGCGCGACGGGGAACGTGTGCACCGAAGAACTCGTGCATATGCTGGAACTGAACGGCTACGATACCGGTGTCGATCTCACCCAGGTGTTGCAGGCTGCCGCACATTTGCCAGGGCTGATCGGCCACGACGTACCGAGCCAGTTGCTCAAGGCCGGCCGGCGGCTCGATCTGCATCCGGCTCCGGATGCGGGTGAGCAGCGACCTTCCGCGGCCTGAACGGCGGCGTTCCGCTCGTCAGGGCTGCGCGCCCGGTATCTCGTCAGGGCAGATTCCCGCACGTCCGACTCCAACGGTCTGCAGCGCGCCGTCAGCCACATACGGCACCAACCCGTCCTTGCAGATTTTCAGCACGGTGTCGCGCGTGCATTGTTCGTCGCCGGGAGCACAGTAGTCGATTGCGATCACTGGCAACTCATATTTTTCGCTCACAACCCTCGCCTGCCCCAGCAGCCAGTCGCGGTCTGCCTGTGACACCGTCGTATAACGCTGGTTCGGCTGATCCCAGCCGCTGTAGAGCGATTCGAAGGCCACCGCGTACACGAGATCGTGCACCTGCGGCAGGATCTCGAAGCCGCGGTTAAACATCAATCTGGCTCGTGGATAGCGCTTCTTGATCGCGCGGATCACCTCCACCAGTCCTGCTTGCTGGCGGGCGCGGTCTGCATCGGTTTTGGCGATCAGTTGATACGAATCGAGCGTATCCAGAAAGAAGCCGCGATAGCCTTTACGCCAGAGCGGCGCAATCACCTGCTTCACATAGAACGCTGGCCAGCCGGGTGCGTCCTGATCGACGACCTTCGACGCCCACGCGGGGTTATTGCCAGCCAGCCAGTCCTGCGGCATCGCAGCGTAGTAGGCGCGTTGCGGCGTGACTTCGCCGACGCTGACGTATGCGAACCAGGCGATATGGCGATTATGTTGGATTGCAGGATCGAGGTTGCTATCCGGCTCGACCACCACCACATCGAATCCGGACAGTGCCTCGACAGGTACCTTGTCGCCGTAAAAGAACGCCACTGAGGGCTGCATGGAAGCATTCGCCGCCGTGGCGGAGTGACTCCCCGCGCTGGCGGCGCTCTGGGCTTGCGCGAGAGGTCCCAGTCCGGCGGCCGTGCCGAAGCAGGCCACCCAGGCAGCGAAGCGGCACAGCGCGCGCACCATAAACATTCGCATCCCGCACTATCAGTTATGCAGCATGTAGGTTTCGTATTCGAGTTTGGCGAACTTGCGATCCAGCGTCAGCACCGCGCCGACTACCAGAATCAGCAGCGCCAAAGCAAAACCATACCCATACGTATTGGGACTCATCTGCAACGTGATCCACGTCAGCGCGCCGTTGAGCACCACAAACGCCACACACAGCTTCAACACCGTACGTCGTGCATCCAGATAGAAGAACACGTTCAGGAGACCCAACAGCACCACCTGCAGACTGGCCGCAATCACGTCGACGGTGAGAAGCGGCATGTATAGCGGCGAAATATTCAGCGCCGCGAGCACGTTCGACCCAAAAGCGAAAATCAGCAGCAGCACGACAACCTGAATCTTGATGATCTCATACAGACCCGCACGCACGCTGCCCACCATCATGTCGCGCATATCGTTGATGTGGCGCAGCGTCGCGCCGCTGCGCACGGCATCGTAGAACGCGTCGTAATACTCGACGAAGTCCGCCTCGATACGCACCAGGAAGGTCGCCATGCCAGGCATCACGCACACATAGGCGATGAACACCGGGATATCGTAGATCACCGATGCATGCAGCGGCCCGATGACCGGCGCGCCCGTGCCTGGCGAATACCAGAACATGAACTTGTCGAGCCACACGCCGAGATTGAAGAACAGCCCCACCAGCGCGAGCGTCGGATAAGCGAAGCGCTTGTCGAACACCTCGAAGGAAATCAGCCGGCCGCTGCGGTAGTTACGGTAGATCAATCCGGACAGACCGCCCAGCAACACCAGGTGGCCCGCAACAAAGCCGCCGAGCAGCCCCGACAGGCCGTGCCGGTTGAGCATCAGCGCGAACGCGACGGTGCAGCCGTAGCCGATCAGAAACACAAACAGGATCTGCCGGTACTGCTTGACGCTGGAGAGAAAAATCACGGCGATCCAGATGTTGCTGATCACCACGAAACCCGCCACCATCAGCACGCGATAGGCCAAAGGCTCGCTCTTGAACCCCACCAGCATTGCCACCACGCCCACCAGCCCGGAAGCGATCGTGCTGACCAGCACGACCCCGTTGTAGTTCGACAGCACCAGATCGTCGCGCTTTTCAAACAGGCGGTCGGAGATGAAACGCGTAAACGACAGTTGCAGCGGACCCGTCAAAATCAGGCTCAGCGCAATCAGATACGTCACCGATATCTGAAACTGCACGATCGCGTATTTCGGTATCACGAACGCGAGGCTCATCACCCCGATGATCAGGATACCGAAGATCGACAGGATCAACGGCCCCGAGCTGATCAGGCCAGCGTAGGCGTAAGCCCGCGCGACACCGAACAGCGTGTCGTGCTTGAGGATCTTGCGCAGTTCGAAACCAATCCCGGCCATTAGCGTGTCTCCCCGGCTTGAGCGGTGCGCGGGCTCGTCTGCGCGCCATGGTGCACCGGGCAGCCGCCCGCGGCTGCGTTGCGCGAGCCGCGCGGAACATCCGGGGCCGCTGCGAGCTTCTCGTACAGGGTCCGGTAGCTGTCGGTCATCTGCGCCTTCGTGTAATAGCGGCGCACCCGTGCGAGGCCAGCCTGCTGCGCGGCCTGCCAGCGGGCGTCGTCGTTCAGCAGCGCCACCACGGCCTGCGCGAAGGCGGCCGGATTGGCGATCTGCACCACTGCGCCCGCACTGCCGAGCGCGCGGTCTTCCGCATCGAGTCCTTCGATCATCTGGCGGCATGCGCCGACATCGGTCGTGATGGACGGAATACCGGCTGCAAACCCTTCCAGCACGACCAGTGGCAACGCCTCGCTGATCGACGTGAGGGCGATGACGTCGATTTTCGGCAGCACATCGTCGATGCGCTGAAAGCCGAGAAACTTCACGTTTGCGGCCAGCCCCAGACTCTCCACCAGCGCACGGCATTCGAGCGCGTAACCCGGATCTTCTTCTTCCGGCCCGATGATCCAGCCTTCGATCTCGGGCATGCTGCGGGAGGCCACGAACATGGCGCGAATAAACGTCTTGATGTCCTTGATCGGCACCACCCGGCCGATCAGCGCGACCACCTTGTGCGGCCCTGCCTTGCGCTGCTCGACAAGCGGTGCAAGGCCGTCGACGTCCACGCCATTCGGAATGCTGCGGGTGCGCTCGGCAACCGCGCCGTCTGCGACCTGGCGCAAGCGGTTCGTTTCGTACAGGGCGACGATGTCGTCGGCGGCGTCGTACGCGAGCTTGCCGATCGCCTCGAAAAAGCGCACCCAGAGTTCGCGGAAATAACTGATACGCGAGATGTCACGCTCGAATGCGCCGCGATTGTCGCGAATCCACTGACTCTGCAACAGATCGATCTTGCGCTCTTTCGTGTAGATACCGTGCTCGGAAATCAGCAGCGGCCGCCCCGTGCGGTAGTGCAGCAGCGCACCGAGAAAGCCTGCGTATCCCGTCGAAATCGTGTGATAGACCTTCGCCGGTATCAGCTTCTCAGCGACGTTCGCGAGTAACCACAACGGCTTGTGCATGATCCGCACGGTCCAGAAGTAGTCGGTAAACGACGGGTCGGTGCAGTGCTTTTCGTACTGCTCGACGATGAACTCCCACGACTGGCGGCTCGCCAGAAACTGCGCTTCGTTGAGCGCGCCGTGTTCGCCGAGCGTCGGCACCATCTCGGCCATCAGCTTGCCCACATCCGCACCGCGCACGTCGCGCAAAGCCGCGTGCAACTCGGCCGACTTCGCAAACGCCGCGGCGTCGCCTTCAATCTCGCGCGGCCGGCTGGCGTCTACGGAAGCCGTCTCATACAGGTAATGGGTCTCGAAGTGCACGACGTTGTCGGGCAACTTGTAGGCCGCACCGTGATAGTCCTGCTCGCGGCTGCCGATAAAGACAATCGCAAAGCGCGTCTGCGGGTACGCGCGCAGCATTTCGTTGACCCAGCTCGACACCCCGCCCCGCACAAACGGGAAGGTGCCTTCCAGCAGCAGGCAGACATCGGCATCGGCGGCACGCCGCATCAAGGACTCTTTCATGATGACCAGTAAGTCACAGCAGGTTTGAGCGTCGGCAGCGCTGCGGCATTGCCGAGCGTCGCGAGCCATTGACTGGTTTGAGCGTAGTCGCCGCGCAGGAACGCCACTTCGGCGAGCCAGGGCGTCAGGCGTTCACGCGGAAAGCCCAGTTCGAGGGCGCGTTCCATGTACTGTCCCGCTTCATCGGGGCGGCCCTCGGCAAGCGCGAGGCGGCCGCGAATCAGCCACAGCGCCGCGTCCTTGTCGTCGGTAGCGAGCGCGTCGCGTGCGTAGCGGTCGGCCTGCTCGAGCGTATGGCGATACACCGCGCCCTGCACGAGGTTCTGATAGACCAGCTCGAAATACAGTTCGGCGAGGCGCCGGTTGATCGCATGGCGCTCGCTGTCGTCCTTCGCCTGTTCGAGGGCTTTAGCGGTCGTGAAGATCTTCTGCATGATCTCGTTCTCGGCCTGGTCCAGCGTGCCGTAAGCAATCAGACGCACGTCCTCGATCGGATCGGCCAGCAGATCGCGCAACAGTGTGCCCGTGGTGCGGGTGGGCATGCTCTGGATTGCGACGAGTGCGGTAAGCCGGTCGGTCGAAGAGACCTGCGTGTTGATCAGGCGCGCCTGCAGCCGGGCTCCGCCACCGTGCGAAACGCGCGAGACGAGGTAGCTGACGAATTCAGGGCGCGGCACATCGGTCAGTTGATCGCTGTCTCTCGTGCCCGGGAACCACGCTGCCCAGATACAGCTTGCCAGCAGGACGAGGCCGGCGCCGAGCGGCACGAACGTGCACAGCACCCACAGCAGCAGGAGCGTCCAGAAGCGCGGCTCGCGGTAACGCGACGGCAGCATCACGCGCAGCAGCAGCGCCTGCACGAGCGCAACCAGCGCCTGCGCGACAAAGCCGGCCAGCAGCGGATCGACGCCCGCAGGTGCGCGCAGGAAGCTCAGGTACGCGAAGTATTCCACCAGCACATAGCCGGCGAACGACAGCACGTTGACGAGGGCGGAAATGAGCTTAGACATCGAGGCCGCTACGCTTGAGAAGGCGCTGCAGCGCCGGACCGGGATCCATGGTGCCCAGATGCAGCGTATGCACGCCGACGCGGGCGCTCTCCAGATTCAGGTTGAACTGGGCCGAGAGGCTGCCTTCGATACGGGCGAGATAACCGTCGATGCCGGTCGTGTCCGTTGCAGGCATGAGGTTGACCAGCACCGACTGCGACGCCGTTTGCACCGGCCACATCAGGTCGAGCGCACGACGGCGGCGAATCACGTGTTCGAACAGCGAGTCGCCCGCTTCGTCGCGCGGGAACGCCAACGCGACCATCGACGAAGCGATTCCGGCGTCGCGCTGCAGACGCGTCAGGCGTCCAAGGTCGAGCGCGAAATCGTACGGACAGCCAGGCACAGCGGCAAGGATGCCCTGCACGAGGCCCGAGTGCTCCACGCCGTCCGCGTAATAGCCGAGCAGCACCAGCAGCAGTTGCAGGTTATCGAAGTTCAGCGACAGGAACGGCATGCGCTTGATCACCAGCACCGCCAGCAACTGGCCGTCGGCGCTGACAAGAGGCGCGCACACCAGGTATTGCGACTGGGCGACGGGGATATCCTCGCTTTTCAGATGCGCGACGCTCATCGTGCTGATAGCGTGCGTGACAAGCTCGTCGTCCGGCGCGAGCGCGAAGTCATCGCCCACGCGGGCAGCAGCCTCGCGGCCGACCTGGCCGTTGCGCACCGGGAACAGCGCCGCGACTTCGATCTGGCATACCTGGGCGACAAATTCGAGCAGACCATGCGCGCCCGGCAACGCGCGCAACGAAGCAGGAGGTGTGACGGTGTCCTGAGCACCGCTCTCTCCCTGCACCGACAGGCGTCGCAACTCGGTAATCGAATCGCGCAGCGTGGTGGGCCGGGACAGCAGATCTTTTTCGAGCCGCTCGTGCGACAGGCGCATCAGATAGTGGCTGTTGGTGATCGCCACGAGACGGTCGTTCAGGTAGTCATTGATGGTCGAAGCACGCGCGGCGCGATGGCCCCACGTATCGCCGAAGTGACCCGCGACGATGGTCTGCAGCAGCCCGCCGGTGAAGAACATCAGGGGCCACGGCTGGCCGTGGCTGCCGCCCAGCAGATACCATGCGCCCACCGTCATCGCGCTCGCCAGCAGTCCGAGCAACGTGCCGTAGCGCAGGGCGATCACGAACGGCGCGAACCACAACCACGGGAAACCCGAATTCAGCAGCAGCGGATCCGTACGGTCGAACGCCCAGCACAGCCCGAACACCACGAGCATGAAGATGATCGTTTCGACAATAGCGAAGGGCCGTGTAACAGCGGGCGCGACCAGCCGACGCACGGCGCCAAGGTTGCCGAACGGGTTCGAGTGGCGCGGTTTCGACGCGGCGGCGCCGGTTTGCGCGGTAGCGGTAGCTGTATTCACGGCGTGTTCCTCATGACGGAGCGAATTGCGGATGACGGCGTGCCGTCACTCACGAATGCGCGTGCAGCGGTGCAAGCAGGCCACCGATCAGCGTCGTGGCGACACTCGAGAGACTCGAGCGGCTCCAGCCACTGCGCGTGCCCGTAGCACTCCAGACAACCTGGCCCGACGTCACGTCGATCAGCTGGAACGTAAGACCAGCCACCGGTTCGCCGTCGACACCGACCTTGTAGCGCCACTCTTCGACCGCACCGGTCAGCACGTACTTGATGTGCTGATCGCGCGCCCAGCCGAGTTGCTTCTCGCCCGTGTCGCGCTGCGCGGTGTCGAACATGGCGGTATTCGCGCCGTCGACCGGTGCAAGGCGCACGTCCGCGAAACCGTTCGCGCGCAGCACGTTCGCAGCGATCGCAGCTGCGCTGCCACCGGCGGCCGGCGTTTCGGTGAAGTTAGCCATCGACACCACCGCAACCGAATCCTGTGACGTCAAAGCCGGCATGCCGGTCTGCCGGATCGAGCTGCATGCGCCGAGCAACAGCGCGCATGTCGCCAGCGCGGCGGACCAGCCGGCCATACGGGACCATCCTTTAGTCTTGCTCATCGAACCACTCCTCAGTTTATGTCGTCTTTCTTGCCGAATTCGTAGCTTGTGTCTACGTTATCTACGTTACATAAGCGTTGCGGCAACCCCGCCGCCCGCCCCCGACCTCGCCCGGATCAATAAAACCAGTTGTAGCGCATACCCACCACCGTCTGCGGCGTACCCAGCCGCGACACGGACTGATGCTCGAAATACAGCGCGAGATGATCGCCGCCGAACACCGAACCCGCGAGTCCAACGCTGACGTCAGGCCCCCACCCCTGGATCGAGTTGTGCACGATGCCGACATCGAGAAACGGCCGCCATGCATGCGTGTACTGATTGAGCAGGTCGTTGCCGAAGCCGAAGTACAGGCCATACTGCGTATAGCTCTGCGGTATGAAGTCGCTGGCGAGAGCCGGCTGCAAGGCCGCCGGCTCGAGCTGCGAAATCAGGCTGTCGGCCGAACCACTCGCACCGTAACCGCCGTGTTCGCCAACCAGACGGAACGTGTAATCGGGGTAGCCCGTGCGGATCCGGTAGCTGATTTCACCGGTTTCCAGCAGCCCGCTGCCGATGTAATCGCGCGCCTGGCTGTAGAAGCGGTCGCCTTCGACGCTACCGGTCATCGTGATTTGCTGGGTTGCGCGCCACGTGAAGTCGCCGACCAGGTTGTCCTTCATGCCGCCAATCTGGAGGAACTGGTCCTCGTCTGCGAGCTGATTGCGGCCAGCGTGCACGCCGAACTGCAGATCCGAGTTGCGGCCCGTTTCCGCTGCGAGTTGCACCGTGTAGAAACTGTCGAGCGCCTCGCGGCGGCCGATCGTCACGCTCGCCGTTGAATCCACCGTCTGCCGCTGCAGGAAAAAGCTGAGCGAGCGATCGACGGACGGAACATTGACGAGCTGGGTAATGTCCGTCGAGCGCTGGAAGTTCTGCACTTCCGTCGCGCCGATCAGGTAGTGGTCGGCGATTTTCTTGCTGCCGGCGAGCGTCTGCGCGACGTAGTCGAGCGGATGTTCGACATAGTTCACGACGCTCGCGTCGATCGACTGCGGCCAGTCGAGCGCTGTTTCGGTCAGGCGTGTATGTACGTCGTTGTTGTCGGGAGCGCCGTCGAGTCCGTCGAAGGCGAGCTGCTCTGCCCGGCCCTGCCGGTCGGTTGCCACCTCGGCGTCGATGCGATCGTCCAGCGGCAGGCGCGAGCGCTCCTGCGCGAGCAGTTGTTCCATCGCGCCGGTATCGTTTTCCGCGAGTGCGATCGTGAGACGCGCATCGGCTGGCTGAGCAAGGCGCGCCGCGTATTGCTGGGCCAGCCAGCGCTTCGCGAGCGGATTGCTCTCGTGCGACACACCCCAGGCGATCGCTACGTCCTTGGCGACTGCATCGCGCAGGCGGTTATTCTGCGCGGTATCGATACCGGCTTCGGGCGCCGCGCCGGGCAAACCCTTGGCAGTACCGAGCAGCGAACGGCGGGCAAGCTTCACGCTCTCCGTCGACTGGGTGCCGGAGAGCAGATCGTTCAGCATGGCGGCCGAGTCGTCGCCGGTCTGGAAATCCGTCGAGAGCGTCACGCGCCGGCCACGAATGTCCGCGAGGGTTTCAGCGTCCTGGCCGGAACGGCCCCGCTGCGCGGCACGTGCCGCGCCGTGCAGTTTGGCCAATGCCGCTTCATCCTGCTGCAGTTGCTGCCAGACCTTATGACGGATCGACCAGGCGAGATCGGGGCGGCCTGCCATTTCCTGGGCGTCGGCATACGTCATCAGCCACAGCGGATCCCGCGACAACGACGCGGATTCGCGCCGCAGATAGTCGAGCGCGCGCACCGGACGGTTCAGGCGCATCTCGGCGGCCGCGTACGGTTCCCATAACGCAGCACTCCTGTCTTCCGTGCCACGCCAGCGTTTCAAGGTCGCATCCAGCTGCGCGTCGGTGCCGTAGTCGACCAGGGTCCACAAATAGGCCGCGCGCAGGTCCGAAGTCGCACCCGGCAGATTGACCGCGTGCTTCAGATCGTCGAGCGCCTTCTCGGGCTGGTCGGTCAGGCGATAGTATTCGGCGCGCACACCGAGTACGCCGGGCGACTGCAGCGCTTCGTCGCGCTCCTGCTCCGTGAGGCTCGCCAGCAGCGCGGCCACACGGTCGAGCGCCTGTGCGTCGGTGTAGTAGTAGATCGCGTTTTGCAGCGCACGCGGCGAATGATCGCGGCGGTACTGCAACTCGGCAACCCGTGCTGCATCGATCGGATACGGATCGAAGAAGTACGTCATGTCACCAAGGTCTTCCGGCGTGCTGTCACCGCCCGCGAGCAGGTGACGGTACGCTTCGCTCGCCTCGGCGTCACGCTGCAACAGGCGTGCGAGTTCGGCGTAGTTGCGCCAGTAGTCGGTATCGCTGTCTTTCGCATTGCCGCGTGCGCTTTGCAGTGCTGCGAACGAGGCCTCGTAATTACCCTCGCGATACAGCACGCTCGCCGTACGCAGCGCAGCGCCCGCGTTGCCGGGATCGCGCGACTGCACGGCGCGGTACGCCGCGAGCGCCTGATCGTCGTGGCCCGCGCGTTCGGCGAGCGCGCCGATGCGCTGATCGATTGCATCGGCGTTGTGTCCGCGCGGCAAGCCTCGCAAAAACGCGAGGCCGTCGTCCGGCCGGCCGAGCCGCTCGTAAGTCGCGATCACGTTGTCGACCAGCTTCAGATCGTCGGGCGACGCCTGGGACGCGTGAACGAGGGCCGCAAGATACGCGTTGTCGTCGTCGAGCATCGGTGCGATGCGCAGGACGTTTTGCCAACCTACAGGGTCGTTCGACAGTCTTGCGTAGTCGAGCCAGGCATTCAACGCGAGCGACGGATTGCGGTCCCACTCGGCGGTCTGCGCGAGACGCTTCGTCCACAGGACCGAGCGCGGATCCCGCTGGACCTGCTGCTGGGCGATTTTCTCGGCATTTGCAAGGTCACCCGATTCGACGAACGACTGGAATACGAGGTCGGCTACCTTCGGATCCTTGCCGCCGCCCGGCGCGGTGCCGTCGGAGGCCGGTGCGGGCGCCGCGGCGGGTGCCGGGTCGGCTGGCGCAACGGGCTTGGGACTGGCCGGCGCGGCGGGTGCCGGGCTGGGTGTCGCGGCGGCTGCCAGCGTAGCCGTAACGGCGGGCGCTGGGCTCGGCGCCGCAACGGGCTTCGTGCCCGGCGCCGGCGTGGGCACCGGGTTTGCACCCGTGCTCGCGGCAACCCGGATCACGCCCCACCACTCCGTCGCCTTGCGCATGCTCACCGAGGCGAAACCATGGTGCGTCGGCAGCGGACCATCCATATAGGCATACGCCGACTGCGGCGTGTCTTGCGACACGTCTCGCTCCCCACCCTGCGGAGCGTCGGATGCGATTGCAGCCGTACCATCCTGTGCCAGAGCCGTGTCAGGCCCGGATGGCTGCGCCTGCGCGTAGCGCGCGAGCATCTTCGCGTAGTAATCGACGCGATCGGGCCGGTTGGCGGCGCGCGCGAGATTGAGCAACACGACCAGGGTTGCCGGATCGGTATCGAGCGCGCCGAGATGTTGATCGGCAGCCGTCAGCGCCTCGTTCAACAGATTGCCTGACTGCAGCGTGCGGATCGCCGCAATGAAACAGCGCCGCTGTTCTTCGCGCGTCTTCGCCGCGGCCTGCTGGCGGAACCAGGCATCGGCCCCAGCGCGGTAGTCGCCCGTCTGAATGGCGTAGCGTGTGATCTGCGTATCCCAACCGTTGCGCCCGCCCGGGTCGCCCGCCGAAAGACGCGTGTAGAGTTGCAACGCCAGATCGGGCAAACCAACCGCGGCGCAACGCTGCGCCAGCCATTCGAGATCCTTCGGCGCCCACGGCAAGCGCGCGGCCTGCGTCAACTGCGCACGCAGATTCGCAAGCGCGGCTTCGCGGCGGGGGTCGTCCTCGGGAATCGCAAACGTACGCTGTTCGGCGATCGACAGCCGCAGCATCATCGCGGCAAGCCGCATGTGAGTCGAACCGAGCGCCTCCATCCGCCGGGCTACCCGGGCGGCGTCGTCCATCCGCCCGAGCGACGTGTACTGCGCACCCAGCAGCGAGAGGAATTCCTCGTTGTTCGGCTGGACCTTCGACCAGGCTTCGAGGTAGGCAGCACTCAGATCGCTCGGCGCGCCTACTGATGCCAGCCGTTGCTGCAGGCCACCGCGCGGCGACGACGCGATCATCGTCAGCGGCACCACTGCAGCAAGCAGCAGGACGAGCTTGGTCGGAGCGATACGCGGACGCTCAGCGCGCACAGTTGACCTCGACCGGTTGATAGTTCATCTGCAAATCCGCGCTCGCGGACGTGTCGAAACGCAGGGACGAGCCGTTGCGTTGTACAGCCACGGACCGGCCGGCAACCTCGACACTGCAGGTGCCAGCATTGGCCAGTTGTACGAACGGCTGGTAATAGCCACCAAACTCGAATGCCATCCCGCGCGCCGTACGTTTGAACTGACGGACGTAACCGTTGGCGACGGCGATGTAGGGCAGTTGTGCATTCGCCGTCTGCGCCGCATCGGCCTGGGTGATCGCAAATGACGCGGCGCCATCCGCGAAATGAATGTATGTGCCGTCGGCGCCCACGTCGTAACCGGTGACACCGGCCGACGCGCGCAGATCCGGTACGCTGCCTGGAGGCGCACGCAGTTCGCGCACTTCGCCGTCGCCACGCACGATCCAGTTCGAATCAGGGCTGCGTGCGGCGCCCGCCGGCGCAATCGCACGCGCAACCGCGAAGTTATGCCAGTCGAGCACCTTGTGCGTGTAATCCGTGATCCTGACCGGCAGCACCGGCTCTTTGAGCACCGTCGAGAAAATCTGGTCGAGCGCACGCAGTGATGCGACCTTGGTACCGCTGTACATGTGGTAGTAAATGTCGATCGGCTTGAAGCGCAGCGGTTTGTCGGTCAGGTCGAAGGTCTCGAGTACGCGCGTAAAACCGTAGAACGGGCCGAGCCAGTCGTTGGTGTAAACGTTCTCATCCTGATTCGGTGCGTACACCTGATACGCGCCCGGCCCTTTGTCGACACCGATCGGCGCGATATTGGTCCAGCTGTTCGCGCTCTTCGTGATGACCGTGTCCCCGCCATTGATGTTCTGGACGCCCGCCGCATAGGTTTTGCGCACGACGATCGCGGGCGGCTCGCAGTTGCCGGGCCACTGCAGGATGACCGTCTTCTTGCCCGGCGGCGCGAGGCGCGTGTTGATGTAGTCGATCGAGCCGGTAATCTCGCGATCGATATTGAACTTGTAGTTCGGGATGTTCAGCGAAAACGCCGTATCGCCACCGCCGCGATCGATCCGCTCACCCGTCGTCGCATCGATGTCCTCCCACTCGAACGGGTGAGAATAGGTGTGCGTACCAATCTCGACGTACGGCAGTGCGAACATTTTGCGAGCGATCTCTTCGAGACGCGGCGAGATCTGCGGATACAGGCCCTTCGGCCCCACTTCGCCTTCGATGACCGACAGGGTCATCGGGATCTTGTAGCGGCTGAATACCTGTTCATAGAGCGCTTCACCCGAGTAATCGGCCCCGGGGAATTCGACGCGTGACGCGAAGCCGTCGCCGTCCACGTGCGTCATGAAGAGGCGCCGGCCGTTTTCCGTCGTCACGTTGGGGGCCGGCATCTGCCGCAGGCGCAACGCTGCCGTGAGAAACGAAATGGGCTGGATCGCCCAGCGTTCCTGACCGATACCGTTGAGCGATACGATCGTGTATGGGTTCATCGCGTAGCCGCCCCACGGCGTGACCGCGACTTCATCGAGCGTGGCGTTGCCCGAGCGCACGCGCAGCAGCGAATGGCTCGCGGCGCCTACCTGAATACCGACGAGGTCGCGCGGCCCCGGTTTCGGGTCGATCTCGAAGCCGATCATCGGATCTCGCGAAACGATTTCCAGCGGATCGTTGAAGGGACCGGCAACGGCCAGCAGATCGAGCGCCGCGCCGTCGTCCTGCTCGGCGTCAAAACCGAACTGGCCAAGAAATGCGACCGGGACGTGCGCCGCCATGCGCGCCTCTACCCACGAGCGCCATGCACTGCTGTCACGCAGATCGTCGCCCTGGAACCACGCGACGACACCGGCGTACCGATCCGGGGTGATGTCGCTGGGCAACTGGCCATTGGCGTCGGCGTATTCGACGTCATAGCCGAGATAGTTGAGCGGCGTCGCGAGATCGCGCACGCCCGGAGTTTCGTCCAGCGGCAGACCCGCAGCCGGATCTTGCACCACCAGGATCTTGCGCGGCAGCACTTCGATTGCTCCCACGCCGACTACATCGGCGGCAGCGTCCGTCACATACGGCGCCACGCCCGTCGCCAGCACCGTGGCCGCCGTCGCGCGGGCGCACACGCGGTCGGCAGGCGGGCAATATTCGAGCGAAATGACCGGCACGCCGGTCTGCTGCGTGAAGGCGCGGTCAGCGGCGACACGGCTCGCGCGCGTGGCGTCCGGCACGTCGAGCAGCTGTGCACCGCCGTTGCCCAGCCCACGCACCAGCGAATCGCCAATCACCGCGTACAAGGCTTTGGCATGCGTTTGCGCCGCTTGCAGCGCGTCCGGGCCGGCGACGACGAGGCGTGCATCCGGATGGGCGGCACGAATAGCCTCGGCGGCCGCGATCGCCGCTGGCGTGTCGAGCAGGAAGCCGCGATAGCCCCGCTGCCACAGCGGCGCGAGGGATTGTGCAAAAGCGTTGGGTGTGACGCCCGGATCCGACGGGTGCGTGCGGGCTATCCACACGGTATGCGCCAGCGGGTGCGCTGCGGGATCAAAACCACGCGTGGGATCTACCACCACGGCGTCGAATGCCTGCAGCAGATCGACCGGGACGTTCGAACCGAAGAAAAGCGCCAGGTTCGGCTGTGCCGGATGGCCGGAGACGCCGGCAAGCGCCTCGCCGGCATGGGCCGGCGACGCTGCCTGCGCGTACGCAGCCTGGTTCGGCGCGAGGCTCGTTGCCAGAACGATGAGTGTAGCGGCGCAGCAACGCACCGCTCTCGTCGCCAGCGTACTCAGCTGTAGTCGTTTGATGAGCGCCACCACCCCCGGGGCCCCCACTTGCGCGCCGAATCTCGGCGCAATCCTCGTTCGCATCTGATTTCTTATGATCGCTTTGAATGTTTTATTGGCGACCGGCGATACACGGCCCAGCTATTCAGGCCAAATCTACCGATTCGACTTCATAATGCTGACCACACTACCCCGCGGCATCCCCTCCCCGGGACAAAACAGGTAACCGGATTCATGCTGCTACAGACAGGATCGATCGACGCGCAAAAGGCATCGTTTGATACGATGATTCGGCGCGCATTTTAGCGCGTTCGCCGAATAAAGTAAGTATTATTTTTGAGACAAGTGATAACGCCAATGCCAATTAGATCAACAGGTTGGCCGGCAATTATGAGATGAAGCCCCCGCCAATAGGCGCCCGCAAACGTTTCCGCCAAGGTTAATAACCACCCAATCTCCGTTGTTAAAATTTAACGATCGTTGACTATTGAATGGCAACGTACGCCAGCGAACGGTCGCACTATTTAATTGATGATACGAATAGGCCGCAAACGTTATCGTCCGCATTCGCAAAGCGCTGACTTATTTTCTATGCCGGAATAAGCGGTGCGCGAATTGTGCTCTTTCTGATGTCATTCCGGACCCCATTCTCAATCGTCATTCGACCTCAGTGTCGTGGCGATCCTGGGCGCGCGTCAATTCCCAAATATTCGGCCATCCCATCCTTCCTTACGGGTACAAGCGTCGCCCAAACGCCACACCAGTCGATAGAATGCCCGTGGGACACAAGCCACGCCCTGCTTTCATACGTCTTTCAATATTCTTTCGCAGTCCAACTCATCACTTCACTCTAGCGTCGCATGAAGAGCAGCATCATGAGCCTGCCGGCCAGCCGGCGTCATCGCCTTGCGGCGTATGCCGTAGCGGGCCTTATTCTGAGCGTGGTTCTGGCCGTGCTGCCGGTGGCAAATGTCCGCGAGCCGAATATCGCGGCCTTCCTGCCGCTGTTCGCGATGGCCGTGTTCGTTACCGAGGGCCTCACCGCCTATTTGTTGTGGACGCAGTTCATGATCACACGTGGGCCGTTTCTCGCTGCATTGAGCGGCGCCTACGCGTACACGTCCGTCACGGTCGCGATCCAGTTGATGGTCTTCCCCGGCGTGTTCTCGCCGCAAGGGCTGCTCGGCGCCGGGCCACAGAGCGCGCTATGGATCTGGGCTTTCTGGCATAGCGGCTCGCCACTGCTGATCCTCGCCGCGCTGTTCGTGCGCCGCCGCTTCCAGGCTCCAGTGCCGCATGCGAAGACGCGTCTTGTCGGCCTGCTTTCGTTAGGTGTCCCGGTTTGTTTGTCGCTGCTGCTTTGCCTCATCGCGATCCGCGGGGATGCCTGGTTGCCCCAACTGGTCGACCCCCGGTCGTACCAACGGCTGCCGAACAGTCCCTCGGGTGTGAACATCGCCATCTTGACCGCCGGGACATTTCTCTACCTGGTCTACAGCACCCGCCTGCAGACCTTGCTCGAACTCTGGCTGGGCGTAGCCCTCTTTGCCGGACTTGGCGACGTGCTGGTGACGATTGCGGCGAACTCGCGCTATAGCATCGGCTGGTACGTGGCCCGGCTCGAATCGGTGCTGGCTTCGAGCATGGTGCTCGGCGTGCTGATCTGGGAAATCAGTCACCTGTATCGCGAGTTGCACGCGGCCAATGCAAGGCTGAGCGAATTCGCGTCGCGCGACGGCCTGACCGGCATCTTCAATCGCCGCTACTTCGACGAGCGCTACCCCATGGCGTTGGGCCATGCCCAAACGGCGCGACGTGCATTGTCGATCCTGATGGTGGACATCGATCATTTCAAGCGCTTTAACGACACGCTCGGGCATCTGCGCGGCGATGAATGCCTGGTCGCCGTTGCCGGTGCGCTGCAGGCCAGTCTGCGGCGCAGCGGCGATTTTGTAGCGCGCTTCGGTGGCGAAGAGTTCGTCGTCGTGCTGCCGGACTGCGACCACGAGATGGCCACGAAGCTTGCCGAAAACGTGCACGCGGCAGTCGCACGCCTCGCCGTCGCGGCCCCGTTCACCGACGCGGGCTGCGTAAGCGTCTCGGTGGGTGTCGCGACTTCGCAGCCCGAGGCGGCCATACCGGCCGCCGAGCTTCTTGCCCAGGCCGACGCCGCGTTATATCGCGCCAAGGAAGCCGGCCGCGACCGCGTCACGGCCTGGCAAGCAACGCCGCTCGGCCTTGCCTCGATTCAGGCCCGTTCGCTGTGACGGGCACAGGAGTTGCTGCCAGACGCTCAGTGGCACGCGCGTGCTGAGCCGTTGAGGCGCAGCGCAGACCGACGTCCGCCGCTTCGACCATTCCAGCCATCCAACGAGGAGACGCCCATGCTTCGCTACGCTGCAATTTTCTTCATCATTGCCATCATCGCTGCAGTGTTCGGTTTCGGTGGCATCGCCGCCGGCGCCGCTGAGATCGCCAAGGTCCTGTTCTTTATCTTTATCGTGATCTTCCTCGTGACCTTGCTGATGGGCGTGGTGCGACGCTGACGGCTAGCGAGGGCCAAAGGAACACCGGACTGGGCCGTCGCGCATTGCAATTGTTGCGCCTCCGGATTGCAATAGTTGCGGCCCAGTTTGCGACTGCGCCTCGATGAGATCAGAGCGCCGCAGCCGCAGGATTAAGCTCGATATGCAGCACGACCAGCCAGCGCCGCGGACAATCGGCCGCGATGCGCGGCCCCGGTTGACCGTCGCGCGCGGCGGCGACAAAACCCTTCTCTTTGGCAAAGCTGAACGCGCGGCGCGCGTCGGCCTGCAGCCACATCGAAACGAGTCCGCAGGTCACGAAACCGAACACGGAAACAATCTGCGGCGAGATGCCCGCGTCGATCTGCCGTGCAAGCACCGTGAACGCAGTGGTCAGGATCTGGCTTGCCGCAATCGCGATCAACACGACCTTGAGCATGCCCCGGAACATCATCCCCGGTCTTGGGTGCACCATCTCTTTCTTCGGTCCTTCTGCTGGTTTGTTTAGGGGGTCTCGCATGGCAGCCTATGCCGCGCGGGCAATCTGGCGGCGCGGCAGTTCGAGCCGCTGCGACCACGTGGCGAGGGTTCGCGCCGCCACTGCGGGTTTGCTGAGAATCGCGCTGTCGTAGCGTTTGCCGTCAAAGCGCATGAAGTCGACAATGCGAAAGCCGTGGCCGCGATAAAACGCAACCAGATGTGCAGCGGGCTGCGGGGTATCCAGAGCGAGTTCCGCATAGCCGCGGGTGGCCGCCCAGTGATCGGCGAAGGCCAGCAGCAGCGTACCGATGCCGCGCGCCTGCCAGGCCGGTTCGACGCCGAACTGGCGCAGGCTCGCGATATCGTCGCGGCAGTACAGTTCGCAAGGCGACTCGCGATCGGGCGCATACAAGGTCATGGTGCCGACGATGCGGCCATCGCATACAGCCACGTAGCAATCGCCGCGTGAAGCCCGCGAACGCGTCACCGCGACGCTCTGATCGACGCAGCTACAGTTCAGGCCCATCGTGCCGAGCCGCTCAAACGCGCGATGCAGCATGGTTGTGAGCGCATCGAACGAATCGCGCGCCGGATCGAAGCGCCGCAGTTCGATACGGCCAAGGCCGCGCCGGACATACTCGATCCGCTGGGGCTGCTGCAGGGCTGCGCGCTGATTCATACTCACCTTGACCATCCACATTCATCATCAGGTGATTGAAGTGTAGATTTGGCCTGTGAGCACCCGCAAGAAAAAATGTCGTAAAAACTGCATACATCGCCGGGCGGCCGGGTGGCCGCCGCCAAGGCTTGCAGCAGGAAAGCGGGCGTGTATCAAACGAAGTGACCACACTCGCGGACAATTTCGCCCGTGCTGCCGACGATCGCCGCGGCCGCGATTTCATCCATGCTTGCGCTCCACCTGTCACGCACGACCTTGTCGTGAGCTTGCGCCCCCTCCATGATTTCGCTTCGTTCGAAGTGAGCTTCTGCATGCTTTATATATGCGCCGTAAGCGGCACCTTGCGGCACCAGCACGCCGAAGCCACCGAAGTTCTCCCTGAAAGTTGCGCGGTCAGGAACGACCGGACGGCAGCCACACAGCGCCGCTTCGAGAACCGGCATGCAGAAGCCCTCGAGGTCCGAGGTCGAAATGACCGTGGCGGAACGACGGTAAATACTCGAAAGTTCGTCATCGCTCAGGCCCGTGAATACCTTGATTCTCTTTGCGAGCCCTAGCGCCTCGACCTCTTGCGTCAGAACCGGCGCCGCCTCGCGCGGCACGACCATCGCGACAGTCCCCGTGCCCTCGGCGTCTTCCTTGACGTATCCCAGCACGCGCTGATAGTTCTTGTGCTCAGCCAACGTCCCCACCCACACCGCTTCGTAGCGTTCACCGGCAGGCGCCTCGCCGACAGAGGACAGAAACTGCCTGTCTATCGGAACGCCGCAGATGTGGTACGGCAACTTTCCGTAGACCTGATTGATCATGCGTCCAGTCGCATGGGTCACGCTGTAAATAAAGCCCATTTTTCTGGAAGCCCATGGCAGGTAGTAGCGATAAAACAGAAGCGACTTTCTGTTGCGCGGATAGAAGTACTGGATGATGTCGTGATAGATCGGAATCTGCTTTGAAAATGCGAACGGAACCACGTATTCCTGGGATGTCACGACAATCAACGGATAACCCGCCGAGCGCCACGCATCGAACACGAAAGCCCAGTAAATCACGAGCCAGGGAACGTGCAGCCTGCCGAGGATTCTCAATACGGCATGATTCCGCTGCGCGTCTTCCAGCTCCTTCGCCCCTAGCACGATGACTTCGCAACCGTGCGACCTGAGCGCCCCGGTCATGTGCGTCAGAAAGCGTGCCATGCTCCCCGGCCCACCCACATTGGCTCCTGGCCCGCATACCAAAACTGATTTCACCTGGCCTCCGCGCAATCGATAAACGTGCGATGAATTAATGGTCCACTGAGCTATACGCGCTCGCCCGCCAACATAGCGGCGTTCGCAGACAGGCCGTAGACGATCAACCTGACGAGTGTGCGCCACCGATCCGTGCGGCGCCGCCGAAAATTAGTCGTTTGACGCCGCGCGTCCGAATGGCGGGGTACCCACTGTTATATTCAGAAAAAAAGGGGGATACGGTCATGGCAAATACCATCTGCCGGGGCGATCCATGTGGAACAAGAGAGAGCCCGTGATGCGCAATTTCTTCACTTCGTTCTGGCTATGGATCTTCCTGTTGCCGCTCGCGCTGGACTACAAGGCGGCCGACGACGCGCGCAGCCATCTCGCGCAGATCCTGCTCGTCATACCGGTGCTAGGCGCCGGCTTCGTCCTCGAACTGATTGCACCACGCTTTGCACGCAAGGCCAAGCTTCGTTCGATCGTCAGCGTTGCGGTGATGGTGACTGTCCTCGGCAGCATCGTGCCGCAACTGCTGGAAGGTAACGATTTCGGCAACTACCTGCGCGTTCTGCTGCCATTTCTGCTGTTCCTGCTCGGCTACCGGGTAATGTGCCATCCCTGGCACGAACAACGCATCGGGCAGATCGAGAAGGCCCTGTTCTGGGCGAACGTCCTCTGTCTGCTGTTCACGCTGGTGTACGGCATGAAAACCACGGCCACCGGTCTCGACGACGTCCGCTACCGCATCGTCTCCCCCACCTTCCTGGTCCTTCAGGCTGCCCTGCTCCACGAATTCGTCATTGCGAAGCGCTTTACCAAGTTCTCTATCTTCATCTTCATGATCACGGTGGTGATCGAACTGCTAAGCGTTACGCGAAGCCTGATGCTGGGCACACTGCTCCTGCTCATGCTGGCGACCTGGCTGGGTGCGCCGTCGATCCATCGTCTGATGCGCGCAGTGCTGCGCGCGGCGCTCGTCGCCGTCATCTGCGGTGCGGTGATCGCAGGCGGAGCCTCGTTCTTCCCGACCGTCGCCGAACACTGGACTATCCGCATGTCCGCATCGAAGGCGACCGAGTCGGGCAGAGATCCCACCACGATAACGCGTCTGGCTGAAATGAAGGATCAGTATGACCAGATCACGTCTTCGCCCGATTCGCTGCTGTTCGGCAAGGGCTATGGACACTATTACCGCTACTCTCCGTCGTATTTACCGGATCTGGCAGGACAGATCAGTGCCAAGGACTTCTACGCAATCCACGAGTGGTTCGCCGGGCACAACTTCTGGGTCTACCAGTTGTTCGCAGGCGGCATCGTATTCGGTCTTGCGCTACCGTTAGCGCTGCTCTACTCGCTCTACCGCTGCTGCATCGCTTACAGAAAATGGCGGGCAGTCGCACCCAATTCACTGTACCTGCCGGTGATGGGACGCGCGATTCTGATGGTGGCGGCCTTGCCGGCGACGTCGATAGGTGGCAATCCGCTCGGCCCACGCTTTGCGGGGCTGGTGTTCGGTGTCGCCTTGGGCCTGATGATCTCGATGCACGCGCACCTGCATCGGATGCACGTAGCACGCACTCGCCGCGCGATGCCGATCAACGTTGCGCGCGCCAGGCTGAACGCGGGCGTCACGGGTGTGAAGGGCATGCCGCACCTGCCTGGTGTGCCCGGGGTGACTCGTGTGCCGGGCTCGTCCGGAATGCCGGGCATGCAATAGCGCAGCCTGGCGACGAGACAGAAGCAGAAGCGATTACGCGTAATGCCTGCCTACGCGTAAAACTCGCTCTCGTACAGCCGCTTGCCGGCTTCGTCCTTGGGCGCGAGGATGGGCGCAAACTCGATCGGCCAGTCGATGCCGATATCCGGGTCGCTCCACAGGATGCTGCGCTCGTGTTCGGGATACCAGTAGTCGGTTGCCCTGCACAGGCACTCGGCCATATCCGACATCACCACGAAGCCATGCGCGAATCCGGGCGGCACCCACATTTGCCGGCGGTTGGCTGCGCTCAGATGCACGCCGATCCATTTTCCGAAGGTATGCGAACTAAGGCGGACATCCACCGCCACATCGAAGACGTCTCCCACTACTACACGCATGAGCTTGCCCTGCGGGCGGTGAATCTGGTAATGCAGACCACGCAACACGCCGCACTTCGAGCGTGAATGATCGTCCTGTACGAATTCGACGCCACCGGCCACCGACTCGGCGAATTCGTCGGCGTTGAATGTTTCGAACGAGCTGCCCGCCTCGTCGCAGAACAGGTCTGTTTCGACGATCTTGACTTCCGGAAGCGCCGTTCGTGTCACCTTGATGCTCATGCCGCTCTTCCCGTGAAGAGGTGCTGCCGTCCCGCCATGAGGACCGGCGCGTCGACTGGCTAGCCGTTCGTAACCGCTGCACACACTGCGCGTGACGCCCTGCTTCGCAGCATGTGAAAAATGTGCGCTCATGCGATCACTCCTTCGATCCCGCGGGCGATCGCCAGGCACCGCTTCGCCAGAGATCCTGCGCCCCGTCGACGACACGTGGGCACTCAAAAACCTGCATCACGTCCTCTTCACACTCCGGTAAAACATCCAGCCGGCGCTGCCGACGAGACCCACTGTCATGGACCACGCCACACCCGTGACGCCCCAGAAGTGCGTCGCAGGCGGCACGGTGATGACGAGCGTGATGATCTGCAGAACCGCAGCCTGGGTCGCTACCTTCGGCAACCCGATTGCACGCACGTAGGCAACCAGCACGGCGATGAGCGAGCCGATCGCCATGTTGATGACAAAGATCCTGAAGAGTGGTACCGCAGACATCCAGGCCGGTCCGAGCACGAACATGAACAGCGGCCCGGCGACGGCGCGCAACACGAGCACCAGAAGCACCAGCCCAACCGTAGCGATGGCAAAGTAGCGCACAAACAGCTTTTGCGCCGAGCCGTCCTCGCGCCGATGATGGGCGGAAAAGGTCGGAAACAGGTACTGCTGCATGGCGATGGCCGCGTCCGCGAGCAACATCTGCGCAAACTTCGACGACATCTGATAAGCGCCCAGCGCCGCCGGCCCAAGCAGTTTGCCGACCAGCACCTTGTCGAACTGGTTGAGCAGCAGGTTGACGATACTGCCCGCCCAGATCCAGCGGCTGAAGTTCACGTAATGACCAATGCCGTGCCACGACAGACGAACCGGCGGCCGTGGCGACATCGTGGTCCACGTCAGCGCCGTCTTCAGCGTCTCTCCGGCGATCATGCCGATCAACATGGCGTAAGCACCTGTACCCGCCCAGGCACACGCGAGTCCGAGCGCGCAATCGGTAAACGCCGCTGAGGTTTCGACGCCAGCCAGCTGCTGAAAACTCCGCTCGCGCTGAAGCATGAAATATGCTGGCGAGGCGAGGCCACGGATCAGCGGCAACGCAGCGGCCAGTTGCAACAGCAACAGCGAACCGCCCAGATGGAATTGCGAATTCATGAGCGGTGCAAGCGCGATCAACAGCAGCGCAATCATGGCGCCACGTGTGGTCAGCGTCGTCCACACCGCACCGAGTTCCGTGCGAGTGGGCGTGCTCTTCGCCTGCACCACGGCCTGGGCGAGGCCGGTATCGCTCAGGGACTCGGCAATCGCCACCGCGAGCAACGCGACACTGACGCTACCGATCGCAGACGGTCCGAGCAGACGTCCAATCGCGAGAAATTTGATCGCCACGAGGCCACGTACGACAATCTGCTGGATCAGGACCCAGGTCGCCGCACTGCTATTGAAAGCAGGCCTCATCGAGACAAGCGGAACCCTGATCGATCTCACAGCGGACCTCCCCTTTAGTATTTGCTACAGCATGCCTGACACGGTAACGCGGCTGTTTATGCGGGGACCGCCATCTCCTAGCCGATATCGGCCCCGCGCAGGCCTGTGACAATGTTTTTCGCTACCTTCGGGGTATGACAAAAGACACTATCCTCGTGATCGAACCCGACTTCTCCGGACACCGTTGGCGCTATGCCGAGTGGGCCGGACAAGCGTGTGTCGAAGCCGGCTACCAGTGCGTCATCGTGACCGCCTCGGCGAACGCGACGCATCCGCTTGCGCAACGCCTTGCCGCCGGTAACCGCAACGACAACGGCACCGGCAGCAACGCGGACCTGCAGATCACCTTCGTCGACCCGCCTGCCGAAGCGAGCCGCGCGAGCCTCAGCTCAGTGAGCTACGTGCGCTACTTCCGCCATTTCCAGCACATCTATCGCACCGTCAGCCGCGAGTACCGCGTGGTGCTGGCAGTCGTACCGTATGTGGACTACTTCTTTTATGCGTTGCCATTTCTCGGCTCACCGTTCGGCAACACACCGTGGATCGGCATCACGATGCGTGCGGCCTTCCATCATCACGAGGCTGGCGTGCGCGCACCGCGCCGTCCGCTGGTCAATGCCATCAAGGAGCAGCTATTTCGCCGCGCAGTGCGGACAAGCGGCCTGAAAACCTTGCTGACCATCGACCCGACGCTCTCCGACTGGTGCGCGAGCCATCCTGAACCCGGCGCTGCGCCGGTGCAGTATCTCGCCGACCCCTCCCCTGATGCCGTGCCTGGCGACCCGTGGCTCGCCCGCGAGCGGCTCGGTCTGCCCGGCTACGGGCAGTATGTGCTGGTGTATGGCTCGATCGGCGAACGCAAGGGCATCTTCGAGCTCATCGAGGCGCTGGCTGCGCGAGAGGACGCACCGACGCTGGTGATCGCCGGCGCCCAGGAGAAGGACGCACGAGCGCCTCTGCGCGACGCGCTCGCGCAACTGAGCCCCGAGCCCGTGGTGCTCGACCGCTTCATCGACAGCGACGCCGAACAGGATCTCTTCTCGGCCTGCGACATCATCTGGCTCGGCTATAAAGGACACTACGGCATGAGCGGCGTGCTGGTGCAGGCGTATCGCGCAGGGCGGCCGGTCATCGCCACAGCGGACGGACTGATTGGCTGGTTTTGCCGGGACGGCGAACTGGGCCCGGTGATCGACGATCTCACGCCAGACTCGATCAATCAGGCTCTCGACACGCTGCTGGATTCCATCTGGGTGAGGCCGGGCGCATCGAACGGCCATCTGCTCGAGCGCAACACCCTGGCTCACTTCAAGCAGACGCTGCAGTCCGCGATTCAAGTGTCGTCGGCGCGCCAGACTCGCGGCGCGGCCTCACTGCCCACTCAGGCGGCAGTGCCACGCCCATAAGTGGCTCCTTGAGCAGTTCCCTGAGCAGGGATTTAAGCGAAGAACCCCTAAGCAATGCCTGCCAGTGGGGTTCCTCTGTTACGAGACCTGTCCGCCGACCGCCGGCACTTCCAGTTCCTCCGGCATGCCCTCGCCCTTCGCGCCCTTGCGGCGAGCCGGGAAAATCGCATCGCGGATACGCAGGAACGGGAACTCGATGGCGCGCGTCGTCACATAGCCGATCACGATCGCAATCGCAAACTGCGCGATCAGCACCGGCGCCCATGCGGCGATGGCCGGCACATGCAATGCGGCGAACTTGCGGATCAACATGTCGCCGGGTGCAAGCGCCAGCGAGTGCCACAGGTAGATACCGTACGAGTAGACGCCGATCCACGCCACCGCACGGAACAGCCATGCTTCGCGCAGCTTCTGCGAGTACTCGATGGTCAGCACGATCAACGCGCAAAAGCCGAGCGCCTGGATCGTGTAACCGATGCTCTCGTCGAGCGGAATGTTCTTCGTGGCGAGCACGAGCCATGCAACAAGCGCCAGCACCAGCGCTATCAGGGTTTTCTTGTGCGCGGCCAGGCGGCGATAAAGCTCCGGCTTCATCCAGTACACCGCCGCCAGAATCACGCCGAACAGCAGGCTGTCGATGCGGTATTGCGTGTAGAAGAACGCGGCATCCAGATTGCCGTTCGCGACCACCGCGCAGCGCGCCGCCAGTACGATCACGCAGATGGTCAGCAGCGTGGCGATGACCGCATTCGCCCGCAGTCTGAGCGCCGCGACGATCATCAGGAGTGCTGGCAGAAACAGATAGAAGTGCTCTTCGACCGCCAGACTCCACGTCTGACTAATCGAGGAGCCCAGATAGTTCTGCATATGCGTGAGATTCTGAACCAGGAAAGTGCTGGCCGGATGGCGTCCCGAGAGCACATGGAACAGGATCAGCACATAGTAGGCGGGCCAGATCTTGAAGATCCGCCGGATAATGAAGCGTCGCGCATCGATGTGGCCCACCTTGGCATACTGCTTGAGCAGCAGCCCACCCACGAGGAAACCGCTCAACGTGAAGAACAAGTTGACCCCTTCACGGCCGAAACTCTTCAGCGGATACTCGATGGCCGCGATAATCGCACTGCCCGTTTGTACGCTGTGGAAATGAAAACCCATCACCGCAATGATCGCAATGCCCCGAATGAAATCGAGCTCGATCGAGCGTTGGGGCCCTTTGCTATTTTCTGTCCCAAACCAGCGCATGATTTTTCCCCCTGACACGGAATTGACGTGTTCAAAACGTGTTTCCGCGATCCGTCCTCTTATCTTCTTGTGACGGATACGGTTTGATCCGCCAACATCACGGCTTTCACGGCCATTGTGTGTACTGTTGGCGAACTCCAACACCCGTGTGCGAAGACGTACCAAGGCAGCAGTCGATTCACGCCGAAGGCTAGCCGCCTTGCGCCTCGCGAGGCGGTTACGCGAATGTGCACTGCTATATTCGAAACCATAATTGGGGGGAATACGGTGCCATGAAGATTCTGCATTTGCTGTCGACGCTCGACCCGCGCGCAGGTGGTCCCACGGAAGGCGTGCGGCAAAGCGGCGTGAACATGACAGCGCTCGGCCATCGGATTGAAGTCGCGACTGTCGACGACCCGTCTGCGCCATGGCTCGAATCGTTCCCACTCCCCGTTCATGCACTCGGCCCCGCCAGAGGCTCGTACGGCCTCACGCCGAAGCTGGTGCCGTGGCTCAAGGCACACGCTGCCTCATTCGATGCCGTGATCGTCAACGGTCTATGGCAGTACCACGGCTACGCCGCCTGGAAAGCACTGCGGCATCTCGACGTGCCGTATTACGTGTTTCCGCACGGCATGCTGGATCCATGGTTCAAGCGCACCTACCCGCTCAAGCATCTCAAGAAGTCCCTCTATTGGCCGTGGGCCGAGTACCGGGTCTTGCGCGATGCGACGCGTGTGATGTTTACCGCCCAGGAAGAATGTCGCCTCGCGCGCGAATCGTTCCGCCTCTACCGGGTCAATGAAGAAGTCGTCGCGTTCGGGACCAACCGGCCGCCCGCCGACGCGGGAAGTTTGCGCGAAGCGTTTTACGCGACCTATCCGGCCCTGCGCGGCAAGCGGTTGATCCTGTTCCTCGGCCGTATCCATCCCAAGAAGGGTTGTGACCTGCTGTTGCAGGCGTTTGCCGCGGCGCGCGATCTCGATCCAGCGGCACATCTTGTGATGGCCGGCCCGGACGGCGGCCAGTGGAACGCGACGTTGAAGACCCTGAGTGCCAAACTCGCGATCGAGAGCCGCGTCACATGGACTGGCATGCTGCAGGACGATCGAAAGTGGGGGGCGTTCTATGCCGCTGATGCGTTCGTCCTGCCGTCACACCAGGAGAACTTCGGCATTGCTGTGGCCGAAGCGCTCGCCTGTGGCCTGCCAGCGCTGATCTCCGACAAGGTGAATATCTGGCGCGAAGTCGAAGCGGATGGTGCGGGCTTCGTGGCGCCTGATACGGTTGCAGGCACACTCGCCAGCCTCACCCGCTGGCTGCAACTCGACGCAACCGATGCGCAGAAGATGCGCAAGCAGGCCTTGCACTGCTTCGAGCAGCACTTCACGGTGGATGCAATGTCGGCCGATCTGCTGCGTGTGCTGCAGCAGGGCCGCCGCAAGCAAGGCGCAGAGGAGCGTTCGCCGCTAGCGCTGGGGCAAGGTTAGGTTTAGTCAGGTTACCGAAGCATAGTCGCCAAAGCCCAGAGCCCCACGCGCGCCCCAACTCCGGGCGCCCGCGCTTCTCCTCACTTCTTCGCCAGAAACAGCAGATCCTCGCCCAACGGCCGCACCTCGGCTGCGAACGGCAATTTTTCGCCCACCAGTTCCCCACCCGCCGCCGGCGCTTGCGTCAGCGTAGCGAGGTTCGCCTGCAGCCCGGGCTCGCGGCCCTTGAGCGCGTGCGCCACGTGTTCGGCGAGCCGCAACGTCAGGGCCACAATCGTGATGGTCGGGAAATTTGCGCCCACGGTCGGAAACACCGAACTGCCGGCTACGTACAGATTGGCAATGCCATGCACCTTGCAATCGCGATCCACTACACCCTGGCGCGGCGAATCGTGCATGCGGGTGGTCCCCATGTGGTGCCATGTGCCTTCGATCTGTTCCGGCCATGGCCGCCCTTCGAGCGGTGCATCGAGCGAGACGCTCGCCACCCCGCCCAGTTGCATCTCCTGTGCGAGCAATGCGTTGGTGCGGTCGAAGGTGCGCTTCACCAGTTCCGTCAACTGCCAGTCCACTTTCACACGCTGCATGCCGAGACGGTCGCGCTGCGTCGACAAGGTCACGCGGCTATCGCGATTCGGCTCTGCCTCCACGATGGTCTGGAACTTCACGTCGGTGATCAGCGCGCGCGGCTGAAACAGGCGCGCCGCGCCAAAGCAGCCAGCCTCGACCGGATGCAACGCCATCGTGGCGATATCGCGGCGCAGGCTCCAGCCCGGCTGGTCCTTTTTCAGCAAGGCCTGCTTGCAGCGGATCAGTGCTTCAGCACCATCGGTGTTCTCACCATAGAACATCGAATAGAACCACACGCGCGCGTTGAGCAGCTTCTCGCGTTCGAGCACCTCCTGGGTCAGCGCGAACTGCGACGAGATATGCTGGCCGTGAGCCTTCACCGCGTCGTTCTGGTAGTGATACTTGATGTCGTAGAGCTTGTTGCGCGCCCACGCCGGATTGAAGCGAATGCTGCCCGACATGATGCGCGGATGGTCCATGAAATACCGGCCCACCAGATCGTGGCCATTGCCGAGACCCACCGCCTGCACCTTGTTGGCCGCCAGCAGCAGACGCGCATTCTCGATGCCGCCCGTGGCCAGAATGAAGATCTTTGCAGTCACCACGAAGTGGCGCCCGCTCAGCGTGACGACCTGCACGCGCGAAACGTTCTGCGCCTGGGTATCCGTGTCGATGTCGAGCACGTTGGCGTTAAGGAAGACGCGCACATGGTGCGACTTCTGCAATTCGCCGCGGTACAGTTTGCCAAAGCGCACCGGCGGGCTGAACTGCGAGATCGTGTCGCGTACGTTGCCGCTCGGCAGCGGATGCCGGCGCACATCGGAACGGTTGATCGAGCTCTCCCAAAACGCCGGATCGAAATTCTGCGGTCCGAGCTTGAGCAAGCCATGCGTCGCCGCGTAATAGGGTTTCAGTTCCTCGAGCCCGAACGGCCAGCCGCTGTCTTTGACCCAACCACGCTTTTCGAAGTCCCAGGGATCGAGCGGGCGGCACCAGCCACCCCAGCAATTGCTGCTGCCGCCGAGAAAGCGGCTGCGGCTGCCATCCGCGAACGTATAGGGAATGCCGACGTTCTCGCCGCGATACAGGTCGCGTGTTTCGTCGTCGGCCTTGTAACCGCCGCTCTCGAGCAGGCATGTGTCGATGCCGAGCTTGTTCATTTCGAGCGCGAACGTAATACCGGCTACGCCTGCTCCGATTATGCAAACGGTGGTCCTAATGACCGACCGCTCTTCCACACCCCGGCTGTCGATGAACATCCCCGCTCCCGTGATTCTTGTGCAGCCGCCGTACCGGCACTCCACGCCGTGCCACCCAATGTTCCTGAGCACTGCCGAGGACCTTTGCGGTACACGCACTTGCCATGCCGCCACCTGGCCCGCGGCGACATTCAGTGGTACGTGTTCAGGCACCTCTGCACTGCTGTCGACATGCCGCTCGATACGGTCTGCTGTCGCCCGGGATGAACGGTCCCGAATACGCCAAGTACTGCCATCTATCTTTCATGCGGATTGCGAACAACGGTGTGCGCTATCACGCATTACTGCACGCGTTGTGGCGCAAACCGCTGCTTGATAAATCGCGCCGGATTGCCTCCATAGACACCGTTGGCCGCCAGCGATCGATGCACCACCGAAAGCGGCGTCACGAGCGCAGAACGGCCGATCGTCACGCCCATCTGCACGACGCATTTCGACGCTATCCACGCACCGTCTTCAATCACGATCGGCGCCACGCGCAGATCCATGTTGGTGGCGTAATCGTGTGAACCGGCGGTGAGAAAAACGCCCTGCGAGATGCACACGTTCGAGCCGATACGGATCAGCGCCTGGTTATAGATCCACGCATCGACGCCGAACCACGAGTTCGCACCGACCTCGAGATTCCATGGCGCCTTGATGCGGAGTGGATGCACGAAGCGACAGTTGGGGCCGATCTTCGCGCCGAACCAGCGCAACAGTGTGACGCGCAACGCCGAGAACGGCACCAGCTTGTTGTTGATGACGCACGCTTCCACCACGAACCACAACGCTTCGGTCAGGCGGCTCACCTGCCGCACATAATTGCCCTTGCCCGCGAGGCTGAGATCGATGACCGGGCAAAGCGCCGGCGTCGCCTTTGCGGCATCCGCCTGCCATTCCCTCGCTGCATCGAGTTCGTTGAGTTCGTCGCGTTTCATCTGAGTATTGCGCTCCACTTGCATGCTGCTACCTCGATGTGGACCTTCGTCCATCGTCGCTGCCAGGCACTATTTCGCCTTGTAGCATTACGTAATAAATTGGCACAGTCCTCGCAAGGTTTCGTTCTTGCTAGCGACGATTGGCTTGATGCGCACAGGCTTTGTCGGCTTTGGACTGGCATCTTATTAGGGACGTTGCGCGGTTGACACTACCATTAGCATGACGCAGCGCGATAGCGCGTGCCGCCAACCTGTAGTACCCCGGACGCCTTGCCATGAAACCTCGTGCCCTGCGCATCACGCTCTCCTTCTCCCTCGCACTGGCCAGCACTGCAACCTGCGTTGCGAGCTATGGCCAGTCGCTTGCAACCTACGGCAACGCCCCCGCTGCCGAAGCAGCAGGCGCAGCTGCCGCTGCGAATCGCGCTGGCGACCGGGCCGCGTTTGCACCCGGCACTAACGATGCCTCGCTACTGGGCGGCCCGACTGCGTATGGCGAGGTCTACCGCGCACAGACGCTTGACGACGACCAGCAGCAAAACGTTCCTGCTACGGCGGCCAATCCGCAAGGCCGTGGCGTCACGCCGGTCGAACATATGCTCGCCACCCCCGGCACGCCTCAGCCCGGCGGTGTTGCCCTGCGCACCGCAAACGCCGGCACCCCAGGACTCAAGGCTGGCGGCAATGCCGCCACTGCGGGCCGTGGCGTCGCCACAGGCGTGTTGAGCGAGGATCCGAATATCGCCGCACAGCAGCTCTACGGCAGCAGCAAGGCGACACAACAGCTCTATGGCGGCGGTGCAGCAGCCGGTGCCGGTCAACGCGAAATCTACAAGTCGCCCTGGTAAAAGCCGCGCGTCCAGCGGGGCGATCACGCTCAGTCGACCTGGGTCGGCTCCAGCGGTGCAGCCGCCAACTTCTCCTGTACCAGACCGTTGCCCGTGTTCGGGCCTCGCACGACACCGCCAGGACCAGCGCCCTCAGCGCCGCTTACCACCGCGCTATCCCGTCCACACAACTCCAGTAGTTTCCTGTTCAACGCACCGAACACGCTTGTGCTCGACAATGCGCGTTCGGCATATTCGCGTCCCGCTGCACCGAGCGCTGCACGACGTGCCGGATCGGCGGCCAGCGTCACGATTGCTTCAACCAGCGCGCCGACGTTCTCGGGCGGCACAACCACTCCGCGCGGCGCCACGACGTCATGGAGCTCGGTGCCTGGGCATGCCATCGCGACAATCGCGCGGCCGCTCGCCAGCATGCCGTTGAGCTTCGATGGCATCACCAGATCCGCAGCGCCACCGCGTTGCGGCAGCACGTGAATGTCGGCGAGATTGAGCAACTGGTTCAACTGACGCGCAGGTTGCAAAGCCATAAAACTGCAGTTCGGCAGGTCCATGCAACGCGCTTCGAGCATCGCCCGCGCCGGCCCGTTGCCGCAAAACACGAAACTGATGTCCGTGCGCCCCGCAAGTTGCACCGCAGCTTCGGCCAGCACTTCAAGTCCTTGCTTCGATCCCATGTTGCCGGCATACAGAATCACCGTCTGCGGCAAACTGCGCTTCTCGAGTCCGAGCAGCTCGCGGTAATAGCGGGCGTGCACGAGGGGAACGATGGCGCGGGTATCGACCCAGTTCGGCAAACAGTACGCCTTGAGCGGATCGACTCCCTTGAGGACGGCGCGCTCGACCATCCTGGTGGAGAGACTCGACACGACGTCGAAGCGCGTCAACAGCCAGCGCTCGATCGCAAGCGCGACACGCCGCGCACGCGAGCCCTGAATGAGTCCGAGATCGAACGCCGCGTCTACCTCGTAGTCCTGAATGTGAAGCCACGCGCGCGCCCCGCTCAAACGTGCCACGAGCCAGGCGGCAGGCGCGCTCATGAGGCTCGGCGCAATGCTCATCACAACCTCGGGACGCCACACGAGTTGCGCCGCTAGCACCGGCAGCGACGTCAGCGAATAGCTCGCCAGATGCAGGAGACGCGCAACGCCGGTGGGCCTTTCCGGCACCCACAGCGGTACCCGCTGCACCCGCACCCCGTTGCGCATTTCGCGGCGATAGCGCCAGGCGCTGAAGCTTTCGGCGACGCGCCACTGCGGGTAGTACGGCGGCCCGCAGACGACCCGCACCTCATGACCTTCGGAGACCAGTGCTTCCGCCATCTCGGCGGTATATTTGCCGACTCCGGTGAGCTCTGGCGCGTAGTTGAGCCCAACAATCAGTATTTTCATACCCATCCCCATTCGGCACATCACGCGGCGCGCGCCGGCGCCTGCGTGTCAATTTTTTCAACCACGGCCTCGTCAAGCTAGCTTGCGAGCATCACCGCGCAGCCTCGTGCAATGTTCGATGCCGCATTCGGTGGATCGAAGCGCTGGATGACGTCCATGCAGGCGCGCGCGGTTTTCTCCGTATCCGCAAACGCCTCGAGGGCCTTCAGCATCGTGCGATGCAGCGACGCGCCGTCGCCGGAGCGGAACGCGTACCCCGTCACGGCGTCGATCACGAGTTCGGGCACGCAGCCGCAGTTGTCGCTGACCACCACCGGACAGCCATGACTGAGCGCTTCGTTCACGACAAGACCCCACGGCTCGCTAAAGCTCGGCAGCACCAGGCACGATGCGCCGAAATATTCGCGCGACAACCCTTCGTCCTGCAGACTACCGACGAAGCACACGGCTTCACCGAGTCCGCTTTCGTTCACCCGATTCTGCAGCTGCTCGCCCTGCGGGCCGGTGCCGACGATGCGTAACTTTGCTTGTGGAATGCGCTGGCGAATCGCGGCAAACGCATCGAGCAATGCGTCGACGCCCTTCTCCTGCGAAAGCCGGCCAACGAACAGGAACACCGGGTCCTGATTGCGGCGCGCATGCAGACGCTCGTCGAGCGCGCGCTCCGGCACGAACGACCACGGTAACGCCGCCGCCTGACACGGCACGAAGATACGTTCACGTTTCGCGCCGAGTGACATCAGATATTCGCGGCTGCGCTCGCCAAAACCGAAATAGCCGTCGCACAAGGAGAAAAACACTCGCTTCGGGATCGACGTCAGCAGGCGGCGCGGCCGGTCGCGCCCGGTGGAGTCGCAGAACACCGCGCGGCGCTTGCCGGTCGCAATGCAGGCAAGCAGCATCGCCCAGTACTCGGGCCGATGGTAGCCCGGCAGCACCACGAGATCGGCCGGCGTGCGCAGGACTTCCATCGTGAGACGGTACATCATGCGCCACGTCGGCACGTCCTCGTAGCAGCCGTTGAACAGCGTGCGCATCGGATAGCGGTGGTATGAATAATCGACCTCGGAAAAGCCGAGCCGGAAGTGTTCGGTCTCGGAAATCTGAACGATCGAATATTTGATCGGGCTCGCCGCCGAGATCGTATGCAGTGCCGAGAAAACGACAGCCTTGTGGCGCGACCAGACCACGTTATGAAAGATCGTGACCGAACCCGTTGCCATGTCACACCGTCCCTTCGGAAAGCGTGGCCGCGCCGAAGCGCGTAACGAAGTCCCGATAGGTCGCCTCGATCCCTTCATGCAAGCCAATGCGTGCCCGCCAGCCCATACGTGCAAGACGTGACACATCGAGCAGTTTGCGCGGCGTGCCGTCGGGTTTCGAGGTGTCGAAAACAATCTCGCCGTCGAAGCCGACCGCCTCGGCGACCTGCTGCGCCACCTCGCGGATCGACAGGTCATCGCCCATGCCGACGTTCAACAATCCGTCGGCCACTTCGCGATCGAGCACGAACTCGGTGGCTGCCGCCAGGTCGTCGACATGCAGAAACTCGCGACGGGGCGTGCCGGTGCCCCACACGGTCAGCACGCTGTCACCATGCAGTTTTGCTTCGTGTGCCTTACGGATCAGCGCCGGCAGCACGTGACTGCTGCGCAGATCGTAGTTGTCGTTCGGGCCGTACAGATTGGTCGGCATCAGCGCGACGAACTTCGTGCCGTACTGGCGGTTGTACGCCTCGCATAGCTTTAGCCCGGCGATCTTGGCAATCGCATAAGGCTCGTTGGTCGCTTCGAGCGGTGAGCTCAGCAGATATTCTTCTTCGATCGGTTGCGGGCAGTTCTTCGGATAGATGCAAGACGAACCGAAGAATACGAGCCGCGTCACGCCTGCCTGATAGGCGGCGTGAATCACGTTGGTTTCGATGGCGAGATTCTGATAGATGAAGTCAGCCGGCTGCGTGGCGTTGGCAAGAATGCCGCCCACGCGCGCTGCCGCCAGCAGGACGACATCCACGTGTTCAGCGGCGAAAAAGCGCTGCACCGCCTTCTGATCGAGCAGATCCAGCTCGGTGTGCGTTCTCGTTAAAATGTCCGTGTAGCCGTCTTCCTGCAGACGGCGTACCAGTGCCGAGCCGACCATACCCCGATGGCCGGCCACGAAGATGCGTGCGCTCTTGTCCATAACCGTCACTCTCGATGTTATTCGTGATGTTCGAGGGCCTTGAAACCGGCCAGCGTCACCAGCGCGTCGCGACGCGCAATCTGGAAGTCCGATCGCACCATTTCCTTGACGAGTGTCAGGAACGGCGTGGTCGGTCTCCAGCCCATTTTGGCGTGCGCCTTCGACGGATCGCCGAGCAGCGTCTGCACTTCAGTCGGACGGAAGTAGCGCGGATCGACCCGCACCAGCACGTGACCCGGCGAAAGGCGTGTTTCTTTGCCCTCCACCCTGTCCACGATGCCGACTTCATCCACGCCCTGGCCTTCGAAGCGCACCATCACGCCCAACTCGGCGGCTGCGGCCTGGACGAACTCGCGCACGCTGTACTGCTGGCCCGTGGCGATCACGAAGTCTTCGGGTTCCTCCTGCTGCAGCATCAGCCATTGCATCTCGACGTAGTCGCGCGCATGGCCCCAGTCGCGCATGGCGGACAGGTTGCCAAGGTACATGTCGTCCTGCAGGCCCACCGCAACCCGTGCGAGCGCGCGAGTGATCTTGCGCGTCACGAAGGTTTCGCCGCGCACCGGTGACTCGTGGTTGAACAGGATGCCGTTGCAGGCATACATGCCATACGCTTCGCGATAGTTGACGGTGATCCAGTACGCGTACAGCTTTGCCACGGCGTACGGGCTGCGTGGATAGAACGGCGTGGTCTCTTTCTGCGGCGTTTCCCGCACGAGCCCGTACAGTTCCGAGGTAGACGCCTGATAGAAGCGGGTCTTTTTCTCGAGTCCGAGAATGCGCATCGCCTCCAGAATCCGCAACGTGCCGAGGCCGTCTGCATTGGCGGTGTACTCCGGTTCCTCGAACGACACTGCAACGTGGCTTTGCGCGGCCAGGTTGTATATTTCGTCGGGCTGCACACGCTGGATGATGCGGACCATACTCGACGAATCGGTCAGATCGCCGTGATGCAAAAAGAAATGCCGGTCGGCCACGTGCGGATCGCACATCAGGTGATCGATCCGATCGGTATTGAACAGCGACGTGCGCCGCTTGATACCGTGCACATCGTAGCCTTTGGCGAGCAGCAGATCGGCAAGATACGAGCCGTCCTGGCCTGTTACGCCGGTTATCAAAGCGACCTTACGATCCATTGTGTTCCCCTCGTCGAAACGTTTGACTACAGTGCTGCACGTGCGGCGGCCCACCGCGCGCGCGTAGAAATCGTCTAGCCTGACCGCACGATCTGTGACGCCCGCGCAGCGTCAATCCGCGCGGCTTTCGTATCCGTAATAGCCGGTGTAGCCACCCAGGTTGAGCTTCGGCGGCGGCACATCGGTCAACAGCACGCCGTGCAGGTTGACGCCTGCATTGACAAGGCGTTTAAGCGCTTCGGAGATTTCCGTCGGCGGATGGCGGCCGTGGCGCACCACCATCAGCGTCGTGCCCGCGTGCTTGCCGATCAGCGCGGCGTCGGTCACGGCCAGCACCGGCGGCGTATCGACGATCACCAGGTCGTAGACCCGCCCGAAATGTTCGAGCAAAGTCCGGAAGCGGTCGCTCATCAGCAGCTCGGATGGATTGCCCGGCAAACCGCCCTTGGTGAGGACGTCAAGGCCGGGCAGCACGTCGCGCAGCACGCACTCCTGAATATCTGCGCCATTCAGTACGTCCGCGAGACCCGGGGTATGCGGCAAGCCAAAATGCTTGTGGATATCGCCCCGCCGCATATCGCCGTCGATCAGCAGCACCCGCTTGTGTGCCGAAGCCACCAGCGCAGACAGGTTGACCGACATGAACGATTTGCCGGCATCCGGCCGCGAGCCGGTCAGCATGACGACGTTATTGCGTGCCGAGGTTAGCGCGTACTGCAACGTGGTGCGCAGGCTGCGCACGCCTTCCACGGCGACGTCGTCCGGCGCCTGGGCGGCAAGCACGTGCACACCGGCGCGACGCAAGCCGACATTGCGCTGCACGCGAATCTGCAGGTTGCTGCGCGGCACTACCGCACACACCGGCACGCCGAGCAGCGATTCGATTTCCGTGGTGTTCTGCACGCCGCCATACAGCGTCTTGCGCGTGAATGCCGCGAGGATGCCGAGGACGAGGCCCAGGCCGGTGCTGATCAGGATCAGCAACGCGCGTTGCGGGCGGACTGGATCGTCAGCAGGCTCCGCATAGTCGACCACGCGCACATTACCCACCTGCCCCGCCTTGACGATGCGCAACTGCTGGGCACTGTTGAGCAGGTTGGTGTAAAGCTCGGTATCCACGCGGACGTCACGCAACATCCGCAGTGCGGTTTGTTCCGTGTCCGGCAGCGTCGACACGTTATGCGTCAAGCCGCCCTGCACGCTTTGCAACTGGGCGATCTGCGCGTCGAGCGCGGCTACCGCGGGGTGCGCTGCGGTAAAGCGCGTGGCCAGTTCGGCGCGCTGTTGCTGCAGGTCCACGAGCTTGGTCTTGTTCTCGACGATCTGTTGCAGCAGCAGCCGGCTTTCCTCGCTCAGATCGACCGTACCCTCCTTGTTGCGGAAGGTGTTGTAGCGCTGCTCGGCCTGATCGAGTTCGGTGCGCAACTGCGGCAACTGCTGGTCGAGAAACGCCAGCGTATGCTCGGCCTCGGCCGACTTGCGGTCGATGTCCTGCTGCACGTACTGGCGGGCGATGTTATTGACGATCGCCGCCGTCAGTTCGCTATCGGCGCCTTCGAGCGTCACCGCGATGATGCCCGACTGCACGGTCGTCTCTACGACATTGAGTTCTTTCTGCAGCTTGTTGACCGTATCGAGCGTCGACGCGCGGCTCAGACTGAATTGCGTGCCGGGACGTGCGATCAACTGGTCGATCTGCAGCCGCACAGGGCCGCGCGAAGTGGTGCCGACCGCGAGTTGTCCGGTCCGCGCACGCAACACTTCGGCGCCGCTTTCGTCGGTCACCACATACGAGTCGTCCGGCAGTACGGTCAGCGCAAACGGCTTGTCGTACATGTCCTTAGGCGTGTCGAACAACGAGACCGTGATCTGCTCGCCGCCCCATCCGTACTGCGGCATGCCGAACAGCGGCGGAGCAAGCCCGTCGCTGCCGCGCCAGCGCGCCAACATCTTGCCGATCACGGGGAAATGATGCGGCGCCGCGGTGATGTCGAGATGGAGCTTGCGCACCGTCTCATCGATCACGAGCCGCGAGCGGAGCAACTCGATCTGTGCCGAGGTCACCGCCTTGGTGTCGAAGATCGACGCCATGGTCTGCAATGCGTCCTTGTTGCCGTTGGCATTGCCGCCGTTGCCGTCGTTCGCGGTGTCCACCTGGATCATTGCGTCCGCGCGGTACACCGGCGTCTGCACGAACGCCACCGTGGTGCCGATCAGCAGCGCCGATAGCGTCACCACGAGGATCATCCGCCAGTGCTGCGAAATGACGGTCAGATAGTCAGACAGACGCAGCTCGTCGGCGGTCTGGACATCGACATATCGGTTTTCAAAATTGGTAGCCATAGTGTCATCAATCCCGCACAACAATTACGTTGAATCGGCGTGCCGCGCCGGGTACGTTCTTGCCCCAACGTGCCCGGCTACGGCTTACTTCGTCACGATTGCCGCGGTCAGTCCTGCGTTGACCAACGGCAACAACAGGTTCAGCACACGGTTAAAGCGCACCAGGCCGCCCGCGTCCACATACACCACGTCTTTCGGCTCCAGATCGAACTGGTTCGCGAGCAGCATCGAGACCGGCGAAGTAGCGTCGAGATGCCAGACCTGCGGCTTGATTCCGGGGCCGCCGCGAATCACGTAGAGTTCCTTCGCGGCCGCGGTGGTGGAATTCAGGCTGCCTGCCTGCGAGATCGCCTCGCCGAGCGAGAGCTTGCCGTTCTTCATCGGCAGCACCGTTGCGGGCTTGTTGACTTCGCCCATCACGTAGACGCCGTAGTCTTCGCGCGCCTCGACCCGCAGCAGATCGCCGTTCTGAAGCACGATCTTCGAGGGGTTCTGGTTGTTGTGCAGCATCTGCGAGACATTGATGTAGTAGGTCTTGTCGTCGCGCACGATCACCACATGGCCCTGGTCGGCGGTCGGCGCAAAGCCGCCCGCGCGGCTGATCGCTTCGGTCAACGTCATCGGAATGTCGTTGATGGTTTGCGAGCCGGGCGCGCGCACCTCGCCGTCGATGTAGACCTGCGACGCGCGGAACGACGCAATGCGCACCGTGACCTGAGGCTTGACCATCACCTTGCCAAGGTCGGCGGTAATCCTGCGCTGCACCTGCTCCGCACTTTCGCCGGCTACATGTAGCGTGCCGACATACGGAAACTGCAGGTTGCCTTCGTGATCGACCAGAAAGCCCAGCGCGGCATCCGAGGGACGCGAGGGCGCGACCGGCTGACCGAGCGCGGCCGCCAGCTCCGGGTGATCCCAGACGGTAATCTGCAGCACGTCGCCGGGGCCGATCTTGTAGGGTCCGACGGTACCCAGCAGCGGCGTCAGATCATTGCCGTCGCCGCTCACCATAGCCTGATGCTCCTGCTGGATGGTTGCGAGCGTGATATCGGTGATCGGAATCTCTTGCGAACCGGTGGCCTTGCCATCGTCAGTATTGCTAACCGGCAGGCTTGGTGGCTGCACCATGCGCTGGCCGGGTACAACCGAGCACGCTGCCAGCATCGCAACGGCCGCCATGATGCCGAACAGACGCGCACGCTCAATTGCCGTGTGCCTGACACCAACCCTATACGTCGCGCTTTTTATTTGACTCATTTCAGTCTCCCTCACCGCGTCAATATGCATTGTTATGTACCAGGCCTTTGACGATCGTTGCCGCGATGATGCGCATGTCCAATCCAAAGGACCAGTTACCGAGGTAGTACAGGTCATGCTCCACACGCCGCTCCATTTTTTCGATCCGATCGGTCTCGCCGCGATAGCCGTTGATCTGCGCCCATCCCGTGATGCCCGGCTTGATCCGGTAACGCTGGATGTAGCCGGCCACCACCTTCTGATACAGATCGTCATGCTCAAGGGCGTGCGGGCGCGGTCCGACGACCGACATATCGCCGCGTAGCACGTTGAAGAATTGCGGCAGCTCGTCGAGACTGGTGCGGCGCAGGAACGCGCCCACCCGGGTGATGCGCTCGTCGTGACGGGTCGCCTGACGCAGCGCTCCGGGCTTTTCCGTGTGCAGCCGCATGGAGCGGAACTTGTAGATCGTGAAGACGCGGCCGTCGGCGCCCTTGCGTTTCTGCCTGAACAGAACGGGGCCACGCGAGGACAGCTTGACCGCGATCGCAATGCCCAGCAGCAGCGGCGCGAGCGAAATCAGCGCGACGGCGGCGAACACGCGATCGAACATCTCCTTTTGCAGTTCGGAGGTCTGCGAGAGCGGCGAGGCGACCAGGTTGATGGCCGGCACGCCGAGCAGATCGATCATCGAACTCTCGAACATTGCGACGCTGCGCAGATCGGGCATGAAGCGGATGTTGACGAGGTCTTCACGCAGCTCCTTCACACACTCGTAGATCGTGTGTTCTTCGGATAGCGGCAAGGCCAGCCACAACTCATGGACGTCCTGCGCGCGGATATAGTCGGTGAAGGTGTGCAGATCGTCGAAGGCGGGCACCGTCGGAATCACGTTGCTGAGCGCCGGGCCATCGTGCAACACGTCGAGCACCGCCGCGGTACGAAAACCCGCTGCCGTGCAGCCGTCGATCTTGCGCACCAGTTCCGCCGCATGCGAGCCGCGCCCCACCACCGCGACCTTGCGCAGATTCAGGCCGGCCACGCGCATGCGCGCCAGCACGCGGTGCACGACGATTCTCGAGGCGATCATCAGGGCGCCGGTCATGGCGGTCCAGTAAGCAAACCACAGACGTGAGACGAAGTCGCTACGGTGCAGGGTGAACATCAACACGAGCGCGCAGGTTTGTACGGTCAGCCAAGCGAGCGACACCTGCCCGGCCAGCCCCATCTTCGAGCGGCCGCGCCATGACTCGTAGACGCCGAAGGCGGGGAAAAGCGCGAGGGCGAACGCAGCCGCGAACGCGACGAAGGCGTAATAGAAGCTGCGCTGCCCAATGTCATCAAAGCGTATCTGGGACGCGAAATAGGCGCCCGAAACGACCAGCACGACATCCAGCACGCGCGCGGCCAACGCTACAGGCTTGATCATTTTTCTCTCCCCACCACCTGCATTGAAACGGTTTCGCCAACTACGCAGACTCAATTGCAGCGGCCGTACGTATCGTCGAACCGCACGATATCGTCTTCGCCGAGATACGATCCTGATTGGACTTCGATGATTTCGAGCGGCACCTTGCCGGGGTTTTCAAGCCTGTGACGTACGCCGAGCGGAATGTAGGTCGACTCGTTTTCGCTCAGTAGAAAGCGCTCCTCGCCGCGCGTGACCATCGCTGTGCCGCGCACGACGACCCAGTGTTCCGCGCGATGGTGATGCAGTTGCAGCGAGAGCCGCGAGCCCGGCTCGACCACAATGCGCTTCACCTGGAAGCGGTCGCCCTGGTCGATGGAATCGTAAAAGCCCCACGGGCGCCGCACCTTGCGGTGTGCGTCGGCTTCGGGTGAACGGTCGGCCTTGATGCGTGCGACCAGCCCCTTGACCTCCTGCACGTGCGAACGGTCGGCGACCAGCACGGCGTCCGCCGTTTCGACTACGACGATATTGCTGATGCCTACGCAGGCCACCAGACGCCCTTCCGAATGCGCGTACGACGAGGAGCTGCCTTCGAACACCACGCGGCCACGGCCGACGTTGCCGGCGTCATCCTTGTCGAGCGCATCCCATACCGCGTCCCACGATCCCAGATCGGACCAGCCCGCCACCAGCGGCACGACGACACCCTCGAAGGGCTGGCCTTCGGGTCCTGCTGTATTGAGCCGCTCCATCACGGCGTAATCGATCGAATCCGACGGCGCCTTGGCAAACGCCTCCGCCTGCGGGCGGAAGAACGTGCCATCCGTCTTGCCGCCGGCAACGGCGGCGAGGCAAGCCTCGGCCATGGCAGGTTGCAGGCGTTCGACCAGTTCAAGCCATACCGAAGCGCGCACGACGAAGATGCCGCTGTTCCACCAGTACGCACCCGAGGCGACGTATTGCGTGGCCAGTTCGAGCGCGGGTTTTTCGACGAAGCGGTCGATGCGGAAGGTGTCCGGTTCGATCTCGGCGCCGAGGCGGATATAGCCGAATGCCGTGTCGGGCCGCGTCGGCGGCACGCCGAGCGTGGCGATTGCGCCGCGCTGCGCATGCTCGGCGGCGCGTGCGAGGGCCTGCTGGAACGATGCGGTGTCGAGCACGGCGTGATCGGCCGGCATCGCGACCAGAATCACGTCGTCGCCGTCGGCTATCGCCAGTGCGGCAGCGAGCGTCAACGCCGGCGCCGTATCGCGGCGCGCCGGCTCGACGATGAGCTGTGCCTCGACGCCGTTCTCGCGCAACTGCTCGGCCGTCACGAAGCGATGCTCTTCGCCGCAGATGATGATCGGCGCAGACCTGACCGTCCATTGCGCGGAAAAGCCTTGCATGCGCGAGACGGTGTCCTGCAGCAGCGATTGCGTGCCGATTACGTCGATCAACTGTTTGGGGTGGTTCTCGCGCGACAGCGGCCAAAGGCGGGTTCCCGAGCCGCCAGCAAGAATCACCGGGGCAATGCTCAAACCGCTCGACGGCTGTTCGGTAAATGTCAGCTTGTCCGCGCCATCGCCGGTGCTGCCGTCCTGGTCGGCGTTATCCCGGTACGCATTTTCCATTTTTAGTACTCCTACACCTAAATAGGGCGTTCTTTTCGTTGACAGGCCGAGGTGCGCGAACACGCGCATCCAACCCACGCTCACGGGCGGCCTGCCCCGTTCGCACCCCCAGATCTCAGGCGGCGATGCCGCTCGCCATTCCCGGATCCGTCGTGTTTAGTCCTGCGTAACAGTACGGCTGCGAGCGCGGTATTCCGTCGGTGAGAGCGCCATGCGTTTGCGGAAGATTTTCGCCAGCCGGTCGCCATTGCCGGTGCCGCTGCGCCGTGCAATCTTGTCCACGGGCAACTCCGTTTCCGTAAGGAAGTTGCATGCGATGCGCAAGCGAACCTGCAACAGGTAATCGGACGGCGTAACGTGCATCTCATGCTTGAAGCGGCGCAGGAAATTACGCTCGCTCATGGCCGCCACATGCGCGGCATCGGCTACCGACACCGGTCGATCGCAGTTGGCCTCCATCCAGCGTGCCGCCGCGCGGATCTTTTCGCCGACGCTCATCGTGCCGCCCTCGGCGAGCCGCGGCATCAAGGCAGCGCCCATGCCGGGCATGACGCGATCGGCGACATTGCGGGCCACGTCGAGACCCAGATCGCGCTTGATGGACATCAGCGCGCTCTTGCTCGAGTCATGATGGTCGTTCGCTTCGCTGAGCGTGCTGTCGTTCGCGACGTGCGTCAGATATGGACTCGTATGTCTGATGTCGTCGTGTTCGGCGAGACCTGCAGCGGCCAGGATCAGACGGCCCTCGGCGATTGGTTCGATGGTGCGGGTGCGCGAGCGCACCGAGCGCAGCCAGCCGAGCAGGCGTTCGTCGCGAGCCGCCAGGTTGGCGCCATAGCCGCCTGCTACGAACAGCACATCGAAGCCGGTGTTGTAGCGTGCGTCGACGCCATCCGTCCACATCCGCGCGGACGACGAGCTGGCAATGCTGCCGCCTTCCATCGAGAGAAATTGCACTTCGTAAGGTGGGTCGTCGCCGCCATGCGCGGTGGCGATTTCGTTGGCCGTATGGAACATCTCGGCCACGATGCCCGCGCCCAGCAAGCCGAATCGTTCGAACAACAGGATGCCTACGCGGCGCGCTGCACATCGCACATTCACGTTAGGCGTATGCAGCCAGGTAATCCTCGCGGTATCAACGGACATATGCGGCATGATCTTCCCCTACCATGTCATGCGTTGCGGGCCGAATCTTCTGATTTTCTAACTTTTTAATAACATTGCACTGCATCATATCCACGCCGAAAATCGCCGTTGATGACAGTGACCGAAATGCGCGCGATGTTGGCGGATTGCGTCGCTATATATAAATTCGCAAAATGGAAATCGATGCGAACGTACAACAGCTTGGCTAATCGCGACATTTGACTCATTGATATCCTTGTGCCGCATTTTAGCGGAACGTATAAAACATCAGATGAATCAAAACGGTCTACTGGACGAGCGCAAGCCGGTACGGCAGGCGAAATTGCCGGTGAAACGGCAATGTTGCTCTGCATGTGAAAGGAGTCCGTGGAGGAATCCTCGTACGATGGCCTGTTTTGAACTTTATGATGCATCGCACCAAGCACGTCGCGTACCAGCCTGATGTGGCGGGGGATTGCGGGGAGCAGCACCTCGCCGTGCTGTCCCGGACGGCGAAAAACGTTTCAAAGGTGAAATTGATTGAAGGAGCCAGATCGGCTTTAAGCAATTGGAACGAAGAAGTGAGGCTTTTATTATTTTATGAAATCGCCGGCAATACCCTATTTACAGCCCACAACCGGATTTGTTTCAAAACCGTACAGAGTCCGGAGGTGTCGAAAATGTTTCAATATTGAAACGCCATGCAAATTCAATAAGTCTGATCTATTCGTCCGACCGGATTTCGAATCGGCTCCGCATAAGCGGCCAGTTATGACGAGAGCGTTTCATCCGGGTAACTATTTCGCTCGTCAGACGATTTATTCCGACGGGCGCAAGCATCTATTACTGATTAAAAAAACGGCGCGATCATAGCATTGCATATTTTGTCTGTAAGCTCGCGCGGATTGCACAACGCGCGACGTTTATTGCTCCGATGACCTGGAGTTTGTCGTGGCGTACCAGGTACGCGTCCCCTATGCTGAGATTTGACACCACAAGCGGGCGTACGCCGGCGATGAGGGTGCTAACGCTGCACCACGTTGACGAATCGCTGCACCGCGCGTGGAACGGCCGAAGACAACACGCGAGCTGCGTGGTGTAGCGCACTGGACGGGGTTTTATCGTGTGCCTGAATGATGTGAGTATTGCTTCCGCCATGTTCACAGCGCTACTCGCGCGCCGCTGCGTCGTTCTTCGGACCACCATGAGACACACACCGTCCTCGCAGCACGAGCTTGCGCCATCTGTGTCCCTCTTTCGGCGTGGCGGATTTTCACTGACGACGCTCGCGCTTCGTCTGATGGTGGCGCTCACCATCGCCGCCTGCAGCCAGCACGATGTCGCTGTGAACGCGGCGACGGAAAACGACCCGCAAGCCCCACAGGCGTCATCGGCGCAGACGGCGAGCCCGGCGACGCTGTGCGCAGCAGAGCGCGGGTTTTGCCGCTTCTCCGGCACCGAACAGGTTCGCTACGGCACCTCGAACCGCTACGTCGTGCTCACGCTCACCGGCGGCAAGCCTTGCAATAACAGCGTATTCGGCGACCCGGCACCGGGCTCGCACAAGAGTTGCTGGATCGTGCGTACCTCGGCGACGAACGCCGCGACGCCACCGAACCCAGCCGCAACGCTTGTCGCAGACGGAACCGATGCCCGCCCTCAGGATCCGCCACCGGCCGCCACCGCCGCGCCCCACCGCGCCGCTATCACATGGACCGCGTGCGCCAGCGAGCGCGGCACGTGTGCTTTCTCAGGTACGCACGACGTCAAGTACGGCAGCGATTCAAAATATGTCATCCTGACCTTTACCGGCGGCACGGCGTGCGACAACACCGTGTTCGGCGATCCGGCGCCCGGCGCGCAAAAACACTGCTGGTACGACAGCGGCGTGGCGCCGGCACCCACGCCGACATCGATCATCGCGACGCCTGGCAAGAGTGCGCTGACCTGTGGCGCACCGTCCGAACCGGCCAACTCGGCGGCCGACGGCCCCGCCATCGAAGCGGATACACCCGGCGGCGACGGTACGCGCATGTTCGCCAACGGTCGCCCCTTCGCGGTGGAACTCACCACGCGCGCCAGGCAGCGCGACACACTCGACTGGCAGATTCTCGATACGTGGAGCAACGTGCGCGCATCTGGGCAATTCCAGGTCGCGAGCGGCCCGCAGGTCGTCACGCTCAATTGCGTATCGACGCTCGCCGGTTACTTTGCCATCTCCGCGAGCCTGAGTTCGGCCGGCGCAGAACTGCCGGCTCGCGGCACGCGGCCGGTCGGCATGGCGAGCTTCGGCGTTCTGCCCGATCTGTCTGGCGTCCTCACTCCACCCACCTACGCGCGTGAGGACCTGCACCGGTTCGGCGGCCAGGGCTCGGCCTATGTGACGCCCGGCCAGCACTGCTGCTCGGGCGACGGCTACCGGCCGCTCTACCCCGATCTGGGACTGCGGTGGGTCAACGATAACCGCAACTGGTACATGATGGAGCCGAACGGCCCGAACACCTTCAACGCCGCGTCCTATCCGCTCGCACCGTTCCTCAAGGGCGGCGATCTGCTGCGCCTGATCCAGCTGGACGGGATTCCCGCATGGGCGAGCCCCACGCACGTTGCCACCCACAGCTATCTGCCGGTCTCGGTGCCGGCGTATCAGGCCTTCATGACCAAGGTCGGCCAGGAGTCGAACCAGGTGCGCACCCAGCACTTTCCGCGGCAATCGCGCAACTACTATCAGGTGACGTGGGAGCCCGATTACAACAGCGGCTTGCCGTGGAAGGACACGGACGCCAATCTGGTCGCGCTGTATCAGGCCACCTGGCAGGCCATTCACGCAAGCGACCCCAATGCCGTGATCATGGGCACCACCAACGCCTCGGTCGCCACCAATACCGAATGGCTGCAGCGGCTCCAGCCGCTCGGCATCGCGAAGTACCTCGACGGCGTGTCGATTCATGGCTACTACGACGTCGGCACCACGCCGTCTCATCCACCCGAGCGGCTCGTGGGCGACAGCGATCCCGCGAAGGCGGCCCAGTCGCTGCCTGCGACCATGCGTGCGCTGCGCCAGCAGATTGCCTCGACGCTCAAACCCGGCGCGCGTCTGTTTGTCACCGAAACCGGCATCAGCTACGACATCGGCTCGAAATATGGCCCGAACTATCCGACGCCGAACGTGCTGTACGCCCAGGGCGCGCTGGTCGCGCGCACGCATCTGATCCTGCTCGGCGAGGGTGCCGATGTGACCTATCTGTTCTATGCGACCGACTTTCCCGACCAGGCTGGTTATGGACTGTTCTTCGATCTCGCCGATCCGCAAGGTGGCTACGGGCCGTCCGCCATCAGTCCGAAGCCCGCGGCCATGGTCACCGCTGCGATGACCCGCCTTATCGACGGCACCAACACGCTCGGCCCGCTCAACAATCTGCCGGCCGGTGTCTACGCGTATGCGTTCCAGCAGTTGAATAACGGCGCGGTGGTCACGGCCCTATGGACCCATAACAATGCAGACTGGAACGCGAGCAAGGGCTTCAGCGCAACCTATCAGGTGCCCTACAGCCTGCAGGTCGACGCGCCGGGCAGCTCCGGCCAGGTGACGGTGCTCGACATGATGGGCAATCCGTCGAGCCTGCCCTACAGCAACGGCGTGGCTGCGCTCACGCTGACTGAGGCGCCCATCTACGTGATTTCGACCAACGCAGGCGTCGCTCGCGCCAACGTCACGACGCCGGCCGGTTACGTCGCGCAGTGAGCTTGTCCTGATGCGCAGAGAGTTCGGCGCATTTGGCAGGGATGCCGCTGGCGGATGCGCCGGCACGAAACGCTAGACTGAGATCTGCTCGCGCAGACGACTGAGGAGATCGACGCTACCATGCTTGCCCGCCCCGAATTCCTCGACGTCGTCCGCCTGACGCCGCTCATCTCGATCGACCTCATCGTCGTCGACGACCAGGGACGGGTGCTGCTCGGACGACGCGTCAACCGCCCCGCACTGGGCGCGTGGTTCGTGCCCGGCGGAAGGATCCACAAGGACGAATCGCTAAGCGGCGCATTCAGCCGGATCGCGCGCGAGGAACTCGGGCTGGAGAATCAGTCGCAGAATGCGGCCTGCTTTCGCGGCGTATTCGAACATCACTACGACGAAAACTTCGCCGGCGCGGCCGATATCTCAACTCACTACATCGTGCTCGGCTATATGCTGGTGCTGCGCGAAACTGCGCGTATCGGTCGCTTCGAACAGCACAGCGACTACGTCTGGATGACGCCGTCGGAACTGCTGGCCTGCAGCGACGTGCATGAGAACACCAAGGCGTATTTCCGCTAAGAAAACTTAGAAGCGCTTAATACACAAGCACACAAGCGCGGCTGCAGGCTTCTCAGCCGCGCATTGTCACACCCGGCTCATTCGGCCATTTCCAGGCTATCTGCCGCGAGTTTTGCATTCAGATAAGCTTCAAAGCCCGCTTTCACCTCGGGATGCCTGAGCGCGAACTCAACCGTCGCCTTCAGATAACCGAGCTTGCTGCCGCAGTCGAAACGCTTGCCGTGGTAGCGGTAGGCGAGCACCTGTTCGTCGGCGAGAAGCGACTGGATCGCATCGGTCAACTGGATCTCGCCGCCGGCGCCCGGCTGCGTCTTGCGCAGATGCCCGAAAATCCCCGGCGTCAGCACATAACGCCCCACGACACCTAGATTCGACGGCGCCCGCGCCGGTTCGGGTTTTTCCACCACGCCCGACATGCGGAACACGCGGTCGTCCCACGCCTTGCCCTCTATCACGCCGTAGGATCGCGTTTCCTGCGGCTCGATCTCTTCCACGCCGATCACCGAACAGTGGTAATGGTCGAAGACGCCGATCATCTGCGTCAGCACGGGTGGGCGGCCGTCGATCAGATCGTCGGCCAGCATCACGGCAAACGGCTCGTCGCCAATCAGCTTCTCAGCGCACAGAACCGCATGGCCGAGGCCGCGCGGCTCCGACTGCCGCACATAAAAGCAATCGACGTGGCTCGGCTTGATGCCGCGCACCAGAGCAAGCAGATCCTGCTTGCCACGGGCCATCAGTTCGGCCTCGATCTCGTATGACTTGTCGAAGTGATCTTCGATCGCGCGCTTGCCGCGCCCCGTGACGAAGATCATTTCGGTAATGCCGGCGGCGATCGCTTCTTCGACCGCATACTGGATCAAGGGCTTGTCGACGATCGGCAGCATCTCTTTGGGGCTGGCCTTGGTGGCGGGCAGAAATCGCGTTCCCAGTCCGCCAACGGGAAAAACCGCTTTATGAACGTTGCGCATTTTCTTCACTCCCCTTTCGTGTCGTTGTTTCCGGTTTCCCGCTATGTGAATCCGAGCCTATTCCGCAGCTGTCGAAATTACCTGCCAACTGTTCGCCGTTTCCCGCCGCCGGTGGCGAAGCCAGCCTATACCGGGTCACGCGTTACTTAAATTAAGTTTCATCAAACGATTGCCCTGTTTCAGCCAACGCGCGCGGCCGCCGATCCATAATTTCCTCAACGTGATACGTATTGAGGAGCCGGACATGCCGATGAGCATCGAGATGATCAACGAGTACGGTGACAATGCAGTACGGGTTGCCGTCGACGACAATTCCGTGCTGCTGGCGGCGAGCGAAGTCGACGCGGTCATCGAGCGCCTGAGCCTGCTGCGCGCCGCGATGCGGCCTGAAGTGCCGAAAGAGCCGTCGCGCACGCACCAGTATGTAATCGAAATGGATCCTTGCTGGCACACGGAGAAACATCCGCTCTATGACGGCGCCGTGCTGTTCATGCGACACACCGGTCTCGGCTGGGCCGGCTTTGCGCTGCCCACGGCAAGCCTCGCCAAACTTAACGACGCCTTGTCGAAGCATCTCAAGCAGCTGGAAGTGGAAGAGGCGCACGCGCTGATGAATTGAAGCGTTGCAACGATTTGTTCCGCTTTGTGCAGCAATGTATTTCAAAGTTCGTCTCCACTGCGCACATGCGACACCCTATACTGACCTTTCCGCATCACTGCGGTCTTTTTCAAGATCTCCTTACAGCGCGGCTTGTCCGCGCTTTTTTTTTGCCTGTCGCTTTTGCAAGGCGACCCGCGCACCGCGCCTCCGACGCGCGCAATGTATCCACGCAGTTCATGAACATTGCACAAAATTAAAAAAGACTTAATCAAGCTGGCAGTGCCATGTTATCTGCGAGCGCCCATGATGCACGCATCGTCCTTTCCTAGTGTACGAACATGAACCAGCTACAAGCGATGCGTGTCTTCACACGCGTAGTCGATCTCGCCAGCTTCAACCTGGCCGCGAGACAACTGGGCATGTCGGCTGCCGCCGTCACGCGCAGTGTCAGTATGCTCGAGGCGCATCTGAACATGCGCCTGCTCAACCGCACGACGCGCAGCCTGTCGCTCACGGAAGTGGGCAAGGAGTATCTGGACGGCTGCCGCACGATCATCGAAAAGCTCGATGAAATGGAATCGAACCTCGTGCAGACCACCCGCGACCCGCGCGGCACCTTGCGCATCGCCACACCCATGACCTTCGCGACCTCAGGGCTCGGCAACCTGCTCGCCTCCTATCGAACGCTGCATCCGCGGGTCGATTTCGACATCACCACCTTCGACACGCATATCGACATGGTGGAAGGCGGCTACGACGTGTGCTTCTCCGACGACCGCCGCCTCGCCAGCTCCACACTGGTGAGCCGCACACTCACGAGCATCGAGGAAGTCACGGTCGCTTCGCCGTCGTATCTGGCTCGCCACGGCACGCCGCGCGACCCGGCCGCACTGAATCGTCATGGCTTGCTGACGGTCTCCGACGGCACCTCGCGGACCTGGGAATTCGCGGATGCCGACGGCGTCTACCGGGTCAACACCGGTAGCGCATTGACGGCGACCAGCAGCGCGATGGTGCGGGTGGCCGCTCTCAACCACATGGGCATCGCGTTGCTGCCGCTGCCGTTCGTCGACGAAGACCTCGCTCACGGCACGCTCGTGCCGGTGCTCGAAGAGTACCAGGTGAATGGCGGTCCCCGTCATGTGTCGATCCTGTACTCCGGCCGCAACTATCTGTCGATGAAGGTGCGCAGCTTTATCGACTTTGCTGTGAGCCAGTATCGCGCACCCGACAAGCAGGTCGCGTTGCGGGTCGTCGCCTGATGGCCCTGAAGAAATACGCTAGCGAACCATGCCGAAGATACTGACGATCGAAGACGATGAACTGATCGCGGACGATATCGTGCGCACGCTCACATCGAGCGGTTTCTCGGTCGACGTGGCTCGCACCGGCCGCGAAGGCATGGCCAAGGTCATGGCAGGCGAATACGACGTCGTCACGCTCGACCGCATGCTGCCGGATCTCGACGGTCTGACGATCGTCGCCACCATGCGCGGTGTGGGCATGGAAACGCCGGTGCTGGTGATGAGCGCGATGTCCGATGTCGATCATCGCATTCAGGGGCTGCGCGCCGGCGGCGACGACTATCTGACCAAGCCGTTCTCGGCCGACGAGATGTTTGCACGCGTGGAAGTACTGCTGCGGCGGCGTCCGCGTAATGCCAAGGCCGAGACCCTGCTGCGTACCGGTGCGCTTGAGCTCGACCTGGTGCGCCGACGCGTCACCCACGGCAAGCGCGAACTCGAACTGCAGCCGACCGAATTCCGCGTCCTCGAATTCATGATGCGTCATGCAGGCCAGGTGCTGACGCGTACGATGATTTTCGAAGCGGTGTGGGGTTGCCGCTTTGATCCGGGCACCAACCTCATCGACGTGCACGTGGGGCGTCTGCGCAAGAAGGTCGACGTGCCGGGCGAGCGTCCACTGATCCGTACCATTCGCGGCTCAGGCTACCTGTTCGGTTGACGCGCAAGCGCGTCGCCTCCCTCTCTCCTCTCATCGAACACAGCGTGCCCCATACGGCGCGCTGTGTGTCTTTGCGCGTGATCGCGCTGCCGCACGGCTAACGCATCGTCACCGTACTGTGAATTTCGTCATGCCTGGCAACTAAAACTTGTTTCATTTTTTTAGTCGCAGGGTGTTAGGGCCTGCTCTACAGAATACCGACATCGGGCAATCCACCAGTGGGATTTGCCCTAACCGACTGACGCCGCCGAGTCATCGCGCCATTCTGAACGGAGCAGCTTTCGATGTTAAAAATAGTCCGGCTAGCGCTAACGCGGCCTTACACGTTCATCGTGCTTGCGCTGCTGATCGTCCTGATCGGCCCGCTGTCCGCGTTGCGCACGCCAACCGATATCTTCCCCGACATCCGTATTCCGGTGATCAGCGTGGTGTGGAACTACGCGGGCCTGCAACCGGACGACATGGCCGGACGCATCGTCACGTATTACGAGCGCACGCTCGGCACCACGGTCAACGATGTTCAGCACATCGAATCGCAATCGTTTCGCGGCTACGGCATCGTCAAGATTTTCTTCCAGCCGAACGTCGATATTCGCACGGCCACAGCACAGGTCACCTCGGTTTCGCAGACCGTGCTGAAGCAGATGCCGCCTGGCACGACGCCGCCGCAGATCCTCAACTACAACGCCTCGACCGTGCCGGTTCTGCAACTGGCGCTCACCAGCAACACGCTCGACGAACAGAAGCTCGCCGACTACGCGACCAACTTCATCCGTCCGCAACTGCTGAGCGTGCCCGGCGTGGCGATTCCGACCGCCTATGGTGGCAAGACCCGCGAAGTACAGATCGACCTCGACCCCCAAGCGCTGCAGGCGAAGAAACTCTCCGCGCAGGATGTCGCCGACGCATTGGCCCAGCAGAACCAGATTATCCCGGCGGGCACCGAGAAGATCGGTAGCTTCGAATACAACATCAAGCTGAACAACAGCCCGCTGTCGCTGCAGGAACTGAACAACCTGCCGATCAAGACCGTGGACGGCGCAACCATCTATATTCGCGACGTCGCCCACGTGCGGGACGGCTATCCCCCGCAGACCAACATCGTGCGCGTGGACGGACACCGCGCGGTGCTGATGAGTATCCTGAAGAACGGCTCGGCCTCCACGCTCGACATCATCGCGGGTGTCAAGGCGCAACTGCCGCGCATCGAGGAGACGCTGCCGCCCGGGCTCAAGCTCGTTACGATGGGCGATCAATCCACCTTCGTGAAGGGCGCCGTGAGCGGTGTGGCGCGCGAAGGCATCATCGCCGCGGCGCTGACGTCGCTGATGATTCTGCTGTTCCTCGGCAGCTGGCGCTCGACGCTGATCATCGCGGCGTCGATTCCTCTCGCCGTGCTGGCAGCGATTGCCGGCCTCTCGGCGATGGGCGAAACGCTCAACGTGATGACGCTAGGCGGTCTTGCGCTTGCGGTCGGGATTCTGGTGGACGACGCCACCGTCACGATCGAAAACATCAACTGGCACCTCGAGCAAGGCAAGGATGTCAGAAGTGCGATCATGGATGGCGCCGCGCAGATCGTCGGGCCGGCGTTCGTCTCGTTGCTGTGTATCTGTATCGTGTTCGTGCCGATGCTGCTGCTGAACGGCATCGCCCGCTTCCTGTTCGTGCCGATGGCCGAAGCGGTGATCTTTGCGATGGTGGCGTCGTTTGCGCTGTCGCGCACCTTCGTGCCGATGCTCGCGCAGTATCTGCTGAAGCCGCATGCGTCGGGCGGTCACGCCTCCGGCGAACTGGCGGCGGCGATGGAACCGCACGGCGGCCACCACCACCCACCCGCTTCTCGCAATCCGCTGGTGCGCTTTCAGCGGGGCTTCGAGCATCGCTTCGAACGCGTGCGCGCGGTGTATCGCATCGTGCTTGGCCTCGCGCTGACCAACCGCAAGCGCTTCGTGGTTGGCTTTCTGATCGTGGTCGGCGCGTCGTTCCTGCTTGCGCCATGGCTGGGGCGCAATTTCTTTCCCGACATCGATTCGGGCGAAATCTCGCTTCATGTCCGCGCGCCGGTCGGCACGCGCATCGAAGATACCGCCGCCGAGTTCGATCACATCGAGAACGCCGTGCGCAGTGTAGTGCCGCCCAATCAACTCGGCAGCATCATCGACAACGTCGGGCTGCCGAACAGCGGCATCAACCTGACTTACAACAATAGCGGCACCACGGGGCCGAACGACGGCGACATCATGATTTCGCTGAACGAAAATCATGCACCGACCGCCGGCTATGTGAAAACACTGCGCAAGATCCTGCCGCGGGAATTCCCCGGCACGACCTTCTCGTTTCTGCCGGCCGATATCGTCAGCCAGATTCTGAACTTCGGCTCACCGGCGCCGATCGACCTGCAGGTAGCCGGCCCGAACCAGGATGCCAACCATCGCTACGCCAACGAAGTGATGCGTCGCATGCGCCTGATTCCGGGCATTGCCGATACGCGCATCCAGCAGGCGTCCACTTACCCGCAGTTCACCGTGGCGGTCGACCGGTCGCGCGCGGACGAACTGGGCATCACCGAGCAGGACGTGACCAATTCCGTGGTAGCGAGCCTCTCTGGCACGAGCCAGGTGTCGCCCACCTACTGGCTGAATCCGCATAACGGTGTGTCATATCCAATCGTCGCACAGACGCCGCAATACCGCATGGAGTCGCTCTCGGCGCTGAACAATTTGCCAATCACAGGCAAGAACGGCCAGTCGCAGATTCTGGGTGGCATTGCTACGATCGAGCGCGGCGTCGGCGATGCGGTCGTCTCGCACTACAACATCGAGCCGCTCTACGACGTATTTGCAACCACCCAGGGGCGCGATCTGGGCGCAGTCGCAACGGACATCCAGCACATCCTGCATGCCACGGCGAAAGACGTGCCGAAGGGCTCGACGGTCACCTTGCGCGGCCAGGTCGAGACGATGAACAGCGCTTTCCTCGGACTCTCGCTTGGCCTCGTCGGCGCGATCGCGTTGATCTACATGCTGATTGTCGTCAACTTCCATTCGTGGTCCGATGCATTTGTCATCGTCACCGCGTTGCCTGCTGCGCTCGCCGGGATCGTCTGGATGCTGTTCACCACGCATACGCCGCTCTCGGTGCCGGCGTTGACCGGCGCCATTCTCTGCATGGGCGTGGCCACGGCCAACAGCATTCTGGTGGTGAGCTTCGCACGCGAACGCCTCACCGTCACGGGCAACGCGCTGGTCGCAGCAATGGAAGCCGGCTTCACACGCTTTCGCCCAGTGCTGATGACCGCGCTCGCGATGATCATCGGCATGGCGCCGATGGCGCTCGGTCTTGGCGACGGCGGCGAACAGAACGCGCCGCTTGGACGCGCGGTGATCGGCGGTCTGATCTGCGCAACCTTCGCCACGTTGCTGTTCGTCCCGGTTGTGTTCAGCCTGGTGCACCGTCGCGATGCGGCGAAGCACCCTCCTGTCAAAGAAAAAAATCATCCTACTTCCGAAACCGGAGCCCTCCATGTCCACTGAGATCGAGATCAATTCGCCCAAGCGGCTACGTCATCTGAAGCTGGTTGGCATCGTCGTGCTGCTCGCTGCTGCGGGGATCGTGACAACCGGCATCTTTACCCGCGTGCACGCCAAACAGGAAATGACCGCGTGGTCTGCCGCGCAGGCCATTCCGACCGTCGCCGCGCATACGCCGGGTCAACAGGGCGCAACGCAATCCCTGGTTCTGCCAGGTCATCTGTCCGCCTTCGTCGACGCACCCATCTACGCACGGGTGCCGGGCTATCTGCACGCGTGGTACGCGGATATCGGCACGCATGTGAAGGCCGGACAACTGCTCGGCCTGATCGATACGCCCGATCTCGACCAGCAATTGCTGCAGGCCAAAGCCGACTTGCAGGACGCGCAGGCGAACGAAAAGCTCGCGGCATCCACCGCCAAACGCTGGACCGAAATGCTCAAACAGGATTCCGTCTCGCAGCAGGACACCGATGAGAAGACCGGCGACCTGGCTGCCAAGCAGGCGATCGTGGCAAGCGCCCAGGCGAATGTGAACCGTCTCGAAGCACTTGAATCGTTCAAGCGGATCACCGCGCCGTTCGATGGCGTCGTCACCGCGCGCAAGACCGATATCGGCGACCTGATCAACGCAGGCGGCGGTGACGGTCATGAACTGTTTACGGTTTCCGACGCGCGTCAGTTGCGGGTGTATGTCAGCGTGCCGCAAAGCGACGCTGCAGCCATCAAGCCGGGCATGACGGCAACGCTGACCATGCCTGAGCGTCCCGGGATGACATTCGAAGCGAAGCTGCTCGACACCGACGATTCGATCACACAGTCTTCGGGCACATTGCTCGTGCAACTCGAGGTAGATAACCAGAACGGCCTGCTGATTCCAGGCGAATACACCGAAGTCCACTTCGCAATGCCCACCGACCCTCATGCGCTGCTCGTTCCAGCCAGCGCGTTGATCTTCCGGCAAAGCGGCTTGCAGGTGGCGGTGGTCGGCAAGGGCGATCACGCGATACTCAAGCCCGTCACCATCGCCACGGATCTCGGCACCCAGGTCGAAATCGGCTCGGGCCTCGAGGCCAGCGACCGCGTGATCGACAACCCGCCCGACTCGATCGCCACAGGTGACGCGGTGCGAATCGCGGCGGCGCACGCCGCCAACCCATCTTCCACGTCGCTCGCCGACCATGGCGACGCGGAGCGCGCCCATGGCTAGGCTCAAGTTAAAGCGCAGCCTGTGCGTGGCGCTGGCCGTCAGCGCACTGTTTAGCGGCTGCTCGTTCGCACCGGTCTATCAGGTGCCGCCCACGGCCATTCCGACGGCCTTCAAGGAAAGCGGTGCCTGGCAACTGGCCAAACCCGCCGATCAGGTGCCGCGCGATGGCTGGTGGCAGGTATATCGCGACCCGGTGCTCGACAAGCTCGAAGTGCAGGTGGCGGCGGCCAATCCGAACGTCGCTGCTGCAGTGGCGCGCCATGACGAAGCCGTCGACTATCTGGCGCAGGCGCGCTCGGGCCTGTTCCCGACCATCGGCGCGCAGGCCAATGTCTCGAGCAACCGGCAATCGGAGAACCGGCCGTTGCGCGGCTCCGGCGAACCTTCGGTGTATGGCTCGAACACGGTCGACGTCGGCATCAACTACGACCTCGATCTGTGGGGCAAGGTGCGCAACGAAGTAGCCGCAGGCCAGGCGGCCGCCCAGGCTAGCGACGCGGATCTCGCCTCCGTGCGTCTGAGCTTGCAGGCGAGTCTTGCGGACGCCTACTTCAATCTGCGCGGACTCGACGAGCAGCAACAACTGCTGGCGGACACGATTACCACCTATGAACGCGCCTTGCAGCTCACGATGAGCCGTCACGCCGGCGGCATTGCTTCGGACCTCGATGTATCGCGCGCGCAGACGCAACTCGCTTCGGCGCGTGCCGCTGCCGAGGACGTCAAGGCTCAACGCGCACTGTACGAACACGCCATTGCATCGCTGACCGGTGTGCCGGCGTCGTCGTTCTCGCTCACAGCATCGACCGGCCTCGCCTATCTGCCGTCCATTCCAACCGGCCTGCCCTCGGCGCTGCTGCAGCGGCGTCCCGATATCGCCGCTGCCGAGCGGCGCGTGGCTGAGGCGAACGCAAAGATCGGCATCGCCAAGGCGGCGTTCTTCCCGGACGTTTCGCTGGGACTCGACGGTGGCTTCCAGAGCGACACGCTTTCGCCGTGGATCATGGCGCCCAACGAAATCTGGTCGATCGGTCCGAGTCTCGTGATGACCCTGTTCGACGGCGGCCGCCGCGAAGCCATGACACAGGAAGCGCGTGCAAAGCTGGCGGAAAACGGCGCGAAATACAAGGCAGCGGTGCTGCTCGCGTTCCAGCAGGTCGAAGACAATCTGGCCCAGCTGCATCATCTTGGCGATGAGGCGACGCAGCAGGACGAAGCGCTCACCGACGCGCAACGCACCTTGAATCTCTCGATGTCGCGCTATCGCGATGGAACGGTCAGCTATCTGGATGTGGTGACCGCGCAGACCACTGAACTGAATACGCAGATCCTCGCGTTGAACGTGAATACGCGGCGCTTACTGGCTTCGGTGGGACTGATCGAGGCGCTGGGCGGCGGATGGTCGGCGGATCAGACGGCGGTGGCAGCCGCGCCTGCTACGCCGGTTCAGGCAAAGGCGCTATCCGCTGCACGTGGATAAATTTCTTTTCACGTTTAGATCGTCGAACCGCTATCCCCCGGCGACTATCCTTCTAATCAACCGGGCAGCGAATTCTTTACTTCGCTTTTAACTTCGCGCCGCGGTCAGGCAACCCGATATAGACCGACCACTAATTCGTAAGGACAACCAACATGAAATACCTGATGATCGCTATCGCTTTTGTGGGCGCCACGGCTACCGCTTCCGCTTTCGCGCAAACCAGTGCATCGACCACGCAGCAACCGGCCGCTTCGGCACAACTGGCACAGAACTCGAACTCCACCGTCGAGCAGGCCGGCCAATGGGTTCCGCCGTATGGCGAGGAACAGGCCCCCAAGACGCGTGCGCAGGTCTACCAGGAACTGGTGCATGCCGAACAGGATGGCCAGATGCAGTATCTCAACTCGACGATCTACGAACACTAAGGCTAGCGGAATAGACGCCGCTGCGCGCGCTGTCCATACCGCTTCACGCCGGATCAGAGCCATGAAAGCCCGTACCGTACTCAAGCGCGCCGTAATTTACGCGCTCGCCGCCGCCGGACTGCTGCTATCCGGCTGCGCGGCGCCCGGCCCCGACACCGCCAACGGCTGTGTCGGACCGCCCGGCTTCTGCACACCGTATTTCGGTTCATGAGCGTCAGCATGAACGACACGAGCGCGCTCCCCATACGGGTTAGCGCGTTCGTTTCATTGCGGCTTCGTCTTAAGATTTGAGGCGTATCACCCTGAGGAAAGGGGTGGGCGGCGTCCCTCAGTGCGATCCAGTACTGATCTGGTAGCCGTAACGGCTGACGGTCTCGATGTGCACTTCCGGCAGATATTGTGCGAGCTTGCGCCGCAAACGCGAGACCACCAGATTGACGCTCGACGGGTCGACATCGTCCTTCTCGGGCCACGCATAGCGAATCAGTTGCTCGCGCGGGACCGGCGCGTTGAACTGGCGCATCAGGCATTCGATCAGCAGATACTCGCGCCGCGTCACCACCAGCCGCCGTTCGCCGTCGACCAGTTCATGCGTCAGCGGATCCAGTGAGAGCGTGGCGCTCGCCTCACCGGGAGCGGTCGCCATCGCCGGCGGCAAATCGTGTGCAGCGCGCGAGGCCGCCGTGCGCCGCAACGCCTGCAGACGCTCGTGCAGTTCGATGAAGGAGTACGGTTGCCCGAAACAGGCGTCGGCGCCCGCACGCAGCACCCGGCTGCGGTCCTGGGCGTTCGAGTGGCCAAGCACGGCGATGATCGCCGCGCCCGCACCGGCCGTGACGAATTGCGGCAGCGTCTCCAGCAGGCTTGCATAGGACGAGGCGTCGAGGGCCATCACAACAATCGCGTCGAACGGCTCCTGCGTGGTCAGAAACGCGCCGTCGCGCACGTCCTCGGCGCGTTGCAGACTGTGTGCGCTCTCCTGCAGCGCTTTATAGAGCCAGGCGGATTCGGGATGGGACGCGGCGACGAACAGGATACGCATTCAACCTCCCGTGCAGAAGGGAAAGAGAGCGGGAAGGCTCACGCGAGCGTCCTCGACCAGCATTCGATGCTCACCCACGCGCCAGGCTCCGCATTACCGATGCGGATCGTAAAGTCATGCACACGCATCACGGCAGAGACGATCGAAAGCCCCAGACCCGAGCCCGCCAGATGGCGAGTACCCTCGCCGCGATAAAAGCGTTGCAGCACCGCGTCGCGCTCATCGAGCGGAATGCCAGGCCCGTTGTCGACGATCTCGACCAGCGGCCCTGCGGGCGTTTGGCGCAACGACATGCGCACCACGCCGCCGGCCGGTGTGAACTTGAAGGCATTGTCGAGCAGATTGCTGAACGCTTCGAACAGCAGCGCACGATCGCCGTGGATCGGCTCGACGGCTTCGGATTCGACAACAAACTGCAGCGAGCGAAGCTCCGCCAGCGGTTCGTACAGTTCGCCGACTTCCTCGATGAGCGCCTGCAGTTCCACGGTCGCAAAACCGCCGCGCCGCTGCAGCGTGCCGATCTCCGAAATGCGCAGCATGGCGCGGAAACGGTCGAGCAACGCGTCGGTCTCGTCACGGGCACGCGCGACCAGCGCCGACACGGCAACGTCATCGAGGATATCCGAGCGTTCCGCGATGTGCCCGAGCAACGTCCGCACGTGTGCGAGCGGCGTGCGCAGATCATGGGCGATACCGTCGCACGCGCCCTTGACCTCGTTCATGAGGCGCTCCACTTCCTCGAGCATGTGATTGACGAGGTGCCCAAGCATGTCGATCTCATCGCGCCCGCCGATCGGCAAACGCTGACCGAGATCGCCCTGGGCGATGCGCAGCGTGACGCGGCGAATCGCCTTCAGGCGGCGCATTTGCCGCACGCTCAGCGCAAGGCCGCCCACCACGCCGGCAACGAGACACAACAGCCCGCCGCCGATCAGCGCGTTGATGATGGTCTGGCGAATCCGCAGGATATGGGTGAGGTCGCGCGCCAGCACGAGGGTCTCGCCGTCGCGACGGCGTTCGGCCATTGCGCGAACCACGGGCGAGGGCTCCCCGCTCAAGGTCTGCAGGCTGTTGCGGGCGAGTGTCACGCCGCCCCGGTCAGGTGCCAGTCCCGGCGGCAGCGCAAGCACGTCACCCGCGACATAGTGGCCGTCAGGCGAAAACAGACCGTAGTAATTGGCATGCATGCGCTCGTGCTCGAGCCGGCGATGGATCGCATCGGCCAGCGCGCTATGCGGCATCGAATCGAAGTAGATGAGCTGCCACTGCATCACGACGTCGGTCTCGTGCTCCATGTCGCCGGTGACCGCGGCGCCGATGAAGCCCAGCAGCGACATGACGGAAATGGAGAAGATCACGGCGTACACCGCGATCAGACGAAACGTCGTGGAATGCCAACGGCGCCCCAGTGCGGATTGCGCGGGGAAAGAGTTGTCCGTCAAGGTTATCTGCTCACGCGAGGATGTAGCCCGAGCCCCGCACGGTCTGGATCATCTGTTTCACGCCGGGAGGATCGATCTTCTTGCGCAGACGTCCCATGTGCACGTCGATCAGGTTAGTGCCCGGGTCGAAGTGGTAACCCCACACCGCTTCGAACAGCATGGTGCGGGTAATGGTCTGGCCGGCGTGGCGCATCATGAATTCGAGCACGCGGTATTCGGTCGGCAGCAGCACGATCTCCTCGCCATCGCGCTGGACCTTGCGCGAGATCAGATCGAGTTCGAGCGGGCCGACGCGTAGCGTAGTTTCGAACTGCGTGGCCGGCGTTTGACTGCGGCGCAGCAGGACTTCGAGGCGCGCGGTCATTTCTTCGGGGTCGAACGGCTTGGTCAGATAGTCGTCGCCACCCGCGCGCAGACCACGCACGCGTTCGTCCACGTCGCCGAGCGCGCTCAGCATCAGAACCGGCGTCTGGATACCGATGCTGCGCATGGTGGTGAGGATGGTCAGGCCGTCGACGCCCGGCAGCATGCGGTCGAGCGTGATGACGTCGTATTCGTCGCTGACGGCGCGCGCCATGCCATCACGGCCGTTCGCCACCCAGTCCACGGTGAAGCCGCGGCTTTTTAGCTCGCCGACTATTTCGTTGGCGGTGATCTCGTCATCTTCGATTGTCAGCACTCGCGACATGATGATTTCACGCGCGACAGCGAACTCAGCCGACCTGAGCGGCGTGCGCGACCGGTTATCAGTAGAAGTACATGATGCCATATTCGGCTTGCAGGTTTGAGTTCGGAAGCGGACGGCGCGCCGGGCGCCGCAACGTGGACAACAGATGGCCACAGGCTACGCGCGAGGCCGTAACGCTCACATATCGGTTTCATTAAAAAATATTTAAACAAGGAAAAGGCGCCCAGAACTCACGGGGATCCGCGCGCAGCGCACGCTTTGACGCCCTCCCCGGCGGCGGCGCAAAGATGAACGATCTTTCATCGTTAAGAGGGCGAAACGGTATGGGCCCTCCACTAGCCTGTTTGCATCCGGTAGCCACTTTTTCCTGGCTGCCTTTGTACGAAGTACTCCACCAAGGGATGCAAACATGAAACTCGCGACACGCACCGTTTTGATGGCCCTGTTGCTCGCCGGCAGCGCTTCTGCAATGGCCGCTCCCGGTCTCACGCCAAAGCAATGCAACAGTTATCCGTTCACGAAGCTCAAGGGCGAAGTCACGCACAAGCAGTTGATGCGCGAACTCGGCGAACTGGAGGCCATGGGCTACAACCCCGCCACGGACGAAAACGTCTACCCTGCCGACCTCGAGGCGGCCGAAGCGAAGCTGCAGGCCGAATACCGCGCCGACTGCATGCCGCCCGCTTCAGCGACCGATGCGCACCCTGATAACACCGCGGCACCGGCAACGACCGGCGCAGTGAACCCGGCGAGCTGACCGTGCATCGGGCAAGCGCTCACGTGCCTTTGAAATCCGCCGCACAGACCGTCGAAACCAGGCGTCTAGGCGAATACCCTGCAAGCGCGCTTCTCGCGCTTGCAGTCCTCATCCCGCTCTCATCATTTGCAGGCGCCGCCCTTGTCACGCGCGAACTTCGCGGACATTGCACGATGCGCGTGGCTATCCATTTCGCACACCCCGCGGTACGTTTTTTTCCCGTGCAGCCAACCGGCGACCTGCTTTAGAATCGTGTCGCGTAGCGCAAGGCGTTGACGCTGTTTTTTATCGCGTCGTAAATCAGTATTAACGTCAGCCTTCACAAGCTTACAAAAGCATTTGGCATAACGTTGAAGTTAAACGACTTTTTCGCCCCAACCATTCACTCTTGTAAGCTGGCCGGCGAAATGCGCTCCACATGATTAGAGCGCATCCTCTAAACACAGTATGCCCCCATCAAAAAAAGTTTGACGCGAGATTTTGAACTGATATCGTTCCGTCGCAGGAATTACAGCCGCAGCTAATGACGGTCTGTGAAATACGTGTGACGTTCGAGCATCTTTTCGTCCGTCACGGCCTGCGCCAAAGCGAAGGGGATGTATCAAATACCGTCTATTAGTACTTCTACGCAGATAGATTACTGGCTGTTTCCGCTCATCCCCGCGGACCGCTCAGAATCTGTCCGACGCGGGCATGCGCCTTGCACACAGACGGCCTATAGCCGTTGCAACCCGGGATCTGAACCCAAGGCGCAAGCCTTTAGGCTCGAGTCGAGTGCTACGGCCCGCCCATCTGGAGTCCAAAAAGAATGTTGCGCGCCCTCGTTAGGGCTGAAGGAAACAATGTTTCGACGTAGCAAGAACGCTGCAGTCACGGAAATGGGCGGTTCACGCCGGGAGGAACGAAGGTGGTTATGAAAGTTGAAGGGCAGTTTCCGGCGGGCACGACCGCAGTTCACAGAACTGGGCGCCCGCGCGAATTCGGGAAAAAGCAGCAGAACCCCGTGCGCCGCTTTGGCGGTATTGCCGCCGTTCTTCTCCTCCATATAGTGCTGATCTATGCACTGCTCAATGGCCTCGCCACCAAGGTGGTGCAGGTCATTCAACATCCGATTGAAACCAAGATCATCGAGCCGGTGAAGCCGCCGCCTCCGCCGCCGTTGCCGACCGTGCAGTTGCCGCCGCCGAAGTTCGCGCCGCCGCCGCCGCCGTTCGTGCCGCCGCCGGAAGTCAACGTGCCGACTCCGCCGCAGCCCACCATTACGCACCAGGCCGCTCCGGTCGTGGCGCAGCCGGCACCGCCGCCTGCCCCGCCCGCTCCGCCGGCCCCGTCGAAGCCGGTGAGCGCCCAGGTCGACGTGGCGTGCCCGAACTCCGACCAGATCCGCTCAACCGTGGTGTATCCGAAGGAAGCTCAGGAAAACAACGTCACGGGTGACGTACTCATCGAATTCGTAGTCGATCCGCAGGGCCATATTACGGATGAGCATGTCGCGAAATCGTCGGATGACTCTTCCCTCGATCGCGCGGCGTTCAATGCGGTAAAGAAGTTTAGTTGCGTTTCCCAAGGCCAACCTGTCCGTGTCCAGGTTCCGTTCTCGTTCAACCTGAACTGAACTGAACCCACGAACCGAGCGGTACCGGTAGCGATTTATTAGTCACGTTGTACAAGTTCAACGCATGAACTGGAGCAGACATGAAGAAGCGTTCTCTCGCCGCAGTGGCGGCAAGCATGGTGTTGACCGTAACCACGGCAACGACCTTTGTCGCACCGCAAATTGCCTACGCGCAAGCTAGCGACGCAACCGTAGCAGCATCGGCAACCGACGCCGCACCGACGGCCGCACCCGCAGCAGCACCGGCGGACCAGGCTGTGCCGCCGCCGGCACCCGCCACCTCCGAAACCGTCAACAACCCGTACGGTCTTGGCGCCCTGTGGAAAAACGGTGACTTCGTTGCCCGCTTCGTGCTGATCCTGCTGGTGATCATGTCGATGGGCAGCTGGTACATCATGATCACGAAGTTCTTCGAACAGTTCCGTGCGAACCGCCGCTTCAAGAGCGCGGACGAACAGCTGTGGACCGCGCCTTCGCTCGCCGAAGGCGCGAAGATGCTGGACGAAGGTTCGCCGTTCCGCTTCATCGCCGAAACCGCGATCGATGCCGGTGAACACCATGACGAAGCGCTCCTCGAAGCCGTCGACCGCAACACCTGGATCGACGTGTCGGTCGAGCGCGCTATCACCAACGTGTCGAACCGCCTGCAGGACGGCCTCGCCTTCCTCGGTACGGTCGGCTCCACGGCGCCGTTCGTCGGCCTGTTCGGTACGGTCTGGGGTATCTATCACGCACTGACGGCTATCGGTATCGCCGGCCAGGCTTCGATCGACAAGGTGGCAGGTCCGGTCGGTGAAGCGCTGATCATGACGGCAATCGGTCTGGCAGTGGCAGTTCCGGCGGTGCTCGGCTACAACTTCCTGGTTCGCCGCAACAAGTCGGTGATGGAACGCGTCCGCGGCTTCGGCGCACAACTGCACACCGTCCTGCTGGCCGGCAGCGGCCGCGCAAAGCGCCCGGCTGCAGCCCAGAAGGCTACGTTGGTCGAACACGCGGGGTAAGCCATGGCTATGAGCGTCGGGCAAGAGGGGGATGAGGACGAAGTCATCTCCGCCATCAACACCACGCCGCTAGTCGATGTGATGCTGGTTTTGCTGATCATCTTCCTGATCACGATTCCTGTTGTTACGCACACGGTGCCGGTGAAGTTGCCGAATGAGGCAGTCCAGCCGCTGCAGACCACGCCCAAAAGTATCGTGATCGCGGTCAACCGCGATGGCGATTTCTTCTGGAACGAGAAGCACGTGGATGCAGCGACGCTGCTCACGCAGTTGAAGACCGTGTCGGTGATGCAACCGCAGCCGGAAGTCAACGTGCGTGGCGACCAGAACACGCGTTATGAGTTTATCGGCCGCGTGATCACCGCCTGCGAGCGTGCTGGCATCGCCAAGGTGTCATTTATCACTGAGCCGCCGCCGCGCGGGGGCTGAGGAAGGGAATCGATTATGGGAATGAACGTCTCTTCAGGTAAAAGCGGCGAACCGGATGTGATGGTCGACATCAACACCACGCCGCTGATCGACGTGATGCTGGTGTTGCTGATCATGCTGATCATCACGATTCCGATCCAGACGCACGCCATCAAGATGAACCTGCCAGTCGGCAACCCACCTCCTCCGGCGGTCCAGCCGGAAGTGGTGCAGATCGATATCGACTTCGACGGCACGATGATGTGGAACGGTACGGTTATTCCGGACCAGGCCACCCTCAACTCGAAACTGTCTCAGGTTGCTGCCGAGCCGGTGCAGGCTGAGATTCATCTGCTGCCGAACAAGCTGGTGCCGTACAAGGATGTCGCTGCCGTGCTGGCTGCCGCACAACGTATTGGCGCCACCAAGATCGGGTTGATCGGCAACGAGCAGTACATGCAATAAGGATGTGAGAGTGCTAATGATCCATCAACGGTTCAAGCGTGCCGTGATAGCGGCCGCTTTCGGGGGGTTGTCTGCCCTCGTCGTGCTGCCGACCGTGTCGCATGCTGCCGACACCCTGCGTCCCGAAGTGGCCAAGCCGCTGAACGCGGCGCAGGATTCGTACCGGGCTCACAAGTATCAGGACGCGCTGGCGAAGATCGCGCAGGCCGACGCAGTCCCGAACAAGACGCCCTACGAAAACTACATGATCGAAGAGATGCGCGGCGCGGCTGCCGCTGCGGCCGGCGACTCCGGTACCGCAGCGAAGGCCTACGAAACGCTGCTCGCTTCGGGCAAGCTGACGGGCGCCGACGAGCAACGCACCACCGCTGCTCTCGCTGGCATCTACTTCGAGGGTAAGAACTATCCTCTGGCGATCAAGACCGCGCAGCGTTACATGAAGGCCGGCGGCACGGATCCGGACATGCGGACCCTGCTGATCCAGTCGTACTACCTGTCGAACGACTGCGGCAACGTGGTGAGCCTGCTCAAGCCTACGGTGGATGCACAGGCGCGTGCCGGTCATGCTCCGGACGAATCGCAGCTGCAGTTGCTGGGCACGTGCGCGCAGCGCTCCAACGACTCGGCCACCTATCGCGGTGCGCTCGAAAAGCTGGTGGCGTACCACCCGAAGCAGTCGTACTGGGATGATCTGTTCTCGGCGATCCGCAGCAAGCCGGGTTACGCGTCGAATCTGGATATCGACACCTACCGTTTGCGCCGTGCTACCGGTTCGCTGACGACGGCTGACGACTATATGCAGATGACGCAGTTGTCGATCCTTGCCGGCACTCCGGTTGAAGGCAAGCAGGTGGTGGATCAGGGCTTCTCGTCAGGCGTGCTCGGCAAGGACGCCGGTGCGGACCGCGAAAAGCGTCTGCAGGCGCTGGCGACCAAGCGTGCGACGAGCACGGTCGACAGCAACGGTGTGCCGATTCCGCCGTTCGATCTGGCGTTCAACCAGGTCTTCGCGGGCCAGGCGCCGCAAGGTCTGGCGACGATGGAAGGGCTGATTGCCAAGGGCGGTCTGCCGCATCCGGATCAGGCGCAGCTGCATCTGGGCGAAGCGTATTACTTCGCCGGGCAGAAGCAGAAGGCGATTCAGGCGTTCAAGGCGGTCAAGGGCGACGACGGCTCGGCTGACCTGGCGCGGTTGTGGATTCTGGTGGCGTCGAAGTAAGCGCTCCTCCTTCGCTGTACACGCTGTACCTCGCGCCGCAAGCTGGACTCTCCGAGTCCCGGTTAGCGGCGCGATTCTTTTTTGCTCCCTTCCCTTCGTTTCGTCTCCCCGCTGACGCCGGCTTAGATCAATCTTGGATCATTCTTAGATCAATTTATGGGTCTTGAATCATTCTTAGATCAATCTTGGATCATTCTTGGTTCATTTTCCGTCCGTTTTGAGCTAAGATTGATTCAAGAATCAATCTTGAATCAATTTTGCAGGTATCCAGCGAGAAAATGGCGAAGCGCGGACTGTACGACACCGTTCTGAGGTTTCTGGCCAGGCAGCGCGATCTGGGACACCACGAGTTGTCCCGGTCGTACATCGCGGCGGCACTGGGTGAGCCGCCGGCGACGGTACTCCGCTACCTGAACCGGCTCAAAGCGGACGGAAAAGTAGTCCAGTCGGGAAGTACCTCGGCCTCCCGTTACAGCCTTGCCAGTTTCGAGGGTGCGGTGCAAGCACCCGCGCCTTCCTCCGTCACACGTCCCGGCTCAGTAATTCCAACGGGATCCCCCTCGTGGTCTCCGTCTTCAAGCGATCTCCTCGCTGCTCTCGAGGTGCCTCTCGGCGCCCGTCAGCCGGTAACTTATCAGCGCAAGTTCGTCGACGATTACGAACCCAATCAGACGTTCCTGCTGCCTGAGTCGCTCGCAAACGATCTCTATCGAGAAGGACGGATGCAAGGACAACAGCCCGCCGGCACGTACGCGCGCAATGTCATCGAGCCACTGCTGATCGACCTGTCTTTTTCGTCGTCCCGGCTCGAAGGCAACCGCTACACCCGGCTCGATACCGAGGTCCTGTTCCGGTCGGGGCACGCCAACCCGCAGGACAAGGACGCGATCATGCTGCTCAACCACAAGCGCGCGATCGAGTTCCTGATCGACGAGGTGCCGCTCTATGGGCTCACCGTGATGGTGATCCGGAACATCCATACCTTGTTGATGCAGGGCCTGCTGCACGACGAAGATTCGCTCGGGGCGATTCGCCAGAAGGTCGTCAACATCAGCAACACGGCGTATGTGCCGGCACATATGCCTTCGCTGCTCGAGGAGATGCTCGGCATCATCGTTGCGAAGGCACGTGATATCAAGAATCCCGTAGAGGCCGCTTTCTTCCTCTGGGTGAACCTCGCCTACCTCCAGCCGTTCGAGGACGGCAACAAGCGAACCAGCCGGCTCAGCGCAAATATCCCGCTTCTGATGTACAACTGCGCGCCGCTCAGTTTTCTCGACGTGACGGACGACGACTATAGTCGCGCGAGGATCGGCGTGTATGAGAAGCTGGACGTCAGCATCGCTGCGGATCTGTTCGCGTGGACCTACCGCCGCTCGATCGGGAAATATGCCGTGCAGATTCAGGCGGCGGGCCTGCCCGATCTGTTTCGCGCGACGCATCGCGATGCCATCAACGAACTGGTGAGCCGCGTTGTGCGAGAAGGCCATCCGCTCGGGGCGGCCATCGCCGAATTTGACCTCCCTGCGCAGGATGCCGAGAAGCTCGCCGAGATCGTCAAAGGAGATATCGTCCGGCTCGGCGAGCATAACTTCGCCCGTTACCGCCTGACGCTACGCGAGTTGATGCGTTGGGTCGATGCAGGACGCCCTGTCACCGAGTAGCGAAGAAAGGCGCGCCGTCGGCGCACATGGCATGAGCCGACGACATCGCTTTACCTACTGCGACTCCATCTCCCGGTCCGAGCGCGCCGGGCTCACCGGCCCATCCGGCCTACGCTCATCCGCCGCGACATGCCCGGCGTCAGCCAGACGCCGGCGCTTGCCCTGCGTCAGCGACGCAACCGCGTGGAACGCCACCGGCGCGAACACCAGGCCAAGGAGCGTGGCCGCCAGCACCCCGCCGAATACGCCGGTACCGATCGACTGACGGCTCTCGGCCCCTGCTCCGCCCGATATCACCAGCGGCGCCACGCCCAGCAGGAACGCCGCTGAAGTCATCACGATCGGCCTGAAGCGCGCGGCCGAGGCATCGATCACCGCACGCGTCAGCGGCAGGCCGCGCGCATGCAGATCGCGGGCGAACTGCACGATCAGAATCGCGTTCTTCGCCGACAGCCCGATCACGGTGATCATCCCCACCTTGAAGTACACGTCGTTAGGCATGCCACGCATCAACACCGCCGACACCGCGCCGATCACGCCAAGCGGCACCACCATCAGCACCGCGAACGGAATCGTCCAGCTTTCGTACAACGCGGCGAGCGCCATGAAAACGGCGAGCAGCGACAAACCGATCAGCAGCGGCGTCTGCTTCTCCGCCAGCGTTTCCTCCCGCGCGGCATCCACCCAGTCGTACGCCACGCCTACCGGCAACGCCGAGGCGAGCCGCTCCATCTCCTTCATCGCCGCGCCCGAACTGTAGCCGCGCGCCGCGCGGCCGCTCACGTCGAGCGACGGGTAGCCGTTGTAGCGGCTCAACGCCACCGGCCCGACCGTCCACTTGCGCGTCGCGATAGCCGACAGCGGCACCATGGCCCCCTGCGAATTCATCACGGAGAGCGCCATCAGATCGTCGTCGGTCATGCGAGTCGACGCGTCACCCTCCACCACCACGCGCCGCATCTGACCCGAAGCCGGGAAGTCGTCGACATAGGTCGAACCGAAGGTGCTGCCCAGCAGGTCGGAAAGCTTGTCGAACGACACACCCAGCGCATAGGCCTTGGCCCGGTCGATCGTCAGCTCGACACGCGGCGCGTCGGGCAGGTCTTCGGAATGCACATCGGCAAGGACCGGATCGGCTTTGGCCTTCGCGAACAGGTCCTCGCGCGCCGCCTTAAGCGCGTCCAGACCGACGCCGCCGCGATCCTCCATGCGGAACACAAAGCCGTCCGAGCGCCCCACCCCCGGTACCGACGGCGGCAACTGCGCGTCTACCCTGCCATCGAGAATGCTCGCGAATTCGCTATTCAACTGGTCCTGCAACTGGATTGCGCTGACTGTGCGCTTGTCCCAGTCCTTCAGTTCGACGAAGGCCATGCCGACGTTCTGGCCACTGCCCTGGAAACTCCAGCCAATCAGGCTCGTCACGTGCGCGATCTCGGCGTGGCGATTCAGGATCTGCTCGACCCGCTTGATCACCCCCAGCGTGCGCGCCTGGGTCGAACCGGCCGGCAACTGAACCATCACCTGCAGTTGTCCCTGATCTTCCGTCGGCAGAAAGCCGCCCGGCATCTTCCAGTAGAGCAAGCCGCAGACGCCGACCAGCACCGCATAGATGGCGAGCATGCGCCCGATACGTTGCGAGGTGCGCGTGGTAAGCCAGCGGTAGCCATGCGAAGCCCCGTCGAAACCCTCGGCGAACTTCGAGGCGGCGCGCGCGAACAGGCCGCGCAGACCGCGGCGCGCTTCGCGCTGGTGCGGCGTCGAGCCGGTCGGTTTCAGCAGGTTGGCGCAGAGCGCCGGCGTGAGCGAAAGCGCCATGAACGACGACACCAGCATCGAGGCGATCATCGCCACCGAAAACTGGCGGTAGATGCCGCCGACGCTGCCCGGAAAGAACGCCATCGGCACGAACACCGCCGTCAGTACCGCGGTCACACCCACGATCGCACTGCCAATCTGCGACATCGCCTTGCGGGTCGCCTCTCGCGGCGGCAAGCCCTCCTCTTCCATCACGCGGTGCACGCTCTCGACCACCACGATCGCATCGTCGACCAGAATCCCGATCGCCAGCACGAGGCCGAACATCGTGAACACGTTGATCGACAGGCCGAACGCCCACATCGCGAGGAACGCGCCCATCAGCGTGACCGGGATCACCACCGTCGGCACCAGCGTATAACGCAGGTCACGCAGGAACAGCCACATCACGAAGAACACTAGCACCACAGCTTCGATCAGCGTGTAGACCACCTCACGAATCGCGATCTGCACAAAGTGCGCACTGTCGAAAGGGATCTGCATCTGTATGCCGGGCGGCAAGCTCTTCGACAGTTCGGCGAGGCGCGCTCGAATCGCGTTCGAGGTTTCCAGGGCATTACCACGCGGTCCTAACTGAATCCCGACGGTCGCGGACGAGCGGCCGTTCAGCCGCGACCAGAACGAGTAATCGTCGCGGCCGAGTTCGACGCGTGCCACATCGCGCAGGCGCACGGCCGATCCGTCCGGCTTCGCCTTCAGCACAATCTGGCCGAATTCCTCCGGCGATACCAGTTGCCCCTTGACGTCCACCGAGGCCACCAGCTCCTGCCCCGGCACCGAGGGCGCGTCGCCGAGCGTGCCGGCCGTCACCGTGGCGTTCTGGGCCGTGATCGCGGCGTTGACGTCGCCGGCGGCAAGTCCGTATTCGCGCAGCTTCATCGGATCGAGCCAGATCCGCAAGGCCTGATCGGAGTCCCACAGTTGCGCCGAACCCACTCCGGGCGCGCGTTTCAGCTCGCGTATCACGTAGCGGTTCATGTAACTGCCAAGGTCGGACGAATCGCGCGTGCCGTCGGTGGACGTGAGCGCGACCAGCATCAGGAACGTATTCGAGGCCTTGAAGACGCTGATGCCGTTCTGCACCACCTGCTGCGGCAAACGCGGCTCGACCTGCTTGAGCCGGTTCTGCACATCGACCATCGCGATGTCGGGATTGGTGGCGGGCGAGAAGGTCGCGTCGATTTCCAGATTGCCCTGACCGTCGCTGCTGGTTTCGTAGTACAGCATCCCATCGGCGCCATCGAGACTCTCCTCGATGATGCTGCCCACGTCGCCGTCCACCACCTCGGTGGCTGCGCCCGGGTAGCTCGCGACGATCACGATGCGCGGCGGCGAGAGACGCGGATATTGGGCGACGGGAAGCTGCGGAATGGCGATCGCGCCTGCCACCATGATGGCAAGCGCGACAATCCATGCGAAGACCGGCCGGTCGATAAAAAATGAGGGCACTCAGGTTCCTGTCAGTGCTGCACGAAGGACGGCGCGTCGACGAGACGGGCCATGTGCAAGACATCGGCCAACTGGCCGTCGCGCATGGCATAGCCACGCGAACGTCCCTCTTCGACGAAACCAAAGCGGCGATAGAGCGCAATGGCCGCCACATTGTCCGCAAACACGGTCAGTTCGAGGCGGCGCAAACCGAGCGAGCCATCCGCGCATTCGACCAGCGCGGCGAGCAGCGCGGCACCCACACCGCGCCCCTGGAAGGCGTCGTGCACGGAGATGCCGATGGCGCCGATATGCGCACGGCGCGGCGTTTTCGCCAGCAGGCCGGCATGTCCGACCACGCGGCCGTCAAGCTCCGCGCACACATTGATACTGCCGGCGGGCAGTTTGGCGAGCCACTCCCGCAAGCCTTCCGCGGTGCGATAGCCGATCGTCAGCGTGCCACGCCGGACACCCGGTTGACACATGACGTCGGCGATCGCCTCCATGTCGGACGCTTCGCACGCGCGCACGACCACGCGCGGTGTCACCTGTGCTTCTCTCTCAAACCTCACGCTGCTCGTGTTCATTATTGTGGTCCGTTGCGAATGGCATCGGCTCACGCAACCGCGCCATGAAGTAGCAATCGATCAGTACACCGTCACGTAAAGACGCTCCACGATGTAGTGCTTCTACTTCGAAACCGTATTTCCGGTAGAGCGCGATGGCCGGACCATTGTCCGTGAACACATAGAGTTCGACGCGCCGCAGACCCAGCCAGTTATCGGCCAGGTCGAGCATTTCGGCGACCAGCGCATTGCCGACGCCGCGGCCATGCCACGCTTCATGCACGCCGAGGCCGATCATGCCCGCATGAGCCCGACGCAGCTTGCCGGGGACCAATCGTCCGAAGCCGACCAGTATATCGCCGACCATCGCGGCAATGGCTACCTCGGGTAAAGCAATTTTCTCGATGCCCTCACGAGTCTTTTCGAGGGTCGGATACGGTGGATGCGGATGGCCGCGCAGCATGGCGGGCTGCAGCTCCAGTGCATGGAACTGCGCCGCATCCGCGACGCGCAAGGCGCGCAGCGTGAACGCTTCAGGCAGTGATTTTGCTGGCGCGTTCTTATCCATCCGCTTAAAGCGTCAACTCGAACGAACGCGTGAGGACCCCAGGCAGATGCATCCCGCCGGTCGCGCGTTCTCCGTAGGTGGAATCGTTCAACAGCAGTTCCGGTTGCGCGCCCAGCCGTTCCAGCTGATCGCCGAGCAGCCTGTACATGCTGTCGTCAAAGCGCATCGCCTCGACCGGCGCGAGGATCTTGCCGTTCTCCACCCAGAACGTCGCGAAGCGCGTCATGCCGGTCAGGCGGCAATTCATCCGGTCCGAGAAATTCACGTACCAGAGGTTGCCGATGTAGAGGCCTGTGTCGAGCTGCGTCAGCACGTCCTCCTCGGCGAGGTCGCCGCCCTCCATCGACAGCGCAACAGGCGATTCGGAGTCCAGTGCGCCGTTGGGCTGCAGGCCGTATTCGCGGGCGCTGCGGGCATTGGTCAGACGCTCCAGGCTGCGACCGTCCTGAATCAGCGGCACGCTGGCGCGCAGATAACCGTCTTCGTTGAATCCCGGTGTGATGCCGATGCTCAGGTCTTCAGTCAACGTCACGCGTGGATCGAGCGCCGCTTCGCCGGTATGCAGCTTGTATAGCGAGCTGCGCGACGTAGCCTGCGCGCGGGCCGAGAAGCCGCTCCACGAGGTCACGCCCAATAGTTCTTCGAGCGCAGCGGGCGCAAGATACGACCGGTAGCGCCCCGGCGCCAACGCCCGCGGTGTCAGCGCGAGAATGGGCAGACGGGCTGCCGCCTGCTCGACCTTGCGGGCGAACGTGACGTCGCTCCAGTGGTCGCCGGCGTAGCTCGTCTTGATAGCGCGGCCGCTCGGGTCGTACAGCGACCAGCTGAAGTTGAAGTTGCTGACTTCGTACCAGCCGCGGCTGCCTTTGGTCGATGCGAAACCGCGCACAATCGTGCCACCGGCATAAAAGCCCACGAAATCGAGCCCCTTCGCGCATTCGTCTACGGTACGTACCAGCGCTTGCGGCTCCGGCACCTTGCCGTCGCGGCGCGTCGAGCGTTCCCACTGCGACGTATCGAACAGCAGATGAGGATCGTCCGGTGCATCGCGCAGTCCGTCGCGCAGCGTGGCGAGCGCACGGCTCACGTCCTGCAGGTCGCTCTCGGTTTCGCCGCAGACAGTCAGCGTGGAATACGCCTGACGTGCCCCGTCGATCACGCGCAGCGTCAGCTTGCCTTGCGAGACACTGCCGATCTGCCGCACCTTGGCCGCGTTGAAGCGGATGAAATCGGATTGCTCAGCCGAGAACGAAATCAGCGTGATTTCGGCACCCCGCTGCGCATGCTCGACGGCATCGGCGAGCAGCAGGAAATGACGATACCAGTCCACCGTCGACGCATTTTGCAACATCATGGAGCCGCTCATCATGCGCCTCCAAAGACATCGATATTGCTGAACACGCAGGCAGGCGACGCATGGCCGACCCGGATCGCCTGGGCCGGCTCACCTTTGCCGCACATCGGCGTGCCGAACAGCTGGCGGGTGCTCGCGTTGCCGACCGCGGAAAGGCTGCGCCAGAAATTCGCGGAGATGCCCCGATAGTTGGGCTGCTTCACGACCTGGGTGAGCTTGCCGTTTTCGATCAACTGACCGAACTCGCAGCCAAACTGAAACTTGTTGCGATGGTCGTCGATCGACCACGACGTATTGCTGCGCATCAGGATTCCGTGTTCGATATTGGCGATCATCTCGTCGAGCGACTGGTCACCCGGCTCGATATTCAGATTCGCCATCCGGTCGATCGGCGGCCGGTTCCAGTTCGACGCGCGCGAATTCGCGACACCCGGCAGATGCGCACGCTGTTGCGATAGCGCGCCGCCCAGCGGCCGCTCGAGCAGGCCGCCGCGAATCAGATAGTGCTTGTGTGCCGCGCTGCCGTCGTCGTCGAAGGCGTAGGCCGCCGCTTCTTCGCGCAGTTCCGGATCGAACGTAACGTTCAGCAGTTCGGAGCCGTATTGATAGTGGCCGAACATCTCCGCCTTCACGAAACTCCAGCCGGCGTAGTTGCGCTCGTCGCCGAGAATACGGTCGAGCTCGAGCGGATGGCCGATCGACTCGTGAATCTGCAGCATCATCTGGTCGGGCATCAGCAGCAGATCGCGCTTGCCGGACGGGCAATTCGGCGCGTTGAGCAGTTGCAGCGCCTCGTGGGCGATGCGCGCGCCGGCGCCGTCGAAACCATAGCGCGCCAGCACTTCGAGGCCGCCCTGCGCGAGCGTGCCGTAGTTACCGCCCAGCGTGCGCACTTGTGTGTCGCCATTGGCATGCGCGGCGACACTCAACTGCGGCATCACAAAACGGAAATGCTGGTCGATCCGCACGCCGTCGCCGGTCATGTAAAGCTGATCGGTGTGCGTCACCTGCACGCTCGCCGCGCGCTCGACGATGCGCGGGTCGATATTGGCGGCCGCGCACTCGCGCGAGAGCCGGTCAAGCCAGTCGCGCCGGCTCGGCAATGCGTGCTCCGTGTTCGGCGACACGTAGTGGCCGCTCGCGGCCGGACGCGCGATCTCGCGATGATCGATCAGCGACAGCTCGCTGCTCGCCCTCGCGCGTGCGGTTGCGATATCCAATGCAGCCTGCAAACCGGCTGCTGAGAGATTGGCGGTGGCCGCATAGCCGGCACCGGCGCCGGCATAGGCGATCAGCATGGCGCCGCGGTCACGCACGGTGCGCAGCGGCTGGGCGACATCGTCGCGGACTTCATGATCGTCGATCGTTTCGTCGACGACGCGCAGCGACCAGAAATCCGCGTCGCTTTTCAGCGTGCGGGCAGCTTGCGCCCACCTTTCGTCAATCATGCAATTTTCTCTTGGATATCGGACACGGGCGCGATCATCGACGACGCCAGCAACGACTGGGTATACGGGTGCGACGGCGCGTGCAGCACGTGCATCGTATCGCCCGCTTCGACGATGCGGCCCGACTTCATCACGATCACGCGATGCGCCATGGCTTTCATCACCGCCAGATCGTGGGTGATGAACAGGTAGCTAAGCTTGTACTTTTTCTGCAGATTTGTCAGCAGATTCAGGACCTGCTTCTGGATCGACACGTCGAGTGCGCTGGTCGGCTCATCGAGCACCAGCAGTTCGGGTTCGACGGCCAGCGCGCGCGCGATGGCAATACGCTGACGTTGGCCGCCGGAAAACTCGTGCGGGTAACGCAGCATCGATTCAACCGGCATACCCACTTCTTCGAGCAACGCGCCGACGCGATCGCGCCGCACCCTCGCGTCGATGTCGGGCCGATGCACGGCCAGGCCTTCGCCGATGATCTGCTCGACCGTCATGCGTGGCGACAGCGAGCCGAACGGGTCCTGAAACACCACCTGCATGCGCGCGTACAGCGCCCGCTTAGCCTTGGCGTTTTTCAACGACGAGAGCGCCAGCCCGTCAATATCGATCGTCCCGGCGGCCGGGTGCTGCAGGCCGAGGACGGTCGCAGCGAGCGTCGATTTGCCCGAGCCCGATTCGCCGACGATGCCGAGCGTCTCGCCGCGGCGCAACGTCAGGTCCACGTCGTGCACCGCGCGGAAGGTCGACTTGCCGAAGATCGAACGCAAGCCTTTCGCCGACACGTGATAGTCGACGGCCAGACCCTTTACGTCGAGAATCTGCCGTGCGTCCGCCTCGACCGCGTCGATGTTCCGTTGCGGTTCGCTATCGAGCAGGCGCTTTGTATAGGGATGCTGAGGATTCGCAAACAGGGCCTCGGTAGTGTTGGTTTCGACCAGCACGCCCTTTTCCATTACCGCGACGCGCTGCGCAAAGCGTTTCACCAGATTCAGGTCGTGCGTGATAAGCAGCACCGCCATACCGCGTTCGGCGGCTTCCTGTTCCTGCAACTCGATCAGCAGATCGACGATCTGCTGTCGCACGGTGACGTCGAGTGCGGTGGTCGGTTCGTCGGCCAGCAACAAACGCGGTCGACAGGCGAGCGCCATGGCGATCATCGCGCGCTGACGCTGGCCGCCCGACAACTGGTGCGGGAAACTGTCGATGCGACGTTCCGGCTCGGGAATCCCGGTACGGCGCAGCAGCTCGATGCCGCGCTCGCGCGCCGCGTTCGGGCGCATGCCCTCGTGCAGGCGCAAGCTTTCGGCAATCTGCTTGCCGACCGTGTAAAGCGGATTCAAGGCCGTCATCGGCTCCTGAAACACCATCGCGACATCCGCGCCGCGAATTCCGCGCATCTGCTGTTCGGTCTTTTGCAGCAGATCTTCGCCGTCGAGCAACATGCGCCCGCTCAGATCCGCCTGGTCCACGAGCCGCAGGATCGACAAGGCGGTCACGCTCTTGCCCGAGCCCGATTCGCCGACCAGCGCGACGCGTTCGCCGCGAGCAATCGACAGGCTCAGTTCCTGCACCGCGACTTTTTCGCCGAAGCGCACCGAGAAGCGGTCGATTTCCAGCAAAGGCCTGTTTAAAGGTTTGTTCATTACTTGCCACCCCCGAACGCCGAAGCGCGCATGCGCGTATCGAGCGCGTTGCGCAGGGCGTCGCCCATGAAGGTCAGCAACAGCAGCGTGATCACCAGCGCGGAGAACGCAGAGATCGAAATCCACCATGCATCGAGATTGTTCTTGCCTTCGGCGAGCAACTCGCCGAGGCTCGGCGTCGGCGGCGGCACACCCAGGCCGAGGAAGTCGAGACTGGTCAGCGACAGGATGGCCGCGCTCATGCGGAACGGCAGAAACGTGATCACCGGCGTCAGGCTGTTAGGCAGCACGTGTTTCCACATGATCTGCCAGTTCGACAGGCCCATCGTGCGGGCAGCCTTCACGTAATCGAGCGAGCGGTTGCGCAGGAATTCGGCGCGCACGTAGTCCGACAGCACCAGCCAGCCGAACATCGACAGCAGGATAAAGAGCAGCCATAGCGTCGGTTCGAAGATCGAAGCGAAGATGATCAGCAGGTACAGGTCCGGCATCGAGCTCCAGATTTCGATCAGACGCTGGCCGATCAGGTCGGTGCGTCCGCCATAGAAGCCCTGAATGGCGCCCGTGAGCACGCCGATCACCACGCCCGAAATCGTCAACGCGAACGCCATCAATACCGACAAACGGAAGCCGTATAGCAGCCGCGACAGCACATCGCGGCCGAACTGGTCGGTGCCGAGCCAGTTGCTCGACGACGGCGGCGCCGGATACGGATGCGCCGCGAAGTAGTCGATCGTGTCGTAGTGGTAATGGTTCGGCGGGTACACCGCGAAGTTGCCGTTGCCCTGAATGCGCGAACGGATATATGGATCGAGGTAATTGGTCCTGGCCGGGAAGTCGCCGCCGAACAGCGCCTCCGGATAGTCCTTCACGATCGGAAAATAGTAGTGGCCGTCGTAATGCACGATGAGCGGACGGTCGTTGGCCAGCACTTCGCCGAACAGGCTGATCACGAACAGCGCGCCGAAAATCAGCAGGCTCCAGTAACCGAGACGCTGGCTCTTGAAACGCTGCCACGTGCGCCGCCACGGCGACACAGAGGCGACGAGCGTGACTGCCGACGGGTCAGCGGCCCAGGCGGTTGAATTGGATGCGGGGGTCGACGAGGACATAGCAGACGTCAGCAATAAGTTTGGTTACAAGACCGATCAGCGTGAACAGGAAGAGCGAACCGAGTACGACGGGGTAATCGCGGCGGATCACGGAGTCGTAGGACAGTTGGCCCATACCGTCGAGCGAGAACAGGGTTTCGATCAGCAGGTTGCCGTTCAGGAAGGCGCCCACGAAAGCGGCGGGCAGACCTGTCAGCAGCGGAATCGCAGCGTTGCGCAGCACGTGCTTCCACAGCACGTCGCGCTCCGGCGCCCCTTTGGCTCTTGCGGTCAGCACGTATTGCCGGCCAATCTCCTCAAGGAAGGTGTTCTTCGTCAGGATCGTGACGATAGCGAAGTTGCCGACCACCGATGCGGTGACAGGCAGCACGATGTGCCACAGGTAGTCCAGCAGCTTGCCGAACAGGCTCAGGTCCTGGAAGTTATCCGAGGTGAGACCGCGCATCGGAAACACCTGCCAGAAGGTACCGCCGCCGAACAGCATCAGCAGCAGTACACCGAGCACGAAGCCCGGGATTGCATAACCTGCCAGCACCATAACGCTGGTGACCGTGTCGAACCGTGAGCCGTTGCGCACCGCTTTCGCGATGCCCAACGGCACCGATATCAGGTAGGTCAGTATCACCGTCCATAAGCCGAGGGTGATCGACACCGGCAGCTTGGACTTGATCACGTCCCACACGCTGTCGTGCTGATAGTAGGACTGCCCAAGATTGAAGGTCGCGTAGTTCTTCATCATCAGGAAGTAACGCGTGAGCGGCGGCTTGTCGAAGCCAAACTGCTTCTTGATCTGCTCGATCTGCTGCGGATCGACGCCCTGGCTGCCGTGATAGCCGCCGCCACCCGCCCCCGCCTCTCCGCCACGGCCTTTGCCGTGGCGGAGTTGCGTCATCACCTGTTCGACCGGCCCACCCGGCACGAACTGCGTGACGACAAAGGTTAGGGTCACGACGCCGATCAAGGTCGGCACCATCAACAACAGACGTCTAAGAATGTAAGCAAGCATGGTGAACCTCAGTTTGCTGCGGATGGAGCAGAAACCGGCGTGGCCGCGGAAAGCGCCGCCTGCGATTTCTTGTACCAGTAGTCGATGATCCAGTCTTCCGCCTGGTACGTGACCGGCACGATCTTCGGATACGCCATTGTCGTCTTGTAGCCGATGCGGGAGTTCGCGTTGTAGTACTGCGGCACGAGGTAGTACTCGTTGATCAGCACACGGTCGAGCGCGCGGGTGGCCGCTTCCAGGTCGTCCAGGTTGTTCGCGGAGAGCGCTGCATGAACCAGCGCGTCCACCGCTTTCGACTGGATGCCCGGGTAGTTTTCCGAGCCCACCTGCGTCGCGGCCTCGCTGCCAAACCGGCGCTCCAGCTCCGCGCCCGGAATCGTGACCGGCGGGTAGATGAAGGTGGTCATGTCGTATTCGAAGTTGTCGAGACGCTTCTGATATAGCGCGCTGTCGATTTCGCGCATGTGTGCCTGAATCCCGAGCGTACTGAGAGCCTGCATGTACGGCAGGATCAAACGGTCCATGCCGGGTTCGTCGTCCATGACCTCGATCGTCATCGGATTGCCGTTGGCGTCACGCAGAGCGCCATCACGGTAGTGCCAGCCGGCTTGCGCGAGCAGATCGCGAGCTTCGACGAGGTTGCCGCGCAGCGAGTTCGGCGGCAACGTGTTGGCCTGCTTCACTGCCGGGCCGAACACTTCAGGCGGCAGGTCCGCGCGGAACGGCTCGAGCAACGCGAGTTCCTTCTGGCTCGGCATACCCGTCGCGCCAAACGGGCTGGCGTCGAAATAGCTGTTCAGACGCGTGTACTGGCCGTAGAACATCATCCGGTTCATCCAGTCGTAGTCGAACGCAAGCGCCAGTGCGTGGCGCACGCGGACGTCCTTGAACATCGGCCGGCGCAGATTGATCAGGAAACCTTGCATTTGCGCCGGGCCGTCCGGCACATCGACCTGCTTGAGCAGACCGTTCTTGAAGTTCTTGCCGACATACTTGCGCGCCCATTGAGTGGCGCTGTATTCGACCCGGACGTCCGAATCGCCGGCCTTGAAGGACTCCAGCATCGTGTACTGGTCCAGATACAGCTTGAAACGGATGCGGTCGAAGCGGAACATGCCGCGCCGCGTCGGCAGATTCGCCGCCCAATAGTTCGGATTACGGACGTATTCGATGTCCTTGTCGTTCTTGCGCTGGGCGATCAGGTACGGGCCGCTTGCGATCGGCGGCGTTACTGCGATCTGGTCGAACGGCGGACGTTTGCCGTCAGCCGTCATACCCCACTTTGGCGAAAACACCGGCAGGTCACCGGCAATCAGGGGCGCATCGCGCTCGGCTCGCTTGAAATCGAAGCGGATCGTCATCTTGTCGACGACCGTCGCGCTTTTGATGATCGAGAACTGCGCGTTGAACAGTGGCGAGGCCTGCGGGCTCGTCAGCGTATCGAAGGAATATTTGACGTCGGCGGCCGTGATCGGGTCGCCATTCGAAAAGCGCGCGGCGGGATTGATGTGGAACGTCGCGGAAGTCAGGTCCGGCGCCACATCCACATTGTCCGCAATCAGGGCGTATTCGGAAGCGAGTTCATCCCAACTGCGCTGCATCAGCGTATCGAACATCAGGTTCTGGATGTCCGGCGCGGGCGCGCCGCGAACCAGAAACGGATTGAGCGAATCGTAGCTCTGCAGTTCGTTGTAGTTCTCGAAATTCAGCGTGCCCGTGTTCGGCGCGTCAGGGTCCGCATAGTCGAAATGCGTGAAATTGGCGGGGTATTTGGGCTGGTCGTATTGGGCGATCGCGGAGGCGGCATGGGCCGGCGTCACCGCCAGACTCATTGCACCAAGCAGTGCGGCAACCAGCGCCGGAGCAACGCGCGTGGCAGCTTGCCGGGTCGCCAGAGCGCAAGAGATCGTCCATGCGGCGCGCGGCAACCGAAACTTCACAAGTCTCATCATCAGTATGCGTAGGTCGCGCGCTGGCTTGTGGCCGACACGCGGTTCGTCGGATCGACCTGGGCAATGCCAACCGCCATCGCCCGGATCACTTAAGGCGTCGCATGGCGCCTTGGGTTACGGGTAGCGTCGCACGACAAGTCCCGAACAGCAAGACCACATCGCTTACGCAATCCCTGCGTTCCTCTCGCGCTGGCCGGTCCGGCATGACATGCCCGTCACGGCGACGTACGGAGAAGCTCACAGTGTGCTACTTACGAAAAAAAGTCGCTCCGGCGGCACAAAGAATGCCGGAGCGACAATCGTCAACAGGCTTACAACTTGTTAGAACTTATACGTTGCACCCACTTGCAGGTAACGGCCCATGTACGTGTACAGGGACTGGTCGTAACCGGTCAGGTCGGTTGCATTGACCCACAGCGGATCGTACGGAGGCGCACGATTGAAGATGTTGTTCATGCCGCCGTAGATCGTCCAGTGCTTGAAGCCCGTGTACGCCACGTTCAGGTTGAACACGCTATACGAACCGGTCGTGTAGTTCAGACCCAGCGCGTCGGAGTACGGCCCCGTGTATTGCCATTCCAGATCGGCATTCCACTGGTGGAAGTTCCACGACAGGTCCGTGTTGCCCTTCCAGCGCGGGAACGAACCACCGAACGGCTGCGCGAGCGTCAGGTCGTTACCTGCACCGTCAACCTGGGAGGCAAGGCCACCCACGCCGTTCATGTAGAAGTGCCACACATAGGCCCAGTCAGCCGTCAGCTTGAACGTACCGATCGGGGTCGGCAGCGCCTGCGAGAACGTCGTTTCAAAGCCGTCCGTGTCGAACGAGCCGAGGTTCTCGTACTCGTTGACCATGTACGCAATCGAACCATCCGCGTTGAAGACGGTGGCCGCCGGATCGGTCTGCGTGCCGATCGCCTTGTCGACGTGAATCTTGTACCAGTCGAAGCCGATGTCGGTGTTACGCGTCGGCGACAGCTCGAAGCCGATGTTGTAGTTCTTCGTGCGTTCCGGTTGCAGCGCCGGGTTGCCCTTCGTCACGACGTTTTCGTCCTGACCGTTCGGACCGATCGGCTGAATGCCCAGGTTCGACGAGTTCGTATTTTCGAGGAATTCCGGTGCGCGGAAGCCACGGTTATACGAAGCGTAAGCCGTGAACTGCTGGATCGGCTGGAAGCGCAGGGCGAAACGCGGCGAGAACGCACCGCCGAAGTCGCTGTAGTGGTCGTAACGACCCGACTGGCTGAACGTCAGCATCTTGTCGATCAACGGCACATCGACCTGGTAATACACAGCCGCCACGTTGCGGTCACCGGCCACTTCCTGCGTGTTCGGGTTCAGCGTGTTGGGGCTCAGGTAAGCGCCGCCTTCTTCGATCAGTTCGCTTTCGTGCAGGAACTGGGCACCGAGGCCGAGGCCGACGTCGCCGGTCGGCAGATGGAACAGGTTCGGCGTGCCAGCCGTTGCGTCGAGCGCGTCGAGCTTGGAAATACCGAGGTTGTTCGCCGTCGTCAGGATGTTGCTCAGTGCGCCCGGCGTAGCCGACGGATTCACGTAGTTAAACGTGCCGTTGGCCAGCTCGTTGGTCAGGGCGACCGGGTTGACGATGCTGCCGTAAGTATTGCTGACCGTGCTCATGGAATGGGTGTAACCCACGTTCCAGTCCCAGTCTTCCTTACCCAACTCGTAGCTGCCCTTCACGCCCATTGCTGCGCGCCAGTAGTTCGCGTCCGTGGTCGAGCTGTACGTGGTCGGCAGGACGCCAAAAATTTCCTGGGCGACGCCGGTCGTGTTGTACGGATTGTTCGCTGCGGCAATAAACGAAATCGGGTTGACCGAGTGCGTGGCCGGGTTGTACTGAAGGCCGTTGCCGTAACCTGCATAACCATCGTTGACGGTGGTCGTGTTATTGCTTTCCCACAGGTCAGCGTACGCCGTCGTCGTATCGTTGATCTTGAAGTCGGCGTGAACCTTGGCGTTCAGACGCTCGGTCATCGGCTCGATCGAGTAATCTTCAGCCGTGTTGCGCTCGCAAACGGTACCGCCGGTGATCGCGCCTGCGCCGGCATTCGTCGCGATGATGTTGCTGCCCACCGGCACTTGCGCACCCGGTGCACAGCCAAAGCCTGTGGTGACGCCCGTGTTCGGATTCAGGTAATACGACGGGCCTTTAATGGAGCCGCCATAAGGCTGGTTGCTGAAGTCCTGGTTCTGGGTCGTATCGCGATCGGCCAGCGTGTAGCCGTTCGACTTGTAGTAGCTGGCCGCCGCCGTGACGTTGAAACCGTCTTCCGTCAGATTGCCGAAGCCGCCGAGGATGCCGAACTTGGTCGTGCCGCCGCCGCCTTGTGTGGCGCCGCCGTAGCTACCGTCGAGCTGCAGGCCCTGGAAGTTGTGCTTGGTGATGATGTTGACCACACCACCAATTGCGTCCGAACCGTACTGCGACACCGCGCCCGTCTTCACGACTTCGATGCGGTCGACCACGTCCAGCGGAATCGTGTTCAGGTCGAAGAACTGGTCCGAGCTGTTCACAGCAAATGCGTACGGTGCAACACGTTGACCGTCGACGAGCACCAGCGTGTACTTTTCGCTCAGGCCGCGCAGGGCGATACCGGAACCGCCGGCCGCAAAGCTGTCGGAAGTCGATTCAGCCCAGCTGTTGGCCGAGTTGGCCGAAATCTGGCGCATGTAATCGGATACGTCCTTCGCACCGGAATCCTGGATCTGCTTCGCGGTAACGACCTGGACCTGCTGGAAGCCCACTTTGTCCGACTGGCGGATCAGCGAACCCGTCACCTGGAACGTCTGCAGCTGCTTGACGTTCTTGCCGCCCGTCGCTGTAGCGCCCGATGCTGCCGCCGGAGCGGCCGCCGCTGCTGTGCCCGAAGCCGCTGCGGCAGGTGCCGGCGTCTCCGTGGTAGCCGGCTGACTTTGCGCGAACGCCGGAACGGCGATTGCAGTCGTCAATGCCAGTTCGGCCCAGATTATTCGTCTGATGGCCAACGCCAATGCCCGTTGTTTCATTTTTCCCCTTCTCACTCGTCAGTAAGGCCACACACCTGTTTGTGCGAAGAGAGGTCTTTTGAACCTCTCTACTCGTTTGCGGCGACGTTCGCCGCGCGCCGTCAAAGTTGCCCTGCGGTCGTATAACTTGAAGAAACACGACCGGTTTCCAATCCATTGCAGCGAGATAGAAAGGGCACTTCGACTTATTAATTTCTAACTACAAAAATATTACAATTTAGTTGTATTAACTTTCAATTTCATTTCAATCATTCGGCGAACATCAGCTTATGACCGAGCCGTTCGCCAGTCGATTGGCACTGCAAATTCACGTTACGGGTTAACCTGTAGGACTACTTAGGGATGTATTCAGACCGCCCCAGTACAAACACAATTGACCGTTACTAAAATAATCTTGGTGTGCCTACCCAGACGAGCACCGTCTCTTCGCCCGCGGTGTTAGCCCATGCGTGCGGGACCGTTGACTCGTAGTGCGCGGTGTCACCGGCCTGCAACACGAACGTCGTACCTTCGAGCGTCAGAGCAATCTGTCCGCTCATCACATACAAAAACTCTTCTCCTGCGTGCGTCGTCACTTCCGACGGTTGCTGGCCGGCTGGCATCTTCACCAGAATCGCTTCCAGCTTCCGGTCGACCGACAGGTTCGTCAGCCTGCCGAACAGGTTCGCCGAATCGGCAAACCCAAAAAATTTCAGTTCATCTCCGCGGCACACCGACTTCGCTTCGGTCGGCGTTTCCACGAAGTACTGCACCGTGACGCCGAGTGCCTGAGCAATGCCGACTAGCGACGTGAGAGACGGCGTGGCCTGCCCTCGTTCCACTTGCGACAGGAACGGCTTCGAGATACCAGCCGCTTTTGCCGTTTCATCTAACGTGCGCTTAAGCCGTTGTCGCAACGCGCGAATCTTGCTGCCCATTGCGAGTGCGGCTGCGGCCTTCTTATCGAGTGGCGGAACCATAGCAAGACAGAATCCAGTAGTCAAAATTTGTTTGATCTAGGCAAATTAAGTTACATCGAGTGAGCGATGTCGGGCGCAAAGTCAGTTGAGAAATTGGGTTAGTGATCGCCCCGGGCGATAACCGGACGAAACCGGTCACCTGGGCGAGGATCGAATTCATCCAGTGCCATGAGATGGTTGAATGCACAACTAAAGTGCGAGCGCATTCCCTTCCCAGCCTGGAATCGTTGAATTGGAATAGAAAACCTTGTGCGCGAAACCGGCGAAAATCTGGCCGGCAGGCGCAAGCGCGTTGACGCGCCTGATGGAGAGTGACGATATCAAGACAAAATCGTCCGTCAAACTTTTTTTGATGGGAACAGATAGTGTTTAGAGTCTTTCCTCCAATTACAGGGTGAACTTGTGGCGCCAGACGGCTTGCAAACGCTGTTTTAGGATTGATAGTGACGTCTGCCGCAAGCCGGGAAAACCCTCGTCGCAAATACGCTACAAGGGCCTCCCGTCAGGCTCAGTTGAGAGGCTCTTTGAGAAAGCCCCCTCCTGATTGGCTACTTCAACCGTGGGTGCCTTCGCCGGCCTCGACCGGTACGGCCGCCTCGCGTTTGACGCCACGCGCCAACACCGGGCGCAGCGCTGCCCCGGTGTGGCTTTCTCGAACGCGCACAAGCCCCTCCGGATCCGTCGCCGCGACAATCGAGCCGCCGCCGACTCCCCCTTCCGGGCCGAGGTCGATGATCCAGTCGGCCTCGGCGATCACGTCCAGGTCGTGCTCGATGACGACGACACTATGACCGCCGTCCACCAACCGGTGCAACACGCGAATCAGCCGTGCCACGTCCGCCATATGCAGCCCAACCGTGGGTTCGTCCAGCACATAGAGTGTGTGCGGCGCCTTCTGGCCGCGCCGTGTGATGTCGTCGCGCACCTTGCTCAACTCGGTGACGAGTTTGATGCGCTGCGCTTCGCCGCCCGAGAGCGTCGGCGATGGCTGACCTAGCGTCAGATAGCCGAGGCCGACATCCTTCATCAACTGCAACGGATGCGCGATATTCGTGATGGGCGCGAAGAATTCGACGGCCTCGTCGATCTCCATGGTCAGCACGTCACCGATGTTTTTGCCGCGCCACGTGACCGCCAGCGTCTCCGGATTGAAGCGCTGACCATGACAGACGTCGCACGGCACCTTCACGTCCGGCAGGAAGCTCATGCCAATGGTGCGCACGCCTTGGCCTTCACAGGCCGGGCAGCGGCCTTCGCCTGTATTGAACGAGAAGCGCGAGGCCGTATAGCCACGAGCGCGGGCTTCCAGCGTGCCAGCGAACAGCTTACGGATGGCATCCCATACGCCTATATAAGTAGCGGGACAGGAACGCGGCGTTTTGCCGATTGGCGTCTGGTCGACTTCTAGCACGCGGTCGATGCTCTCCCACCCGGTGACCGCATCGCAACCCTGCCACGCATGCGTGACGTTCAGTTGCGTCCGCGGTGCGCTGCGGGCCAGCACGCTCGAGCGCCGGTTGGCGGCCGGTTCGTCTTGCGCCGCCTTGCGGGCACGACGGGTAGCCGGCGACGACAGCACGGAGCGCCCCACGGCATCCAGCAGGTTCGCCATCAGCACGTCGCGCGCGAGCGTCGATTTGCCCGAGCCGCTCACCCCCGTCACCGCCACGAGGCGCGCCAACGGCAACCCCACGGTTACATTGCGCAGGTTGTGCAGCTTGCCGCCATGCACCGTCAGCCACTGCTCCGGCACCGCCGCTGCGCTTTTGACCTTCGGCTTCACCGTGCGGCGCGGCTGCAACGGATGCACGATCGGGTTTGCAAGGAATTGCCCCGTCAACGAGTCTGATTGCGCTGACAGATCGGCCACGCTGCCCTGCGCGACCAGCGTGCCACCGCGCTTGCCCGCACCGGGGCCAATATCGATGATGTGGTCGGCACGCCGGATGGTGTCCTCGTCATGCTCGACGACGACCAGCGTATTACCCTTCTCGCCGAGCTTGCGCAGCGCGTTCAGCAGAATCTGGTTGTCGCGCGGATGGAGACCGATGGTCGGCTCGTCGAGTACGTAGCAGACCCCTTGCAGGTTGCTGCCCAGTTGCGCCGCCAGCCGGATGCGTTGCGCCTCGCCGCCCGACAGGCTCGGTGCCGCGCGGTCGAGGCTCAGATAGCCAAGCCCCACTTCCTCGAGAAACTGCAGCCGGCTGCCGATCTCGCTTACGACGTCGCGGGCAATGTCCGCGTCGCGGCCCGTCAGGTCCAGCGCGTCTACCCAGCGGCGCGTGTCGCTCACCGTCCATTGCGCAACGTCGACGATCGCCTGGGCCTCGAAGGTCACCGCCCGCGCGGTCGGATTCAGGCGCGTGCCGTGGCAATCCGGACACGGTTCGTCGACTACGCCTTCCGGTTCCTGCTCTTCCGAGGGCAAGCTCTGCTCCCGGCCGCGGCCGTCTTCGGCGACCACCGTATCGTCGTAGGCTGCGCGTTGCTCGCGCGTGAGTGCGAGGCCTGTGCCGACGCAGGTCGTACACCAGCCATGCTTGCTGTTGTACGAGAACATCCGCGGGTCCAGTTCCGGATAGCTCGTGCCGCACACCGGACAGGCGCGCTTGGTGGACAGCACCTTCACCGTCCCTAGCCTTGCGGTGGCGCTGCCGCTCTTCAACGCGTTCTGCAGGCCGTCGAGCGGCGCGAGCAAATGCATCACGCCCTTGCCGATTTCGAGCGTTTCGTCGAGCAGGCGGCGCAACTCCGCTTCGTTGTCAGCGGACACGACGACGTCGGCCACCGGCAACTCGATCGTGTGCTCGCGAAAACGGTCGAGCTTGGGCCACGGGTCGACCGGCAGGAACTCGCCGTCCACTCGCAGATGGGAATTGCCACGCGCCTTCGCCCATTTGGCGAGATCGGTATAGACGCCTTTGCGGTTCACCACCAGCGGTGCGAGGAAGCCGACGTGTTGCCCCTTGTGGTCACGTAGCAACTGCGCTGCGATCGATTCCACGCTCTGTGCCGTGACCGGTGTGCCGTCGTGGATGCAATGTTGCAGTCCGAGCTTGACGTACAGCAGCCGCAAGAAATGCCAGACTTCCGAGGTGGTCGCCACAGTACTCTTGCGGCCGCCGCGCGAGAGGCGCTGCTCGATGGCCACGGTCGGCGGAATGCCATACACCGCGTCGACTTCGGGACGCCCTGCCGGCTGCACGATCGAACGCGCATAGGCGTTGAGCGACTCCAGGTAACGGCGCTGCCCCTCATGGAACAGGATGTCGAACGCGAGCGTCGACTTGCCCGAACCGGACACGCCCGTGATTACGTTGAACTTGCCATGCGGGATATCGACGTCGAGCGATTTCAGGTTGTGCTCACGCGCGTTGACGATGCGCACCACGTCCTCGCCTTCCACGGCACGACGCGCACGCGCCGCGGTCAACGCCTTTTGCAGCGGCATGCCTTGCGCGGCAGGATCTGCCGCCGCATCCATGGCCGCGTCGTACTGAAGCAGCGCCTGGCCGGTGTACGACTCGGCGCAGCGCTTGACCTGTTCCGGCGTGCCCGCGCACAGCACCCGGCCGCCGCCGTCGCCGCCTTCCGGCCCGAGATCGATCAGCCAGTCGGCCGCGCGGATCACGTCGAGGTTATGCTCGATCACGATCAAGGAATGGCCGCCCGCCAGCAGTTTGCCGAACGCCTGCATCAGCTTGGCGATGTCGTCGAAATGCAGCCCCGTGGTCGGCTCGTCGAACATGAAGAGCCGCACTGCGGTTGCCTGCTTCGCGCTGCGCGCGGTCTTCGCCTGCGCCGCCTCGGCGAGGAAGCCGGCCAGCTTGAGCCGCTGCGCTTCGCCGCCCGACAAGGTAGGCACCGGCTGGCCCAGTTTCACATATTCAAGACCCACGTCGACGATCGGCTTCAGCACGCGCAGCACTTCCGCATCCCCGGCGAAGTACGCGGTTGCCTCGCTGACGGTCAACTCCAGCACGTCGGCGATGCTCAACGCACGCGCCGGCGTGCCGCGCTCGATCTTCACTTCGAGCAGTTCGGCGCGATAACGACGACCATCGCAATCCGGGCAACGCAGATAGACGTCGCTCAGGAACTGCATCTCGATGTGCTCGAAGCCCGAGCCGCCGCAAGTCGGGCAGCGGCCGTCGCCCGAGTTGAAGCTGAACATGCCCGGACCGTAGCCGCGTTGCTGTGCGAGCGGCACCTTGGCAAACAGCTTGCGGATCTCGTCGAACGCGCCCACATAACTCGCGGGGTTCGAGCGCGCCGTCTTGCCGATCGGCGACTGGTCGACGAACACGACCTCGTTCACCTGATCGGCGCCGAGCAGACGCCGGAACGCACCGGGCGATTCCGTCGCGACGCCGAGATGACGCGCCAGCGCCGGATACAGAACGTCCTGGATCAGTGTCGATTTGCCGGAGCCTGAAACGCCGGTAACGCACACGAGGCGTTGCAACGGAATTTCGACGGTCACGTCCTGCAGATTGTGCTGGCTCGCGCCTTCCAGCACGATGCGCGGCGTCTCCTTCGTGACCGGCCGGCTCGACCAGAGCGAGACATCGGCCACGTGGCGGTGTCCGCCGAGATACTCGCCCGTTAGCGTGCCCGACGAGCGGATGTCTTCGGGGACGCCGTCAAAAATGATCGTGCCGCCGCGCTCACCCGGACCGGGGCCCATGTCGATCAACCGGTCCGCCGCCAGCATCACCGACGGATCGTGCTCGACCACCACCAGCGTGTTGCCCGCATCACGCAAACGGTGCATCGCTTCCACGATGCGGTTCAGATCGCGCGGATGCAGCCCGATGCTCGGCTCGTCGAGCACGAACAGCGTTTTGGTGAGCGACGTGCCGAGCGCCGTCGTAAGGTTGATACGCTGCACCTCGCCGCCCGACAACGTGCGGCTCTGGCGATCCAGCGTCAGGTAGCCGAGCCCGACATCGCACAGATACTTCAGGCGCGTGCGTACCTCGGCGAGCAGCAGCTTTAGAGCATCGTCGAGCAGCGCGCTCGGGAGGTTGAGGTTGTCGAAGAAGCGCCGGATACGCTCGATGGGCAGCAGCATCAGATCGTGCACCGTCAGACCTGGCAGCGCTTCGAGTTGCGCGCGATTCCAGTCCACGCCGCGTGGCAGGAAGCGCTGCACCGGTTCCAGCACGGCGTCCGCATTGACCTTCGTGCCGAGACGCCACAGCAGCGATTCGGTCTTCAGACGCGCACCGCCGCAGACCTCGCACGGCGTGTAGCTGCGGTATTTCGACAGCAGCACGCGGATGTGCATCTTGTACGCTTTCGATTCGAGGTATTCGAAGAAGCGCTTCACACCGTACCAGTGGCTCTGCCACTTGCCGTTCCAGTCGGGCGAGCCGTTGATGACCCAATCGCGCTGCGGCTGGGTCAAAGCGGACCAGGCCGTGTCACGCGGGATGCCAGCCTTGGCCGCGTAGCGCATGAGGTCATCCTGACACTCCTTCCAGGCCGGCGTTTGCATAGGCTTGATCGCGCCGCCGCGCAAGGTCTTGCGCTCGTCGGGAATCACCAGGCCCAGATCGACGCCGATCACGCGGCCAAAGCCGCGGCAGGTTTCGCACGCCCCATAGGCGGAGTTAAACGAAAACAGCGCGGGCTGCGGATCGGCGTAGCGCAGGTCGCTGTCCGGGTTGTGCAAGCCAGTGGAAAAACGCCAGATCTGCGGCTCGGCTTCGGCGGACTCTTCCGACGCTTGCGGCAGCACATAGACGTTCACACGTCCGCCGCCGCGCTTCAGCGACGCTTCAATGGCTTCGACGGCACGGCCCTTCTCGACCGCGCTCAGACGGAAGCGGTCGGCCACGACGTCGAGCAGCTTGCGCGGGCCAGTGGACGACTGCACCTCGCGCTGCGCCTGCACGCGCGTATAGCCGCTCGCGGAGAGCCATTGCGCGACCTCTTCTTCGGTGGCGGACTCAGGCAATTCGACCGGGAACGTCACTACAAGGCGCGGATCGTCCGCCGCCGTGCGCGCGGCCAGATCGCCATAGATCGTCTCAGGCGAATCGTGCCGCACGGGCTGAGCCGTCTTGCGATCGAACAGTTCGGCCGCGCGCGCATACAGCAGCTTCAGATGATCGTTGAGCTCGGTCATCGTGCCGACTGTGGAGCGCGAACTGCGCACGGGATTGGTCTGGTCGATCGCGATGGCCGGCGGCACGCCGTCGACACGGTCTACCTGCGGCCGGTCCATGCGGTCGAGGAACTGCCGCGCATACGCGCTGAACGTTTCGACATAGCGTCGCTGCCCTTCCGCGTACAGCGTGTCGAACACGAGGCTCGACTTGCCGGACCCCGAAGGCCCCGTTACGACCGTCATCTCGCCTGTCTGCAGGTCGAGATCGAGGTTCTTGAGGTTGTGCTGACGCGCTCCGCGAATGCGGATTTTTCCTGTAGATGACAATTTGCCCGACCGTCTGAATGAGTTGGCCACATCTTACGGCCGCTTTGCGACCGTAATGATTCACCGCGCCCGACCATATGGATCAATCGCCGCAGGGCGGATTTGAAGGGAACACTATACTGTATATTTATACAGTTTTCCATCGATGGTGCGGCCATGCGGTGTGGGTCTCGTTGCAAGCGTTGGGCCTGCTATGCCCAGCCGCGGTCAATGCCACAAAAACCCCGTAAGGCGCCGATAGTTTCAGAAAGACCCATAAAGACAACTAGTTGCTACGATGCGCGCGTACTCACGGGGAATTCAAAAAATGAGTCGCATAATCAAGGTGCTAATACTGGCGGGCGTGCTCAATCTGCAGGGTTGTGCGTCGTCGGTCGAGACGTTTGCTACAGGGGTCGTGGTCGGCGCAGTGGCCGGTGTGACGGCGGTGACCTGTGCGGTCGTGTGTCACTGACGCGGATGACCAGGCGGGCATCGCCAGGCGGTCGCCACCGCCACCTCACTCAAAGCGGATCGTCCAGATGCGCGCCATCCTCTTGCGGCGCCTCTGAACCCATCGCCGCCCGCTTGCGCCGCACGTGATACGCGCTCAGCAGACCATGCGCCACCATGTCGAGTGCTGGTTTCACGAGCCCGTTCTTGTCAGTCCAGACCTTCGGCGTCAGCGCACCGCTCAAGGCCACGCTATCCGCATCGCTTAGCGCGAGCAAGCCCGTCTGCACCTCGTCGTCGAACGCAATCACGTTGACGAACAGCGTATCGCCGTCACCGGTGGTCGCACGCACCTTGCACGTCACAAAACGCTTGCCGTTCTGTCCAGTGCGGATCTGGGCTTCTCCATAGAGCCGCCCGCCTACCAGTCCATCGATCATCTCATCCGCTCCTGTTTCCTGTGGCTCGCGAGGCGTGAGCGCCTTGCGCGAGCCGTATGATCCCACGAGCGGAGCCGATCTCCGCGTTAAAACGCGCTCTTCACCACGCCGCCGTCGACGCGCAATGCAGCGCCGGTCGTCGCCGATGCCAGCGGACTCGCAACATACGCCACCAGCGAGGCCACTTCCTCGGTCGAAGCAAAGCGCTTGATCAGCGAAGTCGGCCGCACGTGTTCGAAGAACTCCTTCTCGACCTGCCCGGACGTTTTGCCGTCGGCCTTGGCAAGACCGTCGACGAAGTCGCCCACTCCGCGCGATTTGGTCGGACCCGGCAGCACGGTATTGACGGTAATGCCGGTGCCCGCGACAGATTCCGCAATGCCGCGCGCCACCGCAATCTGCGCCGTCTTGGTTACACCATAGTGGACCATTTCGACGGGAATCTGCAGCCCGCTCTCGCTCGAGATGAAAATGATACGCCCCCAGTTGGCCCGCTTCATCGACGGCAGGTAGAGCCGCGCCAGACGCACTCCGCTCAGCACGTTGACATCGAAAAAGCGCTGCCAGTCCTCATCCGGGATCTCTTCGAATGGCTTCGGCTCGAAAATGCCGAGATTGTTGACGAGAATCTCCACATCCGGATAGCGCCGCGCGAGTTCGTTAGCCACGTCGGCCTTGCTGAGGTCGCCGGCGAAACCCAGCACGTCCCCACCTGTGCTCGATTTCAGTTGTGCGACCACTTCATCCACCGCTTCCTGCTTGCGTCCGTTGACGATCACGCGCGCGCCTTCCTGCGCCAGAGCGCTGGCAATGGCGAGGCCAATGCCGGCAGTGCTGCCGCTCACCAGCGCCAGTTTGCCTTTCAGTTGCAGATCCATTCTGTTTCCTCTCTATCGGTAAGTCGGGCAAGTCGCATAAATCGAAAAGCCGCCGGTCGAAACCGCGGAAAGGCGCCGCATGCGCCCAAAGCGCGGCGCAATCCCTCTGTACTCAATCTACCGCAGAACGCTGGCCGAGCGCGCCGACGACGCGATCGAACCATTCTGGCGATACGCCGCCTATTTGATAATTGGCGTAGCATTTGAATAACTTTCAAATTCAGGCAGGCAATGGCAACCGATCGACTCGGCGATATGCAGCTATTCGTTGAAGCAGCAGCAGCCGGCAGCCTGTCGGCGGCCGGCCGCAAACTGGGCCTCTCGCCGGCTGCCGCCAGCGCGAGGCTTCTCAAGCTCGAGGCAGCATTGCACGCGCGCCTTTTCGAGCGCACCACCCGCCAGTTGCGCGTAACCGATGAAGGGCGGCTCTATCTGCAACACTGCCGTATCGCGCTGCAAGCCATCGAAGATGCCGAAGCCGCTCTCCAGGCGGGACAAAACCAGGTGCGCGGCAAGCTGCGGATTTCGGCCACCTCCGATTTCGGTCGCAACCTGCTGTATCACTGGCTCCACGAATTCAGCTCGCTGCACCCGGAGGTGAGCTATGCGCTCAGCTTGTCGGATTCGGTCTCGAACCTGCTGCAGGAAGACATCGATCTGGCGATCCGTTTCGGCCTGCCGCTCGACAGCTCGCTGGTGGCACGCCGCCTCGCGCCGAACCGGCGCGTGTTGTGCGCGTCGCCGGACTACGTGGCGCGGCATGGCGAACCGAAAACACCGGCTGACCTCGCCAATCACCGCTTCATCGTGCTGGTGACAGCGGCCGGACCGCTGAACGAATTCCGCTTCGCACAGGACGACGAGCGCGTGACCTACACGGTGCCCATCGAACGGTCCTGGGAAACCAACGACGGCGCGCTTGCGCGAGCGTGGGCGCTGGCAGGTCATGGCATCGTCCACAAGTCGATCTGGGATATCGCGGCGGACGTGCGCGCCGGCACGCTGACCATCCTGCTGCCGGACTGGTGCACCAACGAGGCGGGCGTCCACGCGCTATTCCACGGCAACCGCTATATGGCGCCGCGCGTGCGTGCGCTGCTGGACTTCCTGGTCGCGCGTTTTGAGCAGGCCGCTGACGAACTGCTCGGCGATCTCGCGCACTTGCCGGAGCGCCTGCAAAAAGACCTGTCCCGCAAGCGCTGAAGATGCGCCGCGGTGTGCCTGCGGCATTAAGCTAAAGGCACAGAGAAAACTCGGCTACACACTAGCCGCCTCGAAGATATCGCGCAGCCACTGCGCAAACACTCGCACCCGCGACGACAACTGCCGGCTCTGCGGATACAGCACGGAAACCGGCATCGGCGGTGGCGGAAAGTCCTGCAGAATGATCTTCAGCTGTCCCGTCTTCAGCTCCTCCGCCACGCGGTAGCGCGGCACCTGCACGATCCCCAGTCCCGCCACGGCGCTACCGGTATAAAGATCCGCGCCCGCCACCGACACCACCGAGCCGAGATTCACCGCGCTCACCTGCTCGTCGATCGTAAATTCAAGCGGCAGCGCCTTTCCGGTTGCACTTGAGACGTAATTGACCGCACGATGCGCCGACAACACCGCCGGATCGCCCGGCTCCCCATACTTCGCCAGATACGCGGGGCTCGCCACGGTGACCTGCGAAAGCTGTGCGACGCGCCGCCCCACCATCGACGAATCCTGCAGGCTCCCAACCCGCAGCACGCAATCGACGCCCTCGCGCACGAGGTCGACCAGCCGGTCGTCCTCGCCGAGGTGCAGTTCGATCTGCGGATACTGCGCAAGAAACGCCGGCAGCGCGGGCACGACAAAAGTGCGCGCAAGCGTGCCCTGCAGATTGGCCCGTAACAGACCCTTGGGCGCAGTGTTCCTGAACGACTCCTCCGCCTCCTCCAGATCGGCAATCAGGCGCACGCAACGGCGGTAATGGGCCTCGCCATCGTGCGTCAGACGCACCGTCCGGGTGGTACGCTCGAGCAGCCGCGTGCCGAGCCGCTGCTCCATGCGCTTGAGCAGATTGGTGACGGTGGCGCGTGGAATCTGCAGATCGTCCGATGCGTGGGTAAAGCTCTGGCGCTCGGCGATGCGTACGAACACCCGCATTTCCTCGAAGCGGTCCATGGGCGGCGCTCCCGGTCATTATTAAAGTGAATGGAACGATGATACCAAGCTAGGCCAGATTATCTTCAAAACGGAATGATCCATGATTCACCTCACGGACCCGCCGCGCTCAAGAGACGCACCTAGGAGACCGAGCAAGGACAACCGGGTCGCCCCGAACCACCCACCCTGAGGAAACGAATCATGAACACCGCAAACAACCCGTCCAAAGTCGCTCTCGTCACCGGCGCTTCGCGCGGCATCGGCGCAGCTGTCGCCCGCCGTCTCGCCAGCGACGGTTTCTCCGTAGTCGTCAACTACGCATCCAGCTCGAACGAAGCCGACGCGCTGGTCGCCGAACTGAAAGCTGCAGGCGCGCAAGCGATCGCCGTGAAAGCCGACGTCGCCAAGGCCGACGAGGTACGCCACATGTTCGAGATCAGCGAACAGCAGCTCGGCAAGGTCGACGTGCTCGTGAACAACGCCGGCGTGCTGAAGACCGTGCCGCTCGCCGACACCTCGGACGCCCTGTTCGACCAGACGCTCAACATCAACCTGCGCGGCACCTTCAACACGCTGCGCGAAGCGGCGGCACGCATGAGCGACGGCGGCCGCATCGTCAACTTCTCGAGCACGACGCTCGCGCTGAACATGCCCGGCTATGCGGTCTACAACGCAACCAAAGCAGCCGTCGAAGCATTCACGCATGTGTTCGCCAAGGAACTGCGCGGCCGCAACATCACGGTGAACGCCGTGGCGCCAGGGCCGATCGCCACCTCGCTGTTCCTCGACGGTAAAACCGACGAGCAGATCCAGACCTTCGCGAAGATGCCGCCGCTGCAACGCCTCGGTCAGCCGGACGATATCGCGTCGGTCGTGTCGTTCCTCGCTGGTCCCGACGCGGGTTGGGTCAACGGTCAGATCCTGCGCGCCAACGGCGGAGTCGCTTAAGCGCGACCGGCTACCAACCTCATAACCAAACAACAAACCTTCCGGAGAAAAATCATGCACAACGTCATTCTGGTTACGGGCGCCGGCACAGGCATCGGCAAACTCACGGCCCAGGCACTCGCCGAGGCTGGTCATATCGTCTACGCGACGATGCGCGACGTCGAAGGCCGCAACAAGCCGCGCGCCGACGAATTGCGCGCGCTCGCCAAAGAACGCGGCATCGCCTTGCATCCGCTCGAACTCGACGTGCTGTCGCAGGACTCCGCCGATGCAGCTGCCGCAACGATCATGCGCGAGCAGGGACGCATCGACGTGGTGATGCAAAACGCCGGGCATCTGGTAGTCGGTCCCGCTGAAGCCTTCACGCCCGAAGAGATGGCAAAGGTCTTCGACACCAACCTGTTCGGTGCGCAACGCGTGAACCGCGCTGTGCTGCCCTATCTGCGCCAGCAGGAGACCGGGCTGATGCTGTGGATCAGCAGCACCACGACCAAGGGCGGCTTTCCGCCGTTCATGGGCCCGTACGGTGCAGCGAAGGCTGCGATGGATTCGCTCGCCGTCACCCTCGCGTATGAAATTGCACGCTTTGGCATCGAGACTTCGATCGTCGTGCCGGGCGCTTTCACGCAAGGCACTGACCACTTTCCGAGCGCAGGCAAACCGGCTGACACCGGTATCGCCACAGCGTACAGCCGGTATGACGGCGTGATGGATCAGATCGGCGCGCGTCTCTCGTCGCTCACGCCGGCAGACGCCGATCCGCAAGCGGTCGCCGATGAAATCGTGCGGATCGTCGGCTTGCCGAAGGGCACCCGGCCGATGCGCTCGGTGATCGACTTCGTCGGCGACGGTGCGCGCGAAGTGCTCGAAGTATCGGAGCGTGTGCGAATCGACTTCGCAAAACGGATCGGTATGGGCGATCTGCTCGAAGCCAGGGTCACGCGCTAAACTGCTCGCGAACGCGAGGCTCCCGTGCCATGATGGGATATGAACCCGCAGCGGCGTCAGCCGTCTGCCGAACCCCATCGAGGCACTGGAGTTGTCAATGACCGATCGCGAGACGCTGCATCCGTTGCGCCCCTTGCTGAAGAACTACGTGTGGGAGCATGGCAAGATCGGCACGCGCTATCTTGACTGCAGCAACGGCGAGATCAAGTTCGACGACGGCAAGAAGTCGCGCTTTGCCGCTGAAAAATACATCTACGTGCCGCTCGGCAAAGACGCCGTCGACGACCCGCAGATCGACGGTCCCTCGATCCAGGAAGCAGCGCTCGCGCGCTTCCTGCGCGCCGCCCAGCTGGGCAAACCGGAAGAAGCCGGCTCGCCGGCAGATGTGCAGCGCGCGGCGCAAGACTGCATGGAACTGGCCGTGTTCAGCGCCTATCAACGCGAGGCACACGAAGCCCAGGCGCGCTACGCCGAGGAAGCGATGTTCGACGACGAAATCCGCGCGGCGGTGGTGAGCGATATCCGTCGTCTGTACGCGGGCATGCGCGAGCATCTCGCACTCTACGACTTCACGGTGCTGCTCGGTTTGCCTGCACCGCTGCTCTTTAGCGACATGCCCTTCATCGACTGGCGGGTGCGTGTCAAACCCGCGCTACCGCTCGTCTCGTTGCCGCTTGGACCTTACTCGCTGCTGGTGGGAACGCCCTCGGGCCGCACCAGCAAAGTGGCGCCGGTGATGTGGAAGACAGCAGCCTCCATGGGCGTATTGAAGGACCACAACCGCCTGATGGTGGAAGGCGCACACCTGTGGCTGGTGGCCACCTCGGACGACCAGCTCGTCGCGGTGCAGGAGCGCTTTCGTCCCGCAGAACCGGACGCAACGCCCAATGCAGCGCAACCGTAACAGCAGCATGCCGCTCTGCCGCGCGCCTGACCCGGGCGCGGCTTTCAGGCGCTCCACAGACTGCCCAGATGAACCAGGCGCAAAAGCGAGGCACGGTACACTAAGCCGAACATTCCGGGAACCGCTCAATTGGCAAAAGTCTCAACGATCCGCGACGTCGCCGAATTGGCCAACGTGTCCAAGGCCACTGTCTCGCGCTACCTGAACGGTACGCTCTCGCTGCCGCCGGAAACAAAGAAACGCGTCGACGATGCCGTTATCGCACTCAACTATCGGCAAAACAGTCTCGCGCGCCGCCTGAGCCTCGGCAGCAGCGAAACGATCGGCCTCGCCATGCCCGACGTCGCCAATCCGTTCTTCGCAGAGCTCGCCGACGCCGTCGAGGAAGCCGCCTCGGAAGGCGGCTTCGGCCTCTCGTTGTGCATCACACGCAATCGCCTCGAACGCGAAGCGCTCTATCTGAGCTGGCTCGACACTCGCCATCTCGACGGCCTGATCTTCGCAACCAACCGTCCCGACGACGGCTCGCTCAGACAACTGATCGGCGAGCGCGGCAACATCGTGCTGATCGATGAGGACGTGCCGGGTGTCGATGTGCCAAAGGTATTCGTCGACAACAGCGAGGGCGGCTATCTGGCCACGAAGCATCTGATCGACGCCGGCCATACGCGGATTGCCCACGTCACCGGGCCGGAGCCGCTCCTCACCGTGCGCGAGCGCTACGAAGGCTATCGTCGCGCGCTCGACGAAGCCGGCATCCCGCTTGACCCCGCCCTCGTACTGTTCGGCGCCTATGACCGCAGCTTCGGCGAGGCAGCCGCGGCTGAGCTGGCCTCGCGCGAATTCCCGCCAACCGCCGTATTCGCCTCCAGCGATTACCTCGCGGTCGGCATGCTCGAAACGCTGCGCGACAGAGGTCTGGATGTGCCGGGCGACATGTCGATTGTCGGCTTCGACGATATGGAGTTCGCCAGTCTGCTGATGCCGCCGATTACCACCCTGCGGCAGTCCGCACGCGAACTCGGCCGCGCCGGCGTGGCCATCCTGCTCGCCATGCTGGCCGGCGACAGCGACGCCCCGTCCCTTTCGCCCGACGCCACGCCCGGCAAACCGGTCCACCGTCTGCCGGTGCGCCTGATCGAACGCGCCTCGGTGGCGCCTCCGCGCAAACGGTAGCCGCGCACCGCAGACCGCCAGGCATAGGCCGTCAAGCGAGTCCTCCATGCAAGCCAGGGCGCTCCTAAGTAGTTTCCCTTGGTCTTTATTGAAAACATTGACACCGAAATACTCGCCACTTACTTTTAATAAACCGGTTTACAAGAAGGCGGACGCGATGTCGGTTGCGTCCTTGAAAGTCTTTTCCACTCCCCGGGGCAGTCGCTTTGCGCGTGCTGTCCCGACCACCCAGAAAAGGAATTTCGATGAACGCAGCTATAGCTTTGCGCCGTCTCGCCGTCACTGTGCTCGCGCTCTCGACGCTCGGCGCCAGCGGCCTCGCCTGTGCCGCAGGCAAAAAGATCGCCCTCGTGCAGATCAACCAGGAAGCGCTCTTCTTCACCCAGATGGATGAAGGCGCGCAGAACGCGGCTAAGGCGGCCGGCGTCAACCTCGAGATCTACAACTCGAACAACGACCCGAACGCGCAGAACAACGCGATCGAGACGTACATCCAGCAGAAAGTGGACGCCATCCTGGTGGTGGCAATCGACGTCAACGGCATCAAACCGGCCATCACCGAAGCGAAAAAAGCCGGTATTCCGGTGGTCACCATCGACGCCATCGTGAACGGCGACAACTCGGTCCAGGTCGGCGTGGACAACAAGAAAGTCGGCGTGGACATCGGGAAATTTACGGCTAACCTGATCAATAAGTCGCTTGGCGGCAAGGCGCAGATCGGCGTGGTCGGGGCGTTGAATTCGTTCATCCAGAACGTCCGGCTCGACGGCTTCAAGGAAGGCGTCGCCAGCGCACCCGGGGCGAAGATCGTCGCCACCGTCGACGGCCAGAACGTTCAGGATCAGGCGCAAACTGCAGCAGAGAATCTGATTTCGGGTAATCCGACCCTGCAGGTCGTCTATGCGACCGGCGAGCCGGCCCTGATCGGTCTGGTGGCCGCGGCGCTTTCGCAGAACGCGACCGATCATCTGAAAATCGTCGGGTGGGATCTGAGCGCGCAGGCCATCAAGGGTATCGACTCGGGCTTCGTTGCCGCTGTCGTCCAGCAGGATCCGGAAGGCGAAGGCAAGGCGGCGGTCGGCGCTGCGCTCAAACTGATCAACAAGCAGCCGGTCGAAAAGAATATCTCGGTGCCGGTCACGATCGTCACGAAGGCGAACGTCGACAAGTACCGCGCGATTTTCAAGTGAGCCGGCAGAGGACACGCACATGAACAGCGACGCCATCCCTCCACGCGTACGCATGGAGAACATCACCAAAAGCTACGGCGCGGTGCAGTCGCTGCGCGGTGTGAATCTGGAAGTGGCGCCCGGCGAGGTGCTGGGTCTCGTCGGCGATAACGGCGCGGGCAAGTCGACGGTCTCCAAGGTGCTGTCCGGCGCGGTGATTCCCGATAGCGGCACGATCGAGATCGACGGCAAGCCGGTCCGTTTCGCGGATCCCGGCGACGCCCGCGCGCATCGCATCGAAATGGTCTATCAGGACCTGTCGCTATGCGACACCGTGGATGTCGCCGGGAACCTGTTTCTGGGCCGCGAACCGATGCGGCGTCTGCTCGGCGTGCCGATGCTCGATCACGCCAAGATGCACCACGATGCGCGCGAGATGCTCAACGGCCTGGGCATCCGCATTCCGGACACCCGCCTCGATGTCGAGAATCTCTCGGGTGGTCAACGGCAGGCCATTGCGATTTCACGCGCGGCGTCGTTCGATCCGAAGGTGCTGATCATGGACGAACCGACCGCGGCACTGGCCGTAGCGGAAGTCGAAGCCGTGCTCGAACTGGTGCAGACCATCAGCAAACGTGGCGTGAGTGTGATTCTCATCAGCCATCGTCTGCAGGACATGTTTCTGGTTTGCGACCGGATCAGCGTGATGTACGAAGGCCAGAACATCGCGGAGCGCAAGATTGCCGACACCAATCTGGAAGAGATCGTCGACCTGATCGTCGGACGCAAATTCAAGGCACGCTCGGCGCGGGCTCTTGCGGAGAACGAATGATGGAAATCGCCATGCATAAGGAGAAGGATCAGCAGGAACAGAAGGCGTCGCGGCGCTCGTTCAGAAACCGGCTTGGCGGTAATGCCGGGGTTGCCAGCATCGCGGTGTTCTTCCTGTGCTGCGCGGTAGCCTTCAGTTTCGCTACCGATACCTTTCTCACCACGGGCAATCTGCTGAACGTATTGCGCCAGAGCGCCCCGCTGCTGATCGTGGCAACCGCGATGACGCTCGTGATTACCACCGGCGGCATCGATCTGTCGATCGGCTCGACCCTCGCGCTGGTCGGCGCGCTGGCCGCTATCGCGCTGCATGCGGGCGCACCGGACAGCGTGGTGCTGATTGGCGGCATCCTGCTCGGTGCGCTTATTGGTGCTATCAACGGCTATTTCATCGCATGGGCCGGTATGCCGGCGTTTATCGTGACGCTCGGGACGCTCTCAGTGGTGCGTGGTCTCGCGCTGCTGATCACGCAGGGCTATTCGGTACCGATCGAAAACGACGGCTGGTTCGTGCAACTCGGACGTGGACATCTGCTCGGCGTGCCGATGCCTGCGGCAATCTCGATCGTGATTCTGCTCGCCGGATGGTTCGCACTGCGTCATATGCGTTTCGGGCGTTACGTGGTGGGTATAGGCACGAACGCAGAAGGGGTGCGGCGTGCGGGTGTCAACGTACGCGTCGTTACCTTGAAGGTCTACATTCTGAGCGGCGCGGCGGCCGGGCTGGCTGGTCTCATCACCACCGCGCGCCTGGGCAGCGGCTCGTCGAATCAGGGCGTCGGTTTCGAACTCGCGGTCATCGCCGCCGTCGTGCTCGGCAGTACGAACCTGTTCGGTGGACGCGGCACGATTCTCGGCACCCTGCTCGGTGCGCTGACCATCGCCGTATTGGGCAACGGCCTGATCCTGATCCACGTATCGCCGTTTTATACCCAGATCATCCAGGGCGCCATCATGCTGCTCGCCATCTGGATGAACACGCGCATTTTCACGCCGCAACGCGGCCGCAAGGGTTGAGTCATGACGTCGATCTTTCGCCCGGTTGATCCGCTGCCGGTCGGCGTAGATAGCGGCCACGTAATGACCGTGCTCGGACCGCTGCCAGTCGCACAGATGGGCGTGACGCTGATGCACGAGCACATTCTGCTGGATGCGTCGGGCAAGTGGGTACCGCCGACCTGCTGCGGCGAGCGCGAGATCGGCGAGCAGAAGGTGCATATCGGCATTCTCGGCGCGTTGCGGATGAACCCGCTGATGAACCGCGACAACTGCCAGTTGTTCGACGTCGAAGCCGCGATCGATGAACTGATGCGCTTTCGCGAACTCGGCGGCAATACGGTGGTGGATCCGACCAACCTCGGCATCGGCCGCGACCCGGCTGCCTTGCAGAAAATCGCGCGGCGTACGGGCCTGAACATCGTCATGTCAACCGGCTTTTACCTGGAGCCGACGCATCCGCGCTATGTCAGCGAGCGCTCCATCGACGATCTGGCCGCGCAACTGATTTTCGAAGTCGGCGGTGCGGACGAGAAGCCCGAAGTGGTGGCCGGCCTGATTGGCGAAATCGGCGTGTCCGCGGCTTTCACCGCGCACGAAGAGAAATCGTTGCGGGCAGCCGCGCGCGCCAGCGCGGCGACCCATGTGCCGTTGTCGATCCACCTGCCCGGTTGGGTGCGGCACGGCCACCGTGTGCTCGATATCGTCGAACAGGAAGGTGCAGACCTGAATCACACGGTGCTGTGCCACATGAATCCGAGCCACATGGATACGGAATACCAGCACGCGCTCGCGCGTCGCGGCGCCTGGCTCGAATACGACATGATCGGTATGGACTACTACTATCCCGAGGAAGACGCGCAGTCGCCATCGGACGAAGAGAATGCGCGGGCAATCAGGGCACTGATCGACGCGGGCTTCATCGACCGTTTGCTGATGTCGCAGGACGTGTTTCTCAAGACCATGTTGACGCGCTATGGCGGCCACGGTTATGGCTACATCCTCAGGCATTTCGTGCCGCGGCTACGACGCCACGGTGTGACGGCCCCGCAAATCGAAACGCTGATGATCGCCAACCCGGTCAGGGTCTTTTCACGGCAACGCGAGGCAGGCAGATAGACAGATGCACAGGCAGACCGCTTTCGACGCGTGTCTGCCCGCTCAACAGTAAACCGGTTTTACGCAGCGCATGCCGCCGCCGACACGGCCGCCCGCGCGCCTAACAGGAGATTCGCATGACCCGATCCGTATTGCTGGCCGGAGAGAGCTGGACCAGCACGTCGACACACATCAAGGGATTCGATCAGTTTCCGACGGTGACGTATCACAACGGCGCCACGCTGTTTCTCGACGCATTGAAAGACAGCCGCTATGCGATCACGCATATGCCGAGCCATGAAGCACAAGAAGAATTTCCGACCACGCTCGAAGGCCTGCTAGCGTATGACGCGATCATCCTGTCCGACATCGGCGCCAATACGCTGCTGCTGCATCCGGACACGTGGGCGAAGAGCCAGCGCACGCCGAATCGCCTCAAACTGCTGCGCGAGTATGTGGCGGCCGGCCGCGGGCTGATGATGATCGGCGGTTATCTGAGCTTTCAGGGCATCAACGGCAGTGCGCGGTTTCGTGGGACGCCCGTTGAGGATGTGCTGCCGGTTACTTGCCTGCCCTATGACGACCGGGTCGAGGTGCCCGAAGGATTTACGCCGCAGGTGGTGGCTTCGCATCCGCTAGTTGAAGGCCTCGGCACTGCGTGGCCGCATCTGCTCGGTTACAACGAAGTGCAGGTCAAGCCTGGGGCGACTGTCATTGCCACCGTGCCGGAGACTGGCCATCCACTGCTGGTTGCGGGTACCTTTGGTCAGGGCCGTTCGCTGGCATGGACGAGCGACATGTCGCATCACTGGCTACCGCCGGAGTTCTCCGCGTGGGATGGCAATGCGCGGCTGTGGCTGAACTGCCTCGACTGGCTTACGTCGACAGCGGCGCACTAGGCTCTCGCTGTCATGCGCGCAGATATCCCGTTGGCTCACACGACGTTCGACGCACTCAACCCGGCGCCGCGTGTCTGCGTAGTCGGCAATGCGGCGCTCGATCTGAGCCTGCGCGTCGAACGCCTGCCGGTGGCGGGCGAGACTTCGCTCGCCGTCGAAACGCTCTACGATCTGGGTGGCAAGGGCGCCAATCAGGCCGTGGTCGCGGCACGCGCAGGCACACCGACACAGTTGTTCGCAGCGGTCGGTCAGGATGCCGAAGGGGATCGCATCGTTGCGCAGTTGAGTGCAGAAGGTATCGACACCCGCCATATGATGCGTGTGCCCTACCCGACCGATCTGTCCATCATCACCGTGGATGCGCGCGGCGAGAACACCATCGTCACGCGTAACGAAGCCGCCGCCCGTTACGGTCCCGAGGCAAGCAGCATCGTTGATGCGACCCGCGCCGGCGACTGGATCGCATTGCAGGGCAACCTAAGCGCGGACTTCACGGCGCAGATGCTGAGCGCCGCTCGGCTCGGTGCGCGCCGCACGCTGCTCAATCCCGGACCGGTGTGTTTCGATTGCGTGCCGATGCTTGGCGATGTTGACGTGCTGGTAGTTAACCGCGTCGAGGCGGCAACACTCAGCGCCCACGACGATCCGGTGCGCGCTGCCGCGGCGCTGCTGCATGCAGGTGCCCGCGAAGTCTGTGTCACGCTCGGCGCGCAAGGCGTGTTGTGGTGCAACGAGCGCGGCACGCAGCATCTGCCCGCCATGCCAACGACCGCGATCGATACCGTAGGCGCCGGCGATGCGTTTTGCGGCACGCTACTCGCTGCGTTCGGCCACGGCCTGGCGATGCCATTGGCGTTGCGCTGGGCTCAGGCCGTTGCCGCTGTCGTCGTCACACGGCGCGGTGCACAAGCCAGCTTTCCCGACCGCGCAACGATGCGCGATCTGCTTCTTTCCGTCCCACCCTTGGCCTCTCCCACTCAGGTAAGTTGAATCGATATGGACACTTCTTCTGGCGTCGGACGCGGGCAGACCGACTGCATCAAGCGGATCTTCGGACGCGCCCGTGGCGTGGTGATTGGCGTGATCCACTGTCCGGCCTTCCCTGGCTCGCCGCGATATCAAGGGGCATCGAGCCAGGCGCTATACGAGGGAGCGCTTGCCGATGCGCTTGCGTATCGCAACGGCGGCGTCGATGGTCTGATCATCGAGAATCACGGTGATGTGCCGTTCTCCAAGCCCGAAGACATCGGGCACGAAACCTCGGCATTCATGGCGGTGACAGCCGATCGCATCGCGCGCGAAACCGGCCTGCCCATCGGCATCAACGTTCTGGCGAATGCGGCGATTCCGGCGCTGGCCATCGCCGCGGCGAGCCAAGCTGCGTTCGTGCGCGTCAATCAGTGGGCCAATGCGTACATTGCGAACGAGGGCTTTATCGAGGGCGCGGCCGCCAGCGCCTTGCGTTACCGGGCGCGTCTGCGCGCGGACGGCATTAGTGTGTTCGCCGACGCGCATGTCAAACACGGTGCGCACGCCATCGTCGCGGACCGCGCGCTGGAGGAACTGGTGCGCGACGTCGAATTCTTCGATGCGGATGCCATCATCGCCACCGGACAGCGCACGGGCGACGCTGCGAGCGCTGATTATCTGCGGCAGATCCGGGCGGCGACGAAACTGCCGCTGCTGGTGGGGAGCGGCTGCACTGAAGGCAATGTCGCGGAGATTCTTTCTATCGTGGACGCGGTGATTGTCGCGAGTTCGTTGAAGGTGGGGGGCGTGTGGTGGAATCCGGTTGATGAGACGAAGGTACGCGCATTTATGCAGGCGGCGCGTTAGCTGCAGTGCGCCGCGTCACGACTCCGGCTCGCGACTTACGGCTCACGCAACTACGACTGCGGCCGGATAACCAGTTCCGCAAAGCCCGAACCCGCATCGTGCTCGCGTGAAAAACGATGCTCGGGCAGCAGCGCCAGCAATATTTCCGCCGTAGTTCGAACGATGCAGCCGCGCGTCACATGTCCGCCCGACACCTGTCCATGCGCGTCGGAAACGGACATGTGCAAATGCGCACCATCGGGTGAGATCGATCCGGCCAGCGTGAGAATCTCCATGTCGCCTCGCAACTCGGTGGGCTGATCCACGCCAGCGAAGCGCAACTGCGCGACGCTCAGACTGCCGATGCCCTGCAGCACAAAGGCCGCTTGCACACCGAACCCGCGCAGCGCGTCTTCAAGCGCGCCGCGCAGGTCATCTCCCGGAGACAAGCGCATCGGATGCGTTTGCATAGCTCATACTCCCTCAACTACCCACTACTTCCCATTCGTCTCGCGCATATGTTGCGCGACCGCCTTGTAATCATAGGTCGGATAAAACTCCGTGCGGTAGCCGCCCCATGCGGTCTCCTCGATCGCCCGGTTGACTTCGCGTAGACGGTTTGCCGGTACACGCAACGTCACGACCTGGCCAATGCCCATCATCACATACCACGACACCACCTCGATCCCCGGCGGCGGAAAAGCCTTATAGAAACCCTGCGCACGCAGTTCGTCGTTGATTTTCGGCAACGGCCTGGATTCGTCGTGCCGCAGAAAAATAGTCAGCAGGAAGGTATCGTCACCGGCGGGCACAGGGGCCGCGGTCTCGACACCAGGTGCTCCGGGCACGCCCTTGACAGCAGTCGGAGCAGCGCCAGGCGCAGCCGGGTCTGCGCTCCACGCCGACCCGGAGATCCCGGTAGTTGCGGCAACAACCAGTACGGAACACAGCACAGTACGGCAAGTTAGCGTAATCGACGTCGAATGCCTCCATGGTCTATACGGACACGCGGTATCGTGCCCCGGCCCTGCACGCAAAGCAATATTTGCTCCCAGCAACTGTTTCGCCTCATGCGCAGCGAGGACTTTCGCCGCCATCTAATTTTGTTAAGGTAATCTCGCGCGATTGCGAATCGCCTCGACGGCGCAGGGGCTATGGCAACGGCACGGAAGCACAGCAAGGCGTGGCGGCTTCCGCGTTCACATTTCAACAAGAACCTCACTATGAGACGACGCAGTTTCTTCGCTTCAATCGGTCTGCTGGCCTCCGCTATCACCACAAGGAATGCATCCGCCCTGCCCCCGGCCCTCGCACACGGGCACGGTGAAAACGCCCCCGATCCGTCCAGCGCCGCACAGACCGCCCGCCACTATCTGGACCGGATTGCCCGGCTCGACCGGCGCGGCCCGGAATTGCGCAGCATCATCGAACTCAATCCGGACGCACTGCAAATGGCGGCTGCGCTCGATGCCGAGCGCGCGGCCGGCACGCTGCGTGGCCCGTTGCACGGCATGCCGGTCGTGATCAAGGACAACATCGCGACGGGCGACCGCATGTCGACGACCGCCGGTTCGCTGGCGCTCGACGGCGTGCACGCCACCCGCGACGCGCATCTGGTCGAGCGCCTGCGCGCGGCCGGCGGTGTGATCCTCGGCAAGACCAACCTGAGCGAATGGGCCAACATCCGCTCAGGACGCTCGACCAGCGGCTGGAGCGGGCGCGGTGGACTCTCGCGCAACCCGTATGCCCTGGACCGCTCCACGAGCGGCTCCAGTTCCGGCTCGGCGGCCGCCGTTGCGGCGAACCTCACACGCATGGCGATCGGCACCGAGACCGACGGCTCGATCGTCTCGCCGTCGTCGATCATGGGTGTGGTCGGGCTCAAGCCCACGGTAGGACGTATCAGCCGCGACGGCATCATCCCGATCTCGCACACGCAGGACACGCCTGGCCCGATCGCCCGCACTGTGAGCGATGCCGCGTTGCTGCTCACTGCGCTGGCCGGACCCGACCCGCGCGATCCTGCAACGCTCGGCGCGCCCGCGCCTGCCGACTATCTCGGCGCACTCGACAAAAACGCGCTGCGCGGCGCGCGCATCGGCGTGGCCCGCGAGTTCTTCAGCGGCCACGACGAAGTCGACGAAAGGATCGACTATGCGATTGCGCGGCTAGCCATGCTGGGAGCCGAGGTGATCGACCCGATCAACCTGCCGAAGGTGAACTACGACACCGAAGAACAGTCCGTGCTGCTGCACGAATTCAAGCACGATCTACCGTTGTGGCTCGCGAGCTTCGCCCCGCACGCGCAGATTCGTACGCTCGCTGATGTGATCGCCTTCAACAATGCGAACCACGAGACCGAGATGCCGTACTTCGGCCAGGAGCTGCTGATCCAGGCTGAGGCGCTGGGCGACCTCGACAGCGAGGTCTACATAAAAGCGCTGGCCGCCTGCCGCAAGGGCTCGCGTGACGAAGGCATCGACCGCGCGATCCGCGAACACAAGCTGGATGCGATTGTCGCCCCGACCGGCGGCACCGCGTGGCTGACCGATTTCATCAACGGCGACAGCAGCGGCGACGGTTTCTCGACACCAGCCGCAGTAGCCGGCTATCCACATCTGACGGTGCCGGCCGGCCTCGTGCGTGGCCTGCCGGTCGGTTTGTCGTTCGTCGGTCCGGCATGGAGCGAAGCGCGACTGCTGGCGCTCGGTTATGCGTTCGAACAGGCGACGCAGTGGCGCGAGGAGCCGCAGTACATCCAGCACTCGAGTATTCCGCCGGTCAGGGTTTGATCAGAGCTGGCCGTCGAGCAGCGCCGCGAGCCGCTCGACGAGCTTCTCCTTGAGCGGGCGGCGCAACCAGTCATCCAGCGTCACCTGCTCCGACTTCGCCAGGTCGTCGGCAAAAATCGCTGCCTGACGCTGCGCGAAATCGCGGTCATAGATGTTCAGGTTCGCTTCGTCGTTCAGCTTGAACGAGCGGCTATCGAAGTTGGTCGAGCCTACCGATACGAGATATTCGTCCACCACCAGCAGCTTGCAGTGAAACATGGTGGGCTGGTACTCGTACATCTCGACACCCGCCTTCAACAGATCGCCCCAGCACGCGCGCGACGCCTCGCGCACGGTATGCGTGTCGATCCGCTGACCCGGCGTGAGCACCTGCACCCTGACGCCGCGCCGCGCGGCTTCGACGAGCGCGTTGATGGTCAGCTTGTCCGGCACGAAGTACGCGCTCGCCAGATGGATCGAGTGGGTCGCCGCCGTGATCGCCATCAGATACATCAACTGCATGTCGTCGCTGCCGCCCGATGGCGAGCTGCTGAACATATGCGCGACACCGTCGCCGCAGGGTGCGATCTCCGGAAAATAGTCGGGCCCGTGCAGCACATTGCCGCTCGCCTTGACCCAGTTGTCCATGAAGACCGCCTGCATGTGCCCGACTACCGGGCCGGCGACGCGAAAGTGCGTATCGCGCCAGTGCTGCGGATCCTGCGCATGGCCGGTCCATTCGGGCGCAATGCCGACGCCACCGGTGAAACCGGTGTGCCCGTCGATCACCAGCAGCTTGCGGTGGGTCCGGTCGTTCATGCGACCGAGTCCGGTCCAGTGTGGCTTGTGATAGCGGAACACTTCGGCGCCGCTGTCGTTCAGTATCTGCAGATAACGCCGGTCCATCTTCGACGAGCCCATCCAGTCCAGCAGCACATGCACCGCCAGGCCCTCGCGCGCTTTCTCGGCGAGCGCTTGCGCAAACTGCTCGCCGATCTCGCCGGACCAGTAAATAAACGTCTCGAACGTAATGGATTTCTGCGCCGTGCGGATTGCGGCGAGCATCGATGGAAAAATCGCATCGCCGTTCACGAGCACCTCGAAGCGGTTGCCTCCGATGACGGGCGGCCCGAGCAGCAGACCCATCGAGCGCAAAAATTGCGGGTCGTCGCTGGCGTAGAGCCGCTCGATGTTGTGCTCGATCTTTTTCTCGCCGCTCGACAGGTTGGCGATCACCAGCACCACGATGAGCGTTACAACGGCGGTCAGCAGAATCGTCAGCATGCGTGGATCCGTTTTGGCGCGCCAAGGCGAGCCGCGTGGGCAACATCAGTCTGCCAGCACGGTTTGTGCCGCACTCCGGTTCAGCATCTTCCGCGCCCTCCGCCTAGTCCGCACATGCCCCCTCGTCCCGCACCGCACAAGCGTTCGAAAACCGCATTGCGCGTTCATGTAGGGAACACTTCAGAGCAATTGTGCGCGTTCCAATGCCATAATCGCGACTTCGTAGTCCCTCTGCAGACCGTCGCACTCATGACACTTGTCCAGAAAGCGCTTCTTGCCCCGCTCATCGTCGCGTGCGCGATGTTCATGGAAAGCGTCGATGCGAATGTGATCGTGACCGCCCTACCCTCGATGGCACGCGACTTCGGCCGCGATCCGGTCACCCTCAAGATCGCCGTGACGAGTTACGTGCTCGGCCTCGGCGTGTTCATCCCCGTGTGCGGCTGGCTCGCCGACCGCTTCGGCGCTCGCACCGTGTTTCGCACGGCCATCGGCATTTTCGTGGGCGGCTCGCTGCTCTGCGCGGCCTCCAGTTCGCTCGGCACCTTCACGGTGGCCCGCTTTATACAGGGCGTAGGTGGCGCGATGATGGTGCCGGTTGGGCGCATCATCATCTTCCGCGTGGTGCCCAAATCCGAGTTCATTCGCGCGATGAACTATCTGAGCGTGCCCGCCATGCTTGGCCCCGCGGCTGGGCCGCTGCTGGGCGGCTTTATCACCACATATCTGCATTGGCGGCTGATTTTCTTCATCAACGTGCCGGTCGGCATACTCGGCATCTATCTGACCAACCGTCATATCGTCAACACGCGTGAACCGCATCCGGGGCCGCTCGACTGGATCGGCTTCGTGCTCTCGGCAGGCGGCGCGGCTCTGTTTCTGCTGGGGCTTTCGCTGCTGGGTGGAGAAATGACGTCGAATAGCAATGCGGTTGGCATGTGCGTGTGCGGCGCATTTTTGCTTGCCATTTACGTACCCTATGCGCTGAAGGTTAAATTGCCGCTGCTCGATCTGCGGTTCTTCCGCATCCCGACCTTCCAGGCGAGCGTCGCAGGCGGTTCGCTTTTCCGGATCGGGCTCGGCGCTTTGCCGTTCCTGTTGCCATTGCTGTTGCAAGAGGGACTCGGCAGGAGCGCATTCGAATCCGGCCTGATTACCTGTGCCTCGGCCTTCGGCGGCATGTTCATGCGCACCATGGCATCGACGGTCTTGCGGCGCTACGGGTTTCGTCAAGTGCTGGTCGTCAATGCTGCGTTTTCCGGCATCGCGATCGCCATTTGCGGCGCGTTCTTTCCGGGGACACCTACCTGGCTCATCTGGTTTGTGGTGCTGCTCGGCGGCTTCTTTCCGGCGCTGCAGTTCACCAGCCTGAACTCGCTGACCTACGCGGAAATCGCAAGCCGCGATGTCGGCCGCGCGACGAGCCTCGGCAGCGTCGTGCAGCAGATGTCGCTCGGCCTCGGCGTGACGATCGGCGGGATCGTCCTGCAGATTACGCGTGCGATGCACGGTCATTCGCATATTGCGTGGACGGATTTCTGGCCCGCATTTCTCGTAGTCGGACTCTGCTCGTTTGCTTCCATTCCGGTGACGCTGCGTCTGCCTCCTCATGCGGGCGAAGAGATCTCGCGGGGCAGCCGCGGGTGACGCGGATAACGCACTACGTTTGACAATGCCATTTAACGTTTTGGCGTTTTTCGCCCCGTAACTCTGGCGGAAAACGTCGAGCGCTTCGATTACGTTATCCCTACATTTGCGTCGTTAACCTGAATGACGCCAATCTCGGCGTGCTGTTCGCCGTTTAGTTGCGGACACACGCACCCCGTTGCATCGCAGCATTCGTCTTCCATCGATCTCGCGCTGATCCCTTAGCACTCCCGCAGAGATGGGGTTTCCCCTGGCGAGCGCCCTGCCGTGGCGCCTGTCATCCGCACGACACCCGCGCGCGGCACCATGCACGTTGGCATCGCAATTCCGTGCGAGGGTAGCGCTCCGCTCATCGAACTGCACTCCAACGCGAGCGCATTAGCAACACACCACAAGGAGAGTGATATGCATGATGTGGCAGACACCGACAGCGTGCAGCGCGCCGCCGTAAAGTCGGTTCAGCAGTACATCGACGAGCGTCCGATGTGGCCAGACGGCACACGTCTTCCTTCCGTCCCGATGACCGGCATGCAATGGCGCATCTGGGCGCTCGCAGCAGCCGGCAAATTCTTCGAAGGATTCGTGGTCTTCATGACCGGTGTGGCGTTGCCGCTGATCTCGCGCGAATTCGGCATCGGTGCTGCGCAGAACGGTCTGATCAGCGCGGCGAGCCTGATGGGGATTCTGGTGGGCGCCGTGGGTCTGGGCGGCATGTCCGATTACTTCGGGCGCAAGCGGATGTTCATCGTCGAGATGATCATCTTCGTAGCGTTCCTCGTGCTGCTGGTCGTCTGCACTAACTTCCTCTCGCTCGTGATCTGCCTGTTCGGTCTCGGTGTCGCGCTCGGCTGCGATTACCCGACTGCGCACATGATCATCTCCGAAAGCATCCCGAGTACCAGTCGCGGCAAGCTGGTGCTGGCCGCGTTCGGCTTCCAGGCGCTGGGCGCACTCGGCGGCACCGCTGTGGGCTTCCTCGTGCTGTCGACCGTCCCGAACCTCGATGCATGGCGCTGGATGTATGGCACCGCGATCATCCCGGCGCTGGCAGTGACCATCGGCCGCTTTTACATCACCGAGAGCCCGGGCTGGCTGCATATCCGCGGCGCGGTCGACCGTGCGGAAGCCGCTGCTACACGCCTGCTCGTGCGCACGCCGCAATATCCGACCAGTATCGCGCTGTCGCGCGAAATCGATAATGCCGCCACGGGTCACGGTCACGGCAGTTTTATGGCGTTGTTCGCCAAGCGCAATCTGCGCGCGACGATTCTCGCCTCGGTGCCGTGGTTCCTGCAGGATCTGGGCACGTACGGGATCGGCATCTTCACGCCGACGATCCTTGGCGCCGCCTTCGGCGCCAAGCAGGACCACGTGCGCAGCATCACCGACCTGATCCTCAACGACATCCTCGCTGCCAAGGGCGCTGCGCTGATCACGATGCTGCTGATCGTCGGCATCATCTTCGCGGTCATTCTGGCGGACAAGGTTGGCCGGATCTGGTTGCAGGTGGTCGGGTTCGTCGGCTGCGCAGCCGGATTGCTGCTTGCTTCGTTCTCCGATGGATTCGAAGGCTCGACCAAGACCGCGGTCATCTTCGCCGGCTTCATGCTGTTCAACTTCATGACCAACCTGGGACCGAACGCGCAGACCTATCTGCTGGCGGGCGAAGTATTCCCGACGGCGATTCGCGGCACAGGCGCAGGCTTCGCAGCGGCGGTCGGCAAGATCGGCGCAGTGGCGACCGCGTTCCTGTTCCCGATTCTGCTGACGGGCATCGGCACTGGGCCGCTGCTTTACATCCTCGTGGCCACATCGATTCTCGGCGCCGTGGTGACCTGGCTATTCCGCATCGAAACGAATGGTGTGAGCCTGGACGAGATTGGCCAGTAGACGCGTCTTTGTACCGCCTTTGTTGCTCCACATAAACGATGGCTTCCCAGCAATGCGACGGAGAGATGCATGAATCACGATGTTAAAAAACCTGCACTACGCCTGCGCTGGCAGCGTTTCGCTGCCGCGCCGCTATGCGTGGCAGCGCTCACGGTGATGACGGGCGCGTTGGCCAACGCACAAGACCTCACGCTGAACGAGACCGGCTCGACGCTGCTGTATCCGCTCTTCACGACCTGGGTGGACGCGTACACGAAGACGCATCCCGGCGTTCACATCACCGTTGCCGGCACGGGTTCCGAAGCCGGCATCCAGCAGGTGCTGGCGGGCAAGGTGCATATCGGAGCGTCCGATGCGTATATGTCCGATGCCGAGATGCGGCAACATCCGCAGATCATCAACGTGCCGCTGGCAATCGCTGCGCAGACCGTCAACTACAACGTGCCCGGTCTCAACGCAACGCATCTGAAGCTGGATGGCCCCGTACTCGCTGGCATCTACAGCGGGACGATCCGTAACTGGGATGCGCCGCAGATCGCCGTGCTCAATCCGGGCGTAACGTTGCCGAATCACGCTATCGTGCCGATCCGCCGGGCCGAAGGCTCGGGGGATACGTTCGTGTTTACCCAGTTTCTGTCGTTCGCAACGGATAGCTGGGAAAACGCCAACGGCTACGGCACGACGATTTCGTGGCCGAACGTACCGGGCAGCCTGACGGCGACGGGCAATGCAGGGATGGTGCAGACACTGCAGAGCACGCCCTTTTCGATCGGTTACGTGGGTGTCAGCTTTGGCGACAAACTGGCAGCCGCGCAACTCGGCACCGCTGCGCTCAAGAATGGCGCAGGGGAATTCGTGCTGCCCACCAAGGAGACGATCACGGCGGGCGCCGCTTCGCTGGGTCCGCGCACGCCGGCCGACGAACGGCTGAGTCTGGTGTATGCGCCAGCCTCGGGGTCTTACCCGCTCGTCAACTACGAGTACGCGGTGGTCTCGACGAAACAGCCCGATCCGACGACGGCTGCGGCAGTGCGCCGCTTCCTGCTGTGGTCGATCGTGCCGTCCGAAACCAACGAGGCGTACCTCGACACCGTGCATTTCATTCCGCTGCCGCCGCATACGTGGGAGCTGAGCCAGGCGCAGATCCAGTCGATCAAATAAGGACCCGCTAAAACAGAACGGCGCACCCGGTTCGAGGGTGCGCCGTTTGTCTTTTAGCAGCGGCTAAATCGATTAATGGCCGCTATGCAGATGCGCCGCCTTCTTGGCCGCATGCTCGGCGTGCTCGCCAGCGTGCAGCCCGTGACCATGGGCGAGATGCGCATGGTGGCTTGCTGCCTCGTGATCGCCTGCCTCAGCATGCTTCGCTGCTTCGCGATGATGCTTGGCCGCTGAATCGAGATGCTTGGCTGCTTCGTGGTGATGGTGATGAACTTCGTGTTGATCGCTCATGGAAGTCTCCGGTATGTGCAACGGCTCACTCCACGATAGGAGTGAGCCTCTTCACGATAGTGAAGTGCAGTGTCACTTGCGTGACCCCGGAAGCGGTATACGGGATTGCCGCCGGCGAGCGATACGATCAAGACGAGCGCGAAGTTCTTTGCTTCTTTTCCTCTTTGCCTATTTGCTTCTTTGCCGATACGACCCTGCGTTACGACTTCAAATTACGATTTTGCAGGACGGCCGGTTTTGACAGTTTCGACCGCCGAAATCGCAGCCAGCAGGCGTTGCGAGGTTGCGCCTTCGAGCAGCAGCAGACCGGCGCGCAGCACTTCGCTTTTCTTCACCGAAATGCCGACTTCGAGGCACTTTTGTTTCAGGACGGCGATCTTTGCATAGTCGGACTTGGGCATCGTGAAGCTGTCGCGGACGACTTTTTCTTTCTTGGCGACTTCTTTCTTGGCGACTTCTTTCTTCGCCACTTCATTTTTCGCTACGTCCGTCTTCGCGACCGCTTTCTTCGCGGTTTCCTTCTTGGCTTGCTTCGGCTTTTCAGCTGCAACTACCCCGGCGTCGGCAGCCTTCTCTTTCGGTGCGGATTTTTGCTTCGGTGCGGCCTTGGACTTCGGTGCAGCTTTTTCTTTTGCTACGGCTTCGGCCTTTGGGGCGGCTTTTTCTTTCACTGCAGCCTCGGCCTTCGGGGCGGCAGCGACCTTTTCAGCGGACTTGCGACGCGATGCCTTCGGCGCTGCGGCTCCCTTCGTCTTCTCGGGTTTCGCGGTTACTTCCACCACTGCGTCGGTTTGACTGGCATCGGCCGTTGCGTCTGCCGTAGCGCTCTTCGGAAAGTGGAAGGTCTTTTTGGTCGGTTTTTTCAGGCTGGGTTCGTTCATTTTCATCTCCATGTCATAAACAATATAAACAGTATATACCGTTTATATTGATTGGCGCAGGTTTGGGGATGAGGCTCGCAGGAACGCCAGGGTACGAGTTGTCCACACATTCCGTTCATAAGGATGTGGATAACTGCCAGGCAAACTCGGCAAGTCGTTGATACCCTTGAGGATTTATGACGCGCGTCGCAGTTGCGCAGGTGATAGTGGTTGCGTACCGCAGGATTTGCCGTTTCGTGAGAGCATCATGTTCCGGCGTTTCGCAGCGCAGCGCGCCGTGCCGATGACGCCACGAGCGACTACAGGACGCACGGAGGACCGCATGACTCCACCACGAACCACGACCCCGCACCCAACCCGCCGCACCCTGCTGCGCCTCGCCGCAGGCACCATCCTGACCGCACCGCTTAGCACCCTGCTCAAAGCGCAACCCACCCCACCCATGCACACACGCCCAATCCCCAGCACCGGCGAACCACTCCCCGTCGTCGGCTGCGGCACATGGCGCACCTTCGACGTCGGCGACGACGTCACCGCCCAGGCACGTCTAGCCGAGGTACTCCGCATACTGTTCGCCGCCGGCGGCTCCGTCATCGATTCATCCCCCATGTACGGCACCTCCGAGGCGGTAACCGGCACCTTGCTGACCCAACTCGCCGCCCACCAGAAAGCGTTCGTCGCCACCAAGGTATGGACGCAAGGCCGCGAAGCAGGCATTGCGCAAATGGAAGAGTCGATGCGGCGCCTGCAGCAGCCGCATATAGACCTGATGCAGATTCACAACCTGCTCGACTGGCGCACGCAACTGGCAACGCTGCGCGACTGGAAAGCCAGCGGACGGATCCGTTATCTCGGCATCACACACTACACCTCAGGCGCGTTCGACGAAGTCGAGGCCATCATGCGCAGCGAGAAACTCGATTTCGTGCAGATCGATTATTCGGCAGACGATCGCGCCGCTGAAGAACGCATCCTGCCGTTGGCAGCCGAGCGAGGCATAGGTGTGGTGATCAATCAGCCGTTCGGCGGCGGCAGCCTGCTCGCGCAACTGCACGGGCGCCCATTGCCGGGATGGGCCGCGCAAATCGGCTGCACCTCATGGGCCCAGGTTCTGCTCAAGTTCGTGCTGGCGCATCCGGCGGTGACCTGCGTGATCCCCGGCACTGGACGCCCCGAATACATGATCGACAACGTGCACGCCGGTATCGGTGACTATCCCGACCAGGCGCTGCGCAAACAGATCGTCGCCGCGCTCAGCGCATGAGCGCGTAACCACGCAGCGGCAGCCAACGGCGCCTACTCCGCAGGCAACGTCAACTGCGCAACCTCGCAGTTTGGCAAACCGCGCAACACCGCTGGCGGCAACAACAGCTTGGCCACGCGCACACCGGCGCCCATCACGACCTGCTCACGCTCCATCACCGCAGCATCGACGAGAATGCGCCAGTCGTCAGGCACTCCAAACGCCGTGATGCCGCCGAATTCCATGCCGCTATGTTCGACCGCAACCTCCCGCCTGGCGAACGAGAGCCGCTGCGCGCCGAGGTGTGCCTTGACCGCACCGTTGATATCGAGCCGCAACGAGCCGAGCGTCACAATCGCAGCGTAGTGCTCGCCGCCATCCTTCCTGTAGCGAATCACGATGGTATTCGCGCAGTCTTCCAGGCCGAAACCATAACGCTCGCTGAACGCGGCCGTATCCGAGGCGTCGTCGCTGACGGCGAATACGACGACACCATTGGGTGGCAAATGAGCGATGACCTGCGCCGGCAGATGATCGGCGAGCTGATCGGCTTCGATAATGTCCAGCTTCTGAAGAGATTCGTGTGAGTGCATGATAGGCAGGCTGATTGTCTTGAGTCTATTTTGCGCCAGATTGCCATACACTGAAAATATGGCAACCGTCGTTCACATGTATTTTCAATTTGGCGCGCTGTCTCGTATCCTCGCATGTGTCATCCACGAGATGACAAGGAAGTCCTGAAGATACCCGACCTAGAGGCTTTGCGTGTTCTCACATCAAACTGGCCGCCTTCGCTCGGCCCTCGTTGCCGCCTTTCTCTGCACGCTGTCCATTGCCGCTGATGCATCCACCTTCGAGATCCATCACCACCACCCCGCGAACGAGGAGGTCGTCAGCGCAGCGTCGCAAGGCGGTGTCCTCGTGCGGGACCTGCCGCTTGCAGACGGTGGCTTTCAGCGGGTCCTATACGACGCACCGCCCTCGGAACCGCGCGGCATCATCGTGATGTTTCCGGGCGGCGCAGACGACATCGGCATCGAGAAAGATGGCGCGATCAAACACGGCGACAATTTCGTCGTTCGCTCGCGGGACCTATGGAAAGCCAAGGGTTATGGCGTCGTGCTGGTGGACGCGATCGACCATGAGTCGATGCGCGGCAAGCGCAGCACCGCTGCCTACGCTGAAGTAACGCGGGAGATCGTGGCCTTCGCTCATGAGCAGGCCAACGCCCCCGTCTGGGTGATGGGCACGAGCCAGGGGTCGATTGCAGCGATGAACGCGGCTTCACACGAGAAAGGCTCGCGACTTGCGGGCGTGATCCTGACCGAATCGGTGTCGATCCTCGGCGCCTCGCACGAGACCGTCTTCGACGCGCATCCCGATGACGTGCACGTACCCGCGCTCGTGGTCGCGAACAAGGACGATCAGTGCTGGGTCGCACCACCTTCGATGGCCGACGCGATTGCAAAGTCGATGAGCAATACGCACAGCACCGTGATATTCGTGCAAGGGGGCACGGCGCATTCGTCGAACCAGTGTGCCTCGCTGTCACCACACGGCTACTACGGGATCGAGGGCGAGGTGGTCGACGCCATCGCTGGCTGGATGGAGCACGCAGGCGCCTGACACCAACGCGGTAAGCGCGCGCAGGCATCGAAAGCCTGGCGCGACGCCCTTACCCGCAGCCTGAAACGAATCAGCTGCTCGACGGCGGTACAGCCGTCGCATTCTGATCTGGTTTGCAGTCCGTAGCGTACTTCGCCATCAAACGCGCCCGCGCATCGGTGATGTCGAGGGAGTAGTTATCAGTCGAAGGCCGGTACCCGACGGACTCCAGTTCGCGCAGCTCCCGTATCATGTCGCGGTGCGTCACTTCGCCCTGAGTGTGCTTGAACGGATACGAGTTGCATTCGTGCGGTGTGAGCTGGCCCGAAGCCATCGCACAGGCGCTGGCCATCATCAGCCCGAGGGGCAATGCGTACTTCAACGGGGTCTTCATGGTGTCTTCCTCCAGTGTCTAATATTGCCCTGCGGCAAGACGGCCTGTGTCGCGATGGAATTGGACCGTTGCCGAAGTTGCGTATTCAGAATAGGCAGGAAGAGGTGTCGTTCCGGCTTCGGACACGTGAAGGTTTTTTCACGCTGTGATATAGATAGCGAACCTGAGGTGAACAGCCGGTCGATCACGACGCCGTCGTCCTTGCCGACCTCCGTCCGCACTTTCTCGCCTGCCTCTGATCTGAACCACTCCAGATACCCTTCCACCACGTCGTTATCGAGCACCCTGACAAGCTTTCGATTGGTAAGCCCGCTGGCGGAACGTGGTACCGTTACACCGCATCCTGCGGCGCAAGAAGCCGGCATGAAACGTTTCCGGTGCCGTCAGGATGGAATTGACATTTCGAACCTGCATTTCAGGGGTCAAGCGCGAGACGTATCGATGCTGCGTCTTTCGTGGACCGGAAACGCATATAGATAGGGGGGCACTAATGTTTTATCAGTCCAGTGGTCGTTCTTCCGTAGCACGGCGATCCGCAGCAATCGCGGTCGTACTAGGTCTGTCCTCGTGGCTTTCAATCTGCGCCGCGGCCGACAGCACGGCTTCGGAACCGGCAGCCGCTTCGGCAGCGGCCGCCAGTTCACAAAGCGACAAAACCGTTGACCACGCAAACGGCACCGTGAGTTTCATCGACAAGAAGAATTCGATCATTGTCGTGACGCTCAAAAGCGGCCGCGAACTGAGTCTGAACGCGAAGGACCATAGCGACGTGCTCGACCGGGTTAGCGTAGGCAACAAAGTCGCCATCGCCTATCTGGAGCCGTACGTCACCGCGCTTACTCCCATGAAGGGTGCCAAACTCACGCGCTTGACGCACAGCGTCAAGGTGACCCAATCGGCAGCCGATTCCGGCCAGGACGGTTTTCGCGCAGTGCGAACCTATGACGGGGTGGTGGAAGTCACGGCGATCAATAGCAAGCTGAATCTCCTGACCATTGCCGACCGGACCGGCACGGCGCAGTCCGTGAAGGTGAGCCAGCCGGATCTCGTCACCGTGATGAATTCACTGGCGCGCCACGAGCACGTCCAGTTGACTTACGAGTCTGCCTTCAAGGTATCTATAACGCATTAAGGCCGGACGCGCGCCCGTTTGCGGGCGCGCGTCGCTGGCCACCGCCCTACACCGCTGTACTGGCATCCTGATGCCAGCGCATACGTCCAATTAAGCGGCCACCACGCCCGACTGGTGCGCGACGAGCCTTGCATAGGCACCGCGCGCAGCCAGCAGTTCGTCATGACTACCGGCCTCGACCACGCGTCCGCCGTCCATCACGAGAATGGTGTCCGCGTTCTGAATGGTCGACAGACGATGCGCGATGATGATCGAGGTGTGATGTGCCATCAGCTCTTCCAGCGCCGCGCGGATCTGCTGCTCGCTGATCGTGTCCAGATGCGAAGTCGCCTCGTCCATGATCAGGATCGGCGCGTCCTTGAGGAACGCCCGCGCAATCGCCACCCGCTGACGTTGACCGCCAGACAGTTGCACGCCGCGTTCGCCCACCCGGGTTGCAAGTCCCTCCGGCAAGCGGTCCACGAACTCGCTCAGCGCTGCCCGATCCAGTGCGCGGCGCACATCCTCGTCGGATACGTCGCGTCCCGCGAGACGGATGTTCGCCTCCAGCGTGTCGTTGAACAGATAGGTGTCCTGCGCCACCAGCGCAATGTGGCTGCGCAGATCGTCAAGGCGCAACTGGCGCAAATCGATGCCGCCTAGCTTGATCGCGCCTTGCTGCGGATCCCAGAAACGCAACAGCAGATTCGCTACCGTCGACTTGCCCGCCCCCGATGCACCCACCAGCGCCACAGTGCTGCCCGGACGTACAACAAAGCTCACGCGGTCCAGCGCCGGCACGCTGCGTCCCGGGTACGAGAATGTCAACGCTTCGATCTGGATTGGCGGGTTCGCCGGCACCGGGAGGTCGCCATCAGTCACCGGTTCGTTCTCGCTTTCGACCACATGCAGGCGGCGCGTGGACGCGATCGTATCGGCCAACTGACGCGCCACCTGGCCGATCTCGGCGACGGGCATGAAGGCGGCCACGGCTACAAGTACAAGCAATGGCAGCCACTCGTGGGCAAACCAGCCGCGCGAAGCAAGCACGGCGCCCAGCAAGGCCACGGCGAGTCCACCGAGGCCGGTCGCGATTTCCAGCGCGGCGCTCTGACGCGACAGATCGTCGAGCAGAGCGGAGCGCTGCTTCTGGTAAGCCTGAAGGTCCGCGAGAAACACTGCGCGGCGGCGCCCCGTGGCCTGGAAAGCGGCGAGTTCGGCGAGACCCTGGATCGTCTCCGTGAGATGCGCGCCAAGCTGTCCTAATGCAGCGCGTGCCTCGCCACCGAGACGGTCGATCTTGCTGCGCGCGAAGACCGGAGTGAGACCGGCCCACGCAAGGAAAGGCAGCAGCACGAGCGCGAGCGGCCAGGCCGCCCATGCGAGCAATGCGAGCACGCCAGCGGGAATCAACACTGCGACGAATGCCGGGGCCACGGTATGGGCATAGAAATATTCGACGGTCTCCACGTCCTGAGTGGCCAGCGCCACCAGGTCGCCGGAACGGCGACGCAGCAGATACGCAGGCGCGAGACGCTCCAGCTTCGCAAACAAGGCGATGCGCATTTCCGCCAGCAGACGATAAGCCATGTCATGGGCGAGCCAGGATTCCAGCCAGTGAAGCGTCGCCGCAACTGGCGCAGCAATTAGCAGTCCGATGGTCAACGCGAGGACTGGCCGCCCCGAAGAGACGCCGGCCACAACCAGCGCAGCCAGCACGCCAACCCCGATGAAGCTCAGAACACGGCCGATGCCGCACAGCACGGTCAGCGTCAGCTTCGTGCGCCATGGTCGAACGAAGCGCAACAGGGTCCGCAATGTATCGCCCCAACCGATCGCCGCGGCGTCCTCGGCGAGCGCTCGCACTTGCGGCCCCGACGAAACTGCCGCGGTCCTTACCCGCTCGATCACAGCCGGCGCTTCGCCTCTCGCTGAGACCTGCGGTCCCATCAGACGGTGATACGCCCCCGGACGATCGATCAGTTCGGCATGCGTGCCGCTCTGCACCACGCGCCCCTGCTCCAGCACGAGAATCCGGTCGGCGCCGATCACGCTCGACAACCGGTGCGCGAGAATCAGCGTCGTGCGACCGCGCATCAAGCGGTCGAGCGCTTGCTGGATGACTGCTTCGTTCTCCGCATCGACTGCGGAAAGCGCCTCGTCGAGTACGAGGATCGGCGCGTCGCGCAGCAACGCCCGAGCAATCGCGATGCGCTGGCGCTGTCCGCCGGAGAGGGTGGCGCCGCGCTCTCCAATGCGCGTCGCGTAACCGTCGGGTAGCGCGCTAATGAAGTCGTGGATATTGGCCGCAGTCGCGGCGGCGATCATGTCCGCCTCGCTGGCATCGTGCCGGCCGAGCCGCAGGTTATCGGCGATCGTGCCGTCGAACAGCGTGGTGTCCTGAGCGACGATCGCAATCATGCCGCGCACCTGGTCGGGATTCAGCGTGCGAATGTCGTGACCGCCGATGCTGATTGCCCCGGCCTGCGCATCGTGCTGGCGTAACAGCAGGCGCAGGATGGTCGATTTCCCCGCCCCGCTCGGCCCGACGATGCCCACCGTTTCGCCGGCGTCAATCGTAAAGCTCAGCCCGGCGTGGGCATCGGCGCGGCGGCCCGGGTAGGCAAAGCCGACGCTGTCGAATGCAATGCTGGGCGTCAGGTCCGGGACCTGCGCGCCGAGCGCAGCCGGAGCATCGCTACGGGCCTCCAGCAACGTGTGGATAGCGTTCGCCGCCGACTGTCCGATCATGCCCGAATGCAGCACCGAACGCAGATCGCGCAGCGGCCGGAAGATCTCCGTGCCGGCCATCAGGATGATCAGCAAGGCTTCAAGGCTCATCTCGCCGTGACGCACCCGCCAGGCGCCTACCGCGATGGCAGCCGCCGCGCCCAGCCCGGTGCCGAGATCGGTAAAGAAGCGGGTCAGCAGACCCAGGGCGAGCACCCAGAACGTGCTTCCGGACAAGGCTCGCGCGTGACCCGCGAGCTTTTGCGCGAAGGCACCGCTCTGGCCGAATGCCTTGAGTGTGGGCAGACCTTGCACCGCGTCGAGGAACTCTTCACCGAACGCCTTGAACGCCGCCGCGCGAGCGATGGCCGCGCGCTTGTCGGCGTTGTGAACCAGCATCGGCAGTGCGAGCGTCGCGAGCGCGGCGACCAGCAGCACGGCGGCGGTTGGCACGTCCCACCAGGCCAGCACCGCGAAGATCACCACCGGCGCGCAAGCTGCGATAACGAGTTGCGGCACATAAGCGCCGAAGAAAGTCTGCAACTGCTCCACGCCGTCGATGACGGCAAGCATCACGCCACCGGTGCGTTCGGCGCCGAACCAGGCGGGGCCAAGCTCGGCGATGCGGTCGAACAGGCGTGCGCGCAGCACCGACTGCACTCGCCCAGCCGTGCCCTGGGCCAGCACGACGCGGCGATGATCGAGTGCGGCCCGCAGCAGCATGCAGGCCACCGTAGCGGCTGCGGCGAGCGCAATCTGTTGCGGTGGTGCACCTTTGAACGCGAGCGCGAGAACCCGGCCGAGAAAGACGAAGCGCATCACGCCAAAGCCCATAGCGAGCAAGCCCAGCACCACCGCGCCGGCCACGCGTAGCCGCAGCCCCGCCATCATCATCCATAACCTGCTATCGAAATACATCCGTTTCTCCGGTCGGTTCAGCGCAACATCGCTTTTTATATTCGGGTTTATGCGACCTTACCAAGCGCCGGACCGGCAGGCAAAAGATGGTTTTTCAAGGGGTGTTGAATATCCTACAATACCCTCCTATGTCCAATATCCCTCCACTGTCGGCGTTGCGTGCGTTCGAGGCGGCGGTTCGGCTCGGCGGCTTTGCCCGCGCGGCGGTCGAACTGAGCGTGTCGACCAGCGCCGTGAGCCACCAGATCCGCAGCCTGGAAGAATCGCTGGGCACCCGTCTGCTCGAACGCAGCACGGGGCTGGGGGGAATTCGCCTGACACCGGCAGGTTCGAACCTGATGCCCTCGGTCAGCAACGCACTGGCGCTGCTCGAGGACGCCTGTTCGCAGATCAAGGGGGTCTCCAGACGGCTGACCGTCTCTGCTAACGCATCGTTTTCGACAATGTGGCTGGCGCGCCGTCTCGCCGAGTTTTCTTCCAGCCATCCTGATGCCCCGCTGAACGCCATCATTCAGGATGGCGAACCAGAATTCGCCCGCCACAGCATCGACCTCGCCATCCTGCATGTATCCGAACGCGCCCTGCGTCCCGATGACATCGTGCTGTTCCGCGAAGAGGTGTTTCCGGTCTGCAGTCCCGATCTGTATGAGTTCGCCTCCACGAGAGTTTGCCGTTGCCGTCTGCTGCAGGAAACGCACGAGGATTTCCCTGAGATCGATTGGCGCAACTGGTCAGCGGAGTTCGGGCTGCCTGGCGATTTCGAAACCAAAATCGTCCGCTATAGCAGCTTCAGTCAGGTGCTGAGTGCTGCCGTCGGCGGTGCGGGACTCGCGCTTGGGCGCTCGCCGCTGATCGACGCGGAATTGCGCAGCGGGCGTGTGGTGCGGCTGTTTCCCGACCGCTCCCGGCCGGCGTCGTGGTGCTTCGTTCTGCGGCGCGGACCGACGCGCCGGCATCGCAAGCTCGACGCGCTAATCGAGTTTCTCTGCTCGGAGGCGACCGTGCCTCCGATGCACACGCTGGTTGCAGCGAGAGCATAGCCTCAAGGCGCCCTCAGCCGCCAAACGACTTTCCCATAGGCCGAATCCTGATACCTCGCGCGAGCCGCTTCCATGGCAAGTCGGCAGGATCTGCCGTCATCGGACCCGGCGCCTTCGCGACCAGCACCGTGTGCGCGATCGGCTGGAAGTCGGCCCGAAAATGCACGGAGCTCTTGTTCACCAGTATTTTCATTTGCTCCGGTTCGATACCCGCGACCCGATAAAGATTTCGATCGAGCATCTGCGCCTTGGTCGAACTCACGGCAATGCGCACACCCCCTATCTTCAGGCACGCCACCGGGCCCAGCTCCACCTGCATGCCGTGCATCATCGGACCATCGTAGCGGCAGCGGCCGTCGGAAAGCGCGACGACTTCGAATGTCCCGATGAAAGGCGCATCGCCCGGCGTTCCCGAGCGGCCTCCCAGTGCCAGCTCCAGCGTTGCGCCCACGCCCGCTGCGTGTGCCTGCGCGGCCGCCTCAGGGTCCCAGATCAGGCCGAGCGCGGCATCCTGTGCGCCGTTGTCGAGCAGCGCGCGCAGCATGCCGGTCGTGTTCGAATCGGCGCCGGCGCCGGGGTTATCCTGCGTGTCCGCGATCACCACGGGCTTCTGCGCCGTTGCACTGAGGCGGATCGCTTCAGCCACGGCAGCATCGGGAGACAGGAACGGCACCGCCCATTGCGCTTCGTTGCGCAGCATTGTGTCGTACAGCGAATCGACGGCGTCGCGCACCGCTGAGGCCTCCTCACCATGACCCCAGATGACAGGCCCGCATTCCGGAAAATCAGCGGCGGGAAAGCCCGGCGCGAACGACAGCGAGACGACCGGTCCCTGCTCCAGCGTGCCGAGCGCTTCGTACATCGAGCGGGCCGGTTCGAGCATCGTGCACATGCCATTGATCGGAATCAGGAACGGCAGACGACGGGCGGCTCGTGCAAGTGGCTTGTGCTCGTCGAGCAAGCGCACCAGCAGGCGCTCAGCCCGCGCGCCAGTGTCGGCCATGTCGACATGCGGATAAGTCCGGTAGGCGACGAGCGCATCGGCGCTGGCGAGCATGCGCTCGGTCACGTTCGCATGAAGGTCGAGCGAAGCGACGACCGGCACAGACGGACCGACCTTGGCACGGATGCGTGCGAGCAGTTCGCCTTCGCCGTCGTCCACATGCTGCGCCACCATCGCACCATGCAAGTCGAGGTAGATCGCGTCGAAGCCACCGTCGCCCGCTGCCGCCACGATCTCACCGACGATGCGTTCATAGGCGTCTTCCGTCACCTGCGCGGAAGGACTCGCGGCGGTCCAGATGACGGGCAGCAGCGTGTGCCCTTGCCGCTCGCTGGCCTGGATAAAGCCGCCGATCGGCAGGTTGACATCGCGTATCGCGAGCACAGCGTCGCCTCGCGCCATCGGCGGATGACCCTCGCCACGTACGAAGCTTTCATACGTGGCCGGGGACGGCGCAAACGTGTTGGTTTCGTGCTGGAAGCCAGCAATCAGGATCTTGTATGCCAAGTTCGTACTCTCCATTAAAGACAGCGCACCAGCGTGTGCATGGGATCAGGCCCGGGCACGCTGAGAGACCTCCGTGCGCGACGGCAAGCGGATCGCCAGCAGCAGGCCCGCGCCGAGCGCCAGCAACGCGACCATCACATACAGGCCAGCCTGCAGGCTGCCGGTCGCGGTCTTGGCCCAGCCGATGATGGTCGGGCTCAAAAAGCCGCCGAGCAAACCGATCGTATTGATCAAGGCAATACCGCCCGCAGCGACATCGCCTTTCAGATAGTCGGATGGAATGGCCCAGAAAACTGTGTAGGAGACCCACATCGCCGCCGTGGCGATGGTCATGAAAATGAGCGACAACGCAAGCTGACCGCTCGCCAGCGTCGCGATAGCCAGTGAGATCGCCGCGACAAGCGCCGGCACCGCGCTGTGCCAGCGGCGTTCGCGATAGCGATCCGAGCTACGTCCTCCTAAATACATGCCGATCACGGCAGCAATGTAGGGAATCGCCGAGTACAGGCCGATCTGCATGGTGTCCGTCACCTTGTCGGCCTTGATGATGGTCGGCAACCAGAAGTTGACCGTATAGATGCCGCAGATCACGCAGAAATAGCCCAGCGCCATCAGGTACACACGGGGGTCGCGCGCCACCTGAGCGAATGAATGATGCGCGGCGGCGGGCGTACCCAGGCTTGCGGTATGCGCGCGCTTCTCTTCCGCCGACAGCCACTTCGCATCGCCCGGCCGGTCGACCAGGAAGAACCACGCCACCACACCGAGCACGATGCACGGCAAGCCTTCGACGAGAAACATCCATTGCCAGCCGGCGAGCCCGAACGCGCCGGCGAAGGTCGTCATGGTCCACGCCGACAACGGCCCGCCCACTACGCCGCTGAGCGGGCCGGCAATCATCACGGTCGCGATCGCGCGCGCCATGCGCTCCTCGCCGTACCAGTAGGTCAGGTAAAAAATCATCCCCGGCGCGAAGCCGGCTTCGAATACGCCAAGCAGAAACCGCAACCCGTAGAACATCGGCACGTTGTGGACGAACAGCATCAATGCGGATGTAAGGCCCCACAGCACCAGAATGCGGCTGATCGTTTTACGCGCGCCCAGTTTCGGCAGCAACAGGTTGCTCGGCACTTCGAACAGCACATAGCCGAGGAAGAAGATGCCCGCGGCGACGCCATAGACCGCGTCCGAAAAGTTCAGATCGGTCTGCATCTGCAGTTTTGCAAAGCCGATGTTGAGGCGGTCGAGACAGGCAAACAGGTAGCAGATCAGCAGAAACGGCAGCAGACGCAGATTGAGCCTGCTGTAGAGCGCCGTGGTCTGGTCTGCGCTCGGATTCGATGGAATGGCGGACACGGACGATCTCCGGGAGAAGGGTCGTAGGGGACAGCTGAGGCACCGAATCATGGTCGGCAGACAAAAACGGGATAGCAAGAGCAACTAATGTGAAGTAACGTTGCTCAATGGGCAACGGTCAGGAAAGGACCCGACAATGCGAGAGATCAATCAGCGCCGGCTGCGCTACTTCCATGAAGTGCTGACCCACGGCTCGATCCGCGGCGCAGCGGACCGGCTGAATACGGCGGCTTCGGTGATTACGAGGCAGATCAGGCTGCTGGAGGAGGAAATCGGCGCACCGCTGTTCGAGCGCCGTGCTCGCGGCGTCGCGCCAACCGAAGCGGCGCTGCATCTGGTCGAGTTCTGGCGCGGCTGCCAGGCGCAGCAGGAGCAGTTCGAACAGCGGTTACAAGCACTTCAGGGCTTGCAGCAAGGCCATGTGCGGCTCGCAATAAGCGAAGGGTATATCGACGGCCTGATGGACGAAGTGCTCACCGACTTCTGCGCGCAGTATCCGCAGCTCGACATCACGGTCGACGCGCTGCCCGTCAACGATGTGGTCGGCGAAGTGGTGGAAAGCCGCGCGCACATCGGGCTGGCTTACAACCCGCCGACGCATCCGGACATCGAGTATCGTGCGACGTCGTCGCAGCGGGTGGAGTTGCTGGTCCACGCCGGCCATCCGCTCGCGCTGCGTGGCGGACCGGTGAGCGTCAGCGAGATGCTTCAGTGTCCACTCGCGCTGATGCCGCCCGCGTACGGACTGGGCCAGGCCGTGCAAATGCTCGCGTTCGCCGAAAATATCCCCATCCGGGCAACGGTTTCCACCAACTCGCTGGCGGTGATGAAGCGCTTCGTCAAGAAAGGCAATGGCGCGACGCTGATTGGGGGATTCGCGGCGATGCGTGAAATCGCCAGCGGCGAGCTGGTTGCGTTGCCGATCGATCACCCGCTGTTTGCATCGGCGAAGGCGCGTTTGCTGATCCGGGGCGGGCGGCCGTTGAGTGCCGCGGCAGATGAAGTGCTGAAGTGGATGGTGAGCCGGATGTCCATGTTTAATCCGGCGGGTGCGTCAAGCGCTGGGGGCTGAGGCGGTCGCTTTTGCGGTGACGCTTCAGCAGCGAGGCAACGGCTTCCATTCCCGTTTGAGGAGCCCATACACCGAGGAATCCGATACCTCGCCGTCCACGATGCAATCTTCACGCAGCGTGCCTTCGTGCACGAACCCGAGTTTCTCCAGCACGCGGCCCGATGCCGTGTTGCGTGTATCGGTCTCGGCCTGAACACGGTTCAGGTCCAGCGTCTCGAAGGCCCATTGCAACAAAGCGTTCGCTGCTTCAGTGGCGAAGCCCTGGCCCCATGCCACGTCATCGAGGCAATAGCCCATCTTCGCGCTGCGATAGACCGGATCCCATTTGCCCAGAGAGCACCAGCCGATGAACACTCCGTCGGCGGCCCGCTCGATGGCCAGCCGCGCGCCGGTGCCTTCCTGCTCAATCTGCCTGCAACCGGCGATAAAGCGCTCCGCTTGTGCGCGACTCTTCCAGGCCGGCGCGTCCCAGTAACGCAGCACGCGCGGGCTGCTTTGCAGCGCGAAGATAGCGTCCATATCGGCGTCGGTGAACGGGCGTAATAGCAGGCGGGGGGTATGCAGCGTCGGGGTTGGCAAGGACATGTGTGAGGTATGTATTCGTCGAGTTCGATGTGCACGGAGTTCTCAAACCCGAAACTGAAGGTTACTGGCACCTACATGCCAGGCGGCCAGTGGGGGGGCCGTCCTTTTAGTGAAGTCTAGGCAAACGGCAGCGGTCCCTCAAAGCGCCCGATGTAGCACAAGTGCGAAACCGCGGAGGCCGCCGGGCCTGCCCAGCGATGCAACATAAATGCAGGCGGTTCAAGATAGGACGCCGGCTCGGCGTCCGGTTCGACGCGCAGCGCGATCTGCGTCGTCGTGCTCGGACACGTCAATACGGGCACAGATCCGACGCGCGTCTGCATCGAGCGGTGAACGTGGCCTGCGACGATACGGTCGATATTGCCGTACCGAGACACGAGCTCGGCGAAGGCGCTAACATTTCGCAGGCCGTACTGATCGAGATACGGTATGCCGGTGATGAACGGCGGATGATGCATCGCGATGACGACCGGTCTATGCAAGTTTTCAGCAAGTTCCCGTTCGAGCCACGTGAGCGACGCGTGGCTTAGTTCACCGTGGTGGAGACCCGGCACGCTCGTGTCGAGCGCGAGAATCCGCACGGCGTCCACGTCGATGCCAAAGTGAAGCTCGCCTTCGGCAGGCAACCACAAGTGATCGTCGAAGGCGGCGCGCAAATGGTCCCGTTCATCGTGATTGCCGGGCATGACGGCAAACGCATGCTTTAACGGCGCGAGCAATTCACGCAGCGCCTCATATTCTTCGGGAGATCCCTCGTCCGTCAGATCACCAGTAATCAGCACGAGGTCCGGAACGGGATGCAGCCGGTTGAGCGTCTCGATCGCGCGCGCGAACATCGCATTGGAGTCTACGAGATCCTGGTAGAGCATTCCTCGCGGTCGAACATGAATATCTGAAAGTTGCGCGATCACTGTCATGGATACCCTGCTCTCCGGTCATGGTCTGTTGGAGGAAGACAATTCGATGTTGCGTGAAGGCTAAGCGACCAAAAATCGTTTGTGGCAAGCCAGTGCGCGGCAATCCAACGTCCATCGCGACTGCCCACATCCGCAGAGACGACACCCCGCGCTCCGGCTGATTCCATTGGTCTAAAGTCGCTCCGCCAAAGCCGCAGCAAAAAAATCGGTCGCACGACGCACGCGTGCAGGCACAAATCGACGCTTCGGCCAGATGAGGCTCACATCCCGGACATCGCTTATAAATTCGTCGAAAATGCTGATCACGTCCGGATCCAGGAGCTCATCGGCAAGAGAGACTTTGGCGAACAGGCCAATTCCAACCCCGGCCAGCACACCTGAGCGAATCGTTTCGACGCTGTTGGACGAGAGATTTCCACGGACGGCCACACTGAACCGGCCTTGCGGCCCGACGAACGGCCAGTTCGCCGATTCGATCAGGCCTCCATATAAAAGGCAATTGTGATCGACGAGCTCGGCGGGGGTCTTCGGCATTCCGTGTTGCTCGAAGTAACGACGGGAGCCGACGCACACGAGCGGAGTGCTGCCCACGCGCCTGACGACCGCATCGGGATCGTCGACCGGGCCCACACGAATCGCCAGATCGATCCGGTCTTCCACCATATCTCGTACGAAGTCCGAAAGAATCAGATCGACCTGAAGGCCGGGATTCAGCGCCAACAGGTCGGGGATAAGCGGAAGAATGTGCAGGCGTCCGAAAGTTCCGGACGCGGCGATCCTGATCAGGCCGGATGCATTGAGCGTGCTGCTGGTCAGTTCGCTATCGGCTTCATCCATCTCGTCGACCAGCGGCTTGGTCCGATCGTAGTATCTCTGCCCCTGGTCCGTCAGCGTCACGCTGCGCGTGCTGCGGTTGAACAGCATCACGCCGAGGCGCTTTTCGAGCGCACCGATAGCCTTACTGATAGCGGACTGCGATTCGCCCGTTCGACGCGCCGCGGCGGAAAAGCCCCCCGCTTCGACAACAGCGATGAAGGCGTTCAATTCGTGAAACCGGTCCATTGCATCTCTCCCGTTTAACCCATTCTCTCTGAGAATGGATCTTATGGGAAATCGGCGGATTATCATCGCCGGCGATGACAATTACCATGAACCTGTCAATCACGAACAGGCAGAAGGTTCCAATGTCCACACTTACAGGCAAGATCGCCGTCATTAGCGGCGCAACGACCGGTATCGGTCTGGCGACGGCCAGGCGCTTTGTCGCTGAAGGCGCTCACGTGTTTATCTTTGGCCGTCGGCAGGCACAGCTCGACGAGGCCGCCAGACTGCTCGGACGCAACGTGACGGCTATCAAGGCCGACGCTGCGAATCTCGATGACCTCGACCGTGTCGCTGCGGCAGTCAAAGAAGAAAAGGGTGTCGTCGACATCATCGTGTCGAACGCGGGCTTTACGGAGCAGGCTCCGATCGACACCCTCACGCCCGAGCATTTCGACAAGGCGTTCAACCTCATGGCCCGCGGCCCCGTCTTCATGGTGCAGAAGCTGTTGCCGATGATGACAGGCAGCGGATCGATCATTCTGGTCTCGTCAGCCATGCATCAGATGGGTATTCCTGGCCACACCGCTTACGCGGCGACCAAGGCGGCATTGCGTTCCTATGCCCGCACCTGGGCTGCGGAATTCAAGGATCGCGGCATCCGCGTCAACATGCTCAGCCCCGGCGCTACCGACACTCCGATTCTCGATTCGCAGTCGGACACTCGCGAGAATCTCGTGAAGATGTACCAGGGCATGATCCCGCTCGGTCGACTCGCCCAGGCCGAGGAAATTGCCAGCGCGGCTCTATTCCTCGCGTCCGATCAGAGTTCTTACGTGACAGGTTCGGATCTGATGGCCGATGGCGGGATCGGTCAGGTCTGACACCAGAGAAGCGCCGCCAGGGCGTTCCGATACATCACGGAGATTTCAATGAGCTACGCAATCATCGGGCTTGGCAAGATCGGCACGGCCATCGCCCAGGCATTTTCCCATCAGGACATCGAAGTAATCGTGGCAGGGAGACGACCGGTCGATGCGCTCGCGGCGAAGATCGGTCCGTTACTCGTGCCCCAGCGAATCGAGGACGCGGTCAAGGCGGACGTCGTCATCCTGGCCGTGCCCTTCGGCAATCACCGGGACATCGGGCGGGCTGCCGCCAACTGGGAAGGGAAGATCGTAATCGACGCAATGAACGCGTACGGCGTGCCTCCCGAGGAACTTGGCGGGTTGCCGTCGAGCGCTGCGGTGGCCAAGTCGTTTCCCGGAGCGAAGGTGGTGAAGGCCTTCAACCATCTGCCTGCTGCCACCCTGGCCCAAGGGGCGACGACACGGCAAGGCGGCCGGCGGGTCGTGTTCGTCTCCAGCGATCACGACGACGCGAGCACCTCGGTGGCGGCCCTGGTCGATCGCCTGGGCTTCGCCCCCATCGAGCTTGGCAAGATCGGCGAAGGCGGTCTGCTCGTTCAGGCTCGCGGCAATACATGGGCACAACTCATTTTCCAGGACCTGACGAAGTTCGACTGAGGTCATATTCCGGGAACCGCTCTGCACATGCTTGCCGCACCTGTTCGATAACCACAGGCCACTGTCCGCACAAAGGTTGGCGGAACAGACGAATCGTCCCGGGATACCAGGGCGAGTCACTGCGTTCGTGCATCCAGCGCCAGTCGACCTCCTCTGCCGGCAGCATCACCCAGCAAGGCGTTCCCGCTGATGCCGCGAGATGCGCGATCGACGTATCCACGCAGATCACAAGATCGAGTTGCGCGACGATCGCGGCGGTGTCGGCCATATCCGCGATCTCGGAGCCGAGATGCGACAGGGGTTGGTCGACCGGTGGTGCGGCAGCTTCATCCTCGCCCTCCCCCTTCTGCAGACTCACGAAACTGATTCCCGGCACACTCCAGAGCGGAGCCAGCATCGCAAGCGATCGCAGCGAGCGGTGCGCATCGTTCTGATGTTTGGCGTTGCCTTTCCATACGAGACCAATCCTTCGACCCGGCGGCAGCCCCGCGAGGCGCACACGCCAGGATTCGACGAGGGACGGGTCGGGCTTCAGCCGCATAGGCGATGGAATAGTTTCAAGCGTCGTACCCAGATACAGCGGCGCGCTCAAGGGACTCGTCCAGTAGTCGTAACAGGCCGCCTTGGCCCGCCCCGCTTCGTGACTCAGCACCGCATCGACGCCCTCAGCCCTCGCGAAGAGCCGCTGCAGCGCCGGCCCGCAGACAAACGCGACCTCCGCTGCTCCTTGCGCCTTCAGCAGCGAAAAGTAGCGCCCAAAGTGAATCGCATCGCCAAGACCGCCTTCCTGCCAGACCAGCAGCCTTTTTCCCGCCAATGCTTCGCCACGCCAGCGCGGACGGCCAATGATCTTCTGCGTCCTGTGCTGGATGGAGTTGGGGTCCTCGTGACGCTCCTCGTATAGCTGCCATCCTTCTTCGAAGCGTCCCATGCTGATCAGCAGTGTAGCCAAGGCAAACTTCGCAACGTGATAATCGCCGCGGATAGCAAGTGCGTCGCGGTAGGCATCCTCGGCTTCCGGCAGGCGGCCCAGCTCCTTCAATACATTGCCGAGGTTGCTGTAGCCCATGACAAAGCCCCGGTTCGTTTCGACTGCCCGTTGATACGCTTGCGCAGCTTCGCGCCAACGACCAAGCGGCCTCAGCACGACGCCCAGGTTGTAATGAAATTCGACGCGGTCAGGGCGAAGCAGCGCCGCCTGCCGATAAGCCGCCTCAGCTTCGGAGAAGCGCCCCTGGTCCTGCAGCAACGAACCAAGCTGGTTGTGGACATCCGCGAGATGGGGACGGACATGCAGCAATTGCCGAAACAGTGCCTCCACCTCAGGCAAGCGGTTTAGCTTTTTCAGCAGCGTGGCGAGGTTTAAGTACGCATCCACGAAGCCTGGGTTCGCAGCGATCGAACGGCGCCAATACGACTCGGCATCGTCGAACCGGCCCAGACCGAGCGAGCTGACCGCTGCGATCTGCAACGCCTCAGCAAGCTGGTGCTCCGCTAACGGCGGCTCCATCTCGAGCAGCGGCGTCACCTTCGCGAGCGCGTCCGTGAATCGTGCTGCCTGGTCCGGATGCGCTGTCGACAAGTCATCGCGCGTGCTGGAGGGATCGCTTGTGGAGGATGAACTCATATCTGTTCAGAGAAATCAGGTTGCGACGCTTCGTGCTCGCGGCGGATAGCGTCCGCAGCGAGATGATAATCCTATCGGCTGCAGGTCGATCGCCTGGCGTATGTCACCTTCGCGTTACCTGCGCGCCATTCTCGTGCCATCATCGGTGTCAAAAGTTCGAACCGCACGCGATGATGTTATTTGTGCGCGGCGTATGTGCTATACATGCCGACGGGTCGAACATAACGACAGAGACGCAATGAAGACGAGGTCGATCGGGTTGTCGGCATGGCTGTGCGTGTTGGCGTGCACCGCGTTCGTCGCGGCGACGTCGTGCTGGTTCGTGCATCCGCTCTTCGCGGCAACGGCTGTCGCGGAAGCGCCCAGAGCATCGCCAGCGGCCGATGAAACGGCCACGCTTAAACGCGGCGCGGAACTGGCTGCGATCGGCGACTGCGTCGTGTGTCATACCGCGAAGCATGATGCGCCCTTCGCGGGTGGCCGTCCGCTCGATACGCCGTTCGGTGTGATCTATTCCACCAACATCACGCCCGACCGCCAGACCGGCATCGGCGCCTGGTCCCTCGACGACTTCAAGCAGGCGATGCGGCGCGGTGTCTCCCGCAACGGTCATCTGCTCTATCCAGCCTTTCCGTACCCGCACTTCACACATATGACGGATGCCGACATCGCCGCGGTCTACGCGTATCTGATGTCGCGCGATGCGGCGCAGGCCACCGCGCCTGCCAACCGTCTGATGTTTCCGCTTGGCTTTCGTCCGTTGATCGCGGTATGGAACCTGTTCTTCCTTAACCGAGGCGTCGAACCGGATGGCGCGTCCTTTACTGCTGCAGCAACGTCAACCTCGACGCCAACCGCATCGCACGAAGAACAGCTATTGCGCGGCCGATATCTGATCGATGGGCCAGCGCATTGCGCAGCGTGCCACACGCCGATGAATCTGCTCGGAGCCGAAAAGCGCGATGAGGCATTCGACGGAAACGTGATCGAAGGCTGGCAAGCACCCGCGCTGACCACTTTGCTGCGCGCGCCTAAGCCGTGGACACACGATCAGTTGACCGCGTATCTGCGTACCGGCCTTGCTGATCAACATGGCGCGTCGGCTGGGCCAATGCGGCCGGTCACGCAGTCTCTAGCGGATGCGTCCGATGCCGACGTCGACGCCATGGCCACCTATCTGCTCTCGCTGCAGACAGCAAGCGCTACAGCATTGACAGACGCGGCACCGCAAGAAGCACAAGCGCAAACGCAAACCACCCCGGCCGACACCATGCACGTGCAAAATGGCGCCGTGCTCTTTAGCGCCACGTGCGCATCATGTCACGCAGCCCATGCGCCGATGACGACCTTTGGCGACCGGCCATCGCTCGCGCTGAGCACAGCCGTCAATGCGCAAGACCCACGCAATGCCCTGCGGCTGATTCTCGACGGGATTCCTAACGAACGCGGCACGCGCGGCCCGTACATGCCGGCCTTCGCCGGCACGCTCACCGACGCGCAGATTGCCGATCTCGCCGCGTACCTGCGTGCCAACTTCAGCAGCCAACCCGCATGGAACCTCGACGCAGCCAACGTCGAGAAACTGCGCCAGGAGACCAGCGAACCATGATGACACTCGTCGTGAATGGCGTACCCCATCAGCTCGATATCGATCCATCGACGCCGCTGCTCTACGCCTTGCGCAACCAGCTCGGCCTGCACGGCGCCAAGTTTGGCTGCGGTCTCGGCCAATGCGGTGCGTGCACGGTGATCGTCGGCGACGAGCCGGTGTTCTCGTGTCTGTTGCCCGTCGCAGCGATCGGCACACGTCCCGTACGCACGATCGAAGGACTTGGTACCGTGGACAAGCCCGGCAAGCTGCAACAGGCGTTTATCGACAGGCAGGCAGCGCAGTGCGGCTACTGCATCGCCGGCATGGTGATGCGGGCTCAGGCGCTGCTCGAACGGGTGCCCTCACCCACCGACGAACAGATCCGCGCACACATGGAGCCGAACCTGTGCCGCTGCGGCACGCATATGCGGATACTCGCAGCGATCCGTGAAGCGGGGCAACACGCATGAGCAACGACACACCCGCCGCACCCGACAGCGTCAGCCGCCGCCGCTTTCTCGCGGCGGGCAGCGTGATGGTCGGCTTCTCGCTGCTGCCTGCGGCGCGCGCGCTCGCGCAGACCACCACCACCGAAGCCGGCACCTTCACCGCGTCCGCGCCGAGCCTGCCGGGCAGTCTGAAAACAGCCCCGATGCTCGACGCGTGGGTCAAGATCGACGAGACAGGCCGCATTAGCGTGTTTACCGGCAAGGCGGAACTCGGCACCGGCATTCGCACTGCATTCATGCAGATCGCCGCCGAACAGTTCGGCGTGATGCCCGAACACATCACGCTCGTGACCGCGGACACTAACTCGACACCGGATGAGGGCTACACCGCGGGCAGCCATTCGACGGCCGACAGCGGCACCGCAATCGCCAACGCCACGGCTCAGGTACGGGCGCTCCTGCTCGAGGCAGCGGCCGCTCGATTGAACGTGGACGTTGCCGCGTTGACGACCCACAACGGCGAAATCGTCGCCGCCGATGGCCGTCGTCTCACATTCGGCGAAGCTGTCAGCGGCGTCAATCTGCATCGCAATGCCCAGCCCGGCGTGCCGACCAAAGATCCCAGTACGTATAAGGTGATTGGTCAGTCGTTTCATCGTGTCGATATTCCGGGCAAGGTAACCGGCGCTCCGCGCTATGTGCAGGATATGAAGCTGCCCGGCATGGTGCACGCGCGTGTGGTGCGGCCGCCGTCGTACGGTGCGACGTTGAAGCCGGTAGATGTGACGTCGGTACGGTCGATGCCAGGTGTGATCGCCGTCGTGCAGGACGGCAGTTATCTCGCGGTCGTGGCCGACGATGAATGGCGCGCCATCACCGCCATGCGCGCGCTGACAGAGCTCGCGCAATGGCAAAGCGGGCCGCCGCTACCGGCACAGGCAACGATTCACGAGACGCTGGAGAAACTGCCCGCGCAGGAAATCTCGGTTGCCAACACACAGGGCGCGGCGCCGCCCGCAGCGCAGACGCTACGCGCGCGCTTTACCAAACCGTATCTGACGCACGGTTCGATCGGTCCGTCGTGCGCCGTGGCGTGGCTCAACGATGGACAGATGACGGTCTGGACTCACACGCAAGGCGTCTTCCCGATGCGCAAGGGGCTGGCCGAGATGCTGTCGATACCGCCTGAGCGCGTGCGCTGCATCCATGTCGAAGGCTCCGGTTGCTACGGACACAACGGTGCCGACGATGTCGCCGCCGACGCCGCGCTGATCGCACGCGCCGTGCCGGGCAAACCGGTGCGCGTGCAATGGATGCGCGAGCAGGAACACACGTGGGAGCCGTTCGGACCGGCGATGTCGAGCAACATTTCTGCGTCGCTGGATGCGAACGGGCAGATCGTCGACTGGAAGTACGAACTCTGGAGCAACACGCATAACAACCGCATCGAAAATGCCGGGCGCTTCATGCCGACATGGTCCCTTTCGAAACCCTTCACGCCCGCGCCACCGAAGCCGATTCCGATGCCGGAAGGCGGTGGCGACCGCAACAGCATTCCGTTGTATCGCGTGCCCAACCTGTACGTGCAGCATCATTTTTTACCCGACATGCCAATCCGTGTGTCGGCGATGCGTTCGCTCGGCGCGTATCACAACATCTTTTCGATCGAAAGCTTCATCGACGAACTCGCGCTTGCTGCGCATACCGACCCGGTCGCGTTTCGGCTGAAGCATCTGGACGATCCGCGCGCGCATGCCGTGATCGAGCGCGCGGCGCAACGTTTCGGCTGGCCGCATCTCGCACACTCGGGCGCACCGTCGCGTGGCGTCGGTTTCGCCTTCGCGAAGTACAAGAACCTGATGGCCTACTGTGCACTGGCCATCGAAATCTCGATCGAACGCGAGACCGGTTACGTGACGATAGAACGCGTCGCGAGCGCGCTCGATTGCGGACAGATCGTGAATCCCGACGGCGTGCGCAATCAGATCGAAGGCGGCATCCTGCAATCGGCCAGCTGGACGCTGTTCGAAGCCACGACCTTCAACGAGCACAACATCACGAGTTTCGACTGGAGCGCCTATCCGATCCTGCGCTTTTCTTCCGTGCCGAAAGTACTCGATGTCGATCTGATCGACCGACCTGGCACGCCGTTTCTCGGCGTTGGCGAAGCATCGCAAGGGCCGATGTCAGCGGCACTCGCGAATGCGATTGCCAACGCGACCGGAAAGCGCTTCAGGGATTTGCCTTTATCGCCGGAAAAGTTGCGCGCGGCGTTGCGGGTCTAATACCGGCGTCTTCAAACCAGAGCAATACGCGACGAGCTCGCGCAACCCAAAGAAGCGTTGCGCGAGGCTTTTCAAGCCACCGCTCAGAACACCGTGTGAATACCCACGCGGAACACGGTCTGGCTATTGCTGCTCGAACCGGGACCGGTATCCGTGATGCCGCTGATTTCCGCCGATGCGCCTTCATTGGCGATCTGATAGATCGAACTCACGTAGACCGTCGTGCGTTTCGAGAGGATATAGAACAGTGTTGCGCCGACCTGATTGGCGTGATTGTTGTCGAGAAACGTATTGCCTTTCAGGTACATATACTCGCCACTCAACATCCAGGTGGGTGCGAATTGCCAGCGCACGCCCCCTGACATTTCAGCCGCGGCGGCGCTGTTACCCATGTTGTGTACGGTCGTGATCAGTCCGTGCAGCGTGATGTTGTCGAACGTGTACAAGGCGCCCACACCCCAGTTGCGTACGCTCACCTGTGGGCCGCCCGTGACCACATACTTCACGTCGGTATAGGCCGCACCGAGCTTCAGATTGCCCACCAGGTAGTCAAGCCCGAAGCTCGATGAATTGCCCGTGCCGACCGACCCCGCCACATTACCGAAGCCATACATGGCGCCGACCGTCAAACCGCCCAACGACGGGCTCAGATACTTGACCGTGTTGGCGATCGCCGTGCCCTCGCTGCGATCCCAGTCGAGTTCGCCGGTGGGATTGTTCGGAATGCCGAGACGCTGGAACGGCCCCGCTGGAAAGCCGAAGAAGAAGCCGCCGTCGTCGGCCGTATCGATACCCGACGCCCACAGCGACATCGCCATGAAGTCGTACTGGCTACCCATCGTGAACGTTCCATAGCGGTCGTCCTGCAAGCCGATATACGACGTCTTCGAGAACAGCTGCTGACCGGGTGTGATGCTGCCCGTGTTGACCGAGAACTGGTCGGTCAACTGAAAGATCGCCCTGAGTCCGCCGCCCAGATCCTCGACACCCTTGATGCCCCACAGGTTCGGCGTGAACACACCGTCATTGGCCTTGACGAGGCCGTGCCCGTGCTCGTTGCTGATATAGCTGACGCCGTTGTCCATCAGGCCAAACAGCGTGACACTACTTTGCGCATACGCGGCACCGGTAAAGGTCAAACCCAGTGCTGCGAAAAGCCCCAACAGTCCTGCTCGCATCCTGCTATCTCCTCGTGTTTTTTTGATGCAACTGCGCCGAACAAACCTGTGTCAGACGGTGTTCGCAAGCTGGCATCCCTACCGCTCGCCACCACCACCCACGCTAGACGCGCGCCGTCCCCGTCGGCCGGCATCGCTCCGCACCGCTCGCTTTATGTTCCTTTATACGGAACGTCGTTCCTGTTTGCGAGCGGTGGTATTTGGCAATCTCCATTGATCTGTGTCAAGAAATATTCAGCCAGGGTAAGCCCTGAGAGCGTTTCCAGCGGCCCTTCCATTTTCGAGTCAGAGCCATGCGCCGTGTGGTTGTGGGAGGTCTTTCGCCAATTCGCCAGGCTGCCGTGGAGCGAATAACATTTGGCATGCCGCAACACTTTCGTCTTCATGATCACTCACGGCCGCTACTGGACAGATCCTGCCAAAAACTGCACAATGTTCCCGTATACGGAACGATGTTCCATTCAATAACTTTTGAGGTAAAGTCTATGGCAACGAATGCATCTGAGGCGTCGCGTCCGAAAGAAGCGGCGGTTGAAAGTCCTGCAGAGGGGCGGCTGTCATCGGTCACCGCGGCGGTCCGCGTGCTCAAGGCATTTTCGGAGGAAGAGCCGGAGATCGGTATCAGCACGCTCGCCAAGCGGCTGAAACTCGCCAAGAGCACCGCGCACCGGCTTGCCACGACATTGCTTGCCGAGGGGCTGCTAGAGCAGAACCTGGAGAATGGCCGTTATCGGCTGGGGATCGAACTGTTCGCGCTCGGCGCGCTCGTGCGCCGGCGCCTCACCGTGTCCACCCAGGCGCTGCCGTTCCTTCACGAATTGAGAGAGAAGACCGATGAGACTGTTCACCTCGCCATCCTCGACGGCACCAGCATCATTTATCTGTTCAACCTCGAGAGCAATCAGGCCATCCGGGTGCGGTCATACATCGGAGTGCGCAAGCCCGCTTTCTGCACGTCCGAAGGTCTCGTCCTGCTCGCGCATAGTGCGCCCGACGTGGTCGGCCGGGTCATCAAGGAAGGTCTCGTGGCGCGCACGCTGAACACCAATACGAGTTCGGCCGCCCTGCTCAAGGTGCTCGAACAGGTTCGCGTCGAAGGCTTTTCGATGGACGACGAAGAGTCGGAAGCCGGTATGCGTGGCATTGCCGCGCCCGTTCGCGATCTGACCGGACAGGTTGTAGCCGCCATCAGCGTCGGCGGTCCGACTCAACGTCTCACCAAAAAAGCATTGCGCGGATTCACTCCGCTATTGATCAACGCCGCCGAAGGTATCTCGACCCGACTGGGATACCGGCGCCCATAAATCTTGTTTCCTGCCCGGAAGGGGAATAGTGGATCCATGTCTGAACTGACTCATTGCATTACCCTGGAAGGCGGCGACGTCACATTTTCTTGCCCGCCCGACGACACCATTCTCCGATCCGCGCTGCGCGCAGGCATTGCCTTTCCCTATGAATGCAATGTGGGCGCCTGCGGCAACTGCAAGTTCCAGCTCGTCGACGGCGAGCTTCAGCAACGCTGGGCCGAAGCACCGGCCTGGAGCGACAAGGACCGCGAACGCGGCCGTTTTCTGGGCTGCCAATCGGTGCCTGGCTCCGCCTGCACGATCAAGGTCAGGCCTTCGGCGCTCTACGCGCCCGTGCATCGGCCGCGCCGCGTGGCGGCGACCTTGACGCAAAGCCGGCCCATTACGCACGACATTCACGAATTCCACTTTTCGCTCGACGAACCGCTGCCGTTCGAACCCGGCCAGTACGCGCTGCTGTCGTTGCCCGGCGTGACCGGCGTGCGCGCGTATTCGATGAGCAATGTTGCTGAAGCGCCGGCCTTGACCCTGCAGTTCCAGGTGCGTCGCGTGCCGGGCGGAAAAGGTACTGCCGCGCTCTTCGAGGGCTTGCAGCCCGGCATGCGTATCGAGATCGACGGCCCCTATGGCCGCGCCTATCTGCGGCGTGATGCGCAGCGCGACATTGTGTGCATCGCCGGCGGTTCAGGTCTTGCACCGATGATTTCGATCGCGCGTGGTTTTGCTTTCGACCCAAATCTTCAGGACACCAAACTGCACTTCCTGTATGGCGCCCGCACCGGCAAGGACATCTGCGGCCGCGACATGCTCGAAGTTCTGCCCGGCTTCGGCGAACGAATCCAGTTTCATGCGGTGGTCTCGACGCCCGAACCAGGCGATGCTGACGCTGCTGCCAGCTACACAGGCTTCGTGCATGAACTGGCCGACACATTGCTCGGCGACAGCCTTCGCGACATGGAGATCTATTTCGCAGGACCGCCGGCAATGGGCGAGGCCATCCAGCGCATGTTGCTTGCCCGGAAGATTTCCTTCGATCGCGTGCATTTCGATCAGTTTTATTGAACCCACTGCGCAACGGCGACGCGCGCCGTCGGTCGCGCGCGCTGCGCAGGCCTCAGGAGCGACCACGTGTCAAAGCTTAAACTCACCTTCGGCTGCTGGAACTACGACCGCACTCGCGGGCTGATGGACGGATCTGTCCAACCCGACGGCATCGATCTGAACTATCTGAACATGCCGGTCGAAGAGACCTTCTTCCGGATGCTGCGCAACCGTGAATTCGATGCGGCGGAAATGTCGCTGTCGTCGTACACCATGTCGTGCTTCAAGGATCCGCAGCCGTTCATTGCCATCCCGGTGTTTCCCTCGCGCTTTTTCCGGCACTCGTGCATCTATGTCAACGCGAACTCTGGCATCAAGAGTCCTAAGGACCTGATTGGAAAGCGCATCGGCAACCCTGAATACCAGATGACGGCGCCGGTCTGGATCCGCGGCATTCTGTCCGACCATTACGGCGTGCCGGTCGACAGCGTCACCTACTTCACCGGTGGCGAAGAAGAACCGAACCGTTCGGAAAAGCTCAAGCTCGACTTGCCGGACAACATCCGCGTGGAACGGATCGGCCCGGACAAGACCTTGTCGCAAATGCTCTACGACGGCGAAATCGACGCGCTCTACACGGCGCGTATGCCCTCTTCGTACCGGAAGGGCGACGGCAAGGTGACGCGGCTGTTCGAAAATTACGTCGATGTCGAGCGCGAGTACTTCAAGGAAACGGGGCTCTTCCCGATCATGCACACGGTCGTCGTGCGCCGCGAGATTTACGAGGCGAACCGCTGGGTCGCACAATCGCTTTACAAGGCGCTCGTAGAATCGCAACGCCGAACCTACGAAGACCTCAACGAGACTGCTGCCCTAAAGGCAATGCTGCCGTGGCTGAACTCGCACGTCGAGGAAGTCCGCAAGGAGATGGGCGACGACTTCTGGCCGTACGGCTTGCAGAAGAATCGCGCGAATCTGGAAGTGTTCCTGCGCTATTCGTACGAGCAAGGTCTCTCCAGAAAACTCCTGACGCCGGAAGACCTGTTCGCACCCGAGACGTTCGAGTCGTTCAAGATCTGACGCGTATGTAGCAAAACGCGCGGCACGGAGAGAATTCACCGTGCCGCGCGAACATCTGTACTGCTCTTCTGTTCTGCCTAGCGCACGGGCTCCTGAACCCCCGCTTCGTCATTAGGTACAGGTGCATACGCCGCGTAGACGTCCCGCCGCTCGGGATAAACGTACGGCCCAAGGCGGCAAATCGACACGATCGATACGGCAGTCAGCCCGACAAAAGCCCACAGCGCGACGTGGTACGAATGCAGCAGGTCGTAGCACAGACCGGTCAGGAAGATCATGATGCCGGCGCCCCATCCCCAACACGCCCAGATACCGCCGCAGACGCGCCCAAACAGTCTCAGGTCGAAATAGCGGCTGACGATGAAGGTGATGATGTCGGCTTCGGCACCGATGCTCACGCCGATCAAACCGGCCGCCACCATCGCCGAAGTCCCCGTAGCGCCGTTCGCCAGAATCAGCACACCGATCATGGTGATCGAGAACGACACCGCAGCCACATACGGCGCATGCACGCGGTCCATCAGATACCCGGCCAGCAAGCGCCCGACCGCAGACGACAGGCCGGCGATCGATAGCATGCTGGTTGCGACACGAATCGTCGCGCCGCGGTCCATCATCATCGGCACCAGTTGCGATAGCAGCGCGAGCATCACCCCCGACATGCAGAAGATGGCCAAGCCCAGCTGACGAAAACTGCGGCTCGTCCGCGCGATCTGCGAAAGCTTCGGCAGGTCCGCATTGTTCTTTCGGGTACGCGGCGTGAGCTGCGAGTCACGGGGCATCTTCACGAGAAAGTACAGCGCGGGTAGAGAGAACGCGGCAACCGCAACCGCGACGCCGAGATAGCCGACACGCCAGCCGAAATTTCGCAGCAGATAGCCTGCGTACTGCGGCATCAGTGCGCCGCCCACTGCAGTGCCGCCGACCGTCAAGCCGAGAGCAAGGCCGCGATGACGGTCAAAACGCGCGCAGACGACCTTCGCGTAAGGCAATGCATTGCTGCCGGGCGCGAAGAAACCGACCAGCACGAACGCGAGGCAGAACAGCGGCACCGATGGCGGCATCACGCTGACGAGCGCGATCGAAAGTGCGAACAACGTCAGGAACAGCAGCGTGGGTTTGCGCACACCCCAGCGGTCGACCAGCGAGCCGAGCACGATCGTGCCCGGCCCCATCGCGAATTCGAAAATGGTCAGGCCGAGCGATACCTCCGATCGTCCCCAGTGATTCTGTGCGGCGATGGCACGGATGAAGGTGCCAAACATGAATGCCGAGATCACCCCGGCGCCCACCGAGAGGCAGATGGCGCCGCCTACGACGGTCCACCATCGATTCAATTCTTTACTGTTCAAGTCTCACTCCACAATTATTCGCCGACGCCCAGTGCGTCCAGCAAATCGTCGAGATAGCCGGTGTCGTTCACCAGCATCATCGTCGTACACAAAGGCCGCAACGTGTCCGAGGTCCGCGAGTCTGTCGACGCGGTACCGGGACGCCGGCGGATCAGCCCTGAGATCGTGACAGACCGGCCGCGGTAAGCACGCGCGGCCAGCACACCTGCAGCCGGATCATCCCCTTCGTCACCGACGATGAGGACGAGGTCCACCGGGTCCGCCCACTGCGCGAGGCGCTCGGCCGCTGTCGAGCCGGAGCCGGAGCCAGGCTCGGCGAACGCATGAAGCTCCGCCGGCCCCGAGACTCGCACATGCGCCGACGGCGCCCGCGAGCGGCACAAGGCCATCTCCGGGTCTGCCCCGTTCAGGAAGATTACCCGAGCCGTGCGGGGCGACGCATTCGCTGCCCGTATCCGGAAGCGCGCTTCCGGCCAGCCGGAGGGAGAGGGTCGCGCCTGAGCGCGCCTGGATTCGGATTCGCCTGTTTGCATCAGTGGACGTTTTTGCCGTTTGTCCGGTATCAGACCGTGGTATGGGACTTGCCCGGTTCGGCGCGCAGTGCATCTTTCGCGCCTTCCTTGAACGGAACATCGCGCGCGAGCACCGTGGCAACCGAACGGATGCTCTGCGCCGCGGCGTCACGGCCCGGCGGCAATTGCCCTTGTTCGGCCAGTGCACGGGCGGCTTTCATCAAGCGGTTGCGAACCATGATGATGCCGTTGTCGGTCGACACAAGGTTTTCTCGCGTGCGGTCCTGGATCGCCCCCATGCTTTCCTGCAGCGACGCATCCTGCATGCCGATGCCTTCCACACCACTGTATGTATGGCCCGCCTTTTGCGCCGCGCGGTCCATCAGGTAATCGTTGTCCTTGTTCTGCAGCGGACGATAGGTACCCGGCACGTATTTGACGTGAATGCCGTGGCCTTCCTTCATTGCCTGGATTTCCCCCTGCGTCAGGTCGCGTGTCGGGTGGTAATCGAAGCTCCAGGCCCAGCAATGCTCGTCGTCGATCGGCACCCAGAAATGCCCGTGCACCGGATGGTCGCCGCGCGGCGGCACCAGTGTGAAGCAAGGCATCACCCACGGCGTAATGCGCCAGTAGTACTGCTCGTTCTCCGCATTGCGGCGCGCACCGATGAAAAGGCCGCCCTCTGTGTCGACAACCTCGAACACCGGGCTCAGGTCGCTGAGGTTGTACTGATTACCTTTCGCCCCTTTAAACAAGGGGTCGTGATGCAGGCTAGCGCTGTGCAGAAACGAGACGTGGCTCGAGTCGACGCCGCCTTCGAGCGCCTGCAGCCAGTTGGTTTCCTGAAAGCGCTTGGTAATGAAGCTGCGACCGAGCGGCAACGTCGCAAACTCGAATTCCGGCGGGGGCGGCTGATCTTCCGGCGGACCCATATACACCCAGACAATGCCGCCGCGCTCGATCAGCGGATACGACTTGAGTTTGATGCGGTTGCAAAAGCCGCTTTCAGCCGGCTCCGACGGTACCTCCATACACTGGCCGTTCACGTCGTACTTCCAGCCGTGGTAAGGACAGCGAATGCCGCCCTCCTCGTTGCGCCCAAACCAGAGTGATACGCCACGGTGCGCACAGAACTCGTCGATCAGGCCGAGACGCCCCTCGGAATCGCGAAACGCCAGCATCCGCTCCGACAGCAACTGCAGTTTGACCGGCGCCCCACCCGCTTCCGCAACTTCCTCGGCCAGCAGCGCCGGCAACCAGTAACGGCGGAACAACTCGCCCATCGGCGTGCCATTACCCGTTTGCGTCAGCAGATCGTTTTGTTCTTTCCTCAACATGTTTTGCCCTTGCGTTCTTGATAGCAATTCTTCCGTCCGGCGCCGTGCCAGTAGGACCTCAAATTTCACTTGTTCCATATGTAGGAACAGTGTTCTTTTCAATAGAACAAAGTTATCATCCGCTCGAATCCTTTGTCAAACGGAGATTTCCGATGCCGCAGTCGTGTACCCGCATGGGGCTTTGTAAAGTTTCAGATGTCAGTTCCGGGAAGGCCATCAAGATCGAGAAGCAAGGCCTGACGCTCGCCGTGTTCAATGTCGCCGGTGACTATCTGGTCACGGACGACGCCTGCACACATGGCCCAGGTTCACTGTCGGAGGGGTGTATCGATGGGGAAGTCGTGGAATGCGACTTCCACAATGGCGCCTTCAATATCCGCACAGGCGAAGTGGTGGCGCCGCCATGCATGATCCCGCTAAAGACGTACAAGACCTATGTGGAAAACGACGAGGTTGGAATCGAACTGGTGGAGTCCGAGTAAATGAGCCGCCCCAAAATTGCCATCGCACTAGGCGACCCCGCCGGGATTGGCCCGGAAATCGCGCTCAAAGCGGCGCTTGACCCACGCGTTCTGGAAATCTGCGAACCGATCCTCGTGGGCGATGCTCAGGCACTCGCCTATCACGCGAAGGCCAGCCAGATCGATGCTCACATTCATTCGGTTCAGTCGGCGAAGCAGCCGGCGATTACCGGTCCCGCAGATGTCACGCTCATGGCGCTCGACCACTTCTCGGCCGAACCGCTGCGTGTCGGCAAGATCGCGGCGGCGCATGGACGCTCGGCTATCGAGTCGGCACGCGTTGCCATCGAAGCGGCCATGGCGGGCGACGTCCGCGCCGTGGTGGCCTGCCCGCAGACCGAGTACGCCATCAAGGAGGCGGGCATCGAGTTCGACGGTTATCCGTCGTTTGTCGCGCGTTGCACGGGCACGCCCGTCGACGATGCCTATCTGATGTTGTGCTTCGATTCGACGCGCATCGTGCATACGACGCTGCACGTGAGTCTGCGCCATGCCCTGGATCTGATTACCGAAGCACGCGTCCTGAGCGTGATCACGGCGACGCATGCGGTGCTCGCGCGCCACGGCAAGCCCGTGCGGATCGCTGTCGCGGGTCTTAATCCGCACGCCAGCGAAAGCGGCATGTTTGGCGACGATGAGGCTCGCATCATCGAGCCCGCGCTGAAAGCAGCACGCGAGCGCAGCATCGATGTCGACGGTCCGTTCGGCGCCGATACGATGTTCAAGAAGTCCGGCTACGACGCGTTCATCGTGATGTACCACGATCAAGGGCATATCGCCGCCAAGCTGCTGGCTACCAACCGGACGGCAGGCATGACGATCGGCACGCCCATCCTGTTTTCCTCGGTGGCGCACGGTAGCGCGCTGGATATCGCCGGCCTCAATCAGGCAAGCCCGGAAGCCGTCGTAGAAGCGGTACACCGCCTTGTGCACGCCTCGCCGGATCAGGTCTGAACGTTGGGTACGAGACCGGCTTTATTGTCGTGACGGCGCGCGCAAGACGCCGCTAACAAAAAGAAGTTCCTTTCCACAGGTCGCTGTGCAGGAGACACCCATGAGCCGCCTGAGCCTGAATGCGAAACTATGGTCGGTCCTCGTCATCATGTGGATCGGGCTACTGTTGCTAGCCTGTTCCACGGCGTGGGAATCGCGCCAGAGGATGCTCGACGATCGCAAGAGCGCCATCGAGAACATCGTTGAAGCAGCAACCGGTGTAGTCGACGATCTCGCCGCTCAGGCGGCGACGCATGCAATCAGTGAGGATGAGGCAAAGAAGCAGGCGCTGGCCCGCCTGCAGTCGATGCGTTACGGCAAGGACGGATTCGTGATGGTCACCGACTCGCATCCCGTCGTGCTCATGCACCCCACCCTGCCTGATTTACGCAACAAGGATGTCAGCGCGTTCAAGGGACCAAACGGCACGCTGGTCTTCGTCAATATGGTGCAGACGGCGCAGGCGCATGGGCAAGGCTACGTCGAGTATCTGGGGCGTATCCAGAAGGCCTCAGGCTACGTCGCCGCGAATAAGCTCACCTTCGTCAAGCGGTTCAAACCATGGGACTGGTATATCGAATCGGGTCTCTATCTGAACGACATCGACGACCTGTTTCATGCCATGTTGCTGCAATACCTGCTGATCGTTCTCACGATTGGCGCGCTGGTCACGGCGGCGATGCTGCTCATCAGCCGTAACGTGCGGCGCAGCCTGGGTGGCGAGCCGTCCTACGCCGCTGAAATCGCCAACCGGATTGCCAATAACGATCTGACCGCGGTAGTCGATACCGCGCCGGGTGACCGCTCGAGCATGCTGTTTTCAATGAAGCTCATGCAGGACCACCTCACGCGAACCATCGGCACGATTAAAAATTCTGCCGACTCGATTGCCACAGCCTCGCAGCAGATAGCGGCAGGCAACCTCGACCTCTCGCAGCGGACCGAAGAACAGGCCGCGTCGCTCCAGGAAACTGCCACGAGTATGGAAGAACTGACGAGCACGGTTCATCACAACACGGAAAACGCCCTGCAAGCGAGCGCGCTGGCCAATAGCGCCTCTGACACCGCGCAGCGTGGCGGGGCAGTCGTGGGACGCGTCGTCGAGACGATGCACGGGATCTCCAGCAGTTCCGCCAGAGTGGCCGACATTATCAACGTCATCGAAGGCATCGCGTTCCAGACCAATATCCTCGCGCTCAACGCAGCGGTCGAGGCAGCGCGAGCCGGTGAGCAAGGCCGCGGCTTCGCCGTGGTTGCCAGCGAGGTACGCAATCTCGCGCAACGCAGCGCGACCGCCGCCAAGGAAATCAAGGCGCTTATCGGCGAGTCAGTGGATCGGGTACAAGCCGGCGCCAGGCTGGTCGAAGAGGCCGGCAATACGATCGAAGAAATCGTCCATGCCGTGAAGCGCGTAACCGAGATCATGAGCGCAATCTCCTCGGCATCGCAAGAACAGAGCACTGGCATCGAGCAGGTCAACCGGGCGGTCACGCAAATGGACCAGGTAACCCAGCAGAACGCTGCGCTCGTCGAAGAGGCCTCGGCGGCGGCGCAGTCGATGGCCGATCAGGCTCAGGAACTGCGTCACGCTGTGGCGGGCTTCAAGGTCGGCAATCTCGACCCGGCGCGTACTACCGGCGCCGGAACCGCGCACCTGGCATCCCCACTGCCCTCGTTTGGGCCATCCCGACCCCATCAAATCCCCCGTTAAACGGGCGTCGCGCTGCGATTTCACATGATCCGGCAGCGCGTCTAAAAACACTCCCATATTTACCAACCGGTTAATAAGGCGCAGAATAGCGCATGAAATTGGGGTTTATATCAGGAGGCGGCAGATGGAATTGTCCGGCAACCAGTTGATGGCGGCGCCGAGAAGCGCCGTATGGGAAGCGCTTCTCGACCCGGCGGTCCTGCAGCGCTGCATCCCCGGATGCGAGGACGTCGCCCGGGTTTCGGATGAAGAAACGCACGTGCGGATCCTGGTCAAGCTGGGTCCGGTACGCGCCAGGTTTACCGGCAAGATGTTCATGTCCGAGGTCGATCCGGCCAGGCATTGCAAGCTTTCGTTCGAAGGCGTGGGCGGTGGCGCGGGGTCGGCCAAGGGCTCTTCGAACGTCGAGTTGTCGGATGAGGCCGGTGGCACGCGGCTGACCTACTCGGTGGCAGCGTCCGTCGGCGGGAAGCTGGGACAGATCGGCGGGCGGCTGATCGATTCGTCCGCGAAAAAAATGGCCGACGAGTTCTTCGCCAGCCTGCAACGGCAACTCAGCGGAGGCGCGATTGCCGATGATGCCCCGCTTGTCGCCGAAGCCGCGGCTCGCCCGACGAACGCGCCCTCCTCGCCGGAACGCCGGCCCAACACCTCGCCGTCGTCGCTATGGCCTGAAGGGCGATTCGCGCCCGAACTGGCGCGGGCCGGATGGTTTGCGCTCGGTGTGCTCACAACGCTTCTCCTGACGCATCTTGCGTAAAGGCAGACTCGCTCATGAAAGCAGCCGCGTTTGACTATGTACGCCCTCGGGAAATAGCCCAGGTTTTTGCACTGCTCGAAGAGTACGGCGATGAGGCCCGGATCATTGCCGGCGGGCAGACGCTGCTGGCAACGCTCAACATGCGCTTGTCCGAACCTCAGCTATTGATCGATATCGGCGCCCTCGACGCACTGCGCGGCATCAGCGTTTCCGGCGATCACTTGCGGATCGGCGCGCTTGTCACTCATGCGCAAATCGAAGACTCGGATCTCGTGCGGCGCCACGCGCCGCTGCTCTCGGAAGTTGCGCCGCACGTTGCTCACCGGGCGATCCGCAACCTCGGGACGTTCGGCGGTTCGATCGCATTCGCTGACCCCGCCGCCGAGTGGCCCACCTGTCTGGTCGCGCTGCGTGGCTGGGTGATCGTTTCCGGCGCCACTGGCGAGCGGCGGATCCACGCCGACGACTTCTTCCTCGACCTGTACACCACCGCCTTGCAGCCGGGCGAGGTCATCCTCGCCTGCGAAGTGCCAGTGGCAACTGCAGTATCGAATCACCAGTTTGACGAACTGGTCCGGCGTCATGGCGACTACGCCATCGTCGGCGCAGCGGTCACGGGCAGCATGACGGCCAACGGGCTGATTGAAAATCCACGCGTGGTCTTTCTGGGCACCGGCAATGTTCCCGAAAGAGCCCATGCCGTGGAGGCTTTGCTGGAAACGACCGCCTTGACCCGCGACACGGCTGCGCAATTCGCCGACGCGCTCGACATCGATCCGGCCGCCGATCTCTACCACTCCGCGCAAACCAAGCTGCATTTGTCCCGCGTGGTCCTGAAACGCCTGCTGCACAAGTTCGCCGAGGCCCGCATCGAAGTTCGGCACGAAGGAGACCAACATGCCTGAGCGCATGACTATCCGGCTTGAAGTCAACGGCCGCGCGGTTAGCTGCGAGGTCGAACCGCGTACGCACCTGATCGACTTTCTCAGGGACTCAATGCAGATCAAAGGCGCGCGGGTCGGCTGCGAGCATGGTGTATGCGGGGCCTGCACGGTCCGGCTCGACGGCAGGATGGTGCGCGGCTGTCTGCTGCTCGCGGTGCAGGCGCAGAACGCGCGCGTCGAAACGATCGAAGGCGCCAGCGACCGCGGCGACCTCGCCGAGCTACAGGCTGCGTTCCATGCGAGAAATGCCTTGCAGTGCGGCTTCTGCACAGCGGGCATGCTGATCACCGCGGCCGAACTGATCCAACAGAATCCGCATGCCAACCGCGATGAGATTCGCAAATTCATGTCCGGCAATTACTGCCGCTGTACGGGATACCAGGCAATCGTCGACGCCATCGCGGACGTTCTCGAAGCCCGCCTGCAGCGCACCGCGGCACAGGTGCCATCATGCTGAGAAAACGCCAGCAGAACGACATCGGGCTCGATGAACGCCGCTATATCGGCAGCGCAGTCGCCCGGCCGAATGCACGCCGGCTGCTGCAGGGACGCGGCACCTACGTGGATGACATCGCGCTGCCGCGCATGGCGCATGTGGTCTACTGGCGCAGCCCCGTCGCTCATGCGCGTATCACCGCCTTCGATAGCAGCTTCGCTCGCATGATGCCGGGCATCATCGGCATCTATCAGGCGAGCGATCTGGAAGGCGTGTGCAAGCCGTGGGTGGCCACCTTGTCGCACCTCGCGGGGATGAAGTCGGCGGTCCAGTATCCGCTCGCACCGGGCCATCTTTGCTGGCAAGGCGAGCCGGTCTATGCGGTGGTGGCCGAATCGCGCCGTGAAGCGGAAGATGCCATGCCGTACCTGCAGGTGGAATGGGAGGAGCTGCCGGTCGTGGCAGACATGGAGCACGCCCTCGACGCCGATGCTCCCGTGATTCATCCGGAGCTTGGCGACAATCTCTGCTTCACCCGCACCATCGACACGGGCAATGTGAGCGCGGCCTTCGCAAGCGCAGACCTGGTTGTCGAGGAGACCTACCATTTCGGCCGTCATACCGGCGTCACGATGGAAACGCGCTCGGTGCTCGCAGACTTCAATGCGGCGGACAACACCCTGACCGTATATCACTCGCACCAGGCACCGCACATGATGCAGGATCTTTACTCCCGGCACCTGGATTTGCCGGAGGGATCGGTGCGCGTTATCTGCAAGGACGTGGGAGGTTCTTTCGGCATCAAGGTCCATTCCTATCCCGACGACTTTGCGACAGTGGCATTAGCCAAAATCCTGAAGCGGCCCGTCAAGTTCGTTGCAGACCGGTTGGAGTCCTTCGCAAGCGACATCCATGCGCGCGAGCATCGCGTTCACGCGCGGCTCGCCGCGATGGCCGACGGGCGCATTGTCGGCTTCGAAATCGACGATCTGAGCGGTGTCGGGCCCTACTCAGTGTATCCCAGGACTAGCGGCATCGAGGGAAACCAGGTGCTCAATATCACCGGCGGGCCGTATCAGCACGAACATTACCGTGCGGTCCTGCGCGTCGTCTTTCAGAACAAGTCGCCGATGAGCCAGTACCGCGGGGTCGGCCACCCCATCGCGTGTGCGGTGACCGAAGGCATCGTCGATCTGGCGGCCCAGCGGCTCGGTATCGATCCGCTGGCGTTGCGGCGCATGAACGTCATGCGCGACGACAGCTATCCGCGCACCGCCGCTTCGGGCATCAAGCTCGAGGGTCTGTCACACGAGGCATGTCTGGATGAGATCGAGGAGATGATCGATTACGGGCGGCTTCGCGAGGAACAGCACACGCTGCGTTCGCAAGGCGTATACCGGGGTATCGGCATCGCCAGCATGGTGGAGCTGACCAACCCCGGCGCGGCTTTCTACGGCGTCGGCGGCGCACGGATTGCCGCGCAGGACGGAGCCACGGTACGGCTGGATGCGGGGGGCGGAATTAGCGTGCTGGTTAGCGTGGGCGAACAGGGCCAGGGTACGGAAACCATCTTCGCGCAGATCGCGGCGGATACGCTCTCGATGCCCATCGGCTCCGTCCGGGTCGTCACCGGCGATACCGGCGTTACGCCCTATGGCGGTGGCACCTGGGCCTCCCGAGGCGCGGGCATCGGCGGTGAAGCGGTGCTGCAGGCTTCGATCGCACTCTGCGCACAGGTGATCGACTTTGCGGCCCGCCTCCATCAGCGCGAGCGCACCGGCCTCACGCTGGCAGACGGCGCTGTCGTGGACACCGCGACGGGCGAAACCGTTGCGCGCCTCGCCGACCTCGCGACCCAGGCATACTTCCGCCCGGACACCCTGCCGCCCGGCATTCATCCGGAACTGTCAGCGACGCGGCACTACGCCCAGCGCGACTATCCCTTTGTGTTCACTAACGGCGTGCACGTATCGCATGTCGAAGTGGACGTGGAAACCGGCATGGTCAAACTGCTCAAGCATTGGGTAGTGGAAGACTGCGGCAGAGTGCTCAATCCGATGCTGGCGGACGAGCAGATTCGCGGTGCCGTGGTGCAGGGAATTGGCGGCGTGCTGTTCGAGGAATGTCTTTACGACGCGGGCGGTTCGCTTCGCAACGGCAACATGGCCGACTATCTGGTCCCCATGGCCGCCGAGATGCCCGACATCGAGGTCGCACACATCGAAACGCCTACCGCAACGTCACAGCTTGGTGCCAAGGGAGCGGGCGAAGCGGGCACGGCGGGCGCGCCGGCGGCCGTCATGAACGCGATAAACGATGCACTCGCGCCGTTCAATGCCCGGCTTACGTCCCACCCGATCACGCCCGAAAAAATATTGATCGCACTGGGGACGGTAAGCGCTTCTAGGTAATGAAAATGTCGCCGGCGCCTTTCATGAACGCGTGCACACGATCGCCGATGATCCGGTCCAGGTTCCGCGGAAAAGGCTGCCCATAGATGAACACGCGAATGCCAATATAGAAGATGCCGCCGTGCAGTCCCCACAGATGCTCGAGTTCGGCATCGTCGAGCTTTCGAGAGGAGGGACGGCCGAGATGGACGCGCGTCTCGCGAATGATGAGCGGGAACAGTCGACGCTTGAGCAAGGCCAGATACTTCCTGGGGATGTAGCTGTCATTCATGCCCGACAACAGCAGGATGCGGACCCAGTCGCGCGTCAGGATGGTGCGGGCATAGTCGATATAGAAACGCGTCAGGCGTTGCTCCAGCGGCACCTCGGCGTCGACCACCCACTGCTCCCATTCGCGCTTCCATCTGCCTAGATAAACTTCCTCATAGACCCGTTCGATTAACGCCTGCTTGGTCGGGAAGTAATGGTAAAGAAGAGGATGCGTGATGCCGATCTCTTTGGCGAGGTCGCGCATTTGCCCTCCCAGTCCCTTCTCGGAGAAAAACTGCACCGCGCCTTCCACGATCTGCTGTTCGCGCGCCTCGGTGCTGAGGCGACGCCGTGGTTGTCCCGCTGCAGATCCGCTCACTTCTTCGCGGCTCCGCCCAGATACTCGGCAAGGAACGTGTCCATCGCCTCATAAAACTCGAACATGTTCTCTTCGTTGTGAAAACCGTGCCCTTCGTTTTCCTTGAGGATGTATTTGACATCCACACCACGGGCCCGCAATGCGTCGACGATCTGATCGCTCTCGGCCTGTTTGACTCGCGGATCGTTGGCGCCTTGCGCAACAAGAAGCGGCGTCACGATCCGGTCCACGAAGAACAGCGGCGACGCATCGTGCAGTGCCTGCTTGCCCTCTTCGGTCCGCGGGTCGCCGATCATCTCGTACAGCATATCGAGCATCGGCTTCCAGTAAGGAGGCATCGATTCGAGAAACGTGAAGAGATTCGATACCCCGACATAATCGACGGCCGCCACATATCGGTCCGGCGTAAACGTGACGCCCGCCAGCGTCGCATAGCCACCGTAACTGCCGCCGTAGATCGCGATACGCGCCGGATCGACGATCCCTTGTGACACGAGCCAGTCGACGCCGTCGTCAATATCGTTCTGCATCGCCCGGCCCCATTGCCCGAAACTGGCCTCCCAGAAAGCGCGTCCGTATCCCGTCGAACCGCGGAAATTGATCTGCAGCACCGCATAGCCGCGATTCGCAAGCAGTTGCGCTTCGGCATTGAAGCCCCACATGTCTCTCGCCCAGGGACCGCCGTGCGGATTGACGACCAGCGGCAAGCGCTCGGCGACACCCTGCCCCAGCTCGAATCCCGCGGGCAACGTCAGATATCCACTGAGTGGCAGGCCGTCGCGTGCCGTGAAGCGGATCGGCGACATCGGGACCATATCGGCCGGATCGAGCCACGGCATCATGTCCGCAAGCCTGGCAAGCTGTCGACGCGCGACATCGTAGATCCACACGGAGCCGGCCGACCGATCGCTTGTAGTACGCACGATCGCGCGCGACTCGTCGCGTGTGATACTCGCGATGTTAATTTCCTGATCCGGCAATTGCCGCTCAAGATCGGCCATGACGTCTCGCGCCCAGTCGTCGAAAAAGTGGCGATGAACCCGATCGTCGATGTATGACGCAGCTGTCAGCACGCGCCGATGTTCTGAATACGCGAGATCGCCCACATCGACATGCGCGGTTTCGAACAGCAACGCACCCTCTTCACCCGTCTGCGGATCGAACTCGAAAAATGCGGCTTTGTCGCGCCCCCGATTCGACAACACGTATAAGCGTTTGTCATCGAAGGTAAAGAACAGCGGCGCGACAGTCTCGCGAAAGTCCGTCGTCAGAATGGCCCGGAAAGCCTCTGCCTCGGTGTCACGGTAAAGCAGCGTCTGGTTGACACCATCGGATGCGATCGCGGCGCGCAACCGCCCCTGGTGGTCAGTTAGCCAACCCATGACGTTGCCAGGATTCTCGGCGATCGGTGTCAGATCGCCTGTTATGACGTCAACACGAAAAACGTCGAAGACCTGCGGATCGCGACGATTCATCTGGATCAGCACGTGGCGGTCGTCATCCCTCAGGTCATCGACAATGTCGGCCTTGACGCCATCGAACGGCGTCAGATCGCGCGGCTCGCCACCGTCGATCGGCACCGACAGCACGTGGAAGTTCTCGTCTCCGCCAAAATCCTTGACGAACAGAATGTGGTCGTTGCCTTTCCATGCGTGGCCGGGCACGTCCCGTTCCGTCTCGCTGGTCAACGGACGCGGCTCGCCTATGGGATTGCCTTCAGCATCGATGCCCTGCACGAATACATTCTGGCGGCCGGCGTGTCGCGCAAGAAAGGACAGATGCTTTCCATCGGGAGCGATCGTGAACGAATGCTTGTCGGGTTTGCGAAAGAAGTCTCGCACCGTGTAGTGTCTGGCCGGGCCACGTTTGGCTGGGCCACCGTTACCGCTACCCTTTTGTCGATCGTCAGCAACCATGCGTGTCTCCATGAAAACTGCATTTGAACACGAGACGCGCCTTGATGCGCGCGTGACGGGCTCGTGGCCTGGAAGGATGCGCGTTCATTCTCGAGGTGCCGCTGCGCGCTCTATGGCAGCGATATCGATCTTCTTCATTTTCATCATCTCTTCCATCGCACGCCGTCCCGCATCACGATCACTGCCGCCGACAAGCTCGATTAGCCGCCTCGGCGTGATCTGCCACGAAAAGCCCCAGCGGTCCTTGCACCAGCCGCAAGGCGCTTCCTCTCCGCCATTGTCGACAATGGCATTCCAATACCGGTCGGTCTCTTCCTGGCTATCCGTGTAGATCATGAAACTGACCGCCTCGTTCGGCTTGAAATTGGAGCCGCCGTTCAGGCCAAGAAAGCGCTGGCCGAGCACGGTGAAGTCGACCATCAACTCCGCGCCTTGTCCAATGCCCGGTATGGGCGAGACATGACCCGCGTCGACATGGCTGTCCGGAAAGTGGGCGGCGTAAAACTCTGCCGCTTCGTGCGCTTTACCTTGATCGAACCACAAGCATGTTACGAGCTCAGTCATCGCAATCTCCTTTCAGAAACACGCAGCACGAACTGGTTTTGAGGGCAGCATCCTGACACTCACGCCAACGGAACAGTTGGCATGAGCGTCGATAATAGCCTGGGTGTACAGAGCGAAGTGCACGCGACCAAAGATCTCATCTGGAAGTCTCCATGCCGCCTGTTTCTACTCCCCCGTCAAACGCACTTCGCAGGTACTCGCCCAGGAAGTCGACGAACGTGCGCAGCTTGGCAGACAGCCTGTTGCGTTCGAGGTAGATTGCGTGGATATCGGCGTTCGGGAGGGCCCATTCGACGAGCAGCGGCACCAGTTCTCCGCGTTCGATATGGCCGCTGATCTCCCACTGCGAGCGCGCAACGATACCGCGTCCATCGAGCGCCCACTGCAGCACGATGCTGCCGTCATTGCTCGACAGCGAACCATCGACTTTCACCGTCTCCGCACGCTTGCCCCGCGAGAAATGCCATGTTCCGTACGCCGAATCATTCTCGCGCAGCACAATGCACGAGTGGCGGGTCAGGTCGTGCGGCACGGAGGGCTGGCCATGCCGCTTCAGATACGCCGGCGATGCGCACACGATGCGCCGGTTCTTCAGCAACAGACGAGCGTTGATACGCGCGTCGGGGACCTCGCCGAACCGGATGCCGAGGTCGAAGCCTTCTTCCTGCAGACTCAGCGGCCGCTCAGTCAGTTGCAACTGGATCTTCATCGACGGAAAGCGCTCGACGAACTCCGATACCGCGGGTGCGATATGTGTCCGTCCGAAACCGAACGACGCATTCACTCGCAGCAGACCCGTAGGTTCGCCACGGCTACGCGTGACGAGATGCTCCAGTTCCGACAGGTCGTCGAGGATGCGCGAGCCGTTGGCGAGATAGAGCTCGCCTTCTGGCGTGAGGGAAAGACGCCGCGTTGTCCGGTTCATCAGCCGCACGCCAAGGCGCTGCTCCAGTTGCGCTAGCCGCTTGCTGACGGCGGGCGGCGTCACGCCTAGCTCGCGCGCCGCAGCCGCCAGGTTGCGGTTGCGCGCAACCAGCGCAAACAGATTCAGATCGGAAAAGCCATCCATCGCGTCACTCCCTGCCCAGGCTCATTCGTTCCTTAAAGTTACGACCGGATTGCTTTTGTGGAAACCCAATCGCCCATGGCATGAATTAGACTGCAAACAACTTCAGGAGACAACCATGTTCGAAGCGTTCTGCGACGCATCGACAACCGTCGACGGCGTCCGGATTCACGCGATCAAGGGCGGACGCGGCCCCGCGCTGCTGCTCTTGCACGGTCACCCGCAAACCCACGCGATCTGGCACAAAGTCGCGCCCACCCTGGCCGAGCACTTTACGGTGATCGCCGCCGATCTGCGCGGTTACGGCGACAGCGACAAACCCCAAGGCGCCGACGACCATGCCAACTACTCGAAGCGCCGCATGGCGCTCGACCAGGTCGAACTGATGCGCGCGCATGGATTCACGTCGTTTGCGGTCGTCGGTCATGATCGCGGTGGACGCGTCGCGGCACGGATGGCGATCGACCATCCGGATGTCGTGACGCAACTCGTAACACTCGACGTCGCGCCGACCGTCGCGATGTACGAACAGACCTCATTCGAATTTGCGCGCGCCTACTGGCACTGGTTCTTTCTCGTACGTCCCGCACCCTTCCCCGAAACGCTGATCCGCGCCGACCCCGACCTCTATCTGAAGCAGACCATGGGTGCCCGCAGCGCGGGGCTCAAGCCGTTCACGTCCGAGGCTTACGCCGCCTATCTGCGTTGCCTCTCCGATCCGGCCACCGCGCACGGGATCTGCGAAGACTACCGGGCCTCGATCACCATCGACCTCGAGCACGACCGCGCGGATCTTGCGGCAGGCAAGCGCATCGTCTCACCGTTCCTCGCGCTATGGGGCGCGGACGGCGCAGTCGGCAAGTGCTTCGATCCGCTGGCGGAATGGCGTCACTGGAATGCCGACGTCAGCGGCGAGGCGCTGCCTTGCGGTCACTACATTGCCGAAGAAGTGCCGGCGTTACTCCTCGAACGCGTGCTGGCATTTCTTCAGCGCTGATTCGCTCCTGATCCGTACGTTTGATCCTTACCAGTCGGGTTTCAATCATGTCCTCACAAACGCTTTACCGGAAACTGGTCGATTCGCATACCGTATCGATCATCGACGCGGAGCACGTTGTGCTCTACGCCGATCTGCACATCATGAACGAGTACACCAGCCCACAGGCATTCGCGGGGCTGCGTGAGAAAGGCCTGCGCGTGCGGCGTCCGCATCAGCAGATGGGTATCGTCGATCACGTGATTCCGACGCGGCCGGTGCCGGTTCGCGCGCGCACGATCGAGGTCGTCGACGCCGCAAAACAGGCTACGAATTTCACGCGCAATTGTGCGGAGCATGGCATTCATCTGTTCGACGTCACCGATGCGATGCAAGGCATCGAGCACGTCGTGGCGCCCGAGATCGGACTGATCCGTCCCGGCATGGTCGTGCTGTGCGGCGACAGCCACACCACCACCTACGGCGCACTCGGCGCGCTCGGATTCGGCATCGGCACCTCGGAGGTCGAGCACGTGCTGGCCACGCAGACGCTCGTCTACCGCGTCGCGAAAGACATGCGTATCGTCGTGGACGGCACGCTGCAACCGGGCACGACTTCGAAGGACGTCGTGTTGCACATCATTGCGCAGATCGGCGCGCAAGGCGCGCGCGGATACGCGGTCGAATACGCAGGAGAGGCGATAGCCGCACTGTCCGCCGAGGCGCGCATGACCCTCTGCAATATGACGGTGGAAGCCGGCGCGCGCGCCGCGTTGATCGCACCGGACCGCACGACGCTCGACTATGTCTGCAGCAAGGTACGCGATCTCGATGCGCAAACTCTAGACGCCGCGCGCTCAGCGTGGTCGCAACTGCGCTCGGATGCCGATGCGCATTTCGACGTCGAACACCGGTTCGACGCAACGCGCGTCGCGCCCTATGTCACGTGGGGCACGAGCCCGGACCAGGCGATTCCGGTCGACGGCCGCATTCCCAACGCCGACGCCACGGACGGCTCCGGTCTCGACGTCGCGACGATGCGCAAGGCGCTCGACTACATCGGACTGCCTGGTGGCGCGCCGATCGAAGGCACGGCGATCGATCGCGTGTTTATCGGCTCGTGTACGAATGCGCGGATCGAAGATCTGCGTGCGGTCGCCGCCGTCGTGCGAGGCCGCAAAGTAGCATCGACGGTGCGCGCGATGGTTGTGCCGGGCTCGGGCATGGTGCGTGACCAGGCGGAGCGCGAGGGCATCGCGCAGTTGCTAATAGAGGCCGGATTCGAATGGCGCCAGCCGGGCTGCTCAATGTGTCTGGCGATGAACGACGACGTGCTCGCACCGGGCGAGCGCTGCGCATCCACGACGAACCGCAATTTCGAAGGGCGCCAGGGGCGCGACAGCAAAACCCATCTGATGAGCCCCGCGATGGCCGCCGCTGCCGCGATCGCCGGACGCATCGTCGACATTCGCAAGGAGCTGACTCATGGCTAAGCCGTTCATGATCGCGGGCACCGCCGCCCCGCTGCCGGTCAACAACCTCGATACCGACCAGATCATGCCGAAGCAGTTTCTGCTCGGCATCGACAAATCGGGGCTCGCGCGCGGCCTGTTGCACGACCTGCGCCTCGATGCGGATGGCCATGTGCGCGAGAATTTCGTGCTGAACCGCCCCGAATACAAGGGCGCGAAAATCCTGATCGGCGGTGCGAACTTCGGCTGCGGATCGAGCCGCGAACACGCGGTATGGGGCCTGCAGCAGGGAGGTTTCGAAGCGGTGATCGCGCCGAGCTACGGCGAGATCTTTTACTTCAACTCGACCAACAACCGTTTGCTGCTTGTCACACTGCCGCCTGAGCAGATCGAGGCGCTCGTCGCCGAACTCGAGAACGGCAGCGACAAGCACGTATCGATCGACGTTGAGAACGAGGTCGTGCTGACGCCTTCGGGACAGCACTATCGGTTCTCGCTGCCCGCGCGCCAGAAGCAGATGCTGGTGGAGGGGCTCGATATGATCGGCTTGACGCTGCGCGAGGAGAAGGCGATCGACGCCTTTGAGACGCGCCACTGGGCAGCGCAGCCGTGGTGCCGTATCGATCTGCCGGCGCAGCAGAATCACCATTGAATAAGACCAGGCGCCAGGCACGCTTGATAGCGTTACATAGGAGACAAGAATGAGCACCACCATAGTCCATCCGCAGGAGGACGCCGCGCTGGAGACTCGCGTCGTCAGAAAGATCTCGCGGCGCATCACGCCGTTTATCATCGTTCTGTACTTCCTGAGCTTTCTGAATCGCGTGAACGTCGGCTTCGCAGGCCTCACGATGAATCACGACATCGGCCTCACGCAGGCCATGTTCGGTGTCGGTGCGGGGATTTTCTTCGTCGGCTATATCGCTGCCGGCATGCCGTCGAATCTCGCGCTGCAACGTATCGGCGCGCGCCGTTGGATCGCACTGCTGATGGTCGCGTGGGGTGTTCTGTCGGCGGCCACGGCGTTCGTCAGCGGTCCGTACAGCTTCTATACGCTGCGCTTCGTACTCGGTCTCGCGGAAGCAGGCTTTTTCCCCGGCATCATCCTGTACCTGAGCTACTGGTTTCCGGCGCGCCATCGGGCGTTCGTCACGGCCATGTTCATGACGGCGGCGCCACTATCGAACATGATCGGCTCGCCGATCTCCGGTGCGTTGATGAGCCTCGAAGGTTTCGCCCATCTGCACGGCTGGCAGTGGCTGTTCCTCGTCGAGGGCGCGCCAACCGTGCTGCTCGGCGTCGTCTCGTTCTTCTTCCTGACCGACCGGCCGGAGGATGCGCAGTGGCTCGCGCCCGCCGAGCGCCAATGGCTGAGCGGCGAGATGCAGCGCGAACGCGATGGCAAGGCGGCGCAGAGCAAGTCGAGCGTCTGGAGCGCGGTGAAGGATCCGCGCGTGCTGCTGCTCGCGCTCGTCTATGCGGGCACCTCGACCGGCCTGTACGCGATCGGCATCTGGGCGCCGATGATCATTCACCGCTTCGGTTTCAGCTACTTCGAACTCGGTCTCGTGAACGCGATTCCGAATCTCTTCGCGGTCGTCACGATGGTGCTGTGGGCGCGCAATTCGGATCGCACCAACGAACGCCGCCTGCACGTCGCGATCGCGTGTCTCGCGGCCGGGATCGGGATGCTGATGTCTGGACACGCAAGCACGGTGATCGTGCTGATCGTCGGACTGTCGATCGCGAACTTCGGCATCAATGCGGCAAAGCCGCCTCTGTGGAGCATGCCGACGCAGTTCCTGTCGGGCTCCGCCGCGGCGGCGGGCATTGCGCTGATCAATGCGATGGGCAGCCTGATCGGCGGCACGATTGGTCCGATGGTGATCGGCCGGTTGCGCGATATGAGCGGCGACTACTCGCTCGGCTTGTATTTCGTCAGCGCGACGCTGCTCGTCTCCGCGGTGCTGTCGTATCTGTTCGGTAGGCGCACGCGGCGCGGCGGCGCGTGAGGTCGCGGGGACTTCTTTCGCTGGCCGCTTCCGGGGTATCCTACGCAAGATCCGATTTACCGCTGTTCGATACCCCCTTCACGCGCATGCAAAAGCTCATCATTCATATTGGCGCAGGCAAATGCGGCAGCTCTGCGATTCAGGCCTATCTCGGTGCCAACGCGGCATCGCTCAGAGCGCAAGGCGTACTGATTCCTGGCCTCGACCTGACGATGAACGCGAGCATCGCCGGTCAGCAAATCAACTTTTTCCTGAATCTGGTCAACGCGTCGCCGTCCGCTCAGGCTCCGCATCAGCCTACCCGGCTGGACGCGGTGTCCATCGTGCGGCGACGTCTGGCCGCACTCAAGGAAGAGATGGTCAGAAGCAATCTGCACACGCTGGTGATCAGCGCCGAGAACCTGTCCGACCAGCACGCGTTTTCGAGCCTCTTTGCGGAAGAGAAAGCACATTTCGATGTGCATATCGTTGCCTACATCCGGCGTCAGGACGAGTATCTCTCGTCTGCATGGGGGCAATGGTACGTAAAGGCTTACGAGAGTATCGACGAATACCTCGCGGCCCGTGTTCCGGTCGACGGCGACTGGTACGCCATGCTAAGCCCATGGTTGCGAGACTTCGGCCGGGACCGGGTTCACGTCCGCCGGTTCGATCGAAAGTCCATGTACAACACAGACGTTGTCGACGATTTCATCACCATCACCGGTCTGCCTGTCGACGCAGGTCATAAGAGAGTCGGCGTCATCAATGAAAGCAATGACGAGCGGTTGATTGCTCTGGCACACCATGTGCGGGACGAGTTCTCGTCGATCCACGACACGTCTTTCTACGACGTCATGAACGGCGTCCTCGGCAAGGAGAACCGTCCAAAGAAATCGAAGCCTTATCTTTTCGATCGAACAACACGGCTGAGAATTCTGGATGCTTACGCCGGGAGCAATGAAAAAGTAAAGACGACATTCTTCCCGGAGATCCCTTCCGACACTGCCCTCTTTCCGCCGCCAGGTGAAAACGATGTGCTGGATTTGAGCCCCGTCGAGAAGCTCGAACGGGAAGTGTCCATGCTGACAAGAATCGTCTATTCTCTGGCGAAGAAATTGAGTGAGCCCGCCGCCAAAGAAATTCCTGTCGCGCAGACCGTGAGTTCACCGGCCAAAGGAAATCCGGTGGTTACTCAAATCATTGGCACGATCGCCGTTCCCGGGTCCAAGGTGTTAAGAGAAGCCCTAAGCAGCCAGTGGTATGCGGAGCGGAACCAGGACGTCAGGAACGCGGGCTTCGACCCCTACTCGCATTGGTGCGATTTCGGAATGAAGGAAGGCAGGTTGCCGGCTCCGGACCTCGAGAAGCTAATGGCTGAGTTATCGGCAGAGCGAAACGCACTATCGCAGCAGAAGCCTGGGCCTGCCTAAGCGGAACGCTCGCCCAACAACGGTACATCGAATCAGCCCAGGATCGGGACAAGCGCGTTGTATCAACGCATCTCCGCGCGCAGTTCCCGCACCCCTCGGCCGAGCTTGCGACGCAACAAGGTCCGCAATGTCGCGGCGTCGGCATAGCCCACCTCGCTCGCAATGGATTCGACGTCGAAACCAATCGAAACGAGGTGCTTCGCCCGTTCGATTCTCAGGTCCTGGAAGAACGCCATCGGCGACTTCCCGAGCACGGCCTCGGTGCGGCGCTGCAAGGTGCGTGTGCCGACGGACAATGCGCTCGCCGCATCCTGAAGCGAAAACCCCCGTGCCAGATGGTCGCGAGCCCAACGCTCGAAGCGTGCGATCAGCGGATCGGCGTGGGCAAGATAGTCCGGAATGATGTAGTGCGCCTGCGACGACCGCTTGTCGATGAGCATAAAGCGGGCGACGAACGCAGCCAGATCAGGACTGGCCTGACGCACCAGCCACAGCGCGAGATCGAGGTGGCCCATCATGGTGCCCGCGGTCACGACGCGATCTGCTGCGACGACCATGCGCGAATCGTCCAGCGTAACTGCCGGATAGCGCTGACGGAAGAGCGGCGCCAGCGGCCACGCTGTAGTTGCCGCAACGTTGTCCAGCAGCCCGGCTTCAGCGAGGAGAAAGGTCCCGAGACACGCCGCCGCGATGCCGACGCCTTCTGCATGCCAGGCACGAAGGTACGCGATCGCGTCGCGCACGTCGGATCGTTCCAGCGCTGCAAGCAACCGCTCGGGCTGTTTGGTATTCGGCGCGGGGACCACCACCCAATCCGTCTGACCAATACTGCTCACCGGCTCGACCGCGGCGGACAACCCGAGCGCCGTACGGACCTGTCCGCCGAATCCGACGATCTTCACGTCGAAGGGCGGCGCGGCGAATCCTTGTGCCGCGGCCAGTTCGTTGGCCGTCGCGAAGGTATCCAGCAGAACCGTCAGGCCGGTGTCGAATACGCCATCAAGAGCGAATATAGCCAGTCGCATGTCACAAATGAACCCGTTAATGTCATTAGCGACTATAGCCCCTCGCAGAAGCGACGGCTAGACTGCGGAGCAATGCGGCCATGGCAATCCGATTGGCCGAACAACCGATCCGCCGGAGCACCGCTCAATGAAACTCACGCCCGAACTCTATTTCCTCACGCTCGTCGCCTCGGCCACGATCCTGATGTGGATTCCCTACACGCTCGCAAGGATCGTGACGCGCGGGTTGATTCCGACGTTGGGCAATCCCGATCCTTCGCTGCCGCCCGACCCCGCCTGGGCCGAGCGGGCACGGCGCGCTCACACCAATGCGATCGAGAACCTCGCCGTCTTCGCCCCTCTGGTGCTCACCGCAGCGCTCATCGGCGTAAGCACGCCTGCGACCGTCCTCGCTGCAAAGCTTTATCTCATCGCCCGACTTGTCCACTATTGCGTCTATGCTGCTGGGGTTCCCGTCTTGCGCACCCTCGCCTTCCTGGCCGGCGTCGTGGCGACGCTCATGTTTGCGCTCACCCTCCTCCACCATATTGCGTAGCTACGCATCCGCCATGTCCGATCTGCGTAACCTGACCTTCGAACATCTTCTGAATTACATCGCGGTAGTGGAGACCGGTTCGTTCACGCGGGCAGCAGAGCGGCGCGGCGTCGGGAAGACGACGGTCAGCGACAGCATCCAGCGGCTGGAACTCGAGCTGGGCGCCACGCTCCTTGTCAGGACGACGCGGCGTATCAGTGTGACGGAAGCAGGCGCATCGTTCTTCGAAACGTGTCGCGAGATCGTGCGTCTTGCCGAAGAGGCCATGTCCCTGGCCAGCCCTTCTCAGGATGATCTGCGCGGCACCTTGAGGGTCGCGTCTTCGGTCGAGTACAGCGCGATCGTTCTTGCTCCGGTGCTTGCGCGCATGCGAAGCGCGCATCCGCGGCTGCGCCTCGAGATCGTATCCGGGGATCGCGCTATCGATCTGATTGCGGAAGGCGTCGACGTCGCCATCCGCCTGGGTGAACTGACTGATTCGAGCCATCGCGCGGTGCGCATCGGCGAATATTCGAAGTGGCTGGTCGCCGGTCCCGACTTTGTCGTGCGCAATGCGCTTCCTGAAGACGTTGGCGATGCGGCGAAGCTGGCCTTCGTGGGACTCTCGGTTCTCGCACAGCCGTCACGCTTCGAGTTGTGTAGCGCCGCTGGGGATTCACGCGAGATCGAATTCGTTACCGGTCTGTTTGCCGATACTGTCTACGCGTGCCGCGCGGCAATCGCGGAAGGCGCGGGCATCGGCCTGCTGCCCGACTTCTCGGTTCGCGCGGATATTGCCGCGGGCCGGCTCGTACGTGTGTATCCAGACTGGTCAACCGCGCCCATGACGATTCATGCGTTGCTCCCCCCGGGCAGACATACCGCGCCGAAAGTCCGGGCGTTGATCGATATGCTCAAGGATCATTCACGCGTCGCACGCAGATGACCGTGACGAAGCAGGATGACCGTCGGCACTTCGGCGAATGGCGCGTGCCGGGCGCCAGGATGGAGGCGCAGCCAAGTTCCAGCCGGATAGTGTTCGTTCGCATCCCTAAGTTCTCCGCTCAACACGAATATTTCTTCGCCACTCGGATGCGTGTGATCGTGGGTCTGCGCGCCCGGGTGAAACTCGACCAGGCTGACGTGCTGCCTGCCGCTCGCTAGCGGAGCAATATGCATCCGTGGATTGATTCCATTGCGCCACACTCGAGCTCTCGCACTCCGAACGATTGGATCACAGCGGGAAGCGGATGCTTCGCGATAGATGAGCAGACGTGCCCCACCGTCGCCCGCTTGCACGAGGGGTGCGTCGCAGCGAATGAGGAAGTCGTCGGCATTGAATGTGTGGCCGTTTATCGCAACGTTGCCTCGCAATACATACAGATCGTGCCGCTTCCCCGCATCGAGCGTGTACGTCGCCGAGGGGCCGAAATCTACGATGCCGGCCCACTGCGATTCCGCTGCATCGGTCAGATCGGTGACCCTGCGCGTCTCTCCCGGCACCGCGTCCGGATCGATCCACTCACGTTCAATCAGTTTCGTTTGCATGATGTGCCCCCTGGTTTGGCTGATGCGAGCGCTCACCGGCCGGTTAGCCGTCGAAGCCATTGTGCGCAATGACATCGCATGTCAGAAGGGGCCGGCGCGGCGAAACACAATCCGGGTTTGCCGGACAATGCGCTGCCGCTGGCGGTAGCAAAGCGTGTCCAGCCTCCCCGCCATCCGGATCCTGTTAGTGCTCTTACTATGATGACGTCACTACTGCTACGGAACGGGAAATGGCCGGATAGTAGAGGAGACAACCAGGGAGGTTTCAGTATGCGTATTTTTCTAACCGGCGCGACAGGCTTTATTGGCGCGACCGTGGTCCCCGAACTCATCAAGGCTGGACATCAGGTAATCGGCATGACGCGTTCCGACGCGGGCGCTCAAGCGCTGATCGATGCGGGAGCGGAGGTGCATCGCGGAACGCTGGAGAATCCAGACACGCTTCGCAGCGGCGCGGAGAAAGCAGATGCCGTCATCCACACGGCATTCGATCACGACTTCTCCCGCTTCGTCGAGAATTGCGAAAAGGACAAACGTGCGATTGCCGCACTAGGGTCGGCGCTGGCGGGCTCCGATCGTCCTCTCGTCATTACCTCCGGAACCGGCATAGGCAGCGGTGAACATGGTGAACCGGCGACGGAAGATGTCTTCAATATCAGCCATCCTAATCCGCGCATCGCATCCGAACTGGCCGGAAACGAGCTGCTGGAAGCAGGCATCAACCTGTCGGTGGTACGACTGCCGCAGGTTCACAACCCGTACAAGCAGGGGCTTATCTCGCCGCTCGTTGCCATCGCTCGCGAGAAAGGCGTCTCCGCCTACGTGGGCGAGGGCCGCAACCGTTGGCCGGCATGCCATGTCTCCGATGTCGCGCTGCTCTACCGCCTCGCCATAGAAAAGCGCCAACCGGGCGCGCGCTATCATGCCGTCGCCGAAGAAGGCGTCAGTAGCCGTGAGATCGCCGAGGCGCTTGGACGCGGTCTGAAGTTGCCCACCGTTTCAATCTCCCCAGATGAGGCGGCGGCACATTTTGGCTGGATGGGCATGTTCGTCGGCCTCGATATGCCGGCCTCGAGTGCCAAAACCCAGGCGCTGCTGAACTGGCACCCAACCGGTCCGACACTGATTGCCGATCTCAACGAAGCGCGATTTGTCTAGTCGCTGCGTTGGTTAAGGCCGATTGTTCGCCGCGGAAACAATCGAGGTTAAAGCGCTCGTCGCGACGAGCCTCACCCTTCCCCCATTTGCCGGACTCTGGCGGCGAACGCGTTCAGGGCGAATGCTGACGGCCGTCTTCGATGAAACTCACCGCTGCGGCCGGGGTTCGGCATAGTGCCGCTGCCAGACTGGCAATTTCGTCAAAGGCCTGGCAGTCACGCCGACAGGCGCCTCGCGCAAGATCCCGAAACGAAAATATTTCAGGAAATCGGCTCAAGAAACGCTTCAGCCTGCCGTTATCACGAGGATAGGCCGGTAATCGGGCGCTTCTCTGGTGTTGGCCAGTCAGCCCCAAAGCCGCGTCGCATTGCTTTCGAGCCAATCGAGGGATTCCATGCAAATCCAGCCGACCACCACCGCCACGGCTTTCACCGCCGGTACAACCACCGCGACCACCTCGGGTGACGCGCCGTCCGCTTCGAAGGCTCGCACTGCCGCCTCGTCAGCCGCGGCTGGTGATGTGTCCGCTAGCGCGGTCGCCTCGCCTGGGGCGACGTCATCGAGTGAAGCATCGGGCGCAGCTTCGTCCGGGTCGACCTCCTCCGCTTCCGCTTCAGGTACGGGCGGCGCAGGGGGTGGCGGAGGTGGCGGCGGCGGATCGGTGTCTTCCAGCAGTTCCTCGACCGAGCTCGACGAAATGAATGCGCTCGCCCTTTCGCTCGAAGCCCAGCTGGCGCAAGTATCGTCAGCCGGCGGCTCGGCGGGAGGCGCTGACGCCAGCCAGATCAACCAGATCAAAGCCCAGTTGCAAAGTGCTCAAAGCTCGTTGAGCGAAGCACTGCAGAGTTCGAATACCAGCGAACTCAGCCAGATCGAGAGTCAACTGCAAAGCGCGCAAGGCGCCCTCGCGCAGTTGATGCTGGCTAGCGGTCAGACGACGGGGTTGGTTTCGAGTAGTGCGTGAGGGAGGCGCAGTTCGACCCGTTGTCGACTGGTCAGTCTGCGAAGACCGCCGCGTGCTTCCGAATGAACGCCTCAACAGTCATAGGCGGGGTTCCCGTCAGTTCTTCGACCACCTTGTTGGTACCAGCGAAAATGCCATTCTGGTAGTCGACCGCGACAGACAGAAGATGCTGTGAAAAAGCGTCGCTAAATTTCGAATCGGTATCCAGACGCTTTTCGAACATGTCGAGGTCAATCGGCTGGTACCTCACTTCCCGCTCCAGGGCCCTGCTCATTTCATCAGCAATCTGATGGTGGTTCATCTCGACGGGGCCGTATAGCGGGTAGACCTTGCCCGCGTGCGGAGCTGGATCACGAAGAATCGCAGCGATCACGCGGCCCTGGTCTTCTGCTGCAATCGGTGCATGACGCCCGTTACCAAAGGGCAGTCGCAACGTCCCGTCCTTTTTTATGTTTGCAACCTGGCCGGGATAAGTCAACCATTGCGCGAAGAACGTCGGGCGAATGTGGGTGACCGGGATTCCTGACCAGTCAAATACCCTCTCCGAAATCCAGTGGTCGCGTGCGGCGTGACTCGTTGCGTTCCGGCGAGCGGAAATTTGCGACATGTTGACGATCCCGCCGATTCCAGCCTCCCGGGCCGCCTGAGCAAAATAGACGCTCGCCTGTATGCCCCCCGCTTCGATTGGATAGACAAAGTACGCCGAAAAAATGCCCTCAAGAGCGCGTGCCACGTCATCCAGACTGGAGAGGTTGCCGACCAGAACCTCGACTCCACGCGCCTTCAGTCGTTCCGAACGTTGGTCCTCCTTCCGCACCAGTGTGCGCACCTTTTCACCCGCCGCGAGAAGTGCTTCGGTGGCTGCTCCGCCGGTGTCGCCGGTTGCTCCAGCAACAAAAATTTTCTGACCAGACATTTTGAACGCTCCACGCTGAAGGAAAAGGGCTACTGCATCGGTGCCATGTCGAGGTGCTCAATTCAACTCATGCGAGATAGCTTGCCGGAGCCAGTCGACGAACTGCTTCACTTCGCCTGGGAGACGTTCACCCGGCCGATCCACCCACTACAACCCGCTCGTCTTAAGCCACGAACGAATGGCCTCGAAAAGCTCAGTCTTGCGCTCAAGCGGAAGCCAGTGACCAGCGGGCAGGCTCGCTACGGAAAGGTAGTCGCAGGCGCCACGCATCGGTTCTCCGAGGCGACTGCGGTTGATATCGCAGATGGCGTCCCAATCACCGTTGACGAACAAGACAGGCTGGCGCAGCTGGCCGCCTTCCGGCGCTGTGTGCGCGTAGGCAATGTTGGCGGTGTCGTTCAGGTACCAGGCGTTGACCGAACGGAAACCACTGACATCAAACGCATCGACCAGCGCGTTAAAGTCGGTGGGCGTCCAGAGCGCTGGATCGGGCGGCGTTGCCGGAGCGCGATGCGCCGAGCCATATCGCCCACCGTTTTTTGTGATAAAGGCGGACGGAGAAACCTGCCCGACCGACGCAGGATTGCCACGCCGATAGAGCGACGCGAGCGCTGCCGGGATGTCCGCCTCGAAATCGCTAACCGTCTGGCTGAAGTGCGTCAGGTAAAAGCGAAAGTAATCCCACTGCCCGTCCGGGTATTGATCGGCCGGGTACAACTGACGGTCGATCAGTTGCACGAGATTGGGCAGTGCGAAGCCGTCCGGAAAGTAAGGGACTGAGATCAGCACTACGCCGCGACTGCGCGCCCCGTGGTGCGCAGCCAGCGCTCCAGCCACCGGACTTCCCCAGTCGTGGCCAACCCAGATTGCCGGGCGCGCCCCCAAATGGTCGTGCAGTTCGACCATGTCGTGGACGATCTCGTGCAAGGCATAGGCCCCGGAAGCCGCCGGCGCCGATGAGCCGCCGTAACCCCGCATGTCCGGAGCAACGCAGCGCCAGCCTTCGGACGCGAACGCCTCGATCTGCGCGCGCCACATCAGGCCGATCTCGGGCCAGCCGTGGAGAAAGATCATCAACGGCCCATCGGTCGGCCCAGCTTCCAGGTAGCGCGTTGTGTGGCGCGGCGAGCTGAACGTATTCACGCTCAGGTTAGGAACGTTATCTGAACTGGCGCCGGGGACTACCGTGCCGCCGGCAGCACCAGACCCAGCCCCAAAAGCTGCCTTACCCATCAACAGACCTGCACCAAAAGCGGTTCCATCGGCGAGCAGAGTGCGGCGCGACATGGCTGACCTGGGGAAATCTGATTTAGTCACGATTGATTATAGGAAAGGTTTGCGGACTCACCTGCTCCGGGTCTGGTCCGCCGCGTTCGCCGGTGTCGAGCGCGCTGATTGCCTGAACTTCCTCCGACGCAAGTGCGAAGTCGAAGATATCGATGTTCTCGGCAATCCGTTCCGGGCGCACGGACTTCGGGATAGGAGACGTGCCCAACTGGATCTGCCAGCGCAGGATAATCTGCGCCGGAGTCTTTCCGTATTTCCTGGCGAGCAGTGCTACCGTCGGATGGGAGAAAGGGTCGTGCACCTCCTGCGAGGCCTTCGCCTTTTCTCCGTCGCGCTTGATGCCGCCAATCGGGGACCACGCCTGGGTGATGATTCCGCGCTTCTCATCAGCTTCACGAAGTTCGCGCTGAACGAAGAAGGGATGCAGTTCTATCTGATTCACTGCGGGAATGTGACCCGTTTCCTCAATCAACCTGTTGAGATGGTTGGAGCTGAAGTTACACACGCCAATCGCTCGAACGCGCCCCTCTTCGAGGAGCTTCAGCGCGGCCCTGTAAGCGTCGATAGTTGCTGCGAAGGCCGAAGGAACCGGCCAGTGGAGCAGATACAGGTCAAGGACATCGAATCCCAGCTTTAGAAGACTTTGGTCGAAAGCACGAAGGGTCTGGTCGTAGCCGTAGTCGGTGATCCACACTTTGGTCGTCACGAAGATATCTTCTCGAGGGATGCCAGACGAACGGATACCTTCCCCAACCTGCTGCTCGTTCATATAGGCTGCAGCCGTGTCGATCAGCCGGTATCCATTTGCGACTGCCGATCGGACCGCAGCTACGGTTTTCTCAGGCTCGCTACGAAACACCCCAAGTCCGAAGGCGGGCATCTCGATTCCATTGTTCAACCTGTACACGGGACTTTTGCCTGTCACCATCGTTAATCCATTTTCAGTTGGGTGTAGCTCTTGCCAGCGCGCCTGCTGCAAGGTGCGTGGGCGCGAGTGCCGTGACGCCGGGTAGATGCCCCCTCCGCATATCAATCCCATTGCGGGTCAGACGGGCGTTACCATTTGCAGGAACTTCACGAGTTGCTCATTGACCACATCAGAGGCTTCGTGTTGAACCCAGTGGCCTACATTGTCGAGTTCGAGACCGCCAACGAGACTGGGAACGCCAGAGCGCATTTGGTCCACGGTCAGCGGATAAAGCTCTCTCAAGCCATCCGCCTTCCCCCAGATGAAAAACGAAGGCTGGGTAATCCGGGCGCCCTTCCATGGAGCGGACAGGTAGAAGTACGGTTCAGCGGCCCGATAGTAGTTCAGGGCACCATGAAAGCCGGTGCGCTGAAATTCCGCCACGTTATGAGCGACGTAATCGGGCTCGGCCCATAACGGCAACGGTCCAGGGGCCGCACGGTGAAGGCTTCGTGCCGGGTCCAATGGACTCCATCGCTGGTCTGCGGGAGCGGAGCCCGATGCCCAGTACAGAATTCCAGGAATAGTCACCGTGGCATCGGCCCAGATCTGATCGGCGTCCGGCCGGCTCTGTTCGAACATGTAGAAATCGTCCTGATGTCCGGACTTGCGCATCTTGTCGAAGACGCTGACATCCCCACGAGGAACGAAAGGCACGCTCAGACCGAACACAGCCTTGAATCGATCGGGACGCATCAGTGCCGCTTGCCACACGTGCGTTGCACCCCAGTCGTGACCCACGAGGACAGCGCTCTGAATCTTCAATGCATCGAGCAGGCCAACCAGGTCGCCGACCGTTTGCAGTGGCGTGTACAAGGCTGGGTCCGCCGGAGCCGAACTACGTCCGCAGCCGCGCATATCTGGAGCAATTGCCCGATATCCGGCAGACGCCACGGCTTTCATCTGCTGGCGCCACGTGTAGGAGGTGTCCGGAAACCCGTGGCAAAAAAGTACGGCTGGCCCATCGCCCTGTTCGGTTACGTGCAGGGTGATGCCGTTGGTATTGACGTCGTACTCCTTGATACCGGAAACGCCGCCGGTTCCAGGAATTTGTGCCTGAGCCCCGCGATCCAGCAGCAGGCTTGCACCCAAAGCCGTCCCGCTCGCGAGGAACGCGCGGCGAGAGATAGACGGTGCAGGAATAGAGGCTGTTGCAGAGAGGTTCATTTCCATATGGGTTTTTTGATTGGCCCGATGTGAGATTCGGGAACCCGCTAATCTTAGAAGCCCTCAACAAGCCGGGAAGGACGTATTTCCGACAATTCTGGCCATGTTGGCGCGACCACACTTATCGGCATCAGGACCGGTGGTTAGAATCACAGTTCAGCAGGCGATGGCTCGTGCCAGGCGCCAGTGTGCAGGACGTAATGTTATGGCCTGCTATTTTCCGGGATCTATCATGCTGCGCATTGGCTACATCGTCGTTCCAGGCTTCCAGGTCATGGTTTTCGGCGGACTAACCGTGTTTGAGCTCGCAAACCGGCTGACGAGGGAGCCGTACTACGAGATACGGCTGATATCTGAAAGCGGAGGGCCGGTTCAAAGTTCTCTCGGATACTCCGTCATGACGGACAGTTTCGAGGAAGGCGCGTTCGACACGGTGATCATCGGCGGCGTCATCACTGGTGCGTACCCGGCGAGCGCCGCACTGATTGAATATTTAAGAGGCGCGGTGAAAAACACCCGGCGTGTTGCCTCAATGTGCACGGGCGCGTTTTTTTTGGCTCAGGCCGGCGTTCTGGACGATCGGCGTGCCACGACTCACTGGGCTCACGCGCGCGAGTTGCAAACGACGTATCCGAAAGTCAAAGTCGAAGAAGATCGGATATTTGTCGTGGATGGTCCGGTATGGACTTCCGCGGGCATGACTGCAGGGACCGATCTTGCGGTTTCGATGGTGGAACGGGACCTTGGTGCAAAAGTAGCGCGCATTGTCGCCAAGCGAATGGTCATGTTCCATCGACGCGCCGGCGGACAGTTACAGCACTCCACACTGCTGGATCTCGATGCGAAAACTGACCGGATACAAACCGCGCTGGTCTATGCGAAAAGCAATTTGCACACCCCGCTGACGGTCGACAGACTGGCTGAAGCGGCCAATCTGAGTGTGCGGCAGTTCAGCCGCGCATTTCGTGAAGAGACGGGGCAATCCCCTGCAAAAGCTGTCGAGAACTTGCGGTTGGAAGCGGCGCGTCTTATGGTCGAGCAGGGCAGGCTGCCTATTGATGTCGTTGCGCGAGAAACGGGCTTTGCTGATCCCGACAGAATGCGCCGTGCATTTCTGCGAGCATTCGGTGAGCCGCCTCAGGCTATTCGCCGCAACGCACGTGGACAAGCGGATAGCTGATTCGCCCCAGCTGCAAGAGGAGCTCTCATGACCGCCTGAGGCTGGCACTGATGACGTCGCCGTGCCAGAGGTTGATCCTGTGAACAGTTGCGGTCATCGCTGCTCCAATTCGCCCTCGTGGAAGCGCGCCTGCGTTCGCGCGGTGGGTCGCCATCCTGGGCAGATTCGCGTTGCCTCAGCCGTTCGATTGTTGCTAGCGAACCGGAGGCTATAAGAGGGACCGGGGGAAGTGCTGCGCGAAATGTTCCACGCGTTCGCGACCTTCACTGCGAGGCATCCCGAATTCCATCGATTGATCGCGTTCGAAGGTCAGATAAACGGCGACCGCTTCGATTGGTTGATCGAGAATTACATCCGCCCGTCCTACGAGATATCCACGCAAGCGATTCGTGCAGGACAGCAGGCTGGCGTCGTGCGCGCCGGCGATCCTGGGCAGCTTCACTACGCAGTAATCGGCATCATCAACACCAGCATCGTGTTCGCGAACGAGTACAGCCGGATGACTGGCCTGGATCCGCGCGCGCCCGGCGAAGTCGAAAAGGTCGTGAGTCTTGTGTGCGACCTCTTAGGACTGCCCACTACGACGGGACTGGAAGAGCGCGGCGAAGCGCACGCAGGTGTTGAACCGTCAAGGTAAGCCGTCCTGCATCGTCCGCACGAAGGTCCCTTGACCGGGTGGACCTGACACTCGAACGTCGGAGTCAATGCATAGATGAAGTTCTGCTTTTGGCCGGTCATTTTGCCTGACGGCCACTGAAACGTGACGGACCTGACGGGACGGTGGTCTGGAAGCCGGGCGATATTTTCAGGAGCAACGATAGGCATTCCCTAACCTAACCGCTGATGTGATCCGCCCCGCCCACCTCCTTGATGAAGGCGAGCAGGAGCTCGCTGAGCCGAACCGGCTGCTCCTGCTGGATCCAGTGACCGGCGCCGTCGATCAGTTCGATGCCCTCCATTCTCGTCGCCGCCTTCGTCCTCATGAGATCGAGCGCGCCAGGCGCCGAATAAGTGCCCCAATCGCTCTTCCCGCCAATGAAAAGCGAAGGGACATCGATCGTCTTGCCCGAAAACAGGCGCAACTCAGCGTTCAGGTCAGGATCGGAAAAGACGCGATAAGGCTGCAAGGCGCCTTGAAACCCCGTGCGGCCATACTCCTCCGTGTACACCCCAAGTTCCGGCTCGGTGAGCCATTTGCAGGCCAGGACCTCGGCGGCCGAGGGTTGGAATGGAGCGACGGTCTCGGGCATCGTCTTGCCGAGATCCATGACGTAATAGGTGGGCATTTGTGCAAGTTCTGCGGCGGTTAGCGCCTTCAACGGATGCGGCTTATTCCCCGGCCAGTCGGCGCTCTTGACGTAGAAAAATGCACGGAGAAACGCGTGTAAGCCTTGAGGGGGGCGCCACATGTCGTGGTTCGCCTTCCGTGTGCTCAGGTATTGCTGGTAATACTCTCTCGGCGGGTTGAGCGCCGCCAGCGCGGCCGCCAGGTTTTGAGTGCGAGTGTTCGGTTGAACCGACGATACCTCGCTTTCCGCAATGTTAAAGGGAAGCGTCGGCGGACCGGGGAACGGTGCGCTCATCAGCACCACCGAGGGAAAGACGTCAGGTCGGGCCAGCGCACAATAGGCCGCCACGGGCGAGCCGAGGTCGTGCCCGACAAGCATTGCCGTACGCCGATACCCCAACGCCAAAACCAGTCCGAGCGCGTCACGCGTCATATTCAAGAGGCTGAAGGGCGCTAGCTGGGCGTCATAGTCGTTCACCCAACCGGTGGTACGGCCAAAACCCCGCTGGTCGGGCGCCACGACATGGTAGCCGGCGTCAGCCAGAAGCGGGATCAGGTGTCGCCAGCCGTACGCCAGATCGGGAAAGCCATGCAGAAGCAATGCGAGCGGCCGGTCGGGGGTTTCGTAACCGGCCTCGAGAATATGGACATCAAGGCCGTTGACCCCATGGATCATGCGCGAGCGGACCCCCTTGGGAAGCGTGTCCTCACGATACGTTGATGTGGTCAAAGCAATTCCTCCTATGGGGTTTGCGCGGGCGGGTACCGGACTCCTGATATGGTGATCGCCATAGTATGGCAATCACCATAGAATCATCAAGCGAAACGTGCTATGTTCGCGGCATGCCACGTAAGACTGACGCCCGCGCTCGCGCGATTGCCACGGCCGAACGACTGTTTCGCATCCAGGGCTACACTGCGACGGGATTGATCCAGATCCTTGAAGAAAGCGGTGCGCCTAAAGGATCGTTCTACTTTCACTTTCCACGCGGCAAGGCACAACTCGCAGAAGAAGCAATCGATAATTACATTGCGAATCGAATTGCTGTGTTACGGGACATCTCGGCGAATACGACGGGTGATGCCCTGAATTTTGTTCATCAGATTTTCAGGACATTCGCGGCCGAAATGGTCGCCTCTGATTTCCAGTATGGATGTCTAATGCAAAATCTGGCGAATGAGTTGCCCGCGCTCGACGCTGAGCTGACCAAACGGGTAGCGCGCGGATTTGTTGAGTCGACCGAGATTATTGCGGAGCATTTTAGGGGCTGCGGTTTTGCTCCCGCGCGCGCGTCCTCTACCGCAGCCGCATTGGTAGCCGCCCTCGAAGGCGCGCGGACGATCGCACGCCTGGAACGCACACCGGCTATATTCGAGGCGCTGGCAGACGTTAGTGTCCAACGGTGGGCTGCCTCCGAGGGGTGATCCGGTCCAATGTTCCCGGTCGAACAAAATTGGCACCGATCATCGTACGAAGAGCGTCTGTCTTTCGCGAATGTCCGTTCGCAGACGCCCAGCCGCCGGATGAATGTCCTGGCATTGTCCGTTGCCGGACCGCCACAATCAGTTTGGCTTCGGCTTAAGCAGGAATATGTCACGCTAATTCTCTCGACTACGTTCGCTTGGGTCGTGCTGAGGCAGTCGGGCAACTTGAACGCATGGAGAATGGGCATGCAGACGAATTCGAAGAAGGCCGAACAGGTCGGCCTGCCGGCGACCTCACGGCTCAGCCAGTCGTATGGCAAAGCTGATTTTGTCGACGCCTTTTCGGTGGACTTGCCAGCGACTGCTTGCAACGATGCAGAGTCTCTCGCTCGATACATCTTTGCAGGGCAACCCAAGTGGATCGCGATGCTGCTGGGAGTTCGCGACATTGCCGTTTGGCCATTCGGCCTTAAAAGAACGATCGATCTGAGAGTCGCGAAGGACGACCGGCTAAGTATTTTCCGCGTGTTCGAACGGCATAAAGACGAGATCATTCTGGGAGAGGACGACACGCATCTTGATTTCCGCGTGTCGGTTCTCGTGCAGCCTGCATCTGAAGACCGGTCCCAGCGACTGATAATCACTACACTTGTCTTCTACAACCGTCTGCTGGGTCGGGCCTATCTTAGCCTTATCGCTCCTTTCCATCGCCTCGTCGTGCGAGCCTCGCTCGACCGGGCACAGAAGCTCGGATGGCCCGGCCGGTAGCGGCGATTCCGATCAACGCTCCTTCCAGCAGGCCGTAGATGGCCTGACGCTGAAAGTCGCGGGTTCCTGAGAGCGGCCGGGACCAGGCGTAGCTATCCGTCTCCACCTGATCGGTCACGCCGAGCGGCGTATGGTGCAGTTCGACAATATGTTCTTCGGTCTCCTCGACGATCTCGACCGGAATTCTACGGGCCGCAATCTGACGAATCCACGAGATGGGACCGATCGACCTCCGGCTCCGCCATGGTCTTTAGCGGCTTCCCCTGTTCAAGAATCAGCAGGCGTGACAACTCGTCCCGATGTACTTCGAGTGCGTCGGCGTAGGCGTTGAGGTATTTCTGGCGCCCGTCGTAGCCAAGCGCAGACCAGGCTTTAACCGCATGCCTGGCCGCTGCGACGGCTTCTTCAAGCTGCCGGCTGAGGCTGCCGGGGCCTTGGCGAATACTTCACCAGTAGCCGGGTTGATTACGTCAAAGCTATCTTGCGACTTCACAAGATTACCAGCGATGCTGAGGTAATACGGGCCGTTGAAAATGCCAACGGACTGAACTGCTTGTGGCAATGCAGACATGAATTGTTCTCCGAGATACGGAGGGCTGAAGTGTTGATGTCGCGAATCCCGCCAAAAATCGACGGGTTTTTCGTTACCTGGTAGGACTACTTAGCTTTAGAAAAATGAAATTTTTTCATGCAGCCGCTGGTACGGAGAACGCCGGCTGCGTGCTTACGCTGGGCCGCTCCTGCATTCTTTCGTACCATGCCAGGAGCGCGGTGCACTCAGCCGGCACTGGCAGCTTGACGATAGAAGCGAAGACCAGGCCGCCGATTACGGTGATGTCGGCCATTGAAAATTCTTTGCCGGCGACATACGGCTGATTTCGAAGAACAGCATCGAAGTAGTGCATTCCGCGTAGAGCCTTGTCGCGCTGCCTGAATCCCCATTCGGCGTTCTGGTACAGCTCAACGTGCGGCCCCAATCCCGGCGTTCCATGATGGAAATACACGCTTATGGCGTCGAGCAATTCCAGTTCGGCACGCTTGCTCATCATGTGGATCAACCCTTTTTCGCGCGGCGCCCTGCCAGTCAGAGTCGGCACGCCATCGAGTCCGTCAAGGTACTCCGTGATGGCCGTGCACTCGGCAATACAGGTCCCGTCATCGAGTTCGAGCACCGGCAGCGTGCCCGAGTAGTTCTTGCTCGCCATGAATTCGGGATTCTTGTGCTCGCCCGCGTACAGATCGACCAGCACGAACCGCACTCGCGATTGCAGATTCTTTTCCGCCAACGCAATGCGCACACGCGTCGGATACGGCCCTTGCGGGAAGTCATAAACCGTCATCGTCGACAAGTGATTGTCATTGATACTCGTTGCGATAGCACTCATTTGGCTTTCCTTTCGTAGTGGTGTCGTAGCGAACGACAATCTTGCATACCTACCTATCGTTCGTTAGGTTTACAATATGCGTTACAATCCGGGTTGTCAACACTGAGTAGTCGACCCATAAGTCACCTTCGATTTACCCGGCCACCCAATGCAATCGGCACACGCTGCCTGCTACTGGCAAGCCACCGATCGACGGCACGCGACGCGAAGCGGCAACTCAGGTTCCACCTGCGGTGATTTCCATGACAATTCGTCGTCGCGCGGCGAACCCCTGTTCGGACCGTTGCTTTACTAGCTCCACGACCGCCCGCGGTGCGACATCTGGCCCACCAGCATTGAATGGCGGCGCCGGAGCATATTCGAGTTCGAGCTGAATCGCCTGCGCTTCCTCTACCCCCGCCAACTCTGCAGCCACTGTCAATCCAAAATCGATGCCCGCGGTCACACCTCCGCCGGTGATGAGGTTGCCGTCACGGACTACCCGACCGTGCGTCGGAATGGCACCAAGTGGCTCAAGCGATGTGTGGAAGGCCCAATGAGTTGTGGCACGCCGTCCGCGAAGCAACCCTGCGGCACCAAGCAACAATGCGCCGGTGCAAACAGACGTGATGTAGCGGGCACCGGCGGCCTGTTTGCGAACAAACTCGATCGTTTGAATATCCTGCATCAAGTTCGTCACGCCACCTCCACCGGGAACACAAATCACGTCGAGTGGCGGGCAATCCCCATAGGTCGTTGTGGGCGTAAGGAGCAATCCATTGCTAGATGTCACGGGGTCACGTGTTTTCCAGATCAAGTGGGTCGTTGCGCCGGGAAGCGATGCGAGTACGTCGTGGGGACCGGTCAGGTCCAGCTGTTGTACTTGTGGAAATACCAGAAATCCGATTTGGAGCGTCATGAGGATACCTTGTCAAATGTATAAGCGATTTTCACCAACGACGGTCTTCGAGGTGGACGGATCGATTCTATGCAGGTAGCCTTTGGCAAGATTGCCATTTACCCCTCAGTTTCTGCCATGTAATGTCGACCAAAGCGCGATCCATATTGCTGCTTGCTTTCCCGGACGTTCAACTCCTTGACGTCAGCGGGCCATTGCAGGTTTTTGCCTCCGCCAATGAACTGGCAGCGCAGCAGCGGCTCGCCGAACCCTACGCACCTCGAGTTGTTGCGGCCGAAGCCGGGCTCGTGACCTCGTCTTCCGGCCTGGCCCTGCTGGCCCATTCCATAAGTTCAGTGAAAGGGCTCATCGACACGCTCATCATTCCGGGTGGCCGCGGCGTTTCCGCGGCATCGGAGGATGCGCGCTTGACCCGTTGGATACGGCGTCAGACCAGCCGATCGAGGCGCATCGCCTCCGTGTGTTCAGGAGCGTTCCTGTTGGCAGAGGCCGGGTTGCTGGATGGGCGGCGCGTGGTCACGCATTGGGGCCGTTGCGACGAACTGGCGAACCGCTATCCAAAGCTGCGCGTAGAAACTGATCCAATCTTCGTTCGCGATGGCGATATCTGGACATCCGCAGGTGTGACCGCAGGAATCGATCTCGCCCTTGCGCTGGTGGAAGCGGACCTCGGCCGTTCGATCGCACTAGAAGTCGCTCGCGAACTCGTCGTCTTTCTGAAACGACCGGGTGGCCAGTCCCAGTTTAGTGCCGTGCTGTCGATGCAAAGGGCGGACGACAGGTTCGGCGACCTGCATGCATGGATGGTGGCACACCTTGCCTCGGACCTGTCCGTCCCTATGCTCGCCAGACGACTCCACATGAGCGAACGCAGCTTCATGCGTCATTACAAGGCGGAAACGGGCCGCACGCCGGCGCGCGCGGTTGAGCAACTCCGGGTCGAGGCAGCACAGCGACTACTCGGCGAGACCTCATGGCCGGTCAAACGCATCGCATCTCGCTGTGGATTCGGTAGCGAAGAAAGCATGCGGCGCAGCTTCGTCCGACTCCTGCGGGTCGCTCCGCAAGCGTACCGAGAGCGGTTCTCGTTTTGCTAGCACGCGCATCATGCGTACGCCATGCGATACAACGTTGACCGCGCCAGTCATTCCATCGAAAAACCGCCAGACCGTTGACGAATTTACAGAGAACGTCGAGTGACCGTTTGTGGCCGGTCATTGCCTGACGATGATCAGCGATGCCCGCCGCCCCGTCACTAGAAGCGATACAGCAAGCACCCCGCTCTTTCAACCTATGCAATTCACCTCTGAGCCGATTTAGATCTTCCAATTCGATATTGGCCTTGCGTGAGCCACGCTTCCTATAATGGCCCGCCGATCGCCGAGGACAGAAAAAAATCTCGCGCCGACGGCGGTTTCCGAAGGAGCGCTTCGATGTACACACTGTCGGCATCCCGCCGCCGTTTGCTCAAGCTCGGCGTGGCGTTAGCGGCGGCCCCGCTTACGCCTCGCTTCGCGTTCGCGTCCTCCGCACCGGCAAATGCCGAGGCGCTTGCCGGCGTCACATTGCGCGTCGCCACCTATAAAGGCGGCTGGCCGCCGCTGCTCGCCGCTTCCGGGCTTGCAGATACGCCATACCGCATCGAGTGGCACGAGTTGAACAATGGCCTCTTACATATCGAGGCAATTAACGCGGACGCGCTCGATATCGGTTCGGGCAGCGAAATTCCTGCAGTATTCGCTGCGCGCCAGAATGCAAACGTGAAGTTCATTGCGCGTACCCGCGAGGATCTCAACAACCAGGCGACGCTCGCCCGCAAAGACACGCCTATCCAGCGGATCGCCGATCTGAAAGGAAAGCGCGTCGGGTATGTGCGTGCGACCACGTCACATTACTTCCTGTACCGGCAGTTGACCGAAGCGGGCTTGTCCTTTGACGACATCCACGCAATCAACCTCGCGCCTGCGGACGGCCTGCCCGCGTTCGCCGGCGGGGACATCGACGCCTGGGCGATATACGGCTATAACGGTCAACTTGCACGCAACCGCTATGGCGCACGCGAACTGGCAACAGGTAAAGGGTATCTGTCGGGCAATTTCCCGATCTACGCAAATCCGCGGGCGCTCGACGATGCGCGCCGCCGCGCTGCGATCGGTGACCTGCTCGTGCGGCTGCGGCATGCATATGCGTGGGCAAATCCACACTTCATTGATTATGCCCGTGCACAAAGCGCAGAAACACGCGTACCGGTCGACGACCTGGTGGCCATGTTCAATAGACGCAGCGACGATTTCGGGCTGCTGGCCGTCACGCCCGATGTGATTTCAGGGCATCAGGAAGTTGCGAACGTGTTTGCGCATATCGGTGTGCTGGATGGCCCGACGAACGTCGCTCCGTTTTGGGACGCATCATTTACACCGATCATCCAGTCCGCGTGAAGCGAACAACCTGCCCCAGATCGCAAGCCTCAAACCGGCCGTGCCTGTCGCGTCAGACCTCGCCCAGTCCGATCGCCGATTGACGGCGATCGGCAGCGCGCGCAGCAAGATAGCAGACCTTCAATCGATCAAGTTGAGCGATGTGGGAGACAACAGACGGGTTGACGATCGAACCGCCCCTAATAAAGATGCGAACGAAATCGCCTAAAAAATACTTGAATATGTGCATATGCATCGATACACTGCACCCATGAACCGTTCACTCCGTCACGATGAATGTCATTGTTTCGCCATGCGTCAGGCGGCGCGGTACATGACTCAACTCTATGACCGGCATCTCCAGTGTGCTGGAGTGACAGCAGCCCAGTTCACGATTCTCGGCAAGCTCGCGAGTCAGTCCGAAGTCAGGATCGCCAGCCTTGCAACGGAAATGGTGATGGACCGGACCACGGTTTCACGTGCGCTGAAACCGTTGGAACGAGAAGGGTTGATCAGATTCGAGCTCGACGAAGATGATGCCAGGGTTCATCTGCTGACCCTGACGGAGCATGGGAAACACGTGTACGAGCAGGCGAAAATGGCGTGGCGCAATGCACACGACGAAGTCGAACGCAAGTTTGGAAAGGAACGCACGACAGCACTTCGTCGTGAACTGTTCCTGTTGACACACGACGCACAACCCAACAGCAATATCGGAGGGTCGCGGCGGGCGAGCGGACGCTAGCTGCACCGTTTCTTTTTGGCATCAAAACGTGCGTATGCACGTTTATTTTTACCCAATTGCATGCATATGCACTTTTGAAGGCGCACGATCAATGGAAACCCTGCCCGACGACGATTGCTTTGCCCTGCGCCAGGCGTCGCGCTTTATCTCTCAGATCTACGGTCAGCATCTTGCAAATGTGGGCCTGACGACGACGCAATACTCCATCCTCGACCGTCTGCATAGGCATGGAGACATGACCATGCACCAGCTCTCCATGGCCATGGTCATGGACCGCACGAGCATCGTGCGCGCGCTCAAACCCATGCAGCGTGACGGTCTCCTCGAGAGCCGAAGGGATGGCGGCCGCGAGTCGACCATAGCCCTGATGAAAGCAGGCGTCACGCGTCTGAAAAAGGCCCGCCCCTATTGGGCTACAGCGCAAGCCGAATTCGAAGAACGTTTTGGAAGCCAGCGAATAAGAGCGCTGCGGAGTGAACTGTTCGATCTGACCGACGACTAGCCGTACCAGCGAACATGAATACCTCTACTGCCACTCCACTGCCGGATCCGATGGATTTGCCGGCGCGCACGAAGCTCGTCGCTTTCGGCATCATGTGTCTCGGCTTCTTCATGGCCACGCTCGACATTCAGATCGTCGCGTCATCACTTCGGGACATCGGCGGCGGACTCTCGGCCAGCCAGGACGAACTGTCATGGGTCCAGACGTCTTATCTGATTGCGGAAATCATCGTCATTCCAATGTCGGGCTGGCTTACGAGAGTGTTTTCGACACGCTGGGTCTTCGCCTTTTCAGCGCTTGGATTCACGATCACCAGCATGCTTTGCGGGCTCGCGTGGGATATCGACTCGATGATCCTGTTTCGCGGTCTCCAGGGCGCGATGGGGGCTGCAATGATTCCAACGGTCTACACAACGGTATTCGTGATCTTTCCACCCAGGCAGAGAATTATTGCTGCCACCACGATTGGCGCGCTTTCGACGCTCGCACCGACGATCGGGCCGGTTATTGGCGGTTGGGTGACATCCGAGTGGTCGTGGCACTGGCTGTTTTACCTGAACGTCGTGCCTGGCATTATCGTCACGCTCTTCGTGCCACGGTACGTCAACTTCGATCATGCCAATCTGTCGCTGCTGAAGAAAGGAGATTATGTGGGTATCACGTTGATGTCGGCGTGCCTTGCCTGCCTCGAATACGTGCTCGAAGAGGGGCCACGCAAGAACTGGCTCGGTGACGAGGCCATTCTCCTGTGCACGTGGATCAGCGTTGTGAGTGGCTTCCTGTTTATCGTGCACGCACTGACAGCAGACGAGCCGATCATCGACCTGCGCGCACTTGCCGTGCGCAACTTCGGGATCTGCAGCGTGCTGTCGTTCATCATCGGCATCGGCATCTTTTGCACGGTGTATCTAACACCGGTTTTTCTCGCGCGGGTACGAGGTTTCGATTCGCTCCAGACGGGAATGGCACTACTGTCGGTGGGATGCTTCCAGTTGCTCGGCATGATCGCCTATACCGTACTCGCGCGGCACATCAACATGCGCTACCTGTTGATACTGGGACTGACGATGTTCGGCCTCGGCTGCTACCTCTACGAGCCCCTGACAAGCGACTGGGGCTGGCAGCAGTTGCTGCTTCCGCAAGCGCTGCGAGGCTTTGGCCAGCAACTCGCCATTCCACCCATTGTCATCATGGCCCTGGGTTCGCTGCCGGCTTCCCGGCTGAGATCCGCGAGCGGCCTGTTCAATCTGATGCGCAATCTCGGCGGCGCGATCGGCATTGCGGTGGCTAGCACCATGCTCAACGATCGCCTGAACTTCCACTATGAACGGCTTGCAGAACATGTCAGCATCGGACGTCCGGTTGTCGGAGCGTTTTTGCAAAGCAAGACCGGTCACATCTCCGAAGTGGCGGGCGATACGCTGAACGCTGCCAATGCAGGACTAGGTGAGTTGCATGCGCTCTTGATGCGGGAGGCGCTCACATTGACATTCGCCGACGCCTTTCTCGCCGTCGCGTTGTGCTTCTGCGTGGGGCTCATCAGTGCGTTTTTCACGCAACCGGTCGCCAATACCGCTCCGCCGCCCGATGCACATTGAGTTCGCCCGCTCATTGCGATGAATGGTTGGCGCCGATCGCTTCCTGTTCGAAACAGAATTCGTCGGCGCCGGCTTAGGTCTTCTCGATCCGCTTGACCTGAATTACATGCCGGACAAGTCCGGACGGAGATTGCGGACCGGGCTCACGCTTTCCAGCAGCGAAGCCAGATGCAGAAGTGTGGATTCCGCCATCCACGGCGAGACCAGTTGCACTCCGATCGGTAGCCTGGATAAGTAGCGAATAAAGCCAGGTTTTATGACTACCTAACGTTTGTTAGTTAGAAGATTGGGCGTTATACTTCGTCTCGTCAACACTCTTTGAACCGCAAGGGATGAGCGGAGGCTCTGGCAACGGCAAGCGCGACGGTCATCGCGGACTGATGGAATCACGCGCCCCTACCCCATCCGCAGAAGCTGAGGCAAACTACTGTCGGCAACTCAGCAATACTTGCTGTCGTGAGGCCTGCAACTTAAGCTAAGCCACCTCTGTAATTGCGGGGTGGTTCATGTTCAATGAGGGGAGATTCGTGGCGAGCCAGGCAAGCACCAGTTCCAGTGACAAGATCCTGGCTGTCGCGACGAAGATCGCGCAGGCGCACGGCTATGGTGGATTAAACCTCCGTACCCTTGCGCAGGAAGTGGGTATCAAGGCTGCAAGCCTGTACCACCATTTCCCGAGCAAGGCCGACCTGGCCGCCGCCGTCGCCAGGCGTTACTGGGAAGATGCGGCGGCGGCGCTGGAAGCGTTATCGACAACGACTGCAGATGCGGCCGACTGTTTGCGCAGATACCCGGGGACGTTTCGCGAGGCGCTGGAGAACGACAATCGCATGTGTCTGGCCAGCTTCATGACCGCCGAATATGACGATTTGCCCGAGGTCGTGCAGAAGGAGGTCCAGGCCTTTGTTGAGGTCAACGTTGCGTGGCTTGGAAAGATGCTTGCGGCAGCGAGAATTGTCAGCTCCAGAGACGCCAAGAAGCGGGCCCGCGCCATATTTGCCGCAGTCTCAGGCGCACAACTAATGGCGCGAGGCCGTTCCGATATCAAGCTCTTTGATGCCTTGATCGAGAGCTATCGGGAGGCTGGACTCTTACCCGCGTAGGAATTCGATCACGGTGAGGACCACACGCTGAACAATGCCCGCAGCGCCCTCGCCTTCGTCCGCGATGACACTCGCCTTGGATGGTTATTGACAGATTGGTCCAGAACAAATAATCTCGGCTCATGGCTAGACCTAGAGAGTTCGATCGGGAAGAGGCACTGGACCGCGCTACGCGCGTGTTCTGGGCGAAAGGCTACGCCTCGACCTCAACTGAGGACCTGCTCGCTGCGATGGAAATCGGGCGACAGAGCCTCTACAACGCGTTCGGCGACAAACGAAAACTCTACCTGGAAGCCCTGGAACGCTATCAACGGGAAAGCACCACGGGCCACCTGGAGCGTTTGAACGGCGCTGCATCGCCGGTAGGCGGTATGGAAGCGCTTTTGCTTGGCCTCATCGCCGAGGACGAGAACACTCGCGCACTTGGGTGTATGGGTGTCGGCGCTGTCGGTGAATTTGGGGCTGCAGATCCGGAGCTTGTGATGCTCCGGAGCAAAGTGGGACCCAAGCTTTCCAGGCGCCTGGCTGAACGCATCCGTGAGGGACAGACTTGCGGAGAAGTCGATCCCGCCATCGACGCCCGCGAAGCCGCCGCCTTTCTACAGATGACGATGCAAGGCATTCAACTCGGCGCCCGCGCGGGCGGCGACGCGAAGAGCCTGCGCATGCTGGCCAGATTTGCAATCAACCGCCTTAAATCGCGCTAGGTAAAGGAAAAACTGGCGCAGTTTCCGCGCGCCCATTTATGGACTAATCTGTCAAAAACGGAGACAGAATTGAACGAGAATCGCAAACTTACGGGAAAGGTTGCCATTGTCTTTGGCGGTTCGCGAGGCATTGGTGCGGCGGCAGCAAGGCGCCTGGCAAACGACGGGGCCAATGTAGCGGTGACCTACGTGTCGGCGCCGGAGCGAGCGGCAGAAACGGTTGGGGCGATAGAGGCCGCCGGACGGACCGGCCTTGCCATCGAGGCAGACAGTGCTGATCCGGCAGCGATCGAGGCGGCTGTCGCGCAGGCCGTGGATCGCTTTGGGAGACTGGACATTGCAGTTGTCAACGCAGGCATCCTGTTGCTTGGCGACGTTGCGACGGTGAGCGTGGAAAATCTTGACCGGATGCTGAACGTCAACGTGCGTGGCGTCTTCCTCTCCATCCAGGCTGCGGCTGCGCGTCTCGCTGACGGTGGCCGGATCATTACGATCGGCAGCAACACTGCGGTACGAAGCGGGCATCCGGGCTCGAGCGTCTACTCGATGACGAAGGCTGCAGTTGCAGTCATGGTGAAAGGCATCGCCATCGACCTCGCAGGCCGTGGCATCACGGTCAACAATATTCAGCCCGGGCCTACGGTTACGGATATGACAGTCGATCATATCGAGAGGATCAAGCCGCTCATTCCACTCAAACGCGCGGCAGATCCGGACGAGATTGCTGGTCTGGTTGCATACCTCGCCAGCAAGGAGTCAGGCTATATGACGGGCTCCAGCCTCACCATCGACGGTGGCATGGTGCTGTGACTGCCAGTGAACGGCCGAACCAGGCCAACTGCCCCGCCTGAATCCGGGCGCCATTGTTTTCGAAGGTCATCTTGCGGCGGCACGGGGCGCGGGTAGGTATTCACCCAGCCGTATTTTGCGGTGCTATCCTGCCCAACATCCCTTAGATGCCAGCCCGTCCGGCCTTTCGCGATTCCGCGCCGCACAACGCGCTTCAGCCGCAACCCGGTCAAGATATGAAACTCTTCTGAATCGCATGGAGTACCGCCATGCTACGAACGTTCACCCAGCTCTGTCAGCCCGCCAACAAGGCCCTGCTCGTCGCCGCCGATGACGGACACGCGACGCTCACCGGCAGCGGCACCTACGCGATGCCATGGCACTGGCACGACTGCCTGATGTTCATCCTGCCGAGTCACGGCGCCGTCGAGTTATGCCACGAAGATCGCCGCGCGGGCACCTGGCTGTCGCAGGATCGCTTCGCAGTCGTACCCCAGGGGCAGGCCCACCAGACCCGCGCCGGATGCGCCACTCACACGCACGTCGCCGTCTACGTCACTGGCGACGCGTTGCGCAAGCTCGATACCGGGGTCGGCTCGCTTGGCGAATTCCGCCGTCGCACGCGCACTCCCATCCTCGTGCGCCGGACCGCAGCGATTCGTGCGTTGCAAGACCTGTCGTTGCGCAACGACATGGGAGCCTATGGCGGCGCGGCCACGCGCCAGGCCCTGTCGGCAGCCTTGCTGATGCAGTGCATCGGCGAAGTCATCTCTGGAAAAACAGAGCCGGGGACCTCGCCGCGCGAGCATGGCATGGCGCTCGTCGCCGACCTCGAAGCCTTCGTGACCCGCCATGCGGACCAGGACATTCCGCTCGACGCGCTCGAAGAGCGCTTCGGCATTTCCCGCCGGCACATTACGCGTCTGTTCCGCGAAGGCACCGGACTCTCGATCGGCGAATTCCAGCAGCGCAAGCGGTACGAAAACGCCTGTCGGCTGCTCACCGACACGGACCTGCCGATCGGCGAAGTGGCATTCCGGGTCGGCTTTGAAAGCGGCGCGGCCCTCGCGCGCGCGATGCGCCGCATCGGCGACCATTCGCCGTCCGATCTGCGCGCGACGATGGCCCGTTCGGTCAAAAGGTAAGGCCCGTTCGAACGCGCGGCCTGGCGTCGATCCCCGTAAATTGACCGGATGGAAACACATCCCCCGGTCAGCGGGGCTCACGCCGTCATGTCTTCACGTCATCAGGTCGAACTCGTCAGCGTATTCGCCGCCGGCCCCGGCGGTGGCAACCCGGCGCCTATCGTGGTCGACGCAGCCGGCATGTCCGACACGCAAATGCAGGAGGTGGCGCGGCGCTACGGCCACGAAAGCGGCTTCGTCCTGCCGGCGCCGCCCGGCTCCAGCTGCGACTACGAGTTTCGCTTCTGGGTCCCGAATCATGAGATGTCGATGTGCGGTCACGCCACGGTCGGCGCAGTCTGGCTGCTCCATCAAACCGGGCGCTTACGACGTGACCGGCTAACCGTCCAGACCCGCAGCGGCGAGGTCGGAATTCGTATTACGGATTACACGGCCGAGGGCGCCGCGGTCGAAATCTCCCAACCCATGGGCCGGGTCGAACCGTTGCCGCTGGCGCAACTCAGCCGCGACGAGATCCTCGACGCGCTCGACATCACCGAGGCACAACTTGCGCCATTGCCGATCCAGAACGCCTGCACCAGTCGCGTCAAAACGCTGATTCCACTTGCCAGCCCGGTCGATCTCGACGCGCTTCGGCCGCGCTTCGAGAAAATCGAGGCGCTGTGCGAGCGGATCGGTTCCACCGGTCTCTACCCCTACGCGAGCTTCGACACCCGCCGGCAAATCTTCGATGCCCGGCAGTTTCCGCGCGCCTCTGGCTATCCAGAAGACGCGGCAACCGGAATCGCCGCCTCCGCGTTGTCGTTCGGTCTGCTCGCCAATGGCCTGGTCGAGGCGTCCACGCGGACCATCACGATCCGCCAGGGGCGCGCGATGAAACGCCCGTCGCAAATCTCGGTGCGCTTCAGTTTCGAGGACGGTGCCGCATCCGGCCACCCCGACGGCTGCTGGCTCGGCGGCCCGGTTCGCTTTGAGACGCGTGCCGAGGGGACGTCATGACGACTGTCATCGCGGACCGGCTGGCGCAGCTGGGCATGACTCTGCCGCCTCCTCCATCGCCGCGGGGCGTCTACGTGGGCGTGGTGATCCACGACGGTATCGCCTATGTCAGCGGCCAGGTCAGCCGCGTCGGCGACGAGATCATCGCCGGGCCAGTCGATCGCACCACCCCGCCCGAGCTGATCCGTCATGCGGCGCGGACCTGCGTGCTGCGCGCGCTGGCCGCGCTTGCGGCAGCGCTGCCGTCCACAACCACGGTCGAACGCATTCTGTACCTGCGTGGCTTCGTCAATGCCGTGCCTGACTTCATGAACCACAGCCAGGTGATGGATGAAGCCTCCGCGCTGCTGCATGAAATCTTCGGCGAAAGCGGCCGGCACGCAAGATCGGCACTCGGCGTCGCCGGCCTGCCGGGCGGCGGTCTCCTTGAAATCGAACTCACTGTCGCGCTCGCGCGCGAGTCCGTTCACGCACAGGAAGGCGCCGGCAACCCCAGCGAAGCCGGGCCACAACACACCGACGCACACCAACGCACGCCATAACAAGACGCGGGATCGCCGCTAAAACCGGCAGATCCGCACGATCATTTACCTCGGAGAACGCCATGAATCGTCGTCAACTGCTGCAACTCGGCCTTGCGGCCGGCCCCGCCATCCTGTTGTCCCGCTCCATTCAGGCGGCCGACGCCGAACTGGTGGTCGGTTCCAACGTGGGCGCCCCGCCGTTCGCGTTCAAGCAGGGCGACAGTTACTCCGGCTTTGACGTCGAGGTCTGGAGCGAAGTCGCCACGGGCATGAACCGTAAATGGCGCCTCCAACCGATGGAGTTCGGTGCACTGATCCCGGCACTTCAGACGCACAACCTCGACGTGATCGTCTCGCAGCTTTTTATCAAACCCGAGCGCCAGCAGGTTATCGACTTTTCCACGCCGTACTATAAAAGCGGCCTGATTGCGCTGACGCGCATCGACAACACTACCATCCACACCCCGGCCGATCTCGATGGCAAACACATCGGCACCGAAACGGGTACGGTCGCGGTCGGCTACGTCAAGGATCACTTCAAGGACGCTACGCTCGAGCAATTGCCGAGTATCAACAATGCGCTGCTGGCACTGGAAGCCGGCCGCACCGATGCGGTCGTCTACGATAAGCCCCTGTTGTTGTACTACGCCAACACCGCCGGGAAGAACAAGGTCAGAGTGATCGCGCCGCCTCTCGAGGGGCTCGATGTCGGCATGGGCTTCCAGAAGGGCAGCCCACTGGTCGCAGCGGTCAACCTTCAGCTCGCCGCCATGAAGGCAGACGGCCGGCTTCAGGCGCTCAACCAGAAATGGTTCGGCGAGGCGTCGTCATGAGCTTTGATTGGGCGGCTATCGTTGCCGCGCTGCCGGACCTCTTGCTGGGTCTGCGGCTCACGCTCCTGATCGCTCTGGCCGGGCTGCTCGGAGGCATCGCGCTCGGGGTTCTGGCAGGCGTGACGCTGACTTACGGCAGCCGGCTCGCAGCATTACCGGCGCAGGTCTACGTGGCCCTGATCCGCGGCACGCCTATCGTGGTCCAGGTGATGTTCGTCTACTTCGCGCTGCCGATCATGATGAATATACGCATTAGCGCCACCAGCGCCGCCATCATCACCTTGATCGTCAATTCTGGCGCGTATAACGCGGAAATCATCCGGGGCGCGCTCGACGGTGTTCCAGGTGGATTGCGCGAGGCGGGCCTCGCGATGGGCCTTCGTTTTCATACCGTGCTGGCGCATGTCATCACACCCATCGCGTTCAGGCGCGCACTACCGGCGATGGGAAACCAGTTCGTCAACCTGGTCAAGGACACCTCGATTTTTCTCGTCATCGGCGTCGGCGAATTGACCCGCCGGGGACAGGAAATCATGGCCGAGAACTTTCGGGCGGTGGAAATCTGGACCGCAGTGGCGATCATCTATCTGCTCGTGATCAGCCTGCTTGCGCTGGGTCTGCGAGTGCTCGAACGGAGAGTACGTTTGCCATGAGCATGATCGAATTTCAGCAGGCTTCCAAACGATTCGGCCAGCATGTCGTTCTGCAGCCGCTCGATCTCGCGATCTCGGCTGGCGAAGTCGCCGTTATTGTCGGGCCTTCCGGCTCCGGTAAATCGACCATGCTCCGCTGCATCAACGGACTGGAAACCATCAGTTCCGGCAACCTGCTCGTCGACAACATCAGCGTGCTGGGCTCCGCACGCGACGTCAGGCGCATCAGACTCGAAGCGGGCATGGTGTTTCAGCAGTTCAATCTGTTTCCGAACCTGACGGCGATGCAGAACGTCATGTTCGGCCCGATCCGGGCACGCGGTCAGACCAGGGCCGAAGCGCGCGAGATCGCCGCCGCGCTGCTGCACAAAGTAGGTCTTTCCGAACGCATGCATCACTATCCGTCGCAGCTTTCAGGCGGTCAGCAGCAACGCGTGGCGATCGCGCGGGCACTCGCCGTCCGGCCAAAGCTGATGCTATTCGACGAACCGACTTCGGCACTCGATCCGGAACTGCGTCAGGAAGTTCTCAAGGTCATGCAGACGCTCGCCGGTGAGGGCATGACCATGGTCGTCGTCACGCATGAGATGGGCTTCGCGCAGCGCGTGGGCTCGCGCCTGCTCTTCATGGAAGGCGGCCGCGTTGTGCACGACGGCAACCCCGTGGAAATGCTGTCCACGCCGCCGGGGGAACGCTTCCGCGAGTTTCTTCAACATGTTCATTGATGGCCTTGCACTTCACGCTCGCACGCCATAGGAGTCTGCAGTCAAAATGATCCCGTCGCACTTTGAAAACGCTTACGGCTTTCGCCGGGACAGTGTCCGGCACGACAACTGGCGAGAAGCACCATGGAATGTCTGGGCCTTTCGCCATGTCCACGAAATCATCCCGACAGCGCGAATTCCAGCCACACCGGGTCTTGCCGAAGAACCCAAGGTCAATGCCGACGCGCTGACCGAACACGCACTCGTGGTCCGCGGCGAACACCACACGATCGCGTCGATCCTGCAGCGGACCTCGACCGATGCCCTCACGGTGATGCGAGCCGGACGTTTCGTCGCCGATTTTCATGCGCCTAACTTTACGCTGCAAAGCCGCCATATTCTGTTCTCGGCCAGCAAGTCGGTCGCGGGACTGCTCGCCGGCATGCTGGTCGGCGATGCTCTGCTGGACCCCGACGCGCCAGTGGCGCAATACGTGCCGGAACTCGCGTGTTCGGCCTTCGGCGACGCCAGCGTCAGGCACGTGCTGGATATGCGAACCAGCCTCGCGTTCAACGAGGACTATCTCGATCCGAACGGCATCTACGCGCGCTATCGGCGGGCCGGCCTGCTGGACCCGCGCCGCGAAGGCGAGCCGCCGGAGACGGTGCTCGACCTGCTCGCTTCGCTGACCAAAGGTGCGGGCGAGCATGGTGGTCCGTTCCATTACTGCTCACCCAACTCTGACGTGCTCGGCCTCGTGATCGAGCGCGCCTCGGGACAGCGCTACGCCGACTTCGCGGCCACGCGTCTCTGGCAGCCGCTGGGGTTGCGGCAAGACGGTTGCGTCACCGTGGACATCGCGGGCACAGCGCGCTCAGGCGGCGGCTTGTGCATGACCGCGCGCGATCTGGCGAGAATCGGCGAACTGGTGCGTCTCGGCGGTATGGTCAATGGGCGCAGGCTGATATCGGCGGACTGGATGACCGATACGCTTACGGGCGGCAGCACAGAGGCATGGCGACAAGGAAAGTTCTCAAGCTGGCTGCCGAACGGCAAGTATCGCAACAAGTGGTATCAGGTCGGCAACGCCAGCGGAGCATGCTTTGCGATCGGCATTCATGGCCAGTGGCTCTATGTTGACCCGCTACGCGAGACGGTGATCGCCAAATTCTCGTCACAGCCCGTTCCGACCAGCGACGAATTCAAGCTCCTGAATCTCGCGCTGTTCGAGGCGATTGCGGCGATGGCGTAAGGTACTTCAGCCGTCCGTCGACACCGTGACCGCCTCCCATTCCCGGATCTCACTCTCCAACGCGGACAACTTGTCCCTCACGAGCCCGAGCGCATCGCTACCGAGCAGGAGATGCGTGGGAGGGCAATCCGCGGCGATTGCGGCGAGCATCGCGCGTGCGGCCTTTTGCGGATCGCCCAATTGCTTGCCGCTCTTCTCCTCGCGCGCTTTGCGGATGGGATCGAAGACCTGGTCGTAATCCGCAATCGAACGGGGCGTTCGCGTCATCGAGCGCCCCGCCCAGTCGGTGCGGAACGAGCCTGGCGCGACGGCTGTCACGGCGATGCCGAAAGGCTTGACCTCTTTGCCAAGCGCCTCGGAGATGCCCTCCAGCGCGAATTTGCTTCCGCAGTAATAAGTAATCCCTGGCATGGTGATATAGCCGCCCATCGAGGTGATATTCAGAATGTGGCCACGTCTGCGCTCACGCATCAACGGCAGCACGGCTTTTATCATGGCGACAGCGCCGAACACATTCACATCGAACTGTCTGCGCATCTCGGACAAAGGCGATTCTTCCATAACGCCTTCGTGGCCATAGCCGGCATTGTTGACCAGGACGTCCACCGGTCCGACGCTCGCCTCGATTTCCGCCACGATGCCGTCGATGGCATCGAAGTCGGTTACGTCAAGTACACGTCCGAAAGCCGCGTCCGCAGACAGCGACTCGAAATCACGCTTTGCCTGCGCACTTCTCACGGTACCGACGACCTTGTACCCCGCCGCTAGTGCCTCCTGTGCGAGCGCACGGCCGAAGCCGCTGCTGACGCCCGTGATGAGCAGAATTTTGCTGGATGCCATCGAAGCTTCTCCCGAATGTTGACTGGAAAGTGCATACTAGTCTGAAGGATAAAGCTATCTAAGCCAGATTCCGCTATTTTTATTGCCTAAAACTATGAACGCCAGGCGCGCCTCTACCCCCAATCCAGACCTCTCGTCGGGAAACCAAAAACGCATGATTGCGTTGCTCCACGCGTTGGCGCCCGATGAGGGCTACAACCTCACGGCGCTGCCGAGCGTTCGCATCCTGCGCTCAAACCGGCCGTTGTCGCGCACGCCGGTGCTCTACGACCCTGGCATCGTGATCGTTTGTCAGGGTCGCAAGCGCGGTTATTTCGGCGACCAGCTCTATCTGTACGACGAGCATCACTATCTGGCCGTGTCCGTGCCGGTTCCGTTCAGCATGGAAACCGACGCAACCGAGGAGCGCCCGCTGCTCGCGCTGTACCTTCACCTCGATTTCACATTGGCCGCCGACCTGGCGGTACAGATCGACCATGAAGGCGCAACCGAGCACGTACAAGCGCCCCAGAGCATGATGTCGACGCCGATGGATGACACGATGCAGGCGTCCGTGTTGCGCTTCCTCGAGGCGATGCAGCGACCGCTCGAAGCCGCGGTACTGGGCCCGGGCTTACTGCGCGAACTGTATTTCCGCGTGCTCACCGGAGCGCAAGGGAGCTCGATGCGCGAGGCTTTGGCGATGCGAGGACAGTTCGGGCGGATAGGCAGATCGCTACGCCTTATCCACGCCGGCTATGCGCAGCCGCTGGACGTGATGCAACTGGCTGAGGAAGCGGGAATGAGCGTTCCCAGCTTTCATAGCCACTTCAAGTCGATCACGCAGGTTTCGCCGATGCAGTACGTCAAGTCGACGCGCCTGCATCAGGCCCGCCTGTTGATGGTCCGCCAGGAACTGACCGCGGAGGCGGCAAGCCACGCGGTGGGTTACACGAGCCCGTCCCAGTTCAGCAGAGAGTTCAAGCGGCTTTTTGGCCTGACGCCGGCGGCGGAAACGAAGCGTATGCGCGAGAGCTTCGCCATTCCCGCTGCGTTCGAGAATGCGACGTACGTTTCGTCGCACTGAGTTTGGCGTACCTCATTTTCTCTACGGATGTTCTTCGAGGTCATCGCTCATATCTCCGTTGAAAAGTCTCCATGAAGAAAAACCGCTCGTCTCTGTTTCCCCGCCAACGCAAAGCATTTCTTACAATGTAATATCAACCGCCACGGTTGCCCCCTGCGAGCGTTGCGACTGACCAGGCAAAAATTCCCGACCCACGACCTCGTACGGCTACGATCGTTCGGCATACATATAGTCTTTCGCCTGGGTTATACCCGGAAACATTATCTTGGGCCCTTCAGGACATGCTAAAAAGAGTCGATATCCCGGAAGGGCGACTGAAGGTCCGGTCCGGAGATTGGAGAATCCCACGCGGACTGTCGCACGGAATCCCGAGGTGAAAGTATGGAAAAAAAAGTGCTCGTCGCGGTGGCCGCCGCGCTGATGTCTTCCGTGGGCGCGCTGCATCCCGAATCCGCCCGTGCCGCTGATGCTGCAGCTTCAGCCTACGAAGACTCGACCGTCGACGCATCCCTCGATCCCGGCGAAGAACGCGTCTCTGCCGATGCCGACAATCAGGCCCGCCTGAAAGACCTGCGCTACGCGTATTTCATCGGCTACAACGCGCGCGCCAGGGAAGACTCGAAATCCTATGCGACTTTGGGCGACGAGGTAAAGCATCCGCAGAAGCAGCTCGCCGCGGCGCCCCTGCCCCCCGCAACGCCGAAACCAGTTGCCGAACGGGTTGCGCCGCCAAGGCGCCCCGTGGCGCAAGCCGCGCCGTTGAGGCAAGTATCCGTGCCGGCCGCATCGACGAAGCAGGTACCCGCGCCGGTCACATCGCCGAAGCGGGTTGTCGCCGCGCGGGCCACGCAGTCCAGGCAGGTCGTTGCACAGGCTGCGCCTGTGCCGCTCAAGCGCGTTCCCGCGCAGGTGGCGCCCGTACCGCAGAAACATGTTTATGCGCAAGTCGAGTCTGTGCCGGCGAGACGGGTCTCTGTACCGGTCGCGCCGTTGAAGCAGGCTTCGGTGCAGGTCACGCCGCCTAAGCGGGTTGAAGTGCAAACTGTATCTCTGAGGCAGGTTTCTACCCGGACCACGCCACCGAAGCTGTTTGGTGCCGAGTCCGAGCCGCCGATCCTGATTCCGACGCAAGCCGTGACGTCATTGCCCGAATCCAAATCCGACAATGACGACGACGCGCAGGTGACGCCGCGCCGCGATGCGCAGAACACCCAGCGGGCGGCGCCGCAGTATCGGCAGACCGATGAGGAATCGCAATACGCCGCGGAGCAAGGAACTCAGGCGGCGCAGAACCCGCAACCTCGCCAATATCAGAGTCGACAGCCCCAGCAATACGCGGCGGCGCCGGCCTATAACCAGGTATCGACAGAGTATCAGCAGCCAGGCGGGTACGTCGGACGGCAATACACGCCGCCGCCCCCGCCACCCTCTCGAACCGTTCCGGCTAACCAGTACGCGCCTGCGCAATACCAACCGGCTTACGCGCAGTCCGGCTACGTCCCTCGGCCGCCCGCTCAGGCCTCGGCACAGCAGGTCGTCGTCGTGGGCCGCCCGCCCGCCTACCCGGCAGATGACGAGATGTACACACCGCCTGAACTGCGGCGACAGTACCCCGCCGGTAACGGCAACTGGAATCAAACCGTTTCCCAGTAAGGCCTCGCCTTCCCAGCTAGCGAACAGGTCGCGGGTTCAGAAATCGATTCACGCTCTGGCGACAACTGCGCAGCGTTCTGCGCTGCCCAGTTGTCGCTCACCTTCGGCGACGTACTTGTCCATCTCCTCACGCGGAACCATACCGCCGCCTGTCGCCCAGACGACATGCGTAGCGGCCGCCCTTCGCGTCGCGTCGAGACCGATGCGCGCATGATAGCCATCGACCTCGGCGAGCACGCGCGTGAATCCGGATGCGCCCGCCAGTGCCGATGGTTCCAGGCGTATGTCCTCGGTGTTCGCCATCAGATAGAGCAGCGCCAGCAACTCGCTGTCTTCGACGGTGAAATAGCCATCGATCATCCGTTGCATCGACCGTCCGACAAAGCCCGATGGCCTGCCGACCGCAAGGCCGTCGGCGGCCGTCACGTTATCGATGCCGAAGTCCTGCACTGCAAGCTGGTCGTGCAAACCGGTGTACACCCCCATCAGCATGCACGGCGAGTGCGTCGGTTCCGCGAAAATGCAGTGCACGGCGTCGCCGAATGCGAGCTTGAGTCCAAACGCAACGCCACCAGGGCCGCCGCCGACACCGCACGGTAGATAGACAAACAACGGATGATCCGCGTCGACGCGCGTGCCTGCCGCTTCGAGTTGGCGTTTCAGGCGTTCGCCCGCAACCGCATAGCCGAGAAACAAGGGGGTCGAATTCTCGTCATCGATGAAATGACAGGAAGGGTCGGCGGCCGCCTGGCGGCGACCGCTCTCGACTGCTTCGCCGTAATCGCCCGCGTATTCGATGACGTTGACGCCATGCGCACGCAGCCGGTCTTTCTTCCACTGCCGCGCATCGGCAGACATGTGCACTGTGGTCTCGAAGCCGAGCGTCGCCGCCGCGATTCCGATCGACATCCCGAGGTTGCCTGTCGATCCGACCGCAATCTTGTGCGCACGGAACAGCGCCTGACACGGCTCGTCGGCGAGCACGCGGTAGTCGTCGTCGAGCTTCAGCAAACCCTGTGCGAGGGCGAGCTTTTCCGCATGGAACAGCACTTCGTAGATGCCGCCGCGAGCCTTGATCGAGCCCGAAATCGGCAGATGGCTGTCTTTCTTCAACAGCATCCGTACCGGCTCCGAGACGCCGTAACGTGCGCGTACGGCGTCCGCGAAGGCGGGAACCGGCGTCAAAGGCGATTCGATGATGCCGTTCGCAGGCGCTACATCGGGAAACGCCTGTGCAATGAACGGCGCGAAACGCGTCAGGCGATAGCTTGCATCGCGAACGTCAGCGGCGTTCAGCGAGATGTCGGCGAGCGCGTCGGCCAGCGGTGCAATGGCGGGATTGAACCACGCGACTGGTCGATGTTGCATCAAAGGTTCGAGCAGCGGGAATTCGGCTCGCCACGCCGAAAGCGGCTTGCCGTAGAGCGTTTCAGTCATGTCAGGTGTCGGAATCAATCGTATCGCAGAGCAATCAAACGGCAGGACGGTCGCCCTCTGCAGCAGCGGACGCGCCGAGCACCGGCGGATGCGTGACGATCGCCCGCAAGTCCACCTGGGTTTTGGACAGCGCTTGCAAATCCGGCTTCGGACGACGCAGCTCGGGCGAGCCTTCACACACTGCCTCGACAGCATGCGCTGCGAGCAGCAATTCCAGGTCGCCGCGAAAGCGGCCGATCATCTGCAGGCCGAACGGCATGCCGCGATGATCTGTGCCGACCGGCAGCGATAGCGCCGGATTGGTCGCGAGCGTCACCACGTACGTGAGCGACAGCCACCTGTAGTAATTTTCGAGCGCGACGCCATTGACCGACTTGAGGTACGGTTGCGTCCAGGGAAACGGCGACACCGGCGTGGTCGGCGACAGGATCACGTCGTAGCGATCAAACAGCTTCTGGAATGCGCGGAAGATCAGCGTCTGTTCATTGTGTGCGCGCACGCAGTCCTTCAACTTCAGGCTCGCGCCCATTTCATAGTTCGCGCGCGGGTTCGGCCCGAGCAGGTCGGGATCTTTGTCATAGGCTTTCTGCAAGCTCATGACGAAGGCTTCCGCGCGCAGCACGTCGAAACAGGCGTGCGCGTCTTTCATCTCCACCTCGACAGGCTCGCAGACTGCAAAAGCGCTGCGCAGTGCGTCGATTTTCTTGCGAAATACCGCGCGGATCTCGTCGTCCACTTCGCAGACGCCAAAGTCTTCCGTGTAGCCGACTCGCAGCCGCGAGAGATCGGCGGGCCGTGCGCTGTCGATGGACGGCGGCATAGTGAAAGGGTAACTCAGCGGATCCGTGCCGGATGCGCCGGCGGTGGCGGCGAGTTGCAGCCATGTATCGGCGACGTCACGTCCCATTGGACCGACTACGGCAAGAGGCGTCCAGCCGAGTTGCTTGCGCTCGCTCGGCACCAAACCCGGCGAGGTTCGCAGACCGACCACGCCGCATTTCGCCGCCGGAATCCGCAGCGATCCGCCCGTATCCGAGCCGCTGCACAACGGCACCATATCGACCGCCAGCGCCGCCGCCGAGCCGCCCGACGACCCCCCCGCATTCAGCTCCGGGTTGAACGGATTGCCCGTCGCACCCCAGACCGGATTGAAGCTGTTGGCGCCCGCGCCCATTTCCGGCACATTGGTCTTGCCGACGACAATCGCACCTGCGCCACGCAGGCGTTGCACCAGGGTGTTGTCTTCTGACGGGACGTTGGAGCGAAACAGCGGCGAGCCGTACGTAGTCAACACGCCTGCGGTTTCTTCGAGGTCTTTAATGCCGATAGGCAGACCTTGCAAAATGCCCTGGCGATTGCCGTTCGCGAGATCGCGTTCGGCCTCGCGCGCTTCGGCACGCGCGCGGTCGAAACAGGTCGCCGAGAACGCATTGATCTTCGGATTCAGCGTCTCGATGCGCTCGATACACGCGTCGAGCAGTTCAACCGGCGATATCTCGCGGGCATCGAGACGTTTTTTCAATTCGACTGCACTTTGACTCACCAGCTCGTCTGTATGGGACACGGTTCGCTTACCTTTCGCTGCGTTGAAGAACGATGCGAATGAATGTAGCCGAGTCGTGCGTACGCGGCTATTGACGAATATAGAAAGGCGATTTCCCTTTTGGACAACGGCAGACTGTATGCCGGTTTATTGCGCGGAAGGCGCCGGCAACAATGCCTTAACAGTTGCGATGAACGCTTCCATCAGTGGGGGCAAATCGCGGCGGGCCAACGTTTGCACTTCAATATTGCGGTCGCTGACATGCAGTTCGGGCACAGGCAACGCCACCAGCTGACCGCGAGCGAGACGGCTGCGCAGAAACAGTTCGCCAGAGAACGTAACTGCCTCGCCAGACAGCGAGAAATTGAGCAGCGTTTCGAGTGTCTCGCTGTCGAGCACGCTCTTGTAGTTGATGCCCTCGCGGCTGCAATAGATATCCAGCAACTGACGCAGCGTCGAATTCGGTCCGGGCAAAGCGAGAGGATGTTCGAACAGTTCGCGCAAGGACACTTCGCTGCGCCGCGCGAGCACATGGCTGGGCGCAACGACGGCCAGCATCGGCGCAGGTTGGGAATACTTGACGTGGATATCGCGGGCCGGCCCGAGGCTAAACGTCAAGCCGAGATCGACTTCGGCTTCGCGGACCTGGCGCGTGACCACCGATGCAGCCGCCACCGCCAGGTTGAAGCGCGCCGACGGATGGTCGCGACGGAATTGCGTCATCACGCGCGGCAGGAATTCGGTGGCGAAGCCTTCGGTGCAGGCAATGCGGATGGTGGTCTCGGTATCGGCGCGCAATGCGTCCAGTTCGGCGCTGACGTGCTCGGCGTCAAGCAGCGAACGTCGCGCATACGCAGCCAGTAATTCGCCCGCACGGCTCGGCACCATGCCACGCGACTGGCGCTCGAACAGCGTCGCGTTCAGCTCGCTTTCGAGGCGGCTGATCTGACGACTGACCGCTGAGGGCACCACGTGCAGCTTGGCCGCGGCATCGCTGATCGAGCCGGTATTGACGACTTCGAGGAAATAGCGGACGGCGGCTTCTTGCAGGATGCGCGGGTTCATTGAGCGGCAGGACAAGTGATCGACCGCTCAATGATAGCCCGGAGACTATGGACCGGCGCTATCGCCGTACTAGGCTTCCGCTTCGTTCGCAAGTTGCACGTCGCGGATTCTCGACGCATTGATGGTCAGACTGACCAGCGTCGCCATCGCCGTGGATGCAATCAGGAACATGAACGCAGCGTCGTAGCTGTCATAGTGCGAGACTAGCAAGCCGATCACGAGCGGCGCAACGAACCCGGCCACCTGTCCGCCAAAGTTGACCATCCCGACACCCGTTCCGACGAGGCGCTGCGGCAGGATCTTGGTTGGCAGTGCGAATGCAGTGGCGAACACGAACGACTTGAAGAAGTAGACGATCGACTGATACGTAATCACGCCGGCCACCGTTTGCGCGGTGTACATCAGGTACAGGAACACGCCAGTGATTGCGCAGCAACTCATCATCAGATACTTCTCGCGTCCGTCGAAGAAGCGGGTCATGACCCAGCCACCCATGGCGGTCGCGATACTCGCGGTGATGAACGGCAGCGGCGTCAGCATTCCGACCGCTTTCAGATCGAGGTGGCGCGCGGTCAGCAGATACGCGGGCATCCACGCGTCAAGCCCCTTGTTGACGATGCTCAGACCGAACCACACCGTCAATATCTTCCACATCAAGGGCATCTTCAGCAGATCTCTCGTGCCGCCCCTCCCACCCTTGCCGCTGTTCAGGAGCGCCTGCGCGGCCGCCTCGTCGCGACTCATGCGAGGCGCCTTGACGAATACCAGATAGACCAACGCGAACACCACGCCGGCGACGCCAATCGCGACGAACGCATGACGCCAGCCGAGATACAGGATCAGCGGTGCAATGACCAGGGGCGCAATAAAGCTGCCTACGTAGTTGGACGAAATCAGCAGCGACGACATCCTGGGGCGTTCTGCGCGCGGATACGCTTCGACCACGCCTTTGACCGCCGACGCCGGATAGCCGCCTTCACCGAGACCGAAAATAAAACGGATCGCAACCAGCGACGCCAGAGACCACGCAAGGCCCGTCAACGCGGTGAACAAGGACCAGAACGCAATCGACACCACCACCACGACCTTGCTGCCGAAGCGGTCGGCGAGCCAGCCGCCCGGAATCTGCATGATCGAATAGCTCAGATAGAACGCACTGAGGATCACGCCAAGCTGCGCCGGATTCAGATGGAAATCGCCACCGATATGTACCAGCGACAACGATACGGCCGACCGGTCTATGTAAGAAATGCAGTAGCCGACATAGAGCAGGATAAAAACCAGCGTCCGTTTGGTGCGGGGTTCAGTTCCAGCAATCATTGTCCAGATCCGGTAAGAGCACTGATGGGCGGCTGCCTGGGCGCGGCAGGCCTGAAGCGGCGTGCATCTTGACGACAACGCCATTCCCGACGGTTCGAACCGATCGTATGGATTCAAAAACGGGGTAACAAGTGATAGATTCCGACGCCTCCTTTGCCAAAAAAGCAGGGTTGCTGCAGTGCAGCCGCCACCGCGCGGGCGTTTGCCCGAATTCTGATCGAGGGGTTTTGTCAGCTGTCAGTTGCTACGGCGAGATCAGATCCTGAAGTACCAGATGCACTCGTTGATCGCCGCTCGTCCGGTTCACGAGGATGGGAACGCTCGCGTTGCCCGGCTCCTGAAGCAGCGCTCGTATCCTGAACAAGGTGCTCGCCTCAGCGGGAAGCGCGCCAACTTTGATAACGATGTCACCGGCGTGGATGCCGGCCTGTGCCGCCGGTCCATTCGACGTCACGTCGATGACGCGAAGCCCTCGCTGTCCGGATAGTCCTAACCACATGCCGCTCCGGTCATAGGGCTCAGGAGCGTCGAAGCCGGTGCTCTTCGAGAGCCACATCACATGATGGCCGTAATCGAAAGAGACCGTAAATCGCTTCAGGATTCCCATGCCGATGCTCCCTGCCCGATCACCCCGGGTGAAAGCACCTGCCTTCTGAAGCGACAAACGCGTAACAGGTGCCGGCACGGCAAGATCGCCGATCGAAAAGCGCGTCGGCCGCCCCACGATGCCGCGGATCGGGCCTCCGCCGCCGTAGCCGGTCATCGCCTCGACGGTAGTCCCCATTTGCCCGTCCAATCGATAGGCGCGCCAGAAGGCGCCGAACAGCGTCAGGCTGAACCGGTCACCCGTATCGATCTGAAACATCCCGGTTATTCCTGCCACCGACGCTGTCACAACGGGCATGTCGTTCTCGTCCAGCGAAAAGGGGATCGGTATCGCGTCCGCCGCCGGCCTGAATCGATCCTCATCCTGGATGGTCACCTGCTCTCGGGGGGCATCTAACGTTAAAACATACTTCCGGAATATCTCCGTCCCGAGCACGCCGTCGAAATGCTGAAATCCGATGACACGATTGAGCTGGCTCGTGTCCATTGCCGGGATATCCAGAGCGCCGACCGAGAATGGACCCACGCTCAGATCGTTAAGGTGAACGATCTTGAAAGACAGTTGCTGCTCGCCGGCGCCCGTTCCGGTGCCGGCGCTCGTGGGCGCAAGCTTCAGCTTTGCCGCCAGTGCGGTACTGACGGTCGAGCTGGACGAGCCCGTATCCACGATGAAAGAGAACGGGCCTTTGCCATCGACCTGCACGGCAATGAAGGGGCGATTGTCGACGATCGAAAGCGGGAATACCTGGGATTGCGGAGCATCGGAGGCCGATGCGGAACCGGTCACAGTACCGCACAGCCAAAGTAGCGCCAGAAAGCCCCTTCGTGCGAGACGCATGTTTTTCTCCCCTGATCGTAGCGAATGCCAACTGTAGTCGACCAGACAGAAAAATGCATCGTTGCCGTTCGTCGAACTAGCTGCCGCTTTACTTTCGAAGAGCGATGCGTGATCCGTCACGCGATCTGGACGCCCGACTGCACGTCTTCACTTACGCCGAAGCAGAGCGAAATCACGAGGTGATGTGAACCTGCATCGAGCGGCACACGCACCTGTCCACCGCCACATTCAACGCTCGCACCGTCGAGCATCGCACGCGTCACACCGGGCTCGTCAGCGGACTCGACGCGAATCTCATAGCGCGTCGAATGCATCGACACCGTTGCTTCAAACCCCGGCCATGTGTCCGGAATGCAAGGATCGATCACCAGAAAATTCCCCTCGCGGCGAATCCCAAGAATGCCCTCGATACCCGCCCGGTACATCCACCCCGCCGATCCCGTGTACCACGTCCAGCCGCCACGCCCGGCATGCGGCGCCACGGAATAGACATCGGCGGCAACGACATAAGGCTCGACCTTGTAACGCTCGACTTCCATCGGTGTGCGCGCATGATTGACCGGATTGAGCAGTGAGAACAACGCGGCCGCCTTGTTGCCATCACGCAGTTTCGTCGATGCGAGAATCACCCACATCGCCGCGTGACTATACTGGCCGCCGTTTTCGCGCAGCCCCGGCGGGTAGCCCTTGATATAGCCCGGATCGTGCGACGTTTTATCGAACGGAGGCGTGAACAGCAACGCAAGCGCGTCGTCGCGACGGATCAGGTGCTTCTCCAGCGAGGCCATCGCAAGCGTTGCGCGCGCTGGGTCTGCCGCGCCGGACAATACCGCCCATGACTGCGCGATCGAATCGATCTGGCATTCGTCACTTTCGCTCGAGCCAAGCCATGTGCCGTCGTCGAACGTCGCGCGGCGATACCATTGGCCATCCCATGCGTCACGTTCCAGCGATTCTCGCAACGAGGCCGCATGAGCGCGCCAGCGTGCAGCACGCGCCACCGAAACCGGATCGCGCGATTCAGCCAGCGGTGCAAACAGTTCAACGGTCCGCAAGAGCAGCCAGCCGAGCCAAACGCTTTCTCCCTTGCCACCGGCGCCGACGCGGTTCATGCCGTCGTTCCAGTCGCCCGTGCCGATCAGCGGCAAGCCATGCTCGCCGGTCAGTTCGATGCACTGATCGAGACCGCGCGCGCAGTGCTCGAATAACGATGCGGATTCATCTGCGATCATCGGTTGAAAGAACGCATCGTGCTCGCCGGGTCGCAGCAGCGGTCCGTCGAGGAACGGTACAGTCTCATTGAGAATCGCGACGTCGCCAGCGCAGCCGACATAGTTTGCCGTCGCGAACGCGAGCCACACGCGGTCATCGGAAATCCTCGTGCGCACGCCCTGCCCCGTTTGCGGCAACCACCAATGCTGAAAATCGCCGTCGACAAACTGTCGCGCCGCAGCACGCAGCAAATGCCGGCGCGTCTCGTCCGGCTGCACATGCGTCAACGCCATGCCGTCCTGTAACTGGTCGCGGAACCCATAAGCGCCGCTCGCCTGATAGAACGCCGAGCGCGCCCAGATACGGCACGCGAGCGTTTGATACAGCAGCCAGCCGTTCAACATCAGGTCCATCGCGCGGTCCGGGGTCTTCACCTGGACGGTGCCGAGCACCTTGTGCCAGTGGTTCGTCACCTCGGCGAGAACGGCGTCAAGATCGGCCTTGCGATAGCGTTCGATCAACGCGCGCGCTTCTTCGACGGAAGCGCATTGTCCGACGAACGACACCACTTCGACGATCTCGCCGACGCTCAACTCAATCACGTCCTGCAACGCCGCGCAGGGATCGAGGCCTGCCCCCGTCGCGCCGGAGAGCCGTGCATTGCCGCTCAGCGCGGCGGGTGCTGCGCTGCGGCCATTACGGCCGAGAAATTCGGTACGATCCGCCGTCCATGCGGTCTGCCGGCCGCCGAGATCGGCGAACGCGACGCGTCCCGCGAACCCCATGCTCCAAGGATTACGCGCCAGCATCGCGCCGGTCGCAGAGTCGATCTCCGTCACGATGAAGGGACCGGATGCGCCGCGCGAGGTGCCGAGCACCCATTCGTTCCACGCCGTCACGGACAGACGTCGCGGCCTCGCGGACAGATTGCGCACCGTCAGCCGGGAAATCTTCAGCGGATCGGCGAGCGGCACGTATTGCAGCAAGTCGAGCGCGATGCCATTCGCCTCGTGTTCGAAGCGGCTATAGCCATGCCCATGACGCGCGACATAGGTCCCGCCGTCGCGGATCGGCTGTGCGGTTGCGCCCCACACCTCGCCAGTGGCTTCGTCGCGCACATAGATCGCCTCACCCGCCGGATCCTCGACCGGATCGTTCGACCATGGCGTAAGCTGATTCTCTCGGCTGTTTTCAGCCCACGTGTAGCCGCTGCCTTCTGCCGCGACCTGAAAGCCAAAGCCGGGGTTCGCAATCACGTTGATCCACGGCGCAGGCGTCGTCGCGCCTGCCACGAGAACGGTGACGTATTCCCGGCCGTCTTTATCGAAACCACCCAGGCCGTTGAAAAACTCGAGCCTCGACGCAGCCGAAGAAACTATGCGCGGCGGATGAGGCGCTGCAGGCCATGGCGACGACATCGACGGCCTCTGCTGGCGCAACGCCGACGCCTGGCCACGCGACTGCGGCAAGCGCGCGAGTTGCTCGGCGATCAAACCGCGCCGGGCGATCAATGCGACTCTCGCAACCGATTGCAGCAACGCACGCGCCTCCACGCTCATCAAATCGGCGCGTAGCGTAAAGACGGCCCCTTGCGCGAGTTCTTCGCCGTAGCGCGGCCGCAATTGGCTGCTACGCACGGCCGTTTCGATCGCGCCCTGCAACTCCTGGATATACGACGACGCCCGTTCGTTGATGATGACGAGATCGACGGCGAGCCGCTTCATCCGCCAATACTCGTGCGCCCTCAATAACTGCCGGACCTGCGCAATGTCTTCGACGTCGTCGATGCGCAGCAGCACGATCGGCAGATCGCCGGAAATCGCGTGCGGCCAGAGTCCCGACTGCACGTCGGCCCCGCGAATGATCGTGTCCGACGGCGCCCTGAAGCGGGCATCGGCGTAAATCACGGGCGCGGCCAGGCGCTGAAAATTCGCGGCCTCTTCGGCTTCGACTGCCAGGTGGCGCAACTGCACCTGAGCCTGCGTCCACGCAAGCGTTTTGGCGCGATCGAACGCGTTACGGTCATGGTGTTTGTCGACCAGATCCAGCAACAGCGCCCGCGACTCGGCTACCACCGTCCAGAACGTCGCGCGTGCAACCTTGCCCGGCGGCACCAGCACGCGATACCTGAGTGCAAAGACCGGATCGAGTACGGTGCCGGCAGTGTTGGTCAACGGCTGATCGTCGAAGATCGCCGCTGCAGTGCCTGCGTTATTGCCGCGTCCGAGAAAACGTGCGCGGTCCGATTCGTATTGCGGATCGGCGACAATCTCACCGTCGACCACCGCGAAATGCGCTGCCCACACCTGCTTTTCATCGTGCGACCGTGGACGGCGCGTAGCCAGCAGCGCGCCGAATTCGGCGAGGTGCTCGGTCTGCACGAACATCCGCGAGAAGGCCGGGTGGGCGTTGTCGGAGGCAGGCGTCGCGAGCACGATTTCGGCGTACGACGTCAGCTCGATCTCGCGCGCGCGACGTCCGCTGTTTGCCAACGAGACGCGGCGTACTTCGCCATCCGCCTCGCCGGAAACCAGCACGTCCATCGTCGTGGTCAACGAACCGTCACGACGAATGAACTCCGCATGGTCCTCGCCGAACACAACCTCTTCGTACTCGGCTTCGCTGCCCACCGGCTGCGCACCGGCCGACCACACGTGGCCGCTGTGCGTATCGCGCAGGAAGATGAACGAACCCCAGTCGTCGCGCGTCGCGTCTTCGCGCCAACGCGTGATGGCGAGATCACGCCAACGGCTGTAACCGGCGCCGGTTGCCGTCAGCATGACCGCGTAGTGCCCATTCGACAGCAGATGCGTCACCGGTGCAGCACCGGCCACAGCTGACGCTGCGAGGCGCCGTACCGTCGACGGGGCGGCGCCGGCGACCGCTGCCGACGTATTCACTTCTTCCGCACGGGGATGCCCAACCGCAACGTTGCGTGGCATGCGTTCCTGCAACAGCAGTTCGCTCGCCTGAATCATGGGCTCGCGATGGAAACGCGCACGCATCTGCGCGTCGAGCAACGTGTTCGCAATCGACACGATGGTCATGCCCTGATGATGCGCCATGAAGTTGCGCACGATTGCCACGTCCGCGTTGTCCGGCAAGCGCGAGCGCGTGAAGTCGAGCGCTTCGTAGTAGCCATAGCGACCCAGCGCGCCCAGCCCGGCGAGTTGTGCATAGTTCTCTAGCGCGGCCTGCGGGTCGACCATTGTGGCCAGTCCCGTTGCATAGGGCGCAATCACGCGATTCTCCGAAAGCCCGCGCTTCAGACCGAGGCCAGGTACACCGAAATTCGAGTACTGATAGGTGAATTCGATGTCGCGCGCGTTGTACGCCGATTCCGAAATGCCCCACGGAATACCCAGCGAACGTCCATACGACGCTTGCCGTTCCACCACCAGACGGTTCGTCTGCTCGAGCAGACTGCCGACCGGCGCACGCATCACCAGCGAGGGCATCAGGTATTCGAACATCGAGCCTGACCACGAAATCAGCGCCGAGCCATTGCCGACGGGTGTCGCAGCGCGGCCGAGGCGGAACCAGTGGCGCGTCGTCACGTCGCCTTTGGCGATGGCGAACAGGCTTGCGAGACGCGCTTCGGACGCGAGCAGGTCGTAGCAGTTCTGGTCGAGGCTGTTATCGGACTGCGAATAGCCGATCGATAGCAGCTTGCGTTCCGGATCGAGCAGGAACGCGAAGTCCATGTCGAGCGCCAGCGCTCGCGACGTATCGGCGAGTTCCTTCAAACGGGCCTTCAGAAGACCGGGCGCCTCGGCAAGTTGTTGCCGGTCGCGAGCGTGCTCGACGAGACTTTTGCTCAGAGCGTCGACCCAGAACATCAGGTCGGCGCAGCTGTCGTCGCCGCCCGCCGGTACCAGTTCGCGCGTGGCCTTGCCGGCCTTTTCCGTCAAGCGCATGAGCAACGGCGACAGTGCGTCGAGCGTTTGCGCGCCGTGCAACTGCGTGCGGATCTCTTCGAAGATTGTTACCAACTGCTTGCCACGTTCACCGCCTGCGGCAGGCAAAGCGTCGATGGCTGCGCGTGCAAGCTGCAGGTTGTCCACCATGCCGGACCGTGCAGCCGGCGCGAGCAGATCGTGCTGCCACTCTTCGCATGCATTGGCGAGAACGATCAGATGACCGGCCAGATTGCCGCTATCGACCGACGATACATACGCCGGCGCCAGAACCTGCAGATCGAGCGTCCCGTACCAGTTATAGAAATGCCCCTTGAAACGGGCGAGCTTGTGCATCGAGGCGAACGTTGCTTCGATGCGCTCGACGGTTTGCGTCGTCGCCGCCCAGCCGAAATCGCGCGCGGCAATCGCCGACAGCAGATAGAGCCCCAGGTTGGTCGGCGAAGTGCGGTGTGCGACGACCGGCACCGGATCTTCCTGGAAGTTGTCGGGCGGCAGCATGTTTTCTGCCGGTGTCACGAAGGTCTCGAAGAAGCGCCACGTGCGGCGCGCGATGAGACGAAGGCTGCGCGCGTCCAGTTCCGCCATCGCGAAGCGCCGTGCGACTGTTGGCGATCGGCTCGACCATAGCGCTAGCGCCGGCGCGGCGAGCCACAACAGCGCAAACGGCAGTGCGAGTGGCCAGTGCGACGGCGCATACACAATCGCACCCGCCGGCAACACGAGGCCGAGCGCGACACCGCCTGTCATCTGCCGGTAAAAGCCACGCAGATCGAGACGCGGACTGCCCTTCGATTGCGCAGCGGTCGTCCATTCGAGCAGCCGGCGATGCGTCACGAACAGCCGCAGCAGCGTCCGGACGATCGCATCGCCCATGCGCCAGGCGTGATCCGCGAGAAACGCAACGGAGAGAAATGTTTGCAAGGCAGCGAGCCGCACATCAGCGGCCAGCACCTCCAGATGATTGCGCAAACGGATCCCGGTCCGGCGCGGCACTACCGCGAACAAAGTCGGCAGGAAAGCGGGCATCGCAAATGCGCCTAACATCAGCAGCGCGCCTGCGATTGCGGCATGGGCCGGCATCAGCCAGCATAGGGCGAACGCGGCGACCATCAAGGGGTCGAGTAACGAACGGCGCAAATTGTCGAGCATCTTGAAGCGGCCGATCGATGGCATCGCGTGCCGGTCCGGGCCGCGATGGCCGACGATCCACGGCAGCAATTGCCAGTCGCCACGCGTCCAGCGATGCTGGCGCTTGCCGATCACGTCGTAACGCGACGGCACCTCCTCGACCACTTCGACATCCGAGGCGAGTCCGGCGCGCGCGAAAACCCCTTCGAACAGATCGTGACTGAGCAGCGTGTTTTCCGGCACTCGTCCATGTAAAGCGGCTTCGAAGGCATCGACGTCATAGATACCCTTGCCGGTGTACGAGCCTTCGCCGAACAGGTCCTGATAGACATCGGACACGGCCGCCGCATACGGGTCCATCCCGCCGGGTCCGGAGAAGACGCGCTGATGCAGCGACCCTTCCTGGCCGACCGGCAGCGACGGCGTGACACGCGGCTGCAAAATCGCGTAGCCGTTGACGACGCGTTGCTCGGCCTCGCTGAAGGTGGGGCGGTTCAGCGGGTGCGCCATCTTGCCGATCAGCCGCAGCGCGGCGTCGCGTGGCAAACGCGTATCGGCGTCGAGCGTGATGACGTAGCGCACATCGGGCGGCACCTGCGGCGCACGGCCGGCGATCGGCATGAAGCTCGTATCCGCCGCGCCGCGCAGCAGTCGATTGAGTTCGTGCAGCTTGCCGCGTTTGCGTTCCCAACCCATCCATTTGTTTTCGCTCGGATCGAACAGGCGACGGCGATGCAGCAGCAGGAAACGGCTGCCACCGGGGCCTGGCTCGTAACGGGAGTTCAGCGCTTCGATGGCGTCGGCGGCCACGGCGAGCAAATGCGCATCGCCCTCCAGCACTTCCTGGTCCGCATCGAGCCCGTCCGCGAGCAACGCGAAGGACAGGTCACCACCGGCGCCCGCGAGATGATGCACCTCGAGACGTTCGATCTGTTCGCGCAGATCGGCCTCGCTCGTCAGGAGCGTCGGGACGGCAACCAGCGTGCGCAACGACGACGGCACGCCACCCGTCAGTTCGAGACCCGGCAATACGATTGCGCCGAAACTCCATGTCACTGCGCGATTGACAAGCGCAGTCGCGATCTCGGTGACGGGCAGAAATCCGCACGCGGCGAAGAGTACGAACACCCAAGGTTCGAGACCGCTCGGCGCGAGTATCCACATTGCCCACAACACCAGCGCCAGCAACGTCGTGGCGACCGTCAGGATGGTGCCGACATAGCCGCCCATGCCGAGCCGGACGTTGAACCGGGTGATGCGCAGACGCGGCGGCGGACGAAAGCCAATCGCCTGCTCCAGTGCTTGCCGGCCTTCGGCGATCAGGTGATAGCCGGGGTCGCCTGCGCGTTCCGCCTGCGCGATGTCTCCTGCTTCCAGTGCCGCCGTCTGCGCCGATTCCAGCGCCAGCCCCGCGACCTCGAGTTCGGTAAACGACGAGCCGCGCGCCAGTTGCTCGATTGCGCTGCGATACAGATTGCGCGTCGGAAAATCCATCGAGGCAAAGTGGCTGCCGGCGCGCAAATGGGCGTCGACGAGACTCACTTCCTCGAACAGTTCCGCCCAGTCGATGTCGGAAATCAGCCGCATGCTCGTGATCACATTGCGCACGGTGACGTTCGATGCGCCCTGGCGCTGCTGTGCGTGCTGCACGACCTCCTCGATGGAGGCGCCCTGAAGCTTGAGCCGCTCTTCCAGCCAGCCCAATGCCGGCATGGTGCGCGGATCCTGGTCACGCAGCCGTTTGGCGAGTTGCGCGGCGAACAGCTCCGACAACAGGCCTGCGGAACGAGAGGCGATGTCCGCTTCGAGCGCCGAACGGGCGCCGCCCGATTCGAGCAGACGCTCGGTGAGCGCGTCGGCGTCGGCGCGGGCGCTACGGCCTGCGGTGATCTGGTCAGTCAGGCGCCGCAGGTTCTCGATCAGCACGATGCGCAGCGTGATCGCCACGGCCCACAATTCGCCGATCGTCAGCGGTTGAACCCGTTGATACGCGCTGATAAAACGCCGCAGGATCTGCGGGTCGAAGTGACTGTCGGTATGGGCAACGAACGCCCATGCGAGACCAAACACGCGTGGATAGCCTGCGAACGGACCCGCGGCGAGCTTGGGCAACTGACGGTAGTAACCAGGCGGAAGGTCGTCGCGGATCTCGCGGATCTGTTCCTCTACGAGGTGATAGTTGTCGAGCAGCCATTCCGCGGCGGGCACCACGCCCCGGCCGCTCTCCAGTTCTTCGGCACTCGCACGGTAGGCTGCGAGCAGGACGTCGGCGTTGTCGTTCAGTCGCGTGTGCAACGATAAAACCGCGGGCGGTGTCTTCGTGATGGCTTGCGCGGCGGCCAGGCTCTCGGCGTGTTGCTCGAGCCGCTCGACGCCGAACAGCTCTTCGCGTACCGGTGCAATGTCAGTCCAAGGCGGCGACGGCAAACGATGCCTCGTCACATATCGAAGGATCGTGTTCATAGGCGAACTTCCTGCAACGTCGGTGAGTTCGCTGGAGCGAACGAATTGCGGTGGCGAGGCACGCTGGCGGCGAGCGCATCGTTCGGCATCGTTGTAGCGCCGGACAGTTCTTCGAGATGGGACATGATCGGATCTTCCTTCGGGGAGGTCGCGCCGCGCGCGTCGCGTGCATGCAAGCCTCCAGGGTGTGGCTTGATTCACGGGTGCGGGTGGACGCGCGAGGAACCGTCAGGATGAGACAGCAGGCACACAGTTTCTGTGTGCGCTCGGCCGTCACGCGCCCATGCGCCAACCGGTGGCTACCGTTTTAGCGACGGACTAAAGCGTCGGATGAGCTTTGAGCGAACCGCGGTGCGGTATGAATGAGGGACAGGCGCATCTGCACACCCCTGTCGAAGCGCTTTCCGGCTGAACACCCGGAGAAAGTGTGGAGACGGACACGGATCCGTGTCCCGGTGGGCCTGTTATTTCTTTCTTGCCGGTGCGCTGGCCGAAGCGGTCTTCGGCGCAGTCGTCGAGGACACGCCAACTGCAGGAGCGACCACCTTTTTGGCTTGCTTCGGCTTTTTGGCCTCGCGATTGCCACGCGTTGTGCTCTTTGTCATCGTGCTTCTCCTGATTTGCCGGTCGCGAACGCGACAGCCATGTCGCGCAGTTTGGGCGCTTCTGGTCACTCTGTCGCGATTTATATTTTTTTAGACCCGCAAGCGCTTCGCACTCGCACGCGCTAACGCCAGTGAATCACTAGCTGACAGCGTGCTCGCGGAAGCGCTTTACCGGCTTACTCAGGCAATCCATCCGCCATCGACCGTCAGACTTTCACCGGTGGTGTAGCCTGCTTCAGGACTTGCCAGATACGAGACTGCCGCGGCAATTTCTTCGGGCTTGCCGAAGCGACCCACGCTCGCGAGCTTAGTCATCGTTGCGTGGTCTTCCGTTCCGGGTTGCGGAGCCAATTCGGTGTCGATCGGACCGGGCTGAACCGCATTGACGGTCACGCCATACTTCCCGAGTTCACGCGAAAGACCACGCGTGAAGCCTCGAATGGCAAATTTCGAGGCGATATAAAGGGTCACGCCCGGCAGCGGCGCTGCCTCGCCGAAAGCCGAACCCACGTTGACAATGCGGCCCCAGCCGGTCTTGATCATGCGCTGCGCAGCGTCCTTCGCCAGTTCGATCGGCGCGCGCACATTCAGATTGAAATGCGTGTCATACGACGTTTCTGACGAGTCGAGGAACGGTCCGTATTCGACGGTACCTGCATTATTGACGAGGATGTCGAGCCGGCCTTCGAAGCGGCCGCCGAAGACGCCGTTCAGCGAGTCGATCAATGCCGTGACACCCTCGGGCTTCGCCAGATTGGCGCCGACTGCTTCCGCCTCGCCGCCTGCGTCGCGAATCGCCTGGACCACGGCCTCCGCACGCGCCGAGCTCGACGCGTAGTGGACGATGACCGATGCGCCATCGCGCGCAAGACGCGTTGCGATGGCAGCGCCGATGCCACGGGAAGCGCCAGTCACGAGTGCCAGTTTGCCTTTCAGAGCTTGAGTCATGATTACCTCGACAGTGAGTTTTGAACGATCTGCATATGTGCCAACACGTTCATGCATTGGTTGATGCGTATCGTCCGCCACCGTCGCGAGGCAGGGTAGTCATCTGCGAGGAATAGGTGTTATCGCCGCTGAACGCCCTTCTGGGTCTCTATGCCGCCGTTCTCACCCAGCAGGTGCTCGACGAACGCGACGAAGGCGCGCGCTTTCGTTGTCGCCATGCGGCCGGACGGGAAGACGGCCCAGACGTCGATGGTCGGTAAAGTCCATTCGGTGAGAACGGCTTGCACGGTGCCGTCGGCGAGCTCAGGGGAGAACATCCATTCCGATGCGACCGCGAGACCCATGTGCCCCAGCACCGCCGTGCGCATGCCCTCGGCGGCACTCACGCTGACCCGCCCCGACACAGCGACAGAGACTTCGGTACCGTCGTTGCCGCGGAATGACCAGGACTCGCCGCCGCCGCGCAACGAATAGACAATCGCCTGGTGCCGGCTCAGGTCTGCCGGTGTCGTGGGAGTACCGGCCTCCGCGAAGTAGCGCGGCGTCCCGACCACCAGTCGCCTTCCTCGCAGGAGGCGTTTCGCGGTCATTGTCGAATCGTCGAGCGCTCCCATACGGAGCGCCACGTCGACGCCGTGCTCGAGCAGATCGATAGAACGGTCGTCGAGGACGATGTCGATACTCAGTTTCGGATGCTGGTCGAGGAAGGTCTTGAGCGCGGGCAGAACATGCAGTCGCGCGAACGTGACGGCCGCACTGATCCGCAAGCGCCCCGATAGACCGTCCGACGATTCGCGCACGACCTGTTCGGCCTGATCCGCTTCATCGATCGCACGGCGAGCGTGCTCGTAGAATCGCTGCCCTGCATCGGTCGGCGCCAGGCCTCGTGTCGAACGCAGCAGAAGCCGCGCGCCGAGGTGCTCTTCCAGTTGCGCAATGGCCTTCGAGACTGCCGGCTGGCCCAACTTGAGCCGGCGAGCGGCGGCAGAAAATGAACCCGCGTCCACCACGGTCACGAACGTTTCCATCGCCGTCATGCGGTCCATGCAGTGCCCCTCGTGGAAACTGTTGCAAGAAAAGAGCACAGTCTACCGAGCATCGGTACCCGCTGTCTTCCGCTGCGAGATGCTTGCTCCGTTCGCCCCTCGCTTGCCATCACCCTCCCCTATTTCCGCCCGCGACGGGCAAGCCAGCCATCGACGGCGAACGGTCCCGATCCGCCCAGCACCAGAGCGGCAAGACACGCGAGATAAAGCAGATCGGTCTCGTAGCCAGGCGGCCCGAACTGCGCACCGGCTGACGTGACGGCCAGCAGCTTGATCGACGAAAACCCGTACTGAAGATGCACGGTCAGTGTCGCCACCATCAGCACCGCGATCATTGGCAGACTGACGAGCGGCACGAATGCGCCGACCATGACCGCAAGGCCGCCGACCAGTTCAGTGAGAATGGTCGCCCACGCCATGAAGTGAGGTGCCGGCACGCCGAGCGTATGCAAAATCCCGGCAAACACATCCGGGTTCTTGACGATTTTTGCGTAGCCGTGTTCCATGAATCCGTAACCGGTGATCAGCCGTAGTGGCAACGGGGTCCATCGCGCGAGACCCCAGCGGTGGGTCAGCTGGGCGGGATCGGTGAAACGAAGCAGGTGTCGTGCAGTGTTCATGCGCAAGGGTCTCCGGACGGACGTTAGCAAAGAACAGCGGGCAACGCAGCCAGGGACTGCATCGCCGCGCTCTCTTTGTAGTTCGTTGGAGAAGGACGCGCGGTTACAGCGCGGCTGACTATTTTTTTCCTGGCGCGCGGTCGCGTCTGCTGTGGCTACCGTCTACTGATGACACCTCAGACATGGCATGCGGCAAGCCAGGCTTCAGCCAATAAGATCCGCGCCCGTCGTCAGGACAATCTTTCCAAAGTGTGCGCCTGAATCGATCAACTCATGAGCGCCGCGAGCGTCGGCAAGCGCAAAGGTCTTGTAGACAACCGGCTTGACCTTGCCGCTCTCAATGTGCGGCCAGACCTCCCGCTCCAGTTCCTTGACGATAGCCGCCTTGTCCCCGGATGAGCGCGATCGCAGTGTCGATCCCATATGCGTCAGTCGTTTCGTCAACATCGGCAAGACGTCGAGATCCTTTGCCGGCCCCTTGATCACGCCCACCTGCAGAATCCGTCCGTCCATGGCTGCGGCTTCATAGTTTCTGGCCACGTAGTCGCCTGCGATGATATCGAGGATCACGTCGACGCCTTTTCCATCGGTAAGCCGCTTCGCTTCGGCGACGAAATCTTCCTCGCGGTAATTGATCGCGAGGTCTGCGCCTAGCGCCAGGCTGGCCTCCCGATGCGCTTGCGAGCCCACTGTCGTGATGATTTTCGCAGCGCCGAATGCCTTCGCCAGCATGGTCGCCGTGGTACCGATGCCCGACGCGCCGCCATGGATCAACACCGATTCGCCGGCAACCAGCTTGCCGCGCTGGAACAGGTTCAGCCATACCGTCATGAACGTTTCGGGCATGGCCCCCGCTTCCACCAACGTCAGGCCTTTAGGGATATGCATCACGTTGTCGGCGTGCGCGACTGCATATTCCGCGTAGCCGCCGCCAGGAATCAATGCACACACGAGTTCGCCGATCTGGAATCGGGACACGTTGGAGCCGACGGCAACCACTTGACCGGCCACTTCCAGCCCCGGAATGTCCGAAGCCCCAGCGGGCGGATCATACAGCCCTTTGCGCTGGAAGACGTCCGGGCCGTTCACCGCCGCTGCGTGGATACGGATCAGAACCTGACCGGCGTCCGGCATCGGCACCGGACGCGTAGTCGGCACGAGGACTTCGGGACCGCCGGGCTGTTTGATCTCAATGGCCGTCATGGACGACGGCACACGATAAGTTGAGGCAGACATGGATACCACTCCTTCTATAGATGAGGCTCGATTGATCCGGGAGGATCATTGAACGAGAAACTCTTGCGCTCAGTATAGGTCTCGACATTGCTGCGTATGTGCAGCATTATTCACGTCGATAGATGCAAATTTGCATCAGGAGGGCGGCACGATGAACTGGGATGACGCGCGAGTGTTTCTCGCGGTGGAGCGCGAAAAAACGCTCCGTGGCGCAGCCAGGACACTCAATCTCGATCAGGCGACGGTCGGCAGACGGATTGCGGCACTGGAGCACGCCCTGCGTGCCACGCTCTTTCTGCGCACTTCCGAGGGTTACGCGTTGACCGCCGCAGGCGAGGCTGCGCTGAAATCAGCGGAGAAAATGGAACACTCCGCAAACGAACTCATCAGACGAACTCAAGGCACAGACACACGGCTTGCGGGGGACGTCAGGGTCACCAGTACCGACTCGATCGCGCTCGAATTTTTGCTGCCCGCCATCGAACGCCTGCATGCTGCACATCCCGAAGTGCGCGTCCTGCTGGACACGTCGACGCGCATGCTGAATCTGGCAAAGCGTGAAGCGGATATCGCAGTCCGCTCAGTGCGGCCGGACAATCCCGATCTTGTCGCGCGGCGCCTGGCTCGCTGGCCCATGGCGCTCTTTGCATCGAATGCTTATCTCGAGCAGCACGGCAAGCCCGTCCTTGGCTCTGCATTTGCGGGCCACGATCTCGTCGTCTATCAGGGCAACTGGACCGGTAATCGATCGCCAACGCTTGCCGGCGAACCGATACACGCGGGGCGCATCGTATCGACCTTCAATTCCAGCCTCATGCTGCGTACCGCGGTAAAGGCCGGCATCGGCATCGGTGAGCTTCCGATACATCTGGCTGAACACGACGGCCTCGTGCAGATATGGCCTGAACCCGCACGTGGGGCCGTCTATGAAATCTGGCTCGTCACGCATCAGGACCTTCGGCATACCGCGCGCATTGCGGCAATGATTGACGGTATTGTTTCCGTGTTCGAAGATCGCGCGAACTAACACCAGGTCGACGGTGTGGCCCGCACTCATCCATATTGCGCGACGAGCGAGTACCACAAGGCGTAGATTTCCCGCATGCCTGGATCGTGATCGCTGGTCCATACCGCCGTTTGCACAAGTACGAGTTTCGAACGCGGATCGACAATGATTCGTTGGCCATCCATGCCTTGTAATGCGAACATGCGCCGCTCACCCGGAAGTATCCAAACCTGATATCCATAGCCGAAGATCGGATTGGCTATTCCCGGCGCGAGAAAGCTCGACGATGACTCGACCGTCGTTGCCTGTAAAAGCCAGTCGCGCGGGACGATCTGCTTGCCGTTCCACGCGCCGTCGTGCGCCAGCATCAGACCCAGTCGCGCCCAATCGCGCAGCGTCGCGCTTACGCAGCAGTAGGTAATGTCCTGTCCGGTTGGATCGCGCCCCCATGACGCATCCGACTCCATGCCCATCTTCTTCCAGATGCGCTCACTCGCGTACTGAGCCACGGACATATGCGTTGCGTGGCTCAAAACCAGGCCCAGCACTTCCGTTTCGATACTTGCGTAGCTGAAATGCGTACCAGGTGCGCGCTCGCGTTTGTCGAAGCGCTTGACGGCTTCGATTGCCCCTACGCCGTGCGTGCTCAAAAGGTCATGACCTAGCTTGTCGCGATCGTCGCCGGGATTGCTGTCTTCAAAGAAATGGACACCGGAAGACATATGCAGCAAATCGCGAATTGAAGTTTGCCCATAAGCATTGTTAGCCAACTCCGGCACATAGGCATCCGCGAGATCGTCAATCGAGTGAATCGCGCCTTCCGATATGGCGATACCAATCAGCATTCCGACGATAGTCTTCGCCATAGACTGCGACATGAACCGGTCGGCGTCCGTACGGGCGTAGCGATAGTGCTCGTAAAGAATGGTGTCGTCGCGCGCGATCAGCAGGCCGGTCACCGGGTTGCGATCGAGGTAATCGTTAACGTTGCGGTACTGACCTCCGTACGGATAGTTCAGGGTGAGTTCGTGTGCGGAGGTTTTGAGTGTCGACGGAGCACCGGCCCTGGCAATCGGATCAGCTGGATGAACTTCGTCAAAGTGACTGTAGTAGCCGACAAACTGCCTTTGTGTTCTCGCCTGCCTCGGTGCGGGTACGGGATAGTGGTCTGCGGCACCGTAAGCGTCAGCGGCATATCCGGTGTCGGAGAACACCGCGTCCGACTGAGCCACTGCACACGACAACGCCAGAATGCAGCCTATGGTTACCTTGACGCCTTGTAGCATTGTCCAGTCCCTTTCTCGTTTAACGGTTGCGACGTTTAGACAGAAGATGACGAGAGTCATCTCCTACGCTCCCGTTAAACGGTGGATGGCGCCAGTTTCCGTCGGCAAACCGCCCTGAAAAAATTCCCAGATATTGCGAACTGCCAGGCACGGCTATGTCGTCAAGATGAGGGGCTTCATGGAAAAAGCTCCTGGCCAAAACATAGCGGCGCGCCGCGCTCATTTTGACCTAATTCTCCCTGCCTACCATCGCTTTCATGGGTCACGTCACCGAACCCGCAACGAAGCTCGATAACTCTCAGGAGAATTGCCATGAACACACTTTTTCGTTCCGCACTGCTTGCCGCTATATTCGTCTTGCCCACAGCGGCGTTCGCGCAATCGGTCATGCAGGTCGATGAAACCCAGGTTGAGATGGTCGCGTACGAGGCTGCCGGTCCGGATTCCGCGGCAGTGCAGGACCGCACCAGCACGTTGAGCGATCCTGCTGGCTCGCACGCAAGCACGCTTTCCGATGCTGGATTCAATCCCGCCGCTGACGTAGGCCTGAATTCGATTTACGTCCGTCACTGATGTTGTGGGTTACTCGCGCGGCAGCTGCACGGCCACGCTGATGTTCACGTCGCCAGCCGCGTGAAGCCGTCCGCGCTCCACGCGTCGGAATTCACGCCTTGGTGAATGAAGAACAGGCCATCGGGATCGTATCGGTGCTTCACCTCGCGGAGCCGGTCGTAATGCGTTCCCCAGTACGCATGTTGCCAGTCGGATTGAAAAAAGCTGCTTTCCGAAATGTAGGCACCTGCATTCGGCACCGCGCGCCGTAGCACGTCTGCCGCCTCACGGATCCTCACCGAGGCCTGCCGGGCCCGTGCGAGATCGGGGCCATCCCCAGGCATGCCCCTGAACGCGGGAGCGGCTTCGCCCGCAATAATCGCGAGCGCAAAGGCGTCGAGCACGGCCGGGTTCATCGCCGTCTCCGATGTCCGCTGACGTGCCTCAGGAGATCCGCCGCCAAGTCCCTTGTTGAAGTGCAAACCGATCGACCAGTGACGGGTGATTTCGAACAGCATATCCACGAGTTGGGCTTGCGCGGACTGTGTCAGCAACGATACCGGCAGCCACGCGGATTCGTAGCCATAGATAAACTGTCCCGCCTCGCCCTGATTCGCAGACCAGAACACATCGCCGGCGGTGGCACCGGGCCTGTCGTCGGTCATCATCGCGCCGGGCACGTGCTGCATGATGTAGGCGGGATCCCATAGCCGCTGTGCCGGCGCGGCGAGGATCTGCGGCGGGGATGCCAATGAACATCCCGAGGCGGCGCTGGATACCCAGTCGAAGAATGGCTGCCACATGGCCGCCGCCTGATCGCGGCTCAACCCCTGAAACATCATGGAGATTCGCAAAGTGCCATCGGCGCGTAGCGACACCGTTTCGCCCCAATGCTCGTTCAGGAGATTCTCTGCGTAGAAAGCAACGAACCTCGCAATCAGTTGCCGGAACGCCTCCGGCGAGTGCGTGTTGATGTTTGCAAAGATCACGCCGAAGTACTCGGGCAACGGATGGGTTTCGAGCGTCACACTCGCCACAGCCGCAAAGCTTCCGCCGCCCCCGCCTTTCAGCGCCCAGAACAGGTCCGGTTCCCGATAAGCGTTGACGACGCGGACGGCGCCGTCGGCCGTCACCACTTCCGCCTGCAGCAGCGATCCGGCGGCGTTCCCGTAGCGTTTCGAGAAACTTCCAAAACCACCGCCCAGGACAAGTCCGGCGACGCCGACCGTCGCACAGCCGCCCCCTTGAACGTATCGGCCACCGCGTGTGGTCACCGCGTCGTAGACGTGCATCCAGATGGCCCCTGCTCCCACGGTGACTGCTGGCCGAGCTGCTTGCCGGCCCTCTCCGCCTTGAGGGGTAAATCCGTCATGCACTTCGATTGCACGCATGTGCCGCGTCCAGATCAACAGCGAGTCGGGCGAATTGGATGTTCCCTGATAGCTGTGTCCACCGCCTTTGATCACCAGCCGCAGGTTGCGCTCGCGAGCGAAACTGATCGCTTCGGAAATGTCCCGCGAATCGCTGGCCGCGACCGCATAGGCGCTCGGCGTCGACATCCACGCGTCTACCCAGCCCGATGTCTGCGTCAGCGCCGGTTCATCGCCGAGGTAGTACGGGTTCTTCAGTTCGTGAAGCAGTCCCTGGCAAGTCGTACCGTCGGGCGCCTGCTGGCATACCGAGAGCGGCGCGGACAACCGGCTCAGCCGGCCGCCGACTCGATCATTGAGCGCGGCCCAATCGCTCTCCGTCGGCCAGTCCGCATCCGACGGGCGGCGGCGCCGCATCGCTCTATCCCCAGCGGCTCCGGCGTTGGTCGCGCATGCCGTCAGTGCGGGAACGGCCGCGGTGGCAGCGGCGCTTGCCGCGATCTTCAACAGGTCCCTTCGACTGAATCCACGCATCGTCTCTCCTCCACGATAGGGTGATTCGGAATGGTGAGGAATAGCCGCAATTTTCGAATACTAACTCACCCTCGGCTGTTAGCCGGCGAGCGATCAAGCACCTCAAACACGTACGTCTTGCAACAGGACAGAGCTAGACGTTACGATCGCAAATCGATCGCGAGAAAATCTGAGGTAGCCGTGGACACCGACGTACTGCACATCTCGACAAACAAGCATGAACTTGATCTAGACATGATTCATGCATTCCTCCATGACCAGGCGCCGTGGTCGATCGGCATCGCGCGGCATACCGTCGAGCGGGCAATCGAAGGTTCATTGTGCTTTGGCGCCTATCTCGGCAAACGGCAGGTTGGTTTCGCGCGCGTCATCACCGACTTCGTTACGTTCGGCTATCTCTGTGACGTGTTCGTGCTGCCCGAATTCCAGTCGCGCGGCTATGCGGCGTTATTGATGCAGCACGTCGTCGATTCGGATGTGCTGCAGGGACTTCGACGTATCGTGCTTGTGACTTCGAATGCACACGGTCTGTATCGCCGGTATGGGTTTGACAAGCTTGCGCATCCGGAGAAGTACATGGAGGTGCATCGGCCGAATATTTATTCGGCCAGCTAGGTGGATTCTGATATCGAACCGCTTCGACGACGACGTATCTGCCTTCAAGAATGACTTCCCTGCCCTTAGCAATGCGTCGAACTCCCAGCGCGCTGAAATACGACGCTGCCCGGCCCTCCCTCCCGCAACGCTCCCGACTTCAGCCATGCGAGCGCAATCGGCCAGAGGCTGTCTTCAAAGCGGCTGTGAAAAAACGCGAAATGCCCGATCGCCGGCTGCCCGATCTGCCTCGGCCCAATGCGCAGATGCGTGAGCGCACTGCCCGTGAAATAGCGAAGCAGCCTTTCAATTGCGGGCACGGTGCCGAACTCGTCGTCGGTAACGCTAATCGCGAGGATCGGCGCATGCACCGCCGAGAACTGTGCGACAAGCCGCGCGCGTTCTGCCTCGCCGAGGGCGAACGCCCCGCGCCTGAAAGTGTCTTCGAAACGCGCCTTGCTGCAGCTCCACGATAAGGCTACGCCCTTGGGTGTGTCCTCCATCCAGCCGAGACGCCTGGCCGGCACATAGCCGGCGAGTATCGCGAGAACCGGCATGAGTACATGCCAGCGCCACAGCATCGCGAGCTTGCGGCCCGGCGCATAGTCGCGCCAATGCGCGTACTGCGCGCCCATCGTGACGACTCGCCGGATCATCGCGTTCGACGGCGCGAGCCCGACGACAACGCCGCCGACGCTGTGCGCGACGACGTCAACCGGTTGGCCCGGAAATTCGCGCGCCGCGTATTGCAACACCGCCTCGAAATCGAGCTGCCCCCAGTCAAGCCACGACGCGCTAAAGCCGCGCAGCGACCGCGGCCGCGACTCGCCGATGCCGCGGTAGTCGTAGACAATCGCGTCGTAACCGTGGCTGAAGAGGAATGCCGCGAAGCGAAAGTAGTAACGGCAACGCACTGAGGTCGCCGCGTTGACGATCACCACCGGCCGCGCGCTTGCGTTGGATTCGTGCACGACGCTGCAGTCACCAGCATGGCGTTCGCCATGACGCCAGGCGAAGCCGCGAATCGGGCAGCCGTCCGCCGCAACGAGCGCGATTGCCTCAGGTTCGAGTGCGGTGGTTTTCGTGTCCTGCATCGTATCTCCAGATGAGTCGATTCCCGATTGCCCGAATTCGTGTACATCCACATTCCACTTGACTCATGCGCCCGGCTCAACCAACCTTCTCGCATCTTTCGCATGAGGTGCATGCATGCCAGTACCGCTTGTCCAACTCGCGCCGCTCGACCTGATTCGCGGCTTTGTCGCGGTCGGCCGCCGCATGAGCATCACGCTCGCCGCACAGGACCTGTGCCTCACGCAGTCGGCGCTGAGCCGCCAGGTTCGCGCACTCGAGGATTGGCTCGGCTTCGTGCTCTTTCAGCGCGGCTACCGGTCGATTTCCTTCACGCCCGAGGGCGAACGTCTCTTTCGCACCGCCGATGCCGCCGTCCAGCAATTGCAGGAAGTCTTCGAAGTCCTGGGCCACGCTCAGGAGGGGCTGCCCGTGACGATCACGGCCAGCATCGGCGTGACGGGCCTCTGGCTACTGCCGCGGATCAACGGATTCCAACGGCGTTACCCGAATGTCGACCTGCGTATGGCGGCTATCGACAGAAACGTCGATTTGCGCGCCGAAGGGATCGATCTCGGCATCCGCTATTGCCCGGCCACGAATGCGCCTCCGGGCGCCGTGCGCCTCTTCGAGGAGGCCGTCGTGCCCGTCGCGCATCCCTCGCTCGGGCTCGTACGGCTCGACGAGGCCGCGTTGCTGGGGCCTCAGGCGCTGCTCGAATTCGAGGGGCCACGCAGGCCGCTCCTGCGGTGGTCCGATCAGCTCGCCGCAATGGGACTCGCCCACGCGCAGCCGGTCAGAATGCTCCGCTTTAACCAGTATGACCAGGTCATCGCTGCGGCGCTTGCCGGCCAGGGCATCGCGCTGGGCCGCATCGCGCTGATCGAGTCGCTCCTCGCCGACGGACGGCTCGTCGCGCTTGCCGAGGGCGCCGCCGTGCGCACAAGTACGTACGGTTATTGGCTCTATCAGGCTGAGACACAGCCGCGTCAGGACGTGCTCGATGTCGTCGAGTGGATCCGGTCGGAGGCCCGCGCCGTAGAGGCAGTGGTCAACGAGGCGCTGGCGGCGCAGGCCGGCGTATAGCGCTCCCTCTCGCATGCATGGCATGCATGCGAACGCGTCCAAAACATTGATTGAAGCGCGCCGCGCGCCGACATTTAATGCCCAGCATGGTGTGCGGACGCGTGACATCCGCAAACGTCACGTGGGGCCGCGCCGTGCGGCGCCGGCAGCGAAGGCGCGATGAGCAGCAAGCGCGCCACCCACACTACGCGGAGGAGCGGCAGTGAGCGGACAACAGGACATCTGGCGAAACCGCTGGCAACCAGTGATTGCCGGCGGCGTTGTAATGGGCGCCGCTTTGGGCGTGCGGCACGTGCAGGGGCTCTTCCTGACACCGGTCACGATCGACCACGGCTGGTCGCGCGAAACGTTCGGTCTGGCGCTAGCGCTGCAGAATCTGCTCTGGGGCATCGCGCAGCCGTTCGCGGGGATGATCGCCGACCGCTTCGGTTCCGCCCGGGTGATACTCGCCGGCATGCTTGTCTATGCGCTCGGCCTCCTCGTCATGGCGTATGCAGGTACTCCTGGCATCTATACGCTCGGCACCGGCGTGCTGGTCGGCGTCGGACTCTCGGGCTCCGCATTCGGCGCTGTGTACGGCGCGCTCTCGCGGATCTTTCCCGCCGGGCATCGCAGTTGGGCACTCGGCGTCACAGGCGCGATCGGCGGCCTTGGCCAGTTCTGCACCGTGCCGTTCGTGCAAAACCTGATGAGCGGCATAGGCTGGGTTTCGACGCTCGTCGTGCTGGCCACGGTGATGGTCCTGCTCGCGCCGCTCTCGGCCTGGTTGCGCGATCGCCCCGTGCGCCATGTCCCCGGCGAGGCATCCGCGCAATCGATGGGCGCGGCGATTCGCGAAGCGCTCTCGCATCGAGGGTTCTGGCTGTTGAACTTCGGCTTTCTGGCATGCGGCTTCCAGCTGGCATTCATCGCCGCGCACATGCCGGCGTATCTGCTGGACAAAGGCCTGAGCGCACGCAATGCAAGCGCAGCGCTAGCCCTGATCGCGCTTGCCAACGTGATCGGCACGTACGTGTGCGGATATGTCGGCGACTTCATGCGCCGGAAGTACGTGCTCTCGGCGATCTACTTCATCCGGTCCGCGGCGATGGCGGCGTTCTTTTTCGCGCCCCTCACGCCGGCAAGCGTCTACGCATTCTCGTTCGTGATGGGCCTGATCTGGCTCGGCACGGTGCCGCTGACAAACAGCCTCGTATCGCAGGTCTTCGGAGTGCGTTATATCGCAACGCTGTTCGGCTTTGTGTTCTTCGGACATCAGTTGGGGAGCTTTCTCGGTGTCTGGCTCGGCGGCATCGTGTACGACGCGACCCACGCCTACGATCTGCTTTGGTATGGCGCGATCACGCTTGGCGTCGTCGCGGGCCTCTTGCACTTGCCAATCAACGATGAACGAGTCGATCGTCTCGCCAGGCCGCTTGCGCAGCCGGTGCAAGAAGCATGGGAGGCCTAAGGATCATCACGAGAGCTTTGATGAACTCGCCGAAGCCTCTTCGGAAGGCTCTGATCGCAAGCGTGGCCGCACTCCTTGGGCTGGCGATCGTGGCAGTGTGCTTCGTGGGCTACCTTACGCCCGCCGCGCTCTTCTCGCTTCTAACAGGAAGCGCGTTTTGCGGATGAGGTGATAGACGCCAACCGGCGTTCGGCAGTGGTCAACGCCAAGACTGCGGGCGACCCGTCGGGCCGCGAACTACCCGAAAACACGTCCCCATGCTGTCCGAATGCGTCGCGCACGGTCTTCGAAGAGATATGAAGCGACGAGTGTCAGCAGACCTGAAATCACTCCCGTCATGATGTGTTCGAGGTAGGGAATACGATAATGACTCATGTGTGAGTAGACGTCGCCTAACATGGTCAGGACTCCCACGATCAGCGCATTGCCATACCGATTCGTGTAAAGCTTCGCAGCAGGTGTGAACGTGAGCAGCACAGCGAGAAGACCCGTGAGCAGACCGGTGTGGAATGCAATCGTCCAGTGGCCAAGGCTCATGACGTTGCCCCAACTCCCCGGCATGCAGGTCATACATGCGCTGGTAGGTTGCCAGAAACGCTGGATAAACAGCTTGGCGCGGCGCGTCCACTCGCTTGACATGATGTGTCCCTGCGTATGTGTGAGAACCCCGAGGGCATTTCTCAGGAGATTAGACCGTTCTGTATGCGCTCAGCGCTCAGTTATGTTACGCGGCTCCTGACACAAACTGGCGACGCGCCCTTGTCGCTGAAAACCCATTGCCTCGTATATTTCGCCCGCGTGGTAAGCCTCATCTGCAACAATAACAAACTGGTGCGAACGTCCAGCGGTGCGCCTGATAACCTCGGCCATCAGGGACTTGCAGACATTCCGGTTTCGATGCTGAGGCGCGGTGATCACTGACTGAAAACGCGCGATCCCGTCCAGAAAGAACAAGCCCAGACTTCCGACCTGTTCGTCACCAATAAAAGCTCCCCACCAGTTTCCCAGACCGCGGTCGATCAGCGTTTTGTAGGCCGTCTGTTGATGCGCCATGTAACGTTGCGAAGTGATCTCCTCGGGATTGGGCATGTCGGCGAGTTGCATTCGGGACCAATCGTCCCAATCCTGCTGGACGGCAAACGGGCGCACTTCAACCAGCGCGCTTGTCGCGACCGGACGCAGGTCATCAGGATGCGCCGCCAGCACACGACAGACCGTCGCGTCATAGCCTTGCTCGATGAATGCGTCGAGGGTGACGACGCTGTCGACGCTCTCCGGCCACGTAAACGTGCGGTGTGCAATCGAAGGCGGTTTGCCGACGAGGTGGGCAAAGTCATGCTCCAACCGTTTCAGGTCACTTCCCACGGGTTGCTGCGGCAAGACGAGCATATTGCCGAAAAAGTATTCGGGTGCATGGGGGGTGCGGACGACGATGTAGTCATCCCGCGACTCGACGATCCCGGTTTCTGCGTGCAGCAACAGATCGGTAGCGAGACCCAGGTTGTCGGGGAAATGGCGCATTTCAAGTATCGTTAGTAATGAGCATCGTTCGGTCTTTTTGCTTTTATGCGCGTTGACTTTCGGTCAAGGCGGATCGCAACCGGCCGGATGCGTCATAGGCCCCGGCCTCTGGTTGCGATTGTCTGCGATCCACTTCCCCGTGTCGACTGGCCGAATCTGGGCCGACCTAGACCACGTTGATCACGACGTCGATGTTGCCGCGTGTGGCCTTGGAGTATGGGCACATCTGGTGTGCCGCGTTCGCCAATGCTTCGGCAACTTCGCGCTCAACGCCCGGCAGGCTGACGTTCAGACGAGCCTGCAAGGAGTAAGCGTCGTCAGTTACACACAGGTCCACCTCTGCATCGACGGCGGTGTCTGCCGGCAGCGCAATCTTCATGCTGGCAGCTGCGCGTCGCATCGCGCCGATGAAACAGGCAGACCAGCCTGCCGCAAACAGCTGTTCCGGATTCGTGCCGGTGCCGGATGAACCGGGCGCCGATAGTTTGACGTCGAGCCGGCCGTCGGAACTGCGGGACGCTCCGTCCCGGCCACCGGCGGTATGGGTTTTTCCTGTGTAAAGCACTTTCTTGAGCTGAGTCATGATGGTTTATTTCCTCGGTTTACGTTTGGATCTACGGCGGTGCGTGAGTCCGTCATCCGGCGTTGATGCATTAAGCCCCGGCGACGTATCTGGCTTGTGTCGGAAAACGGGCCGATTGCAACGACGTGTATCACCGTGGCGACCAGATACATTACGATACGAATCAAGCGTTTTGAGCAGGAAAGGAAAGCGAATCGCGGGCAGGTCCGCGAAGACCCGCGGAATAAAAGACGCTGGCGGCTCGCGAAGGGTATACAGTGGGGAGACGGCTGGCTGCGTCTCGCGGCCGCGTGCTCAGGGATCCATCATGCCAGTACAGACCAAATCAGCTTCTACAATCACCAGCGGTTCGAGTGCGTACACTCTCGAGCGCAGGACGCACGCCCTTGTCCTCGAAACAGCGGATGCACTGCGCGCAGAACAGAGACGCGTCAGTTTTGCTTCAATTGATTCGAATGCCAGTAAATGGCGTTACTCAGTTGCAAGCGTAAAGGGCTGATCGTGGCACTTGAATTCCCCAATCCCAGCCGGAGCTACGATGCCGCGAGGCATTGTGTGTGTTTCTGGGGATACGACAATTCGCGCGAAATCACCTTCCTGGTGGATGACGCGGTGATCAGGAATTTGCAGCCGGGTGCGGGCTCCGACGAGCGGTCGATACTCGGGGCGTTCGACCAGTTTCGGGAAAAGCTTCTGGAGATCGCCCGGAAGCGGTACGTCAGCGGTCCGCAGAACCGGTATTCGATTTCTTGAGTGGCGGCCTCTTCGACCTGACGTCGAATACGGCGCGCAGATAGCTCGCGGTACGACTGTCCTCGGCGAGCGCCACTGTCTCAGGCTCGCCGCTCACAACGATCCGGCCACCCTCCTCTCCAGCCCCTGGACCCACATCGAGGATCCAGTCGCTTTGCGCCGCGACGCGCATGTCGTGCTCGACCAGCACCACGGTATTGCCAGCATCCACAAGGCCATGCAGATGCACCATCAGACGATCGGTGTCGACAGGATGTAGACCCGTAGTCGGCTCGTCGAGGATGTACAGCGTATCGCCACGTTGCGCACGCTGCAGCTCGGTCGCAAGCTTGATGCGTTGCGCCTCGCCTCCGGATAGTTCGGTGGCCGGCTGTCCCAGCCGCAGGTAGCCCAGGCCGATGTCGCGAAGCACGGTCAGCGAGCGCATCACCTGCGCTTCGTCGACGAAGAAGTCGCATGCGGTGTCCACGGTCATCGCCAGCACTTCAGCGATGTTGCGATCGCGCCAGCGGATCTCGAGCGTCTGCGGGTTGTAGCGGCTGCCATGGCACGTCGAACAAGGCGCGTAGACGCTTGGCAAGAACAGCAGCTCGACCATCACGAAGCCTTCGCCCTCGCACGTCGGGCAGCGTCCTTGAGCGACGTTGAACGAGAACCGGCCGGCGCTGTAGCGACGCTTGCGTGCAGCGGGAGTCGCGGCAAACAGCTTGCGCACGGTGTCGAACAGGCCACAATAGGTCGCGAGATTCGAGCGCGGCGTACGGCCAATCGGCTTCTGGTCGACGCGCACGAGGCGCTTGATCCTGTCCATGCCGGCTGTGATCCGGCCGTCGGTCGTGACAGGCGGGGCCGCAAAGAGCGGATCGACTTCGTCGTCTTCGGCAAGATCGGGTACGCGTCCGAGATGTTCCGCCACGAGTTCCGTCAGCGCCTGGCTCACCAGGCTGGACTTGCCGGATCCCGAGATGCCCGTCACCGCGGTCATGCAACCCAGTGGAAAATCCGCCGCAAGCTTGTGCAGATTGTTGCGCGTCACGCCTTCGAGCCGCAGCCAGCCGCGGGGCTCGCGGCGCGGACGGGGCGCGGCCTCGCTCCACTGAGCGTCTGACTCGCCCTGCGCAAACAGGTAGCGGCGTGTGCGCGAGCTTTCGACATCCGCAAGGCCTGCGGGTGGTCCGCTGTAGATCACACGTCCGCCTGCCTCGCCGGCATCCGGGCCTACGTCGACGAGCCAGTCGGCGCGCTGCATCACGCTAATGTCGTGCTCGACCACGAACAGCGAATTGCCCGCGTCCTTCAGGCGCTGCAATGCTTCCAGCAACGCATCGCCATCCGCGGGATGCAGTCCGGCAGACGGCTCGTCGAGCACGTAGACAACGCCGAACAGCTGCGACGACAGCTGTGTGGCGAGCCGCAGCCGCTGCAGCTCCCCGGAGGACAGAGTCGGCGTCGCGCGGTCCAGCGCAAGATAGCCGAGGCCGAGGTCGATCAGGGTTTTCAGACGTTCGAGCAGTTCGATCGCGAGCCGCTGCGCGGCCACGCGCTTCTCGTCGGACAGGTTGGGCGTACGGCGCACGTCAGGGGCAGCCTGGTGAGCCTGTCCGCCGGCCGCGACACGGCGCGCGACCGCTTCGCGCCGGCTGGCCTTGTCCATAACTTCGCCATCAGCGGACGTGCTGGAAGACGGCCACTGGCCGCGCGAGACGGGTTCGAGCAAGGCAGCCAGCCGTGCGATGGGTAGCTGCGAGAGCTCGCCGATATCCATACCGGCGAACGTCACCGAGAGCGCTTCCGCCTTCAGCCGCTTGCCGTGGCACGACGGGCATTCACTGCCGAGCATGAACTGTGACACGCGTTTCTTCATCAACGCGCTCTGCGTATTGGCGAAGGTATGCAACACGTACCGGCGCGCGCCGGTGAACGTGCCCTGATAGCTGGGCTCTGCCTTGCGTCTGAGGGCGGCGCGTGTCTCCTTCGGCGTGAAGCCCGCGTAGACCGGCACCGTGGGCTGTTCGTCGGTAAACAGAATCCAGTCGCGGTCTTTCTTCGGCAGATCGCGCCACGGCGTGTCGACGTCGTAACCGAGCGTGACAAGGATGTCGCGCAGATTCTGGCCGTGCCATGCGGGCGGCCATGCGGCGATCGCGCGCTCGCGGATCGTCAGCGAATCGTCGGGGACCAGCGAGCGCTCGGTCACGCTATAGACGCGGCCGAGCCCGTGGCAAGTCGGGCAGGCGCCCTGTACCGTGTTCGGCGAGAAGTCCTCCGCATACAGCATTGGCTGCTTGGGCGGATAGCTGCCGGTTCGCGAATACATCATGCGGACGAGGCTCGACAACGTCGTCACGCTACCCACCGACGAACGCGCGCTCGGCGTGCCGCGCTGCTGCTGCAAGGCGACCGCGGGCGGCAAGCCTTCGATCGCATCGACGTCGGGTGCGCCGACCTGCTCGATCAGCCGCCGCGCGTATGGCGCGACCGACTCGAAATAACGCCGCTGCGCTTCCGCGTACAGCGTGCCGAACGCAAGCGACGACTTGCCGGAACCGGACACGCCGGTGAACACCACCAACGCATCGCGGGGAATGTCGACGTCGACGTTCTTCAGGTTGTGCTCCCGCGCGCCGCGAACCTGGACGAAGCCGCGCGGCACAAAAGTGGACGGCTCGGCAAGATCAACCGAATGCTGGGGAGTGGAGGACCGTGAGGGCTTGGCCATGGCGACAGGGATAGGTTCGGGGTGACGGTCTTGAATGCGGTCGCAAGCGACGTGCCGCTGGGTTCGCCGTACGAGGCGATCATGACTTCGGTATCGCGTGCCAAGAAAAATCTGCACAAGCTTCATTCTAGCCAAACCGGCCATGGGCGGTTCCCTCGGTCAATGAGCCAACGACGGCTTTCCGGATCGTGGTCCGATACATCAAGCGGAACACCGTGCCATACTTCCCGAACATATGGCCCATATTTCCTGTTGACGATGACCACCTCTTCCACGTCCATCGGTTTTAACCACAATACGCTCGAGCGCCGCTCCGAAAGACGCGACGATCACGCCTTCATCGAAGCGCTACGCAACAACCCGGCTACGCGATTTCTTGTCTTCGACGGAGACGCTCCCTTGCTCAAGCGAGGCACCGAGCATGACCCGTGGTACATCGCGAGTGAAACGGTGGCCTTCGGCGAGCCGCTTCACAGCGTGTTTCTCGGCGAGGAAAGCGACGGCAGCGGACGCTTTGCGCTCGGCTTCACGCTCAACCGCGCCGCGGACGATCCGTCGGGAGACACGCTCCACGAGCGCATCGAGCTTCGCTCTATCGCGCTGCAGGGTCTTGTCGGCACTGCGACGCTGGGAATGCTCGGGCAGGCGAAGTCGATGCTCGACTGGCAGCGCCGCCACTCCTACTGCGCAAACTGCGGCTCGCCGAGCCGCATCGCGGCGGCCGGCTGGCAACGCATCTGCGATGTTTGCGGCGCACGCCACTTCCCGCGGGTGGACCCGGTCGTGATCATGCTCGTCATTGACGGTGAACGATGCTTACTTGGGCGTCAGCGCCATTTCGCCCCGGGGATGTATTCGGCGCTTGCCGGGTTCGTCGAACCGGGGGAAACCACGGAAGACGCCGTGCGGCGCGAAGTCATGGAGGAGGCTCGCGTGAGGTGCGCACAGGTTGTCTATTTCGCGTCACAGCCGTGGCCATTCCCTTCGTCGCTGATGATCGGCTGCTTTGCGCAGGCGAGCGATACCGAGATCGTGGTCGATACAGAGGAACTCGAAGACGCCCGCTGGTTTTCGCGCTCAGAGGTCGCGGCGATGCTCGCGGGTACGAGCGCGAGCGGGCTGTCGGCGCCGAAGCCGTTCGCTATTGCCCATCATCTGCTGCAGGCGTATGCGGATAAGGGTGCTGCGGTGTTGGGCGGTTGCGGGTAACCGTATCATCCGATGAGCTCAACACTCAGGAGGGGTAACAACGTGCCACTGTCCGAACTCCGGGTCAAACAGTCCGACCCCGTCACAAGTTGAGTTGTCGGCCACAACCATGATCGGGTCCCGAAACAGGCTGCCGTCGAGTTGCGCGGCGGCCATGACGTGATACGCCTGCCCTGGCTGCGCGAAGCGCGCGGCCTCGTGAACGAGAACCCACGCTGGCGGTGAAACGAAAAACGGCATCGCGTCCGGGTGCCGTGATTTTCTCTCAATCATTCGTTCACGCTTCGCGGGTTGGTCCGCCATCCTCGCGGGACATCACGATCCATGTGACCGGTCCTTCGATACGGTCGCGACCAATGCCTTCGGGGAACACGTCGCCCTCCTTGAACATGCGCTCCTGCACGAACGCGCCCGGCGATTCGAGTACACCCCAGCGGCCTGCGTGCGGGCAGTGTTCGCCGGTTCGACGCGAGATGTGTGGTTTCGGCGTGTCGGCGCCCCGGGCTGCGGCCTGCTGCTGGCGCGCAAAATCCACAAGATCCTTTGGATACACTAGATTGTCGCGATAGCTGCTGTCGTCAATGTCCCACAGCACTGTCACCAGCGCGGCTTCCAGACACCAGTAACCGAAGTACAGGCCGTCCGTATGCGCGCCGTGCCAGTAGGTCGGTGTCATGCCCTTGTACCAACTCTCGACAAATTCCTTGACGAAAGCGGCACGCTCTTCGGGCGGCGAAACTGTCGCGCGAGCAAGCGGGCGATAGGGTTCTGGATGGAGCAACACGCGCGGTGTTTCGAGGCGCGTACCTGTAAGCATCATGACCACGTTCTCAAACAGGCCATCACGCCCCCGGTTGAACTCGCGGGTTTTGTCCACCCAGCGCATCACCGTCGGAACCAATTCCAAGTGGTCTAGTAGCCTGCAAAGTGCTAGCAGCCAGAGAACATAAACGTAAGCGTCAAACTGGGTAATTTCCAGCGTATCAGCAACGTTCTCGGGCGGGTTCTTGCTGCGAGGCGATACCTCATTGACAATATAGACATCGAAACGCCGGATGACTTCTGGGAACTGCAACTTCAGTTCTTCGATGGGACTACCCGCGGTGTAGTTGAGAAGAAGAAGTTGAAGGCTATCGGACGCGATCGACCAGCGATGACTTGACTCGGCTCCTGGAGCCTTGACCTTTTCGGACGAAAGCGATTCATACGAAAGCTCAATACCGTATTCAAATCCTCGCTTGGCTTGAAGAAATTCCTTTTCGCCGAGAAATTTTTGCCGCCGACTTTTATTGAAATCCACGTTCCGAACTCCTAGAAAGTATTCTCGGCAGGCTGTGACGGAGCCGGTTTCAACGCATTTTCCAGCTGCATTCCAGATGCCACTATGTCAATCAGTACAAACAGCTTGGAAGAGGACCCTGTTGCGCCGGGTAGGCAGATAAAAATCCAGCGGGCATAACGAGAAGTTTGAATAGCCTTTAGCTTTTTGACCTTTTCATCTACGGTCATACCGCCGGCCCGTACGCTTCGATCAAGTGCCTTGGGAATCCGTTCTTCAGTCCACGGTTCACTCATCTGCGTGCCATCGCACGTTTCCCCGAGACGACGCTTCGCCTCCTTATTGATACCGTCGGTATCGTCAGGATCGAAACCTTTCGATATGTGCTTGGCCTCAAACACCACGAACAGCGGATACGCTACCGGACTTGTCGCCTCCGGGTTGAGCGCCTTGTACTTGAGTGTCGGCGGCTTCATCGTGTCGAGAATGAACACGAGCTTGCCCCCTGGCGGCGGCTCGCTCACGATCTGCGGCATAGGGTTCGGTGCGCTCATGTCCCATTGCTTCTCGAACAGACCGTCGAGACCTCGACCCCTTGGCGGATCGACAAGCCGCTTGTAGCCTAGCGACTTCTCCATCAGGGTATAGCCATCGTTCTCGCACTTCGCGCCGTTCTTTTGGTTGTTCTCAATCTGCAGCTTGCATTCGTTGGTCAAGGTATCGGCTTTGACTTCAGTCTTGACCTCCGGAGCGGGAATCGCAATTTGCTTCTTGCGGGCATATCCCGCCTGCCATTTCCGCAAATCCTCATCTTCGGTGTAGTGCTCAAAGGCATTGGATGGCATCACCACGATAGCAATCGTGAACAGCACCATCCCTCCGAGTCGAAGCAAGTACGGCGCGAGACGACTACCGACAGCCTCGCCAATGCTCTCGCCGACGGTGGGCGCCTCGACCGGCGGCACGACCCTCAGCGACGGCGGTGGTTTCGGAAAGAATGGATCATTCGCCGGGACGTCGGTGATCGGCGCATCGGGCGCGGGAAGTGCCTGCGCCAGCATGACCGTGCCCCCGAGCGCCGCTGCCTGCAGCTTCCGATCTTCCTCCTTCAGCACGCCCACCCATGCCTTGGCTTCGGCCTGTGCTTTCTTCCCGCCTCCCGACCAGTCGAACGATTCGACGTAACGTTTCGCATTGCCGTATGCCTGGCTGTGCATGAACGCTCGCACATCCAGCCAGTTTCCACCGTCATTCACAATGCCAAGGAACGTGCGCGCGGTTCCGTAGCTCGGCATGAATCCCGAGAAGAAGAAAGCGAGCTGGTCAGAAGCCAACGAACGCTCGCCGCCACTGAGTATCCACGACAGGAAATCGCGCACCAGATACAGGAAGTCGTCATCGTCGTGAAATCCCTTCACACGTGAGAGCCACTGTCCGGCAATCGCCAGCGCGGACTGCTGCTGGCGAATCACGTCGATGGGATAAAACATGGCGAGAAACCGTTCGATTTCCGCCACGGACATACGTACTGCGTCCTTCAGGTCTGGCTTGACCTGGGTGATGGGCAATACCCTTGCGATCATGAAAGGAACTTCCTCACGAGGTTGATACCGGATTGCGCATCGGCGGCTACGCCGCAAACGGTGTTGGGGTGCGTCGGCTCGCCCGTCCACTGCCGTGCGTCCTCGCTCAACTCGACAGTCCCCTTACCGGGCGGTACGCCATCGAGGCGCGCAAAGCCCTTGTCATCGAGCGTGCCGGACAGTGTGGTGCCATTGCGCAGATGCAACTTGTAGGGCGCATTCCTGACCGGCTCAAGGTCCTCATAGTGATGACTGATTTCGAAGAAGTGCGGCAGATCGCCCACCTTGCCGGACGGCAAAACCGGGAGGTCCGGTCCCTGTGATGCCTTGCCCTGTTTCTGGATCGTAATGGTCTTGAAGAACAGGTCGAACGGACCGCCAAGCGTGACGCTGCCGTCCTTCATGTGGATGAAGGCGCCGCCGCATTCGAGGATGATTTCCTTGGCAGCTGCAAGATTGACCTTGCCGTTGACACTGGCCAGATTAACGTCCTTGTCGGAAATGAACGACATCGGGCCGCCTTGCGCCTGAATATCAACGGGGCCTTTCACGGCGAAAATCTTGATGCCAAGTTTCTGCGCGAATAGCGAAATCTTCTCGCCTGCCGCTACCGTCCAGCGTCTCAGCACACTCCAGTCAGCGTTCTTGCCGGCCACAGCGTTGATGTTTTCCCGCGCCGAGAACTGGACGCCGCCACCAGCGACGAGTGCCGCCGATGCAGGCGTGCTCATCAGCAGGCCCGGCTTCTTCAGGCCGTCCAGGTCGTTTTTCATCTGCTGCTGGGCGTCTGTGTCTGCTGGCTCGGCCTTCGCGCTCGCGGCCGAAGCGGCCAGCGCCTTCGCGATCACCAGCGCACTCTCAAGCTGCGCGATGGTTTCCTGCATGTCCAGTTGCTGGCCGGTCGCGCCAGGGCGGTCATAGGTCGTGACCATCATTCCCTTGCCCGCGCGGTTCACGCCGTAACCCGAAGTGCGAAGCTCATAGCCTTCGCCCCTGTATTCCAGCTTGTTATTGACCAGGTAGCCGAGATTCAGTTGCGACTTGCCCGAATGCTCTGTGCTCAGCTTGGCACCTTCCTGGCCCGACCAGTCTTCGAAACGCAGCTTGTTATTCTTCTGCGTGCGGATCATGTTGCGCGAGAGCCAGCGCCGGTCGCTCGTCACCAGGTCGCGCGCCTGGCTATGGTGATGGAAGGCGCTGATTTCGGGCTTATCCGGATCGCCATCACGGCAGGTAATCACCGCTTCGGCATCGTCAAGCGCGGGGAAGTGCATGCCGGTTCGCCCCTTGCCCGCGAACGGTTTTGCCAGGCGCAGCGGTACGCTCTCGCCGCCATTGGGCCACGTCTCGAAGTCTGAATCGAAACGAACGATATAGCGCCCGTCTGCGTTGATGTACGAATAGGTGTAGCTGTCCGGACTGCAAATTCGCCCCGACAGGGTGCCGCTCACTTTGGTCCACGTCTGCGGCTTCAGTTCGAGCCTGAAGCGCCGGTCGGCGGGAATCGCCCTGAAGGTGTTGGAATAAGCCTTGTCACGCGCGCCGCTGTGCGTAATTTCGATGATGACCATGCCCTTTGGCGCATCGACCAGGACAGCATCGGTTTCCAGCACGCGGCCGCACTGCAACGCAAGCACGTTGCTCTCGCCTTCGTAGACAACCTGGCGGGCGATGGCCGCTTCGTGGCGAAGTTGTGCCTCCCACTGCGCGCCCGCCTGGTCAAGATGGTGCGTGCCATAGACATAGGCCTGGCCATAGGTCGTGTCGTCCTGCGGCGCGATGTTGGCTTCGTCCCTGAAGCGCTCCCAAGCCGCATCCGGGTTGTAGTCCGCGACCATGAACGACCTCGGCACTGTCGAGGTATGCGTACTGATCGACATGACCGCCTCGATGCCGCCCGCTTCAAGTCCGGCCGCCTCGCGGTACGGCACGACCAATTGCGGGTCGTAGATATAGTGGTCAATGTCGTCGCCATAGACCGTCTGGTCGCCGTATTCCCTTTCGACGATATAGCTGTAGATACCCGCCTTTTCCATCAGCATATGGGCGTAGGCCGCGTCCGACATTCCGTACTGCATGCGGAACGCGTGCTGGGGATACTGCCTGCGCAAGCGAAACGACATCTGCTCGGGCCGCATGCCTTGGCCCTGCGCGATGGCCTTCAGGATGTCCGGCGTCGTGCCGTGCTGGAAAATCCTGTTACGCGTGACGGCCTCAAGCCGCGCGATATGCGACCTGAGCACGATTTCGTACGCGACGAAATCCTTCGTGGTTTGCAACGTCGAAAAGCGTGCGATGAACCCGGAGAACCTGCGTATGGTCCCGTCGTCTGTCTCGATTGAAAACGACGCGTCGCGGTTCAGGTAGTCAGCACGCGCAAGCTGCAACGGGTGGGTCAACATGACACGCACCTCATTGGGTGCGCCCATTTTTTCGGTCGCGGTGAACGACACGACCGACAGCGCCACCGCGCTATCTGTGCCAGGCACGGCGAGGTGATACGCCTGTCTGCCTGGTATGGCTTGCAGCGCGTCTTGCAGGTCCGCCATAGGCTGCCCTCCTCGATGATTGTTTTTAGAGGCGCGGCCTGCGGTGCATCAGGACTGCTTAGATTGGTAGGCCGCGATGCGAGGCCAGTTCAACCCCTGAAGGTTTTTACCGCGCAATCCGTCCCGATTCTACGAGTCGGAGGCACAGAATTTGTCATTTGTTGTCAAGGCAAAATCACTAAGCGCTGTCCAACAGCGGACGAGCCTGGATGGCCAATCTTGAGTGGGCTTTGGGCGGTCTCGCAAGAATCGTCTGCTCACCACCGCTTGCTCGTTACGGCCTCCCTCGTCGCGCACCGGACATAGCCGGATTCTGGAGGAGAGTGACGAATGAGAGACGGGCGTCAAACGCCGAGCGGCATCATTGGCCAGCCGCGAAACACTGCCCGATGATGGGCTATGTGATGGGCCAAAAAAGACAAAAACCCTGTAAGCCATTGAACTTACAGGGTTTTGATGTTCCATTCTGGCGGAGAGACGGGGATTCGAACCCCGGATAGGTTATTAACCTATACACGCTTTCCAGGCGTGCGACTTAAACCGCTCATCCATCTCTCCGGCGGGAGCCGAATTATAGCAAAATCCGGAGCCCGCGCCACCCCTGTCCTGAAACGGACCTCGAACACCGCTCAAACGCCCGCCAGAGGCCGATCCAGCCGCCTTACGGATGCCGGATATAGTCCACCAGCGCCCGCGTATAAGCGTCCGGTTTCCGATCCACGAGACTCACCAGAATCGCCACCAGAAACCCCGCCGGCACGCCAAACACGCCCGAGCTGATCGGCTCGATCCCAAACCACCGCGCCCCGACGAACCCCGTCATCTGCGTGAAAAACGGATATGTCGAGACGATGTAGTAGATGCACACCACCAGCCCCGCCACCATCCCCGCCACCGCCCCAAGCCGGGTCGTACGCTTCCAGAACACCCCAAGCACCAGCACCGGAAACAGGCTTGACGCCGCCAGCGAAAACGCCGCCCCCACCAGAAACAGAATATTCCCCGTATTCAGCGACGCCACGTACGACGCAAACAGCGCCACCCCCAGCAGCAAAATCTTCGAGATCGTCACGCGCCGCTGGCTCGACGCCGCCGGATCGACCATGTGATAGTAGACATCGTGCGAGAGCGCATTCGCAATCGTCAGCAACAGTCCATCCGCCGTCGAAAGCGCGGCCGCCAGCGCCCCCGCCGCGATCAAGCCCGACATCACATACGGCAGCCCCGCAATCTCCGGCGCCGCCAGCACCACCATATCCGGCTGCATCTGGATCTCGCTCCACTGCACGAGGCCATCGTGATTCGTATCGGCGACGCTGATCAGGTTCGGCTCGATCCTCAGCCACTGCGTCAACCACTGCGGCAAATCCGCAAACGAATGATTCACGAGATTCGCGAGGATCTCGTACTTGATCAGCACCGATAGCACCGGCACGGTCAGATAAAACAGCGCGACAAAGAACAGCGTCCAGCCAACCGAGCGCCGCGCCGAGGCCACGGACGTGGTCGTGTTATAGCGCGTCAGGATATGCGGCAAGCTCGCCGTCCCCAGCGACAGACACAGCAGCAGCGACAAAAAATTGCGCTCATGCGTCTGCCGGTCTTCGGCGCTGATCGCCGGAAACGGCTCGGCCATCGGCACCGGCGACGACGCGCGCATCAGCAACGCCTCACGCTGTTGCGTCCACACGATCCTCGCCGCGTCAGCGTCGCGCGGGAACAGTTCAAGCGCCCGCTCGCCGGTGTTGATGTCGCGCAACGGACCGTTATGCCGGCGCAAGTCAGCCACCTGCTGCGTCAGTTGCTGCTTCGCGTCCGTGAACGATTGCGGTAGCCTGTCGATCCGCGTCTGCAACTGCGCCGCCTGCATCCGGTAGTTCTCGCGTACGTTCTGGTCCAGCGGCGAGTCGCGCACCTGGCGCTCCAGAATCTCGACACGCGACATGAGTCGTCCGTAGTTAAATTGCGGCACCCAGCCGAGGCCATCCTTATGCGCGATCATCGATACAGGAATCAGGATCGCAAAGATCAGGATGACGTACTGTGCCACCTGGGTCCACGTCACCGCGCGCATGCCGCCGAGGAACGAGCACACCAGAATGCCCGCCAGTCCGCAGAAAATCCCCACCGCAAAATCGACGCCGATAAAGCGCGTCGCAATCAGTCCCACGCCCTGGATCTGTGCCACCAGATAGACGAACGAGCACAGGATCGCGGATAGCGCAGCGAGTCCGCGCACTGCGTTGCTCGAGAAGCGCGTGCCGAGAAAGTCGGGAATCGTGTAGCGCGCCAGCTTGCGAACATACGGCGCGAGCAGGAACGCGGTCAGGCAATAGCCGCCGGTCCAGCCCATCAGATACGCGAGACCGTCGTAGCCAGTCGCGTAGATCGAACCCGCGAGACCGATGAACGACGCCGCCGACAACCAGTCCGCCGCCGTCGCCATACCGTTGAAAGCGGACGGCACGCGCCGTCCCGCGACGTAGTACTCCACCAGATCGGAGGTGCGCGACAGCAGACCGATGACTGCATACACAGCGATCGGCACGAACAGGAACACATAGCCGATCCACACGCCCGGCCCCGTCACGTTCTCGATGCGCCACATCACGTAGATGAAGGCCAGAAACCCTAGCGTGTAGAACGCGTACGAGCGGATGAGCCGATGCGTGAGCGTCATCGGCTCAGTTTCCTCGCGCTGTGGCGGGACTGGCCGGCGTCGTGCCAGGGTCGACGTTTGCGTCCGCATCGAACGCGCGTTGCAGCGTACGATCGGCGCGCTGCATCAGCACGATATAGACGACGATCAACGCCACGTAGATCAGGATCGCCCCTTGAGCGCCGACGTAAAACGGCAGGCTGAAACCGGCGAAACGGACCTTCGACAATGCAGGCGCCGCCAGCGGCACCACGAACGAAACGAGAAAGCCGAGGGCCATCAATACGCCGATCGACAGCAGGTTGAAACGCCAGTAGCGTCGATGCGCGCGCGCCATCGCCTCCGAGACCGGAGGCGGTTCGGGCGGTGGATGAAGCGCGGATTGAGAGGGGGGATGCGGCGCGGCCATGCGCCTATGTATCAAAAAGGAACCGCGCAGGCAATCGGGGTTGTCCGCGCGGTGTCCTCAGAAGCTCACACTACACTCACAGCGACTCGCCAAGCTGATCGAGAATCGCCGGGTTCTCCAGCGTCGATACGTCCTGCGTAATCTCCTCACCCTTGGCCAGCGAGCGCAGCAGGCGGCGCATGATCTTGCCCGAGCGCGTCTTCGGCAGGTTGTCGCCGAAGCGGATGTCCTTCGGCTTGGCGATCGGTCCAATCTCCTTGCCGACCCACGCACGCAGTTCGTTGGCAATCTTCACCGCTTCCTCGCCTTCCGGACGCGAGCGCTTCAGCACCACGAAGGCGCACACGGCTTCGCCGGTCGTATCGTCCGGACGCCCCACCACCGCCGCTTCCGCGACGATCGGATTGGACACCAGCGCCGACTCGATCTCCATCGTGCCGAGCCGGTGGCCCGACACGTTGAGGACATCGTCGATACGGCCCATGATCGTGAAGTAGCCGGTTTCCTTGTCGCGCACTGCGCCGTCACCGGCGAGGTACAGCTTGCCGCCGAGCTCTTCCGGGAAATAGCTCTTCTTGTAGCGCTCCGGGTCGCCCCACACGTTACGCAGCATGGAAGGCCACGGACGTTTGACCACCAGAATCCCGCCCTGCCCGTTCGGCACATCCTGGCCGGTCTCGTCGACCACCGCCGCCATGATGCCCGGCAGCGGCAGCGTGCACGAACCCGGCACCAGCGGCGTCGCGCCCGGCAACGGCGTGATCATGTGACCGCCCGTCTCCGTCTGCCACCATGTATCGACGATCGGGCAACGGCCGCCGCCGACGTTCTCGTGGTACCACATCCACGCTTCCGGATTGATCGGCTCGCCGACCGTGCCGATCACGCGCAGCGACGACAGGTCGTAGCTCTTCGGATGCACCTTCGCATCGGCTTCAGCGTATTTGATCAGCGAACGGATCGCGGTAGGCGCCGTATAGAACAGCGAGACCTTGTGCTTCGCGATCATGTTCCAGAAGCGTCCCGCATTCGGATACGTCGGCACGCCTTCGAACACCACCTGGGTGCCGCCGAGCGCCAGCGGACCATATGCGATGTAGCTGTGGCCGGTGATCCAGCCGATGTCCGCGGTACACCAGAACACATCCGTGGGCTTCCAGTCGAAGGTCCACTTCAGCGTCTGCGTGGCCCACAGCAGGTAGCCACCGGTGCTGTGCTGCACGCCCTTCGGCTTGCCGGTCGAACCCGAGGTGTAGAGGATAAAGAGCGGATGCTCGGCGCTGACCCACTCCGGCGCGCATTGGTCGGACTCGGCCTCGGTCAGTTCATGCATCCACAGGTCGCGGCCTTCGTTCCAGGCAATCTTGCCGCCGGTGCGTTTGTAAACGATCACGCTCTTGACCGCTTCGCAGCCGCCCATCGCAAGCGCTTCATCGGCGATATTCTTCAGCGGCAATGCCTTGCCGCCGCGCATCTGTTCGTCAGACGTAACCAGCGCCACGGCGCCTACGTCGACGAGACGCTCATTGAGCGACTTCGACGAGAAGCCGCCGAACACCACCGAGTGCGTCGCGCCGATCCGCGCGCAAGCCTGCATGGCGACGATGCCTTCGATCGACATCGGCATATAGATCACCACGCGGTCGCCCTTCTTCACGCCGCGCTTTTTCAGCGCATTGGCGAAGCGGCTCACACGCTGCAGCAGGTCCTGATAGGTGACGTTGGTAACCGTGCCGTCGTCGGCCTCGAAGACGATCGCGACGCGCTCGCCGTTACCGGCTTCGACGTGGCGGTCCAGGCTGTTATACGACGCGTTCAGTTCGCCGTCCTCGAACCACGTATAGAACGGCGCTTTCGACTCGTCGAGCACCTTGGTGAAGGGCTTGTTCCAGCTCAACGTCTCTTTCGCGAGACGCCCCCAGAAGCCTTCGTAATCGCGTTCCGCTTCGGCGGCGAGCGCCCGGTACGCGTCCATGCCGGAGATCGTCGCGCCCGCCATGGCTTCGGCGGAGGGTGGAAAAACGCGGCGTTCCTGAAGAACCGATTCAATCGCAGACATCGACTACCCCTTGGTGAAGATAAAACGAAAATCCTGTGCTGACGCGCCGGTGACGCGTCATGTCATGGTGGCGCCGCATAGCCTTTGCCCGCGACACCTGTCTCCAACCCTCGCGCGGACCCTTCACTGTCCGCGCAGCCGAACGGCGAAACCGCGTGCGGCACTGCAATATGCCGCAGTCTGAAGATCGACCCGTTCATCGCTCAAGATAAACGTTGCAACTTACCGGCCACTTACGCAAGCCTCATACAGCGGGATGCTACCCGCTTAAGCCTTGATATGGTGCCGTTGTGGGCTCGCCACCTGACGCGGCCCAAACCCCGGAAGCAAACGCCAGACCTTGGCGCTTATGTTTCAGAGGCACTTCTTCGGCCACGCCACCCGGAGGCCCGCTGGACGAGCGCCGGGCGCTTCGTACGCGCCCCTTTTACAATGCTAACTGAACTCCCCGTTCCAGTTCCACCTTGAAGCCAGACCTGCGCGTTTGCAGGACTCCACCAGGTAAACCCGGGTGTCGCTGTACAATAGCGCGCCTGCCGTGAGCTTGTTCGCCTGCTTTTCCGCGAGCGTCTCCGTGGGTTTGTCCGCGGTTTTGTGCGAAATGCCATGCCATTTCGCGCCGCCCACATTCATCGCCCTGAGCCACGATCCTTGCCCATGTCCGCTCCGCGCCCCGACTCCGCTGGTAAAACGCGCCGCCCAATGCGCCCGCTGCCCGCCATCATCTTCATGAGCCGCTGGCTGCAGGTGCCGCTTTACCTCGGTCTGATCATTGCGCAAGGCGTCTACGTCGTCCTGTTCATCAAGGAAGTCTGGCATCTGGTCACGGCCTCGATGACGCTCGACGAAACCAACGTCATGCTGGTCGTCCTCAGCCTGATCGACGTGGTGATGATCTCGAACCTGCTGATCATGGTGATCATCGGCGGGTATGAAACCTTCGTGTCGCGCCTCGGCGTAGAGGGTCATCCGGATGAGCCCGAGTGGCTCGATCACGTGAACGCCGGCGTGCTGAAAGTGAAGCTCTCCATGGCGCTGATCAGCATTTCGTCGATCCACCTTCTGAAGACCTTTATCAGCCCGGACCAGAATACGACGCACACCATCATGTGGCAGGTGATCATTCACCTGGCGTTCCTGTTGTCCGCGGTAGTGATGGCCTTCGTCGACCGTCTGACCACGCATACGCACCCGGCGCATTTTTACGAGCCGCAGCGCGAGCAACCAGTTTCCCCTCCCCTGAAGGCGCAAGACTGATCGCGCCGCCCTTGCGATCCGTATAACAAGCGCCATTGTCCCCACAGAGCTAGCCATGACCGTCATCAAACAGGAAGATCTGATCCAGAGCATTGCTGATTCGCTTCAGTACATCAGCTACTACCACCCGCTCGATTACATCCAGGCCCTCGGCCGCGCCTACGAGCTCGAAGAGAGCCCCGCCGCGAAGGATGCGATTGCGCAGATCCTCACCAACAGCCGCATGTGCGCCGAAGGCAAGCGTCCGATCTGCCAGGACACCGGCATCGTCACGGTGTTCGTGAAGGTCGGGATGGATGTGCGTTGGGACGGTGCGACGATGGGCGTCACCGACATGATCAACGAAGGCGTGCGCCGCGGTTATCTGAATCCGGACAACGTGCTGCGCGCGTCGATCGTGAGCCCGCCGGAAGGTGCGCGCAAGAACACCAAGGACAACACACCGGCCGTGATCCACTACGAGATCGTGCCGGGCGACAAGGTCGACGTGCAGGTCGCGGCCAAGGGCGGCGGCTCGGAGAACAAGTCGAAGTTTGCGATGCTGAACCCGTCGGATTCGATCGTCGACTGGATCATCAAGACCGTGCCGACGATGGGCGCCGGCTGGTGTCCGCCGGGCATGCTCGGCATCGGCATCGGTGGCACGGCTGAAAAGGCGATGCTGATGGCGAAGGAATCGCTGATGGATCCGATCGACATCCAGGACGTCATCGCGCGTGGTCCGAAAGACTGGATCGAAGAGCTGCGTGTTGAACTGCATGAGAAGGTCAACGCACTGGGGATCGGCGCACAAGGTCTCGGCGGTCTCGCCACCGTGCTCGACGTCAAGATCATGGCTGCGCCCACGCACGCTGCGAGCAAGCCGATCGCGATCATCCCGAACTGCGCGGCCACCCGTCATGCACACTTCACACTGGATGGCTCGGGCGTCGCGAAGCTCGAAGCGCCGTCGCTCGACGCATGGCCGAAGGTGCAATGGGAACCGGACACGCAAAAGAGCAAGCGCGTCGATCTGAACACGCTCACGCCGGCCGAAGTCGCTTCGTGGACGCCGGGCCAGACACTCTTGCTGTCGGGCAAGATGTTGACGGGTCGCGACGCTGCGCACAAGCGCATCGCCGACATGCTCGCCAAGGGCGAAAAGCTGCCGGTGGACTTCACCAATCGCGTGATCTATTACGTCGGTCCGGTCGATCCGGTGCGCGACGAAGCGGTCGGCCCGGCGGGTCCCACTACTTCCACGCGGATGGACAAGTTCACCGAGACGATGTTGTCGCAAACAGGTCTCATTTCGATGATCGGCAAGGCCGAACGCGGTCCGGTTGCAATCGAATCCATCAAGAAGCACAAGGCGGCGTATCTGATGGCGGTAGGTGGTGCTGCGTACCTCGTGTCGAAGGCGATCCGCAGCGCCAAGGTGCTCGCGTTCGAAGACCTGGGCATGGAAGCCATCTACGAATTCGACGTGCAGGATATGCCGGTCACGGTAGCGGTCGATTCGAACGGCACGTCGGTACATCAGACCGGCCCGAAGGAATGGCAAGCAAAGATCGGTAAGATTCCGGTCGCAACGGTTTAAAGCTCGCTGCAACGGCCGCCAATCTGGTAACGCAAAGCCGGGGCTCACGGTCCCGGCTTTTTCATTGAGCAGACCACAGCAACATCACCAGCCCGTGACTCGCAACGGGTAAGCATCAAAAAATGCTTCGCTCCTTGGCTTTTTTGGGTCGGGCGTTTATTGTTGTTGAAAAATCGTATTTCAGAGCCCCACAAGGAAAAAATCATGCAAGGCGACAAGAAGGTTATCGAATATCTGAACTCGCAGTTGAAGAATGAACTCACTGCGATCAACCAGTACTTCCTGCACGCCCGGATGTACAAGCATTGGGGCCTCGATAAGCTCGGCAAGCATGAATACGATGAATCGATCGGCGAAATGAAGCATGCCGACTGGCTGATCGAACGCATTTTCATGCTGGACGGTCTGCCGAATCTGCAAGACCTGCACAAGCTGCTGATCGGCGAGGAAACCAAAGAGATTCTCGAATGCGACCTGAAGCTCGAACAGATTTCGCAGAGCACCTGCAAGGAAGCGATTGTGTATTGCGAATCAGTACGCGATTTCATCTCGCGTGAAATCTTCGTGAAGATTCTCGACGACACTGAAGAACATATTGACTGGCTGGAAACGCAACTGGATCTGATCGACAAGGTTGGCATCCAGAATTACCAGCAAAGCGGCATGGGCTCGATCGAGTCCTAAGCCATGCAGCCCGCGTACTCTGCGATGGACGACGCGAGCTCGATTGTTCGCCTTTTCCTGTGCCCCTCTCTGTCCTCTCTGCTGCCGTGACCGCGCCCATGCACACTGCTTCGTCAGACGCAGGCCTTATTGCGCCCACCTCGTCTTCATCATCTTCCAGCGCTTCCCTGGAGCAGACCGTCAGCGAGGCTCATGCCTCAGGCAAGACGCAGGATCACGCACCTCATGCTCCGATAGGCGTGTTCGACTCGGGTCTGGGTGGTCTGTCCGTGTTGCGCGCGCTGCGCACGCAATTGCCTGACGAAGCGGTCATCTATGTGGCTGATTCGCTGTACGCGCCTTACGGTGAACGCGACGACGATTTCATCGCCGACCGCACACTCGCGATCGGGGAATGGCTCGTCAAGCAGGGCGCGAAAGTGCTGGTGGTGGCGTGCAACACCGCGACGGCTCAATCCATTGCGCTGGTGCGCGAGCGCTTGCCGATTCCGCTGATCGGCGTCGAGCCGGGTATCAAACCGGCGGCCCTGCAGTCGAAATCCCGCGTGGCCGGCGTGCTCGCCACTCAGGTCACGCTGCGTAGCGCCCGCTTTCAGACGCTGCTGGAACGCTATGCCGCGGACTGCCGGTTTCTCTGCCAGCCTGGTCATGGACTGGTACAGGCCATCGAACGCTGCGATATCGGCTCAGCTGAGTTGCGCGCGCTGCTCGACAGCTACCTGCAACCGATGCTCGACGCCGGCGCCGACACGCTGGTGCTCGGCTGCACGCACTATCCGTTTCTGGATGCGGCGATCCGCGATATCGTCGGTGAGCGCATGACGCTGATCGATACCAGCGTTGCTATTGCCCGGCAGGTGGAGCGCATTCTCGATCAGCACGGCCTGCGTGCCGCGCCGGGCTCGGCAGTTGATCTGCCCCGGTTTTGCTCGACCAGTGACGGTGCGCATCTGCAACAACTCGCCGCCACACTGTTGCACGTCGACGCCCCGGTAGAGCGCGTCGTAATTCCGTCGCGGCGCACACTCGCGGCTGACTCCGAGGCTGCTTAAGGGGCGGGGGGGGGCGGGCCCCCCCCGGCCCCCCCCCCCCCCCCCCCCCCCCCCCCCCCCCCCCCCCCCCCCCCCCAAAAAAAAAGGGATAAAACAAAAAAAAGGGGGGTGTTTTTAAAAAAT